>NZ_CP200036.1:1335000-1510000 GCF_053795145.1 Bartonella sp. B39
TGTTCTTTGTGCAACGGCAACATCTATTGAAGAGATGATTGTGTACCGCGCACTTCAAGGTTTTATTGGTGGAGGTATTATTCCTAGTGTTTTTGTCGCCTCCTATGTACTTTTTCCTCCTTCCAAACGTCCAATTGTTACCCCTATCGTTGGGCTGGTGGCAACGTTGGCGCCCACCATTGGCCCAACAGTAGGAGGCTACCTCTGTCATATCTCATCATGGCACTGGCTCTTTCTCATCAATGTTCCTTGTGGGGTTATTATCTCAATTCTCGCTTGGAAATTGATTGATTTTGATAAAGCTGATCCCTCTTTAATGACTAAATTTGACTGGTTAGGTCTCATTTCTATGGCTCTTTTTTTAGGAACTTTAGAATATATTTTAGAAGAAGGGGCACGTCATGATTGGCTAAATGACAATCTGATTTTAAACGCATTCATTATCATGATCTTGTCTGCAGTCTTATTCTTCTGGCGCGCTTTTACTGCAAAAGAACCAATTGTTGATCTCTCAGCTTTTTCCAACTTCAATTTTTCAACCGCTGCAGTTTTTTCTTTTGTGCTTGGAATAGGTCTTTATGGACTCACATACCTTTATCCCTTCTATTTGAGTCAAATCCGCCATTATGATGCCCTCATGATCGGAGAAACATTGTTTCTTTCAGGATTTGTCATGTTATTAACCGCACCCCTTGCTGGATTTCTTTCAGCACGAATTGATGCACGTTTGATGATGGCAATAGGCCTTTTTGGCTTTGCGTTAGGAACCTGGATGGCTAGCTCCATCACAGACAACTGGGATTTTTGGGAGCTCTTTTGGCCTCAAGTTTTCCGTGGCGTTTCTGTTATGTTATGTATGGTTCCTGTTAATAATATTGCCCTCGGATCACTCCCTCCAGAACGAATGCAAAATGCCTCTGGACTTTTTAATCTCACACGTAATCTTGGTGGTGCCGTGGGACTTGCTATTATCAGCACTCTTATAACGAAACGCACAGATCTACATTATGAACGAATAGCTGAAACTCTCCAACAAGGAAACAACCAAGCAACTGAAATGCTTTCAAGCCTTACTATGTACTTCAAAACTGCAACTTTTGATTCACATGCTCTTGCTCTCTTCCAACTTTTTAATATGGCACGCATACAAGCGATAGTTATGGCTTTTAGCGACATTTTCTTCATAATAACTATTATCTTTAGCATTTTGACGTTCATGACTGTTTTTCTCAAAAAAATACCACCGCTCACTGATACCCCTCCCGGTCACTGATTTTGACCTTATGAAAGTCGAGAAATATTTTTTATCTTTAATTAATCGCTTCTTCCCATTCCCTATAACTTTATCTCTTATAAATATATGCTATATGATACAATATTTGATTTTGAACGGTTCTTCCTGACCAAAATTTTTTAAATTTTAGATAGTTGCGTACTTTTAAGAATTACCCTCCTATCAATGAATAGTTGTACAGTTTTAGATTATAGTAAACAAAGCTCTTACCTTATCTAAAGCGCTTTAAAATTCTTACACCGTATAGATAAAGCAGCCATTTCTATTAGGATTTTTTTGACTCCTGGTCTCATGACAAGAAAAAATCATTGGAACAACGTTTGCACCTTCATCATAAAGGATATTGTGATGGCATTTTTGTTTTCACAGAAAAACTTTTCTTAAACACGTAAATTATTGTTTTATTAGCTCCAAAGAAACCGATATTGACAATTCTACCCCACTACCAAGAACTTCTCCACCACTACTTATTGTTATTTCAACACAACCTCAAATTGTACAAAGAAGGAATTCTCAAAGTGTTTATCTTTCTAAACATAACGATAAGATTGATCAGTGTACTTTGCTCAATGCTTATACTTTTTTCCTATCATGGCTGGATTCAAAACTATTAAGCACAAAAGCAGCACCTCGTATTGTCAGTACGCGCATCCACAGTTGTTCAAGCCATTAAAATCTAGTATTTACCCTCATTTTAATGCATTGAATGCACGAAAAGATTTTTTAGCAAAGGACATGCTTAAGTGTATCATACTTTATTGATAGATAATCAATTTCGATTCACAAAATCCAGAAGTACAAACTCGCCTAGATACTTTAGTTATAGATGCATCCATAATCACAAAAGAATCCTGTCTCTCTATGCGCAATAATTTATAAAATATGCCGTTATTTCAAAACGTATTTTTATACAATTTCTACTGTTATTCGCCTTGCATCTTAGATTCCAATCAAAGATTTTTTCACTCATAAACCAACTGGAAGAGCTCTGTAAAAAATATCGATAAAAGATAACATAAATGACTTTGCCAAAATCATCTTAAAACGATGCAAAACACTGGGTGTTTTTAGTAAATCAATTGAAATTATCAAAGATATGAAAACACAAATGAAAGAAAAATTGCGCTACGCAATAAAACTATCCTAAAACTTTGTATCTCATAAAAACACCTTGCTACGAATAAAAATGAACACCTCCCCCAATGCCACCACTGTTGGAAAATAAAATCCTTAAGCTACTTTATGATGCTGAAAACGACTCAAATCTTCTCGTTCTCCACTAGCAACCAAAGTGCCATGGCATGCGGAAAGATATTCTGGTATCAATTCCAACGCTTGAAAACGGTGTTTTTCATAAGGGCCGGGCATTGCCAAATTTTTTGTTAAGCTGCTTGAAAAACCAAAACGCTGATAAAACTCACAATCCCCCACAAGTAAAATAGCGCCATAACCGAGTTTTTTTGCCGTTTCAATTGCATGCCGCATAAGAACCGATCCGATTCCGATACCGGAATATTCCGCTGAAACAGCCAAAGGTCCTAAAAGCAAAGCATGCTGTGTGCCACGTTGCCCCTTGTTAAACCGAACATGCCAAAGACGTACACTGGCCACAAGTTCTCCAAGTGCATTTTTAACGACAAAGGACAGCCCCCACGCAGCCAACCGGCCGCGACGTAAAACTTCTGATGACTTACGCTTACGTCCCTTTCCCAAAACTAAATCAAGTAAATGTTCCCGATACGGCTTGTCAGATTTTTGCTCACATGTAAGTGTAAAAAACGCACCATCTTTTGTTTGAAAATTAATCATATTCATCTTTGCCACACGCCCCACTATCTCTTTGTTATCATAAAGAAAATCTCAAATCACATAGGATCGCAAAGGCTCAAAACCATTAAATGCAACAGATGCATAAGTCGCTGTGTAAGCACCAGTTCCATGAATCAATACCTCATCCCCCACCGTAAGAGACAAAGGTAATAGATAAGGTGTTTTTTCATAAAGAACATCTGCCGAATCGCATGTTGGACCCGCTAAAATACAAGGCTCCATTGCCTTATCATCATGAGGTGTTTCGATAGGATAGCGGATCGCTTCATCCATAGTTTCGGCAAGACCATTAAATTTTCCAATATCAAGATAAACCCATCGGACATTATCATTGTCTGCTTTTTTGGATATAAGAACAACTTCTGTGCGAATAACACCAGCATTGCCAACCATTCCGCGCCCTGGTTCAATAATCGTTTCAGGAATACGATTACCAAAATATTTTTTCAATGAATCAAAAACAGCCGTACCATAAGCTTGTTCTGTAGGAACATCTTTCAAATAACGCGTTGGAAAACCACCCCCCATATTAACCAATTTCAACGAGATTCCTTCTTGTTCCAAACGACCAAAAACCGTAGCCGCATCCGATAAAGCACGATCCCATGCGCTAAGATCTGTCTGTTGAGACCCTACATGAAAAGAAACACCATACGCTTGCAAGCCTAATTGATGCGCCCGACGTAACACATCAACTGCCATAGCAGGAACACAGCCAAATTTGCGTGACAATGGCCACTCTGCACCTTTTCCATCGGTAAGAACGCGGCAAAAAACGCGACATCCTGGAGCAGCACGTGCAATTTTTTCTACTTCTTCAACACAATCAACCGCATAAAGCGAAATACCTAACGCATATGCGCGCGCAATATCACGCTCTTTTTTAATAGTATTCCCAAAAGAAATACGATCACACGTTGCCCCTGCTTTTAAAGCCATTTCAATTTCTGCAACAGAAGCCGCATCAAAAGATGAGCCTAAAGAAGCAAGCAAACTCAAAATCTCAGGTGCTGGATTTGCTTTTATCGCGTAAAAAATACGAGACTGTGGAAGAGCTTTTTCAAAATTCAAATAATTTTCACGGACAACATCAAGATCAACAATTAAGAATGGACCTTCAGAGTGATGTGTTGCAAGAAAATCGCGAATACGTTGCGTCGCCATACCAATTCTCCCAAGGGAACAAAATCCCTACTCTATGCTTGGACAGCATAGAGCCGCCAATAGCCAAAGGACAAAACACACATAACCACCATTAGCACCCCGATTATTTTAACAATCAAGAAGAAACTAACATTACATGCAATAAAAAACAGCGCAGAAACTGCGTTGTTCTACTTTATCTGCCTTTTTGATTGGAGTTGAGAAAACCACTTCCGCACTGAAGGCAATGAGGTGTGCCTCTATAGTTATCCCAGCATTTGGACAGCTGGAAGACACCAGAAAGGCCCGCACCGTCGTTGCTTCAAGATGTCCTCACTCTTTCGGTTGGCCGTAAGAATGACTGGAGCGGTTAGTTCCAGGTACCGTACCGGTTAATCTCACCATTTGAGAACCAGCGGACACCCACAGGCACGTGCGAATTTGGGCAAGACTGCATATAAGACCAATTCTTCTTCATTTCAATCATTTTTTTTATTTTAAACATTTTTTAATTTTTAAAGACAAGATGATGCAATAAAGCAACAGTTTTCTGGAGAAGATAAATCACCTTACCTCCTAATACAATCTAATCTCCACGAAAACCCTACTTCATCCTGCTGTTCATTCACAACCTTGCTTTAAAGAAAATCTCTTTGCTTGGCTTCCTAATCCTATCCCCCAACATAATCCATGGAAGCTATAACCCAATATTCATTAGGTACAACCATCATATTTATGTTTATGAAATCATAAGCCCGTACTATCATTATATTTATCTAGCCCACTACTGCACTTGCTCTTGCATTTAAATGGCTCACTAACTAACCGCATATCTCATCCATTCTAAAACTTATTTTCAATTCACACGCCCCTCTATGCTTCCCTCCTCCATTGAGCTACCATTACACCGTTTTTACTGTTTCGGAATTAAGAATGTTTGAAATAAAAAAACACTACAAGATTAAAGATATCTGATTCAAGATGCGCAACGATAATGTATATTTATAAGTTAACAGCTTAAATTTACACAGCAAACAAAAAACCAGACAACGCCCCACCTGATAAAGTACTTTTCCACTGACACTGAACACTTTTCTCTCTTAACAAGAGAAAAAAGCCAAAGCTTTAAGCTCTAAAATACAATATCCTTATGACTCTTGATGAGAATCAATTGCACGCAATTTTAATAACTGAAATTGCCTATGACGTTCGCGAAAACGCTTCCTATCAGCTTCACTCCGCACACTGTAACAAGCATCACACGAAACACCTTCCTCATAATGAGGTGATAATTTGCTTTCAGCATTAAGAGGAGAACGACATGCGCGACATAATTCGCGCCCACATTCTTCAAGACCATGTTTAACAGAAACACGCTCATCAAAAACAAAGCATTCTCCCCACCACAAACTTTCTTCTTTTGGAACCGTTTCCAAATATTTCAGAATCCCACCTTTTAAATGGTAAACCTGCTTATAACCAAGTTCACGAACATAAGCTGTTGATTTTTCACATCGAATACCACCTGTACAAAACATAGCAATTTTCTTTTTCTTTTTTAAATCAGCTTCATTCTTGAGAACCCATGCTGGAAATTCACGAAATGTTTTAATGCGCGGATCAATCGCTCCTTGAAAGCTCCCAATCGCATATTCATAATCGTTACGCGTATCAATTAAAATTGTCTCTTCATCTTGAATAAGGGCATTCCAATCTTTAGGATCTACATAAGTACCAACAACTTTTAACGGATCAACACCTTCAACCCCCATTGTCACAATCTCTTTTTTCAACCGCACTTTCATGCGATGAAAAGGCATTTTTGATGCCCATGAATATTTAATTTCCGGCGTTTGAAACGCTGGTTCATTTGTAATAAAACTGATCAGCGCCTCAATTGCATCACAAGAACCAGCAACAGTTCCATTAATTCCTTCTTGTGCTAAAAGAAGGGTACCTTTGATGCCCTGTGCTTGACATAAATCCAGCAAAGGCTTTTGTAATTGACGATAATGCTTCAAACCCGCAAAGCAATAAATAGCAGCAACTCTAAAATTCTTTTCCATAATCTTGCCATAACGTGCGTTTCATTCAATTTCAAGATCTATTCATCTACTCTTTAACATATTGTGCTTAATCAAACTATACTGACCATTCCATCTCCATAGAGAAAGAATACTACGTGCCAAAAAATAGATCACCCTTTATCACTTCTCCAAGAACAAACCGTCATACCTGTTTTACTCATTGACGGTCTGCAAAGTGCAATATCCCTAGCACGCGCTCTTGTCAAAGGCGGATTGAAAACAATTGAAGTTACATTGCGAACAAAAAATGCGCTTGATGCAATTAAAATAATTACACAAGAACTTCCTGAATTAACTGTCGGAGAAGGAACAATTCTCAACAGTGCGCATTACGAACAAGCTGAACGCGCAGGAGCAAAATTTGTCGTAAGCCCTGGATTATCAAACGAATTTATTGATTGTGCAAAAAACAGCGAAATCCCCTTTCTCCCCGGTACCGTTACACCAAATAAATTAATAAAAGCATTAGACAACGGCTATTCATATCTTAAATTTTTCCCTGCTGAAGCAGCTGGTGGTATTGCCTTTGTACAAGCTTTATCCTCTCCCTTCTCTGAGATTAATTTTTGCCCAACAGGCGGCATTACACAAAAAAATGCTCCTCAATGGCTCCAGCTTTCTAATGTCTTCTGTATTGGTGGTTCTTGGACAGCTCCTAGAAAGCTTATCACGACATGTAATTGGGATCGATTAGTGCATTAGCACATACTGCAGCACAACTGTCTTTTCACCCTACAAAAGCACGCTCCACAACATAAGTAGCAGGTGCATTATTTGCCCCCTCGACAAGACCAAAGGATTCACACATTCTCGCGCAATCCTTTAACATTGCCATGGAACCACAAATCATCACCCGATCTTCATCAGGAGAAATTTTTGGCAAACCCGTCATTTCAAAAAAAGCCCCACTCTCCATAACTGTTGTGATGCGTCCCATATGCTCGGAAGATTCACGAGTTGTCATAGGATAAAATTTCAACTGCTGTGCATATACACTAATCAGCGGATCTTGTTGTAAAGAGACAACAAGATTTTTTGCATAAGTAAGCTCATCCCGCTCACGGGTTGTTTGAATAAGAACCACTTCTGAAAATTTTTCATAAGTTTCAGGATCACGGATAAGACTTGCAAAGGGAGCAATCCCCGTCCCTGTTGAAAGAAGGTAAAGACGCTTTCCTGGAATAAGAGCATCAAGAACCAATGTTCCTGTAGACTTCTTACGCATTAAAACTGTGTCACCAATTTTGATTTTTTGAAGATGTTCGGTTAATGGTCCTCCTGGAACTTTGATTGAAAAAAACTCAAGCTGTTCATCCCAAAATGGGCTTGCAATCGAATACGCACGATAAATTGGTTTTTCTGCATTTGGCAAACCAATCATAACAAATTCACCTGAACGAAAACGAAAACTTTCTGGACGATTCAGACGAAATTTAAACAAACGGTCTGTATAGTGATAAACTTCTTGAACAGTGAGCGCGAACACATTTTCAGGAATCGGAAAGTTTGATGAACCGCCGTTGATGTTTGACTGAAAATTACGAGCAAACATATCCATAAACTCTTCCTTATCTTCTTATTGAACCTTAAATCTCATATTTTGAAAATGATATAATGCCCATACACCTGTCTGCCAATATTTCTCTTAAAACAAAAATCACGCAATTAACATTTTTTGTTTCAAAACTAAAAAATAAGCACGAAAGCAGTTAAGAATGAAACACACGCAACAACATCCTCACTTGCAACTCATAATCAATAATGTACATCATCCTCATCACATAAAATTCTCAACTTAAAAGCGCCTACAAATGATATCCTCAAAAAAATGAAAAATCTTCATTATGAACACTAAATCGAGCTTTCTCAACAACTTCTTTAAGAGTGAGGAGCCTTTATCAACATACACCTAACCACAAACCACCGGAACACAACTCTGCATATTGTATCTAGAAGAAAGCATTTTATATCAAAAGATTGCTTTCACAGCACATACTCCAATATGAATTGCTCATGATTTTAACAATAGCAAATAGTATGCGCACCCTTTCCATATATCATAAAAATCTATATGAAATAATAAGGGGAACTTTTTGTCTCATTGACTCGAGATAGGATTTTAAAATGTACAAATTCGTTAATGATGAAGCAAATACATCATTTCCTTTTACAGCTGTAGCAACTATTAATGTGAGTGCTATTGTTGCAAATTATACAACTTTAGCCAAACGCGTTGCTCCAATCGAATGTTCCGCGGTTGTAAAAGCAAATGCCTATGGGTTGGGTGTTAACAAAATTGCTCCTGCGCTTTATCAAGCTGGTTGCCGCACTTTTTTTGTAGCCAAAATCGAAGAAGCACTCCAATTAAAAAATATTTTACCATCAAATATCACGATTGCCCTTTTTAACGGACTTCCACACACGGCGGAAGAATTTGTAGCACAATCCGGTATTATTCCTATTCTGAACTCTTGGAATGCACTCGAAGACTGGCAAAAACTCTGTCAAAAAAAGAATAAAAGATTTCCCGCAATTGTTCAAATTGATACCAATATGAACCGTTTAGGACTTGATAAAAAAGAAATTCAAAAACTTATCAAACAACCCACAATTTTTGAGGCAGCAGAAGTAAAATATATTCTCAGTCACCTCGCAAATGGAGAAGACAAAACACATTCATCCAATTATACACAATTGATTACCTTAAAAACCATCCTTGCACAATTGCCTGCTTGCAAAGTTTCCTTGGCTAATTCTGGAGGTATTTTTCTTGGGAATGATTTTTATTTTGACCTTGTTCGTCCAGGCATTGCACTTTACGGAATCGATCCGCGGGGGAAATACCCAACACCTCTTAAACCTGTTTTGAAACTTGAAGCCCAAGTCATTCAAAGCCGCTTTATTGAAGCAGGACTCCCTGTTGGTTATGGAGGAACCTTCACTACCTCTAGACCAAGCACGCTTATAACTATTTCTATCGGCTATGCTGATGGCTTGCCACGCATTCTTTCAAATAAAGGTGCGGTTTATTTCAATGGAAAAAAACTCCCTGTCGTTGGACGCATTTCTATGGATTCCACTGTCGTAGACGCTACCGATCTTGATAAAAAACCGCAACGAGGTGATTGGGTAGAACTCATAGGACCCCACCAAACACTTGAAAAGGTGTCCATAGATGCCAACACCATCCCTAACGAAATTCTGACTTCTCTAGGTTCCCGCTATAGACGCATTTACATTTAGAACTCTTTAAGGAAAGTGATTAAAATCTTCACTGTAGAAAATGGTATTATGCGCCCTTTTACACAAGACCCCACGACAGACAAATATACGCCTACTGTGCTCCATGCCCCAACATTCTATTCATCAAAGTTCCTGCTTAAAAGCAATGGCATGAGAAAAATAAAGAGCGCAAATATTATCCTTTTGTTTTAAGGGCATAGCTAATATCACAAAGACAACCTCGTAAGAAACGAATACCAGCTAATAATAATAAAAGCCCGCATAGGAATGTACGGGCTTTTTCCGTTATATGATAAATAATTTAATACGTATTTCCCAATGGCGGACAAGAACAAATGAGCATTTTATCTCCCGCAACATTATCAATACGGGAAACAGGAGGCCAATATTTATTCGCTGGATCAAGAGAAGAATTGGGAAAAGCAGCCTCTTGTCGCGAATAAGGTCGTGCCCAAGCATCGTCTACCGTATCGACCAATGTATGCGGTGCATTAACCAATGGATTATCATCTTTTGGCCAAACACCCTCACCAACTTTTTTAGCTTCTTCAGCAATTAAGAGCAAAGCATCACAGAAACGATCAATCTCAGCTTTTGGCTCTGATTCTGTTGGCTCAATCATCAAAGTCCCAGGAACAGGAAAAGACATCGTCGGCGCATGAAAACCGTAATCGATCAAACGTTTTGCAATATCATCAACACTCACCCCATATTGCTCTTTCAGCACGCGAGTATCGACAATACATTCATGTGCAACACACCCATGCTTGCCCCGATAAAGAATGGAATAAGCCTTTGAAAGACGCGCAGCAATATAATTAGCATTCAAGATTGCTATTTGTGTTGCATATTTTAAACCATCAGCCCCCATCATCCGAATATACATCCACGTAATAACAAGAATAGAGGCACTTCCATAAGGTGCAGCTGAAACTGCATATGTTGTCCCATCTTGTTCATGACCTGGCAAAAATGGCTTTAAATGCTCTGCCACCCCAATCGGACCAGCACCAGGACCACCACCACCATGGGGAATGGCAAATGTTTTATGAAGGTTCATATGACAAACATCCGCCCCAATATCCGCCGGACGGGCAAGCCCAACAAGTGCATTCAGATTAGCACCATCAAAATAAACTTGTCCGCCATTTTCATGGATAATAGAGCAAATGTCCTTGATGCTTTCCTCATAAACACCATGGGTTGAAGGATAGGTGACCATGAGAGCGGCTAATTTGTTTTTATGCAATTGCGCTTTCACTTTGAGATCATCAATATCAACATTGCCATCGCTCAAGCATTTCACCACAACAACTTCCATACCTGCCATATGAGCTGAAGCTGGATTGGTACCATGTGCCGATGCGGGAATAAGACAAATGTTGCGTTGATGCTGACCACGTGATTGGTGATAGCGACGGATCGCCAAAAGCCCCGCATATTCTCCTTGAGCACCAGAGTTTGGCTGGAAAGAAACTTGCGCAAATCCTGTAATTTCACACAACCACGCATTTAACTGATTAATCATTTGTTGATAACCTACAGCATTCTCTTTCGGAACAAAGGGGTGTATATTTGCTACCGTAGACCAACTCACGGGCATCAACTCAGCTGCCGCATTCAGTTTCATCGTACAAGAACCAAGAGGGATCATTGCCCGATCTAATGCCAAATCCTTATCCGATAAACGACGCAAAAAGCGCATCATGTCTGTCTCTGAATGAACTGCATGAAAAAAGGGCTGTGAAAGGAACGCAGCATCACGCCTTTTACCAAAAAGCCGTGAAGAAACTTGATCAACTAATCGTGCACCAAAAATCTGTGCTAAAGCACAAGCATCTTCTTCCGTTGACAATTCATCAAAATTGATTGCAATCGTGTCATCATCAAGAATACGAACAAGACGCCCACCCATTTTTGCTTGGTTAGCAATCTCTTTGGCACTTCCTTTAACAGCAATACTCACACAATCAAAAAAGTTTCCCCCTTCAACATGAACCCCCGCTGCTTCTAAACCAGCAACAAAACGGCATGTTAAATGGTGAATTCGCTGAGCAATTTCCTGCAAACCTTGCGGCCCATGCCAAACAGCATAAGCTGTTGCCATATTTGCTAACAAAGCCTGTGCTGTGCAAATGTTTGATGTCGCTTTATCGCGCCGAATATGTTGTTCACGCGTTTGTAAAGCTAAGCGAAAACCAACGCGCCCTTTCGTATCAAAGGATTGACCAACAATACGCCCTGGAATGAGACGCGTTAAAGCCTCGCTTACCGCAAGATAACCAGCATGAGGACCACCAAACCCCATTGGGACCCCATAACGCTGCATAGAGCCAACAACAATATCAGCCCCCCATTGCGCTGGTGGTTCCATAAGAGTAAGTGCCAAAGGATCTGCAACAACAATCACCAGCGCTCCTTTTGTTTTTGCCTCCTGAATAACTTCACTGTAATCATTAAAAGAGCCTTTTGTATCTGGCCAAGATAAAACAATCGCAGCTGTATCAGAAGCAATTTCGCTATTTTGGCTAATCTGAATCCCTTGTGTTTCAGCACGCGTTTTTGCAACACTTAAAATCTGAGGATGCAAAAGACTCTGAACAGAAATCTTTGTCTTTTTCTCACGGAAAAAGCGCACAGCCACCGCATTGGCTTCAGCAAGAGCTGTTGCTTCATCAAGAAGTGAAGCAGCTGCAACGGGCAAACCCGTTAGTTCACTAACCAAGGTCTGAAAATAAAACAAAAGCTCTAAACGACCTTGGCTAATTTCTGCCTGATAGGGTGTATAAGCAGTATACCAAGCTGGATTTTCAAAAAGATTGCGCAAAATAACAGGAGGTATATCTGTTCCATGATACCCCTGCCCAATAAAACTTTTGTGCACATGGTTACGCCCCATCATCTTGGAGAGTTCTTCCAAGGCTTGCCCTTCGCTGGCAGCCTTTGGCAGATTAAGTGAACGCCCCAAATAGATAGAGTTCGGAACAGCTTGAGAAACGAGTGTATCAAGGGAATCGAGTTCTAAAACATCAAGCATTTTTTGTGTTTCATCGGGACGAAGTCCAATATGGCGAGAAAAAAAATGACGCTCCAACATAGCACTCATCCAATCAGTACTTTATAAGCAGTCTCATCCAGCAACCCTTCAAGTTGCGTTGCATCCTGCAATGTCATTTTCCAGAGCCAACCTTCTTTTTCGGCTTTCTGGTTTACCAGTTCAGGACTATTTGCCAAAGCTTCATTAATTTCAACCACTTCACCATCAAGAGGTGCATAAACATCTGAAGCCGCTTTCACCGATTCCACAACAGCAGCAGCATCTCCTTTAGAAAGTTGTGTTCCACTTTGCGGCAAATCGACAAAAACCAAATCACCTAACTGCTCTTGAGCGTAGTTTGTAATCCCAACAGTAACCACTTCTCCTTCAACACTGAGCCATTCATGATCATGTGTAAAATAAGTTTTAGACATAAAAATTATCCTTTAAAATAACGTTGTTTAACAAAAGGAAGTGAATGGACAGACAGTGCAATCTTTTTACCACGCAACTCCGTAAAAACTTCCGTTCCTTCCATTTTCCAACCAACAGGGACATATCCCATCGCTATAGGACCATCAAAAGAAGGACCAAAACCACCTGATGTTACCTCCCCAATCTGATTACCCTTATCATCGAGAAGCACCGCCCCTGCACGAATGGGTTGGCGGGTTTGTGGTTTTAAACCAACACGACAATGAGAAGGCCCTTTCTGAACAGCTTCAAGAAAAGCCTCCGCCCCATAAAACTGCGCTTTTTCTCGAACACTTTTGGGAACAGCCCATGTCAATGCTGCTTCAATGGGCGTAGTATCAGGCGTAATATCATTGCCATGTAAGCACAACCCTGCTTCCAATCGAAGACTATCGCGTGCGGCAAGACCAACCCACTCCACACGAGGATCACTCAACAATTTTTCAGCCAATGCATGCGCGTGTCCTATGGGAAGAGCAATTTCAAAACCATCTTCTCCCGTATAACCAGAACGCGTTATAAACCAATCTTGTTGTGGCTCAAATCCTTGCATAAACAACAGTTCATTACCAGGCAAGCCAGCATCAACAATAACAGCTGCCGCTTCTGGTCCTTGGAGAGCAAGTAATACCCTTTCAAGAGCAATGACTTGACATTTAAAACCAACAGCACGCCTCTCAAATTCAGCAAGATCAGCTTGTGCATTGCCAGCATTCGCAACCAGCATAAAACGGCATTCTGCCAAACGAGTAACAATAAGGTCATCAAGAATGCCTGCCTTCTCATTAAGCAAATAATTATAGCGTGATTGGCCAATCTTTAACAATGCCGCATCAATAGGGAGAGCATAAGATAAAAATTCAATGGCCTGTGGTCCTTCAACAGCAATCAATTTCATATGAGAAATATCAAAAAGGCCGGCGTGAGCACGCGTATGAAGATGCTCTTTCATCACTCCAAGTGGATAAGTCAAAGGCATCTGCCAACCGGCAAAAGCACCAAATTTTGCTCCAGCTTTCTCATGTAATTCATGTAAGGGAAGTATTTTTAAAGAAGATGTTTCGAATTCTTGTAGTGTGCCCATAATATCTCCAAAGTCGCGCCAAAAACCACACGATGTGGCCATCTATGCACCCCTCTGTCACAAACCTGAGAGACTCGCGAAAAGAGCTTTCGCTTACACCTTCGGCGCGGATCATTCCGACTTTCCAGATCTGCCTTTCTCCTTTTACGGTCCTCAGAGCCTGAGAGATTATGGGCTTTTTTCCCCTTCGGCGGCAGGTGCGAAAGTTTGCAGTCTGCACTCTCCCGCAAAAGAATGAAAGAAGCAATAACGCTCTTTCCGACATACATCACCTATAAACTATCTTTTTCACACTGTCATCAGCAAAATGACTGGAATGCCCTAATTTTAGACTTGCATAGGATGTTTTCAAAGGCTTATAATAGTGGCAGTCTTTTGAGTATTATGAAAATCATAGATGGCCATTCTTCAGGAAATTAAGGAGAAAAATTGCAGAGGCCGTAAATAAAGACATAACTTGAAAAATTGCAAAATGTCACGCACTCAAAAGGATTACAAAGCAATACCATCCCTTACGCAATTCAACCCTCACCACGGAGTTTCACATCTTTTAAGAGTAAAGATTTAAAATATTTTATAATAATTTTAACGCACAAGGGGTTGATTTTCTTCTTTCTAGGTTTTTTGTCTCTCAATAGTGTCATAAATTGCAGCTATTTACATACCAAACTTCAACAAATAAAGGTTAAAGGATACTCATGAAAGCGGGCAATGTCCATTACAACTGCGAAAATGATCTACCAAAACAAATTGCTCTTTTTCCCTTAGAAGGTGCGCTTTTACTGCCAGGTGGTTTTTTATCGCTCAACATTTTTGAACCAGAAACGCTCGAAATGGTTGAAACTGCTATGGTATCTGACCGTTTATTAGGAATCATTCAACCGCTTTCATCGGACACAGACCGCCTCTCCATACCACTTTACAAAATAGGTTGTATAGGGCGTATTACCAACTACAATGAAATGGGAAACGGGCATCTTTTTATTATATTACAAGGCGTTTGCCGCTTCACCTTAGAACAAGAATTAGTAAACACAAAACCCTATCGAACCGCTCTCATCCGATCAAACATAAAAGACTTAAAAGAATCAGACGTTGTAGAAAATATCAATCGAGAAAACCTCCTCAACATTGTTGAGAAATATCTCACCATACATGAAATAGAATATAATTGGAACAGTATCATACAAGCACCAACACCTCTATTGGTTAATGCTTTTTCAGCTCTTATCCCCTTTACACCGGCAGAAAAACAAGCTCTACTCGAAGCTCCAGATATTGGAATCCGCGCTCAAACTCTTCTCGCTTTGACTGAACGCTCCCTTATGAAACAAACAGGGGAATGTTACCATTTAAACTAATGAATGCTAAAACATGAAAAAAATAACCACTGACCCTAAAATGCTCGAATTACTGGTCTGCCCAATCACAGGGGGTACACTCTCTTTGAATCGAGAAACACAAGAATTAATTTCATTCAAAGCAAATCTCGCCTATCCCATTCGTGACGGTATTCCCATTATGCTTACCTCAGAAGCACGACCTTTGCAGGATAGTGAAAAAGCAACATATAGAAAATAAACAATCTTCATTTATTTTTTATAGCAACCTATTATTAAACACTGCTTCATCAAGATGAACTCTTTTTTGACTCAGTTTTTTCAATATTGGCTCGTTCTAGAAAAGTAATTTGGTAACACGGCAACACCATCATTCTCTTTACCAACACCCGATGCTATACTGCTCCAAAATGGTTCATAAGAGAATATTGACTCCTTAATCTCGGACGTCCTTTATTCGTACATCACCCCGTTTTATAAGAAGCAAATAAAAATTTTTTTACTTCTCAATGTGAAGATACGAGCCCATTACCTTATAGAAAAGAGAAGGTAAAACTCTCATAATGTCCCATCAAAACAAGGAAACACATTGCAATTGTTGTGCTTCAATTGGAGAAATTGAACAACAAACAAACTTGTCTTAAATTATGATTGACGATTTAAGGAAAGTGCCCTACGAGTAAGCTTGTGGCTTTGGTTGTATACGCAGCAATCAATAGGGTCTAGAAACTCAAACGCGAAAAATGATCCTGCTTTGCGGATGTCCAAGAATTCTGGGGATTTTTGTTACGTCCAAGTGCTATAGGTACTAAAAGCAAAAAACTGTTTGAATTCAGTACTTCCAGAACCCGGAATACCAATGCGATGGCGCTCGCACCCAGAAGGGAAATCCTGAAAATGAAAGCTAAAAATCCACATTTTAACGACATTTTTGTTGGCAAGAAAATTCACTTTCAAAGAACAATAATGGAAATGCCTTAAAACAATTAGGCAGCCACTTAGGTGTGACTTTCCAACAAATCCAAAAATACGAAAAATGGTTGAATCATACAGAAGCGGAACGCTTACAGAAAATAGCCGATACATTGGATGTGCCACTTTCCTTCTTTCATACTGATATCTCAACAAAAGAAAATGCCTCATACCATCATGATGATAGAATACCGAGTAAAATCGAATATCTGCTTTTGCAAGGTTTCAGAGTGCTGAAGCCTGAAAAACAAAAGACAATCTTACAATTGATTTATAAGTAGTGTGAAAACACCACATTATTTTATAATTTTGGTGAGTATTTCTTAAATGAATGCCCTTAGTAACCTTTAATGGAAAGAGTTTATTTAAGTAAGAATGAGAAAACCACAAAGCAAAAACGACACTTTAAAAAGCATAGCGACCATTTTCAATGAACCTCAATATAAAAAGTATTTATCGTGAAAATATGATAAAAATTTCACAAACGTAAAGCAATGCGTGATACAACCGTAGTAAATCTCAAACTTCTCAAGGAAACAATTGACAGAAGATAAGCACTTCACTAGATTAGAGCACTGTCAAGGAGATATTCATACAGCTTAGCATAAAATGATCAAGCTGTTTTGGTTCTTAAACACCAAGAGGATGGTATATTCAAAAATGACCAGAATCGTTCTGTCGTCGATCAGAGTTGGTGTACATGAAAATAAAACCTCTGAAACCAACAATATGATTTAATATTCCTGGACAACTCGCTCTCTCATAGGGTTCGCCTAGGGAAGAAAAATGGAGAAGGACAGGAGTATGGAAAAATGAGTTTTAAAGTTGCAGTTGTCGGCGCAACCGGAAATGTTGGTCGTGAGATGCTCACAACTCTAGAAGAACGTGGTTTTCCAACTCACGAAGTGGTACCTTTGGCATCACGGCGCTCATTAGGGCAAACCGTTTCTTATGGTGACAAAACTTTAAAAGTAAAAGCACTTGATATTTATGATTTTTCTGACACGGATCTTTGCCTTATGTCTGCGGGGGGAAGCATTTCTAAAGAATATGCCCCTAAAATCGCTGCTGCCGGCTGTGTTGTGATCGACAACTCGTCCACTTGGCGTTACGATACCAATATCCCATTGATTGTCCCAGAAGTAAATGCAGAAGCCATTGGTGGATTTTCCAAGCGTAATATTATAGCCAACCCCAACTGTTCAACAATTCAACTTGTATTAGCTTTAAGACCTCTCCATGATGCTGCAATCATTAAACGCGTCGTTGTATCCACTTATCAATCGGTTTCCGGAGCTGGCAAAGAAGGAATGGATGAACTCTTTGAACAATCACGAGCGGTTTTTGTTGCAGACCCAATCGCATCAAAAAAATTCACCAAACGTATTGCCTTTAATGTCATTCCCCATATCGATGTTTTCATGGAAGATGGCTATACAAAAGAAGAATGGAAAATGGTGGTTGAAACCAAGAAAATTCTTGATCCTAAGATCAAATTAACAGCCACTGCTGTTCGGGTTCCTGTCTTTATCGGTCATGCCGAAGCCGTTCATGTTGAATTTGAAAAACCACTAAGCGCCCATGGAGCACAAACCCTTCTACGTGATGCACCCGGTTGCCAACTTATTGATAAACATGAAGATGGCGGCTATATAACGCCTTATGAATGTGCTGGAGAAGATGATATCTTTATCAGCCGTGTTCGTGAAGATATCACCGTTGAAAATGGATTAGCTTTCTGGATTGTTGCTGACAATTTAAGAAAAGGAGCAGCATTGAATGCAGTTCAAATTGCTGAATTACTCATTTCTCGTAATTTGATAAAGCCTAAGTCAGCAAACTAAACAAAAATGGCAGCATGAAGCAAAAAAGCACCTTATGCTGCCGTATTTGTTCCTGTCATCCCAATAACCATTGGATTTTTTTATCTTTATGGAGCAGGATAGGTCACAACACGGTAACGTGTTTCATTCCGTTCAAAATTTCTGAAATTGACATCATCGGCAAAAAAGGGGTTATAAGCAGTCACGTGCTTTACAGACACACCGCGTGCCTTTGGTGATGGATTCAAAATTGTTCGTTCATCCCTTTTTTTTACACCCGTGGAATCAATAATCACATCTGTTCTGTACAATTTTTGCACGTTTTTTTGTGTTTTTTGAGGCACTCTAAGAGTTTTAAAACTGGAAACAACCTGTTTTACTTTTTCCCTTTGTGCTTTTATCGTAGAACTTGGCTTCATGCCCATATGTATCAAAGCAATTGTAGGAACATTGTTGACATTTAAATAACGTGCCGATGCCCAACCATCCCTTCCATTATAATGAAGCAAACACCAAGTTTTATTGGATAGACAGCCATTAATTTGCACTTTCGCTCCAGTTGGAACCGTTGTGATAACTTTGTAAGCTGTCGCTGGACCTGTGCGTAAAATCGCCTGACTTGATGCTACACGTGCAACCGTTCCAGCTACCGCATGAGAAATAGTCATTCCAAGCCCTCCACCCAAAGCTAATAAAATCATTGTAGTTGATAAAAAACTCTTTTTTAACATTATTTTCTTCCTCTCCAAATTATCAACAGCAAAATATTCGCCTTTGCAAAAATTTGCCGGGTTTTAGTAAAGCGGTGATCAATTATTTGTTTTCTTAAAGATTCACCACATTTTGAGAAAAGCTTCCTTACTTGTATCCCCTACTGCCCTGTACACACGACCTATTATCTTGATTGCGCAATATTCTCCTCATGGATTTACTGCTAAAACATCATCTGATCGCTAGGCTATTCAGCCAATCATCACTTAAAGAAGTTTTGAAATTGCCATTGGTTCCCCAAACAAATGATTGCAATATAAGAATTTATTTCCTGAATTTTAAAGAAGTGCGGCTAGCTAATTATATTGTTTTCAAAAGAATGCTTACAGTATAATGCTTACAGTATAGGGAAAAATAATATTATTTTCTGAATAAAAATGATTGAATATTCTATGAAGCTTTTATAGTCTCAAACTCCCTTAAGATAGTACAGAGTATATTGGATCGTCCCTTCAAAAAATCTCTTGAAAAAGAAAGACGAATGCACATGATATTAAAAAAGTTATCTCAGAGTGCCGCTATCGGATTACTCCTTTCTCTCTTTGCACTTTTCTTCTCTACTGCCTTTTCCATGGCAGCAGATAAATCAAAAATCAAACTCGGTATTATGGAAGGGCATGAAGCGAGTATTTGGAAAGTCGCTGTCGAACAAGCTAAAAAAGCTGGTTTAGATATTGAACTTATTTATTTTTCTGATTACACTCTGCCTAACGATGCTGTTAATGCGGGGGAGATTGATGCGAATGCTTTTCAGCACATACCTTACCTCAATAATCAAATTGAGCAGCGTGGTTACAAACTTTCAATTGTAGGGTATACATTTATTGCACCAATTGGTGTCTATTCTCAAAAAATCAAAGATATAAAAGAGCTGCGTGACGGAGCACATGTTGGCATTCCTAACGATCCATCAAATGGTGGGAGAGCATTACTTCTCCTCAATTCTCTAGGCCTCATTAAGTTAAAAGATCCTCATGATATTCTCGCATCTCCGCTTGATATTATTGAAAACCTTAAGAATTTACAAATTCGTGAATTAGATGCAGGTATGTTAGGGCGTGCAGTTAATGATTTTGACATTGCGATCATAAACACAAACTGGGCTTTGATTTCCGGATTAGACTTACAAAAAGATGCGATTGCATGGGAAAGAGTAGAAAATAATCCTTATAATAATATCATTGTTGTACGTACCAGCGATAAAGATAAACCGTGGGTCCAACAATTAGTTTCTGCCTACAATAGCGAACCTGTCCGTGCGAAAATCAAAGAAGTTTTTGGTACAACCGCCCAAACATCTTGGTAATTGTGAATGGAAAAACCCGCTCTTATCTCCTTGAAAAAGATCAGCCGTTATTTTAACAAGACGGCTGAAATTCCGGCAATTGATAATTTATCTCTAAATATCCATGCAGGTGAAATCCTTGGTATTATCGGCCGCAGTGGAGCAGGAAAATCGACACTTATTCGCTGTTTAAACGGATTAGAGAAAATTGACGCAGGGTCGATTTTTTTTGAAGGAGTGGATATTTCAAATTTATCAGAAGCAGAATGGGCGCCTTACCGTCAACGTATTGGAATGATTTTTCAACATTTTAATCTTTTATTATCGCAAAATGTTCTTAGTAATATTGCATTACCACTTAAATTAATAGGTATAAACAAAAAACAGCGCCACGAACGTGCCCTTGAACTCATTGAATTGGTAGGATTATGTGGTAAAGAGCACTGTTATCCAACAGAACTGTCAGGAGGACAGAAACAACGTGTTGGTATTGCACGCTCTCTAGCAGCTAATCCTAAAATATTATTATCAGATGAAGCAACCTCCGCTCTTGATCCTGAAACAACGCAATCTATTCTAGAACTGCTGGCCGATATTAATAAGCGTCTCAATCTTACTATTCTGCTCATTACCCACGAAATGGAAGTTGTACGTGCCATTGCCCATCGCGTTGTTGTTCTCAATCAAGGACGCATTGTGGAAGAAGGATGTGTGAAAGATATTTTCACGTCACCACAAGAAGAGACAACCATTGCCATGCTCAAACTTGTTACTCCACAACTTCCTGAAAAATTTGCAAAAAATCTTAAACCAATAGGCCAAGAAGCGATCATTGAAATCAATATTGCAGGTGAAATTGCCCAACAACCTTTTCTTCACCTTCTAGAAGATGAGATTGGTTTAAGAGCACGTATTCTGCATGGTGGCATTGATACAGTTCAAGGTGAAACCATCGGACGCTTGTTCTTAGGTCTTCCTAGCCAAAACAAAGAAGCTTTAGAAAAAGCTATTCAGTGGTTGACAGAAAAAGGACGATATTGCGAGGTTTTAGGTTATGTTTAATGTTCTCTCTCAGGAACTCCCCAACGCCGTTTTTGATACAATATTGATGGCGATAAGTGCTTCTTTGATGGCACTTATTATAGGTCTTCCCCTTGGTCTTCTACTTTACACAACCGCACGTGGAGGGATTTTTTCCTCATATCTTATCAATCGCCCTTTGAGCATTATTATTGATAGTATTCGTGCCATTCCCTTTATTATTCTTGCATTTTACCTTCTCCCTATTACCCGTATGATTGTAGGAAGAGGTGTAGGAATGCCTTCTGTGATCTTTGTGCTCACCATTTCAGCTATTCCTTTTTATGCGCGAATGGCAGAGCTCTCTTTTAAAACAGTTGACAACGGCTTAATTGAAGCTGTCCGTTCTATGGGAGCAAGTCGTCTTCAAATTGTCAGGTATGTTCTTATTCCTGAAACGCTCCCTAGCCTAATCACGGGTTTTACAGTCATGATTATTTCTCTTATTGGAGCCACTTCGCTCGCTGGATATCTCGGCGGAGGTGGTTTAGGCGACATGGCAATCCGCTATGGCTACCAGCGTTATAATACCTCCATCATGACAAGTGTCATCATTCTTTTGATCATTCTTAATGTTTTTACCCAATGGTCTTCTGATAGAATTGTGCAAAAACTTGATAAAACAAAGCATTAAAGAAATTTAGGAGTCTGCGAACATCTTCCCAGCCACAGCAAAAAGCAATGAAACCTGTCTAGATGACAGAGCAATCCGCTATGGCTACCAGTGTTATAATACCTCCATCATGACAAGTGTCATCATTCTTTTGATCATTCTTAATGTTTTATCCAATGGTCTTCTGATAGAATTGTGCAAAAACTTGATAAAACAAAGCATTAAAGAAATTTAGGAGTCTGCGAACATATTCCCAGCCACAGCAAAAAGCAATGAAACCTATCTAGATGACAGAGCAATCCGCTATGGCTACCAGTGTTATAATACCTCCATCATGACAAGTGTCATCATTCTTTTGATCATTCTTAATGTTTTATCCAATGGTCTTCTGATAGAATTGTGCAAAAACTTGATAAAACAAAGCATTAAAGAAATTTAGGAGTCTGCGAACATATTCCCAGCCACAGCAAAAAGCAATGAAACCTATCTAGATGACAGAGCAATCCGCTATGGCTACCAGTGTTATAATACCTCCATCATGACAAGTGTCATCATTCTTTTGATCATTCTTAATGTTTTATCCAATGGTCTTCTGATAGAATTGTGCAAAAACTTGATAAAACAAAGCATTAAAGAAATTTAGGAGTCTGCGAACATATTCCCAGCCACAGCAAAAAGCAATGAAACCTATCTAGATGACAGAGCAATCCGCTATGGCTACCAGTGTTATAATACCTCCATCATGACAAGTGTCATCATTCTTTTGATCATTCTTAATGTTTTATCCAATGGTCTTCTGATAGAATTGTGCAAAAACTTGATAAAACAAAGCATTAAAGAAATTTATGAGTCTGCGAACTTCTCTCCAACCATAGCAACAACAAGCCATTGAGCAGTGAGAGCTGTTTTTTTTAACTTTTCAATTTCCACTGTGACTCCATAATGAAAAACAACTCGACCAGAAGGACGAATTTCGGCATCATATAAAACAAAACGAGCACGTACCCGTGCTCCTGTTTTCACGGGGCTCATAAAGCGTACTTTATCAAAACCATAATTAATACCCATTGTTGCACCTTCCAACTCTGGAAGTGCCTCATAAGCTAACATAGACAAAAGCGATAATGTAAAAAACCATGAGCGATAGTGCCACCAAAAGGCGTTTTTTTAGCATTTTCCTCATCTACATGTATCCATTGATAATCATCTGTTGCGCATGCAAATTGATTAATCATATCCTATGTAACAAGACGCCATTGAGATAATCCTATTTCTTTCCCAACAAAATTAGCTACATCCTGTACTGCTATTTTCTGCTGCATAACGCTATTCCTGTTTTATTTGATAAAAGTATCTCTACCCTCTTGCTTTTATAAAACCCATTGATTAGAGCATCAAGAATAAAAGATTAACTGTTTTAAACGCAAATTCGCCTTATGAACAAGAAAACACCTCTTTAATAAGGTAATTTTCAAACGGGAAAAAATAATGGCAAGCAATGTGAGCCTAACAGGTTTAGCGCATGATTTGAAGCAGCGTGCAGAAAACCATTCCCCCATTCGTGTCGGACTAATTGGCTGTGGTGAAATGGGGACAGATTTGCTGTCAAGCATTGCACATATGGACGGCATAATGATTGCAGCTGTTGCCACCCGCACACCTTCACGTGTCTTTGATGCCGCTACACTAGCCTATGGCGAAGATGGTCATGCACGCGAAGTTGAAAATGCTAATGCCTTAACCCAAACCATCGAAAAAGGTTTAACTGCAATCACAAGCGATATTGACCTTGTCTTGCGCCATGAACAAATTGATATTGTTGTTGATGCAACTGGCTATCCTGAAGCTGGTGCAAAAATTGGTTTCAAAACATTTGAGAACAACAAACATCTTGTCACAATGAATGTTGAAGCAGATGTTACGATTGGTGCTTATCTCAAACATGAAGCAGAAAGACGAGGACTCATTTATACACTTGGCGCAGGTGACGAACCTTCTTCCTGTATGGAACTTATCGAATTTGTCTCAGCACTTGGGCATAAAATTGTTGCCGCTGGTAAGGGAAAAAATAATCCTCTTATCTTTGATGCCACACCTGATGCTTACGAAGAAGAAGCGTTACAACGTAATATGAATGTACGCATGTTGGTTGAATTTATTGATGGTTCCAAAACGATGGTTGAAATGGCAGCAATTGCTAATGCAACCGGGCTTATTCCCGATTGCCCAGGAATGCATGGGCCACAAGTAGCGCTTCAAGATTTAAGCAAAGTGCTTATCCCCCAACGAGATGGTGGTATTTTGAAGCAATATGGTGTTGTGGACTATTCAATAGGTCAAGGAGTTTCCCCGGGTGTTTTTGTCATTGCAGAAATAGCGCATCCACGTTTACGCGAACGCATGGAAGACTTAAAAATTGGTCAGGGACCCTACTTCACCTTTCATCGTCCCTATCATTTAACCGCAATGGAAGTTCCCCTAACCTGTGCACGTGTTATGCTTTATGGCAAAAAAGATATGGTTCCACTTAATCACCCAGTAGCAGAAGTTTGTGCTGTTGCTAAAAAAGATTTACACCCCGGCGATCAGTTAGATTTTATTGGCCTTTATAGTTATCGTGCTTGGACAATGAGTGCTGCAGAAGCACGCGCTCACCAAGCTATTCCCTGTGGTCTTCTAGAAAAAGCAACAGTGATAGCTGAAATTAAAAAGAATGAACTCATTACAGTGCATAATACCGCTATCCGTGAAGACCAATGGATTGCACGTCTTCGCACTAAACAAGATCTTTTGCTTAATTTCTCCCCCTCCCGCTAATGCGTGAATAAACCATTATTGCTTTTTAAATCAACATATTGATTTATAAGTATAATTTATTATTTTTCATTTTGCGTTAAAACACCGAATACAGGAATATTTCTTTGTTTTATCCTCTATTTAAACCATAAAAAATGTTCAAATATGCCTTTTCATAAACCACCTTAATACAAGAGCAGGTAGCAACATTGGAAGCTAGTAAATATAACAATAGTGTTGGCTTGTTACTGCAAAATAGCCATAATGTAAAAATGACAACTGTCAATTGAAAGTTTTTGAACTTTCACTGATACCTATCGAAGAAACATCCTACAGTGTTTTCAGCAATTCTTCCTATCCAATACAGCATAGACCACTCCAAATACTGATTTCTTAAAATAATAAAACAAACAGCAAAACTCAGCGATAAAATCGGTAAATCTTCTATTGAATTTAAAGCAATAACGATATAATAGCTATCAAAGCTGTGGGCGTACTACAGCTAAGTAAAGAAGAAAGCAATGAGAGAATATCCACACTGCCCCAAAATGCCGTAAATAAGGATACTTTTTCAATTTTTCCAAAAGCTAATCCGCCTTGTCCCTCATCGTCACGGATCACAGCTTTATCTACTGTCTCCATGACTGTATTTTTTCCTAGCACAATTTTCCCCTCTTGAAATCGGGCTGTCACAATACTTGCATTACCATCTACAGTTTGTACAGAAAAAAGAATAAATGCTGTAAAAACGTATAAAAACATACGATTTTTAAATATTTTAAACATAGCTTTCTTTGCTCCTCTTTTTCTTCACTGAAAAAATGAAAGAATGTTCATATACATAAAAAATAAATTCTTGTTTTAATCAATTTAATACTTATCTAGTAATATGATCTGTATAAAATCAACATAATTCATCATATAACACATTATGTATTACATGTAAAGACACAAAAAAAACATAATTTAAAATTTGCAAAATAAAAAATGATACATCAAAGATAGAAATTACAAACGGTGAAGCAATACACTAGAAAAACGCATTTCTAAAACACTTGCTTAGGAAGATTATCCGAAAAATAGACTACTATAGAAAATGATATTGATAAGGTAATTGAACATAACTATAAACCTGCATTATTAAAAATTTTACCCAACCAAAGTAGTCTTTATCACTGAGCTGCACCATATTATCATTGCCAAAGAATTTGAGAAGATTCATTTTAGCATAAGAAAAAATGACACGCTCACTAAGAAATTTTAGATGTAAACTTGCTAATCAAAGAAACAAAGATATTTTTCTTCTTTTTCATTAACATCAAAATAATGTGTTTTTTATAATATAATAAATTGATTTATAAGTATAATTTATCATTCATGATAATAAACAAGATCACTGAGTCCAGAAATATTTTTTCATTTCAATCTTTTTTCTTCAAAATCATAAAAATTATTGCCTTGCACATCACAAGAGGAATTGGCGTATAATTAAAACCGTTTGAAAAAGAACTCAATATGCCTCTTAATGACTTGTTTAAATGTAAAATAAGTGTAGCATTGGGAACTAGTAAATATAAAAATGGTACGAATTTATTATATTTATGATCCTCCAATGTTATTCCTTACTTTTACATTAAGATGATTTCATTAACCTATATCAAATCTATTCCAAAACTGTTTTTCAACACGCCCGTAAATTCTTGTATTAACCTGTTATTGAACAATTTTTTCTTATTTATAATAATCCTTTGAAACAACGAAATATTACAAGAGCAAGAAATGTGACTTAATATGCAGAATAATAATTTATATGAAAAAATAAATCTTATTGCCATAAACCAGTAACCCATTTATTTTCCATTATAAATCATCATTTTTCACATTATGTTAAAATATATGATGTTGTAGCATTTGTCATTTTTTATATTATCGTAAAAAATCATCGAGAATCATTTAATCGCAGTCCACAAGGTGGATCCATGGGTAGATTGATAAAAGGTGGTTTCGGAGTGTATTGACCGTGAAGGCTATGAGCTATTTATAAGTGCATGAAAAGTAGCAACATTGAGTATTGGTAAATGCAATCACGGTACGGACACCATAGGAAAAGCCTATATACCTTCCCGCCCATTTTAAGCGTTATATTTTACCGCAAAACATGTGATTGCCTCTCCACCGTATTAACGCTAACCAATTACCCTAGTGACTCCATCTATTCATTCACACAAAAAACTGCTCGCAGACTGTTAAAAATCCTATTGATCAAACAAAACTCTCTAATATTTTGATATATTTATACATATTCTTCAACAAAACGACTCCTATAATCTTGACGGAAATTCAAAATCAATCATAATGATTTTTTTCACACCAACATGCGTCTCTCGTGCTTTTTACCTCCATAACAGTGATCGGAATATTCGTAACTCAGCCTAAATTGCATTTTGAATAATAAAGAAAGGATTTATTTTAAATTCTGTACTGTAGAGTGTTGAATCTCCAGATACTCAATTTTAAGAACAAAAACACTTAGTGGAAAATTTCACAAAATATGTCTTACCCTTTAGTACCAAGAAGCTAACATCGCATCAAAAATTAAGATAATTTTTTTAAGAATATTTTTACCATTTTTGACAAAGCTCTCATTTCTGTAGAATCCACATTTTATGTGAAAATGCTCCTATTTGCGTTTCTCTCATATATAGATTAGATTGGGAGAGGCGAATCTGCTATTTTTGATCACCTTGTATCTATTAACTTCTCTTTTGGGTAATAAATTTATGGTATCCGATACGCCTTTTCTCGCTATTCTACCCTTGGGCGCACACGAATATCATGGAAGTCATCTCCCCTTTGAAACTGATTGGATTATTGCTGAAGCTTTTGCAAAAACACTCACTTTACAAACAAAAGAACAATTTCATATCACACTCTTACCGGTTGAAAAGATTGGCTATTCTGTAGAACACATGGATGTCACTGGCACACAAACACTTACCTTTTCTGATGCCATAGAGCGGTGGATAAACATTGGTGAAAGCTGCTATCGTAAAGGTATCAAACGTTTTCTTCTTCTCAACGCTCACGGAGGCAATTCACCTTTAATGAGCATTGTTATCACCGAATTACGAAGGCGTTTTTCAATGCTCGCGGTAGCGACAAGTTGGAATCGTTTTGGTCTACCGCAAGGTTTAATGAAACCATCTCAACAGCATCTTGATATCCATGGAGGATTTATCGAAACCTCCTTAATGCTCTATTTAGCACCAGAAAAAGTGCTTATGGAGAAGGCAAAAAATTTTCATAATAAGCAAGCTGATATGATTGCCAATTATCGGTATTTACGTGCTTATGGTTCTCATGCCTTTGGTTGGACAATGCGTGATCTTAACGCACAAGGAGCAGCAGGCAATGCAAGCGAAGCAACATCAAAAGCAGGTGAAGTAATTTTTTCTCATGTTCTTTGTGGACTTCGTGGTTTACTTGACGATATCAATCGATTTAAAATAAACGCATTATGATAAAAAGCACAGCCATGGAAAAGACAAAAAATATGCCCAAGAAACTTCCTGTTACGGTTCTCACGGGCTATCTTGGATCAGGAAAAACCACTCTTCTCAATCGTATCTTAAGCGAAAACCATGGCAAACGTTATGCAGTCATCGTTAACGAATTTGGTGAAATTGGCATCGATAATGACCTTATCGTTGAATCAGACGAAGAAATTTATGAAATGAATAATGGCTGTGTTTGCTGCACCGTGCGCGGTGATCTTATTCGCATTCTGGAAAGCCTGATGCAACGTTCTCATCGATTTGATGCGATCATTATAGAAACAACAGGGCTTGCTGATCCTGTTCCCGTTGCACAAACTTTTTTCATGGATGATACTGTACATGAAAAAACGGCTCTTGACAGTGTCATAGCAGTCGTTGATGCAAAACATTTACCGTTTCAACTGAAAAAGAGCCGTGAAGCTGAAGATCAAATTGCCTTTTCTGATATCGTTCTTTTAAATAAGATTGATCTTGTTAATGCGCAAGAACGTGCACATGCTGAATCGCTCATTCTTGCAATTAATCCCCAAACTGTACTTTATGCAACAGAGCGCACCAATATCCCTCTTGATAAACTCCTTGATCGTGGTTCCTTTGATCTCCAACGTGCTTTAGATCACGAACCCCATTTTCTAGATCACCAACATTCAGGCCATGTGTGTAGCCCAGATTGCAATCATGATCATCAACATCA
Source organism: Bartonella sp. B39 (assembly GCF_053795145.1). Lineage (NCBI taxonomy): Bacteria > Pseudomonadati > Pseudomonadota > Alphaproteobacteria > Hyphomicrobiales > Bartonellaceae > Bartonella > Bartonella sp. B39. Next base: position 1,364,124 of record NZ_CP200036.1, read on the forward strand.
CCATGCATCTACCATTCATGACATTACGGTCACTTCTGTAAGTTTAAAAACAGGTGCTCTCCAACCAGAAAAGTTTTTTCCATGGATCCAACAAATTACGCAGCAACAAGGCCCTGATATCTTGCGTTTAAAAGGAATTATCGCATTTCAAGGAGACAATGATCGTTATGCCATTCAAGGCATACATATGATTCTTGAAGGACAGCATCAACGCCCATGGCGTGAAGATGAAAAACGTGAAAGCCGACTTGTTTTTATCGGCCGTACCCTTGATGCCGAAAAACTTAAAGCTGGTTTTGAAAATTGTGCATAAGTGAATGACAGTCCCAAGCATTACCAATTACGATATCCAAAGCTACTGCCTTTCCTGCGGTTTTATTGACAATAAACCAGCCTTCGTCTCGGTAGAAGGTTTAATTGTTTTTTTAAGTTCAACCCCAGAAATCATTGAAGTTCACCAAGGAACAATTTCAAGCCATTTTTCTCATGATAATACAGCGATCATCACAGGTGGAGAAGATGGAAAAGCCTGTAAAACAACAGCAGATGGTTGTACAGAAGTTCTGGGTCAACAAGAACGCAAATGGATAAACGAGGTTGCTTTTGGACCACAGAAAGTTTTTGCCTTTTCCTCTTCACGTCTAACATTGGCAAATGTCGGTAAAGGACTGCAAGAACTTATTCATGAACACAGTGTGGAGGGTCTTGCTTTTGCCCCAAAGGGTCTACGTCTTGCCGTTGCCCATTACAATGGTGTTACCCTTCATTGGTTATCAACGCAAACAACTCCAACAACACTGGTATGGAAAGGGGCGCATTTTGGTGTCACTTTCTCACCAGATAACCGCTATGTCATTTCTACTATGCAAGAAAATTCTCTACATGGCTGGCGTCTCGCAGATAACCAACATTTACGCATGAGTGGCTACCCAAGTAAAGTCAAAAGCTGGTCTTGGAGCTCAAAAGGAAAATGGCTAGCAACATCAGGCGCATCAGCAGCCATTGTTTGGCCCTTTCATGCGAAAGATGGCCCCATGGGGAAAGCACCTTTAGAACTCGGCACACGAGCAAATGCGCTTGTCAGTACCGTTGCATGCCACCCAAGCAAAGAAATTGTAGCAATAGGCTTCAATGATGGAATGATTTTGTGTGCACATTTTTGCGGTAAAAAAGAAGTTCTTCTCAAAAACTGTGGGAAAAGTGCCATTTCAGCGCTAAACTGGGATCAGACGGGGCACAACCTAGCTTTCGGCAGCGAAAGCGGTGAATGTGGTATTATTAACATCACTGTTTAAGAAAAGCACCAACAATAACAATCATTGCAGATAAAAACAGCCGCACAATCTTCCAGAAGCAATTGCGCATGAAACCCATCTTCCTCTCTAAAGAAAAATCAAATGCATCAAACTAGAAAATATCTTTAAAATGACTGAGCTGTTTATCTTTTAACGTTGCTGTTTTACCCCGTGTAAGAGCGAAAATATCACCCCTAAATAGACCATAAGATAACAACCCATTCATAAAAAACCTGTGTCATACTGCCTACTTCCATAAAAGACACTTATCCTTAAAACTTCTAGCAAAAAACGGCTTGCCATCATCATAGAGAATACCAACATGCCTATTCACAATACTAGAAGAATGGAACTTAAGACTGTTTTGCTTAAAATTGCTTTGGCAAGGTTCAAGAAAAATTTCATAACACTTAAAAATAAACTAGTAAAAAACTTTTCGAAAAAATCTTTGAAAAAACATCAAACGTTTTTCCAACCACAACGCCAACACTTACTTTCTCAAACTATCTGGTTATAAACTCTTTCTTTTCCAACACTATCATTTGGAATACCGATAATTGTGACACGCATCGTCTTAACATCTTCTTGCGCTGCTGTAGCAACAGGGATAATATGCTGAAATCTACTTTTTTCAAAATTTGCATTAGCGCCTACAATTTGCAAAAAAGAAAAAATCATAACTGTAGAAACATAGGAAAGCACATTTTTTAAAACATTTTCATCATAATCTTACCTCAAGTTCCCTTCTTCCTTTCTTAAAATACCAGTATTGCTCAAAAAATACCCAAGTAAATAGCTTAAAAATAAGAAAATAAAATGAAGATGTACTTCTTTAAATGTACATAAATGTTAATATATTTTGTATTCTGATATAAAAGTAAAATTTAAAACAGAACATAACAATAAGATCATAACTCAAACTTGCACCATACACCAAAAATGGTAACGAGATGGACAAAAATAAATAAAATATGCTAGGAAAGCCGCCTCCAAAAACCAATTCTGATCCGCTTATATTGATAAAAAACCGTCAATAGTAGACAACTTTTTGAAACATTACATCATTAGCATCAAGCATTCATCATTAAAGATTCTAAAAATAAAAATGAAATCACCAATCTCATGTCATATTATAAACGACAAAATTTTTGGAAAATTCGTTGTAGTGTAGAAGAAAACAATACAGTTAAGAGGTGTTTTCAATCACAAATAAAAGAAATCATATATTGTTAATCTTTTTCATCAAGACAAAAGAACCACTTAGAAAAAATAAGAGAAGATTTCAATAAATTAAAAGGCAGCACTCTCTACTGCCTTTTTTATAAAAGTACATATCATATTTTGTCAAAAAAGGTGGCGCAAACCAGCAGAAAAACTTGCTCCAGAAAAGCCTGCTTTTGTCAGCCTATGCTGATAATTTATATCTCCATGAAGTACAAATTTCGAAGATAATTTGGCATTAAAACCAAGACCCACTTCTAAAGAAGAACCAAAATCACCTAACTGGAAATCATTTTTAAATGATACAAACTGTCTATCTCCAAAACTACGCATAAGATAAAGCTTACCATAGAAAGAAATAACACGCCCTTCTTCAAAGAGCGCAAGAAACTTAGTTAAACGCCCACCAGCACGTGCCGTCCATTGATTAAATTTTCCCATATCAATATCAAGACCATCAATATCACGCATACCACCAAACTGAAGATGCTGATAAATAAGCTGAACCTGCGGATCAAAAACAAAACCCTTATGACCTACTGTAAATGTTTTACCACTGGTCATGGAAGCATTGAATTGTTTACCCTTTAGCGTTGCTGTCTTGCCCCGTGCAAGAGTGAAAATATCACCCCTAAACAGACCGTAAGATAACAACCCATCCATATAAAAACCCGCGTCATGTTGCAGACTTCCATAAGCAGCAACGGACCATTTATCAAATGGACTTTTTTTGCTTTGTTCAACATTTAGAGGATGGAGAGAGAGGTTTCCATAAGTTCCCGTAACCCCAAAGAATGTGCGGCTGTATGAACTCTCAATTTCTTTCAGCAAAACGCCTGCTTCCAGCGCACTATAATCGAGTTCGGCTCCATAACCATATTCAGAAGCAGACAAATTGGAAGCATAATGATGGCTTCCACCATAACCACGGATAAAAAAGGCTGTATTTTCACCACCCTTTAAAGAACCTATAGAAGCGCTTCGCATTGTCTCCAATTTTCTATTTTGAGTGGTAAGATCCATCAAGCCAGCATGGAATAAAGCATTTGGTAGAAGGAGATAAGTTGGCACTTGCGGAACCACAGCCTTAATTCTTGGCTCGTTCTGAACATCAGGATTAACAGGAACAGAAGGAGTAGGAGAAGGTAAAGGATCTGTAGGTATAGAATCACTTGGATCAGAGAGCTCAGAATAAGTATATGTTGGTGTAACAGACGTAGATGGTGGAGTGGAGGTAGGATCTGTAGGTGTAGGATCACTTGGATCAGAGGGCGCAGACGGAGAAGGTGTCGGTGTAACAGACGTAGATGGTGGAGTGGGGACAGAATCTGTAGGGATAGGATTACTTGAATCAGAGGGCGCAGACGGAGAAGGTGTCGGTGTAACAGACGTAGATGGAGTGGGGGAAGAATCTGTAGGTATGGGGTTACTTTGATCAGAAGGCACTGACGAAATAGATGTCGGTGTAATAGGCACAGAGGAATAAAGTGAAGGATCTACCGGCGCAGAGGGTTCAGAAGATGAAAGATCACCTGGCTCCAATAACACAAACGGAATAGATATTGGTGTAATAGGTATGGTCTCAGAAGACTCTGCTTCTGATTTAATATAAACGCCTTCGAGGCGGAAATCCCAAAAATCTCCTTCACCTTCAACTAACCTGTTCCCAGAATCCGCTTTTCCAAAAGAAGAACCTGGACCATAGCCACGAAGACGATATTGATAAGGAAAACCATTAACTGTAGTATAATCATCGGCCAGTTTAAAAGAATCTTCCTGTGCTGTCCCGGAAACTTGAATAAGTGAAATACTTTGATCTTTTCCGCCGCGTACCTCTTTGTGCGAAGTTTTTAAAAAATTTTGCATATGAATGAGAGTTCTTCCAGAAACATCACCATAGATCAAAATGCGATCCGTTTGTTGAGGATCAAACAAACCATCATCATTCAAAAACGCACTCAACTTAATCTGAACATTCCCCACTGCAGTGTATGCTTTTTGATCCGCTAGCCCGTATAATATCTTGCCTTCTTCAGCTATATCCGTTTTTTTTCCAATGCGCAGCGTCTGATAACCGCTAGATAGATATTTATTAAAAACAATAGTACTATCGGAAAGACTTACATATGAAATTGATGAATCTGTAGAATCTGCTCCCTGCAAACCTTTATTATATTTGCTTTTGGTGAGATACCATGTCGAGCCACGCGTTAATTCTAGTCCAGCACTAGATATATCTTCAACGCGCGCATCTCCTGTGAGCGAAGAAGCGGCAGCTTTAACAAATAGAGAAGAATTATTTTCAGCTTTTAACAACAAATCACCAGAGATCTTTGTTTCTTCCGATAATTCAAGAGTTCCTTCAGATCCATAGCCATTAGACCCCGTACTATAAATGGCTATACCATCTGCAACTGTAAAAGTTGTATTTTTTAAATGAACAGATGCTTTCCCCAGAACAACCCTTTCTTTTCCTGAAAGTTTTATACCATCTTGATTGAGCATACTAACAGTATCGTCGAGAGTTAGTGCATGAAAATACAAACCGTGTGCTCCCTCCCCCTGTACAGAAATATTTGATCTTTCAATCTTAATACTTGTATCTACAAAGTGGTCTGAGAAACCACGCTTGAGAAATAATCTGTTTTCATCTGCATTAAAATCTGCATAAAATGAAAAGTTTTTAATCAAAAAGCCATGCATATCGGTAAGCTGAACAGAACTACTCTTCAAATGAACAGAACCACCTTGAAATACCTCAAAGGCTTCTGGTAATGTACTCGTGTCTCTATTACTAGCTACAGAATTCTCCCTTTTTCCTTCTCCCTTAATGGTCATGGTGTCGATAATATACCGTCCCCCAAACCGTGTTGAAAATGATCCAATCCCATTAAAAGTGACGTTACCGCCTGCCGTTCTAACCTGCGCACCAAAACCACTGAGAATACCAATCCCTTTTATACCCAAATTATCTGGCTCAATATCAATATTTACAGTAACTAAAGCAACATCTGTTTTTTTCCCAGATGCATAAATGGCGTGCGAACTCCCCTTAATTGACCCATTTGTCATGCTAATAACTGCATCCTGAGCGCGAAGAGCGGGTATATTGTTAAAATTTGAATCAGTTAGAACAAGCTTTCCGCCATCTTTTGCATATCCACCATATGTGGTTATTGTCTTTGGATTATCACCCATGACAGTTATCTGAGACGCATCAATAACAGTGCCTGACTTTTCTACATATATAGCCGCAATAGGTGCAGCCTCCTGAGAGTTTTTTAAGTAATAAACTTTATCTGCGAGAAAGTGTGTTTTTCTATCATCACATTTATAAAATGTCTCTCCTGCATCACTTGAAGATCCTGCAGCACTAACATAAGTAACCTGCAAAAAATAAAGAATAGCTGTTGTAAAATTGTATAAAAATGCATGTTTATAAAATACATTTGTCACCATTCTTCCTTACCCCTATTTATTAACGAAGAGCAATCACATGATGTATATTATCATACTTCTTAAAATAAAATAAATATACAATAAATAGTTAGCTTAATAATTAATATAATACTTATGTACTTATATATAAATTATTCTATATTTCATGTATAACTAAAAATGATATTGTAATCTACCAGAAAAGCTCATTCCAGAAAAGCCTGCTTTTATCAGCCTATGCTGATAATTTATATCTCCATGAAGTACAAATTTCGAAGATAATTTGGCATTAAAACCAAGACCCACTTCTAAAGAAGAACCAAAATCACCTAACTGGAAATCATTTTTAAATGATACAAACTGTCTATCTCCAAAACTACGCATAAGATAAAGCTTACCATAGAAAGAAATAACACGCCCTTCTTCAAAGAGCGCAAGAAACTTAGTTAAACGCCCACCAGCACGTGCCGTCCATTGATTAAATTTTCCCATATCAATATCAAGACCATCAATATCACGCATACCACCAAACTGAAGATGCTGATAAATAAGCTGAACCTGCGGATCAAAAACAAAACCCTTATGACCTACTGTAAATGTTTTACCACTGGTCATGGAAGCATTGAATTGTTTACCCTTTAGCGTTGCTGTCTTGCCCCGTGCAAGAGTGAAAATATCACCCCTAAACAGACCGTAAGATAACAACCCATCCATATAAAAACCCGCGTCATGTTGCAGACTTCCATAAGCAGCAACGGACCATTTATCAAACGGACTTTTTTTGCTTTGTTCAACATTTAGAGGATGGAGAGAGAGGTTTCCATAAGTTCCCGTAACCCCAAAGAATGTGCGGCTATATGAACTCTCAATTTCTTTCAGCAAAACGCCTGCTTCCAGCGCACTATAATCGAGTTCGGCTCCATAACCATATTCAGAAGCAGACAAATTGGAAGCATAATGATGGCTTCCACCATAACCACGGATAAAAAAGGCTGTATTTTCACCATCCTTTAAAGAACCTCTAGAAGCGCTTCGCATTGTCTCCAATTTTCTATTTTGAGTGGTAAGATCCATCAAGCCAGCATGGAATAAAGCATTTGGTAGAAGGAGATAAGTTGGCACTTGCGGAACCACAGCCTTAATTCTTGGCTCGTTCTGAACATCAGGATTAACAGGAATAGAAGGAGTAGGAGAAGGTAAAGGATCTGTAGGTATAGAATCACTTGGATCAGAGAGCTCAGAATAAGTATATGTTGGTGTAACAGACGTAGATGGTGGAGTGGAGGTAGGATCTGTAGGTGTAGGATCACTTGGATCAGAGGGCGCAGACGGAGAAGGTGTCGGTGTAACAGACGTAGATGGTGGAGTGGGGGCAGAATCTGTAGGGATAGGATTACTTGAATCAGAGGGCGCAGACGGAGAAGGTGTCGGTGTAACAGACGTAGATGGAGTGGGGGAAGAATCTGTAGGTATGGGGTTACTTTGATCAGAAGGCACTGACGAAATAGATGTCGGTGTAATAGGCACAGAGGAATAAAGTGAAGGATCTACCGACGCAGAGGGTTCAGAAGATGAAAGATCACCTGGCTCCAATAACACAAACGGAATAGATATTGGTGTAATAGGTATGGTCTCAGAAAACTCTGCTTCTGATTTAATATAAACGCCTTCGAGGCGGAAATCCCAAAAATCTCCTTCACCTTCAACTAACCTGTTCCTAGAATCCGCTTTTCCAAAAGAAGAACCTGGACCATAGCCACGAAGACGATATTGATAAGGAAAACCATTGACTGTAGTATAATCATCGGCCAGTTTAAAAGAATCTTCCTGTGCTGTCCCGGAAACTTGAATAAGTGAAATACTTTGATCTTTTCCGCCGCGTACCTCTTTGTGCGAAGTTTTTAAAAAATTTTGCATATGAATGAGAGTTCTTCCAGAAACATCACCATAGATCAAAATGCGATCCGTTTGTTGAGGATCAAACAAACCATCATCATTCAAAAACGCACTCAACTTAATCTGAACATTCCCCACTGCAGTGTATGCTTTTTGATCCGCTAGCCCGTATAATATCTTGCCTTCTTCAGCTATATCCGTTTTTTTTCCAATGCGCAGCGTCTGATAACCGCTAGATAGATCTTCATCATCAAAGATCAGTGTACTATTGGAAAGACTTAGAGATGAAAGAGATGAAACAGAGTCTTGTAAACCGTTGTATTTACTTTTAGTAAGATACCATGTTGAACCATGTGTTAACTCTAAATCAATAGTTGAACTATCCTCAACACGCGTACCTCCTGTAAGAGAAGAAGCGCTTGCTTTCACCAATAGAGAAGAATTATTTTCAGCTTTTAACAACAAATCACCAGAGATCTTTGTTTCTTCCGATAATTCAAGAATTCCTTTAACCTCATAGCCTCTATTCCCCTTCGCATAAATCGCAATACCATCTAGAACTGTCATATTTGTTTGTGATAAATAAACAAATGCCTTCCCCGTGAGAACTGTTTGGGTTTCTAAAATTTTTTCATTATTTCGTTGCCCCAATATCTTAGCAAGCTCTTCTGGAGCTAAAACATTAAAATACAGACCATGTACTCCCTCCCCTTTCACAGAAATATTGTTTTTTTCTAGCTTAATACTTGTATTCTTAAAGCCATCTGGTGAACCATATTTTTGAATTAATTTGCCATTATCGTCTACATAACCTGAAAAATTTTTAATCAAGAATGCATGCATATTGTTAAGATGAATAAAATTGTTTTTCAAATGAACATCACCCCCTTGAAAAACCTCAAAAGCTTCCGGTAACACCCCCATAGCGCCATCACCGTCTGTTTTAGCTTCCTCCCTCTTTCCTTGCCCCGTAATACCCATAGTATCGAGAATATAGCGTCCCCCAAACCGAGTTGAAAATGAGCCAATCTGATTAAAATTAACGCTACCGTCTGACATTCTAATCATTGCATCAAAACCACTCATAATACCGATCCCTTTTACCTTCAAATTATCTGGTTGAATATCGATATTCACACTGACTAAAGTAATATCCGTTTCTCTCCCCGATGCATAAATAGCATGTGAAACGCCCTTAATTTCCCCTACTGTCATGCTAATGACTGCATTTTGAGCACGAAGAGCAGGTATGTCCTTAAAATCTGCAGCTGTTAGATTAAGTTTTCCACCATTGCTTACATACACCCCATAGGCAGATATTTTATCTGGATTATCACCCATGACAGTTATCTGAGAGGCATTAACAACAGTGCCTGCTTTTTCTACATATATAGCCGCAATAGGTGCAGCCTCCTGAGAGTTTTTTAAGTAATAAACTTTATCTGCAAGAAAGTGTGTTTTTCTATCATCACATTTATAAAATGCCTCTCCTGTATCACTTGAAGATCCTGCAGCACTAACATAAGTAACCTGCAAAAAATAAAGAATAGCTGTTGTAAAATTGTATAAAAACGCATGTTTATAAAATACATTTGTCACCATTCTTCCTTACCCCTATTTATTAACGAAGAGCAATCACATAATGTATTATTATACTTCTTAAAATAAAATAAATATACAATAAATAGTCAGCTTAATAATTAATATAATACTTATGTACTTATATATAAATTATTCTACATTTCATGTATAACTAAAAATGATATTGTAATCTACCAGAAAAGCTCATTCCAGAAAAGCCTGCTTTTGTCAGCTTATGCTGATAATTTATATCTCCATGAAGTACAAATTTCGAAGATAATTTGGCATTAAAACCAAGACCCGCTTCTAAAGAAGAACCAAAATCACCTAACTGGAAATCATTTTTAAATGATACAAACTGTCTATCTCCAAAACTACGCATAAGATAAAGCTTACCATAGAAAGAAATAACACGCCCTTCTTCAAAGAGCGCAAGAAACTTAGTTAAACGCCCACCAGCACGTGCCGTCCATTGATTAAATTTTCCCATATCAACATCAAGACCATCAATATCACGCATACCACCAAACTGAAGATGCTGATAAATAAGCTGAACCTGCGGATCAAAAACAAAACCCTTATGACCTACTGTAAATGTTTTACCACTGGTCATGGAAGCATTGAATTGTTTACCCTTTAGCGTTGCTGTCTTGCCCCGTGCAAGAGTGAAAATATCACCCCTAAACAGACCGTAAGATAACAACCCATCCATATAAAAACCCGCGTCATGTTGCAGACTTCCATAAGCAGCAACGGACCATTTATCAAACGGACTTTTTTTGCTTTGTTCAACATTTAGAGGATGGAGAGAGAGGTTTCCATAAGTTCCCGTAACCCCAAAGAATGTGCGGCTGTATGAACTCTCAATTTCTTTCAGCAAAACGCCTGCTTCCAGCGCACTATAATCGAGTTCGGCTCCATAACCATATTCAGAAGCAGACAAATTGGAAGCATAATGATGGCTTCCACCATAACCACGGATAAAAAAGGCTGTATTTTCACCACCCTTTAAAGAACCTATAGAAGCGCTTCGCATTGTCTCCAATTTTCTATTTTGAGTGGTAAGATCCATCAAGCCAGCATGGAATAAAGCATTTGGTAGAAGGAGATAAGTTGGCACTTGCGGAACCACAGCCTTAATTCTTGGCTCGTTCTGAACATCAGGATTAACAGGAACAGAAGGAGTAGGAGAAGGTAAAGGATCTGTAGGTATAGAATCACTTGGATCAGAGAGCTCAGAGTAAGTATATGTTGGTGTAACAGACGTAGATGGTGGAGTGGAGGCAGGATCTGTAGGTGTAGGATCACTTGAATCAGAAGGCACTGACGGAGAAGGTACTTCAGGTGTAGATGGAGTAGGTAAAAAATCCCCGGGAAAAGGTGTTACCGGATTAGATGGAGAAGGCACAGATGTGTCAGGTATAGAGGGAGTAGGCTTAGGATCCCTAGGCGAAGGCGCTACTGGCTCAAACGGAGTAGGTGCTTCAGGTGTAGATGGAGTGGGTGTAGGATTCTTAGGCGAAGGTACTACTGGCTCAGATGGAGCAAACGGAAAAGGTGTTTCAGGTGTAGATGGAGTGAGAGTAGGATTCTTAGGCGAAGGTACTACTGACTCAGATGGCGCAAACGGAAAAGGCCCAGGCGATACAGTTTCAGAAAAATCTGGATCAGGATTAATATAAATGCCTTCGAGGCGGAAATCCCAAAAATCTCCTTCACCTTCAACTAACCTGTTCCCAGAATCCGCTTTTCCAAAAGAAGAACCTGGACCATAGCCACGAAGACGATATTGATAAGGAAAACCATTGACTGCAATATAATTATTGGCCAGTTTAAAAGAATCTTCCTGCGCTATCCCAGAAACTTGAATAAGTGAAATACTTTGATCTTTTCTGCCACGTACCTCTTTTTGTGAAATTTTTCGAAAATCTTGCATATGAATGAGAGTTCTTCCAGAAACATCACCATAGATCAAAATGCGATCCGTTTGTTGAGGATCAAACAAACCATCATCATTCAAAAACGCACTCAACTTAATCTGAACATTCCCCACTGCAGTATATGCTTTTTGATCCGCTAGCCCGTATAATATCTTGTCTTCTTCAGCTATATCCGTTTTTTTTCCAATGCGCAGCGTCTGATAACCGCTAGATAGATATTTATTAAAAACAATAGTACTATCGGAAAGACTTACATATGAAATTGATGAATCTGTAGAATCTGCTTCCTGCAAACCTTTATTATATTTGCTTTTGGTGAGATACCATGTCGAGCCACGCGTTAATTCTAATCCAGCACTAGATATATCTTCAACGCGCGCATCTCCTGTGAGCGAAGAAGCGGTAGCTTTAACAAATAGAGAAGAATTATTTTCAGCTTTTAACAACAAATCACCAGAGATCTTTGTTTCTTCCGATAATTCAAGAGTTCCTTCAGATCCATAGCCATTAGACCCCGTACTATAAATGGCTATACCATCTGCAACTGTAAAAGTTGTCTTTTTTAAATGAACAGATGCTTTCCCCATAATGATATTTTTTGCTTCTGAAAAATCTTCATCATCTCGACCCAATATTTCGGCAGAATCGTCCGGATCTAAAGAATAAAAATACAAACCGTGTGCTCCCTCCCCCTGTACAGAAATATTTGATCTTTCAATCTTAATACTTGTGCTCTTAAGGTCGTCTGATGAACCATACTCCTGAAGCAACTTGCCATTATCATCTGCATATCCTGAAAAATTTTTAATCAAAAAGCCATGCATATCGGTAAGCTGAATAGAGTTATTCCTCAAATGAACATGACCATCTTGAAATATTTCAAAAGCTTCCGGCAATACCCCCATAGCGCCATCATCATCTGTTCTAGATTCCTCCCTCTTTCCTTGCCCCGTAATATCCACATTATCAAGAATATACCCCCCTCCAAACCGTGTTGAAAATGAGCCAATTTCATTAAAAGTGACGGTGCTTCCTGACATCCGAACTAGTGCACCATAACCACTAAGAATACCAATCCCTTTTATACCCAAATTATCTGGCTCAATATCAATATTTACAGTAACTAAAGCAACATCTGTTCCTTTCCCCGATGCATAAACAGCGTGCGAACTCCCCTTAATTGACCCATTTGTCATCTCAATAGCTGCATTCTGAGCACGAAGAGCGGGCATATTGTTAAAATTTGAATCAGTTAAAACAAGCTTTCCACCATCGTTTGCATATCCACCATATGCAAATATTGTCTTTGGATTGTCACCCATGACAGTTATCTGAGAGGCATTAACAACAGTGCCTGCTTTTTCTACATATATGGCTGCAATAGGAGCAGAATCAGGAACCGCTCCCTGAGAACTTTTTAAATCATAAGTTTTACTTTCAATAGTGTGTTTTTTACCATCACTACATACATAAAAACTCGCTCCTGAATCACATGAAGTTCTAGCGACATTAGGATTTGCATTAATACTCACAATTGGCAAAAAAGAAAAAGCAGCCGTTGTGAAAGTAAAGAAAAATCTATAATTTTTAAGTATATTAACCATAACTCTACTGAAAACTTTCTCTATAATTATTTATAATAAATAAAAGATAAATTAAAAAACTTGAATAGTTAGCAATGTAAAACTTAAAAAGTCACTTTTACTATTTAATATGACAATCCATACTTACATAATACTTAACATACTCATATAGTAATTAACTTACACTTCATGTATAATTAGAAACGGTACCGAAAACTGCCAGAAAAACCTGTTCCTGAAAAACCAGCTTTGCTAAGCTGATGCTGATAGGTTGCGTCTCCATGAAATGTGAACTTCGAAGACAATTGGATATTAAAACCCAATCCAATTTCTAAGGAAGAACCAAAAGCACCCAACTGAAACGCATCTTTAAAACGTACAAATTGTTTTTCTTCAAAACTATGCACCAAATGAAACTTTCCATTGAAAGAAACAACCCGCCCCTCATCGGATGCAGTAAGTGTCTTAGTTAAACGCCCACCAACACGCATCAACCATTGCTCGGGTTTTGCCATCTCAATGTCAAAACCATCAATATCAGACGTCTTATCAAATTGCAGATTTTGATAAATAACCTGAATCTGCGGATCAAAAACAAGACCTTCATACCCTGTCACAAACGTCTTACCACCAATCAATGAAGCACCCAGAAGATTTCCCTTCAATGTTGCCGTTTTTCCCCTTGCAAGGGTAAGGACATCACCCTTAAATAAACCATAAGAAAATAGACCATCTAGATAAAAACCCATATCATGCTGCAGACTTCCATAAGCAGCAACGGACCACTTATCAAATACACTTTTTTTGCTTTGTTCAACATCCTGAGGTTTTAGAGAAATTTTTCCATAAATTCCCATAATTCCAAGGGTCGTAGTACAATGTGCGCTCTCAATTGCTTTTAGCAAAACACCTGCCTTTACAGCATTGTAATCAAGATTTCCTTTATAGCCATATTCGAGTGCAGATAAATCTGAAATATAACGATGATTTCCACCATAACCCCGCACAAAAAAAGCAGGATTTTCACTATTTACCAAAAGTCCTCCAACAGAAGTGCGCATAGTTTTCAGCTGCTTATTTTGATTGCTGACATCCATTAAACCAGCATGAAACAAAGCATTTGGCAACAGCAGATATGTTGGAACTTGTGGTACAACAGCCTTAACTCGTACTTCAGGATGAAGAACAACAGAAACCTCAGAATCGCCTACAACGTAATTGAGATCAGCGCTAGATTCAACAGAACGAGGTGCACGGCGACGAGAAAATTTGCTTTTAACCTGGGAATTTTCCAACTGAGAGTGAGACCGATGAGAAGAAGGCTGCATATATTCAGCTTCAAGGCGAAAATCCCAAAAATCTCCACCATTACCATTAACCGGCTTTTGTCTAACCAATCTGTCCTCATCTTTCGCTTTCCCAAGAGAGGAACCTGGACCATAAGCACGAAGATAGTATCGATAAGGTGCCCCTCTCAGTGTTACGTAACCAGTCGCTAGTTCAAAGGAATCTTCCTCTGCCTTTCCATAAACATGGATAACTGAAACACTTTGGCCACCTCCTTGCTCACCTTGGTTATAACTCTCTCTTCTCTCTAAATCTTCTACGACATGCACTTTGGTTTTTCCATAAACATTACCATAGATAAAAAGTTTATCAGCCTTCATTCCCCTGTTTTTACCATTCATAGCTAGATATGTATTTATAAAAAGGTGTGAATCACCTTTCGCAAGGTAAACATAATCCAAGAAACCATTATCTAAAACACCACTATCCAGTCTCCCAACATGAAGGATCTGATAATCACCACTTGTTGGTTTCTCAAAAACAAGGAAACTGTCAACGAGCCTCAGAAATGAAATTGACGAATTTGTAGATTGTGATTTTTCCTGATTACTTGCTGGTGTCACAGTCCATTGCGATTTATTAAATAACTCAATTTCAGCGTAAGATTCTTCACTAACGCGTGCCCCCCCGATAAGAAGAGAAGCATCAACTTGCATCCCCATATACGAGTTATTCTTAACATCTAATAACAAATCAGCAAAAATGCGTGAGTTACTTGATACAGTGATAATAGGAAATCTTCTAGCATCATCGATATAAATAGCCGTACCCCCTGAAACTTCAAGAACGGTGTTCTCAAACTGAAAAACTCCTAACCGAGAGAGCAACTCACCCCTTTCATATTCATACTCTGAGGATCTCCCGCTAAAATACAGCCCATGAGCTCCACGCCCCTTAATAGTAATATCTGAATTTTGAACAACAACCTCAGAATCCTTCCGAAATTTCGGCAAGGTTTCAAAAGACCAATCATCAGGGAAAATTATTTGTGAACTTTCACCTACTAAACCATGGACATTGGTAACATCAATCTTACTATTGTCAATAATAAGAAAACTGCCTTGCTTGACACCAAAAACTGTGTGCGTCACGCCCTTATCAAGGTCACCTACTCTTTCGCCATTGCCAGTTACAGAAACATCATCCACAATGGCTACCATATTTTGGGGCACAAACACCTCTGATGTAATCGCACCAGATTTTTTCAATTGTAAAGTCTCACCAATACCCGAATTTTTCCCTTTTTCTACCTTAATGACGATATTACTAGATTTTTTTACGATCATAGTCTCAATAGAATCTATATCAAAAGCAAATATACTAGGCTCGTAAAATTCTTTATATGTCTCGACAAAATTACATGGATATGTCGTAAAAAGGGAACTACACGCAAGCTCATCCTTTACCTTAGCATCTATATTGGGCACAAAGAAAAAAATAGAGGTTGTAAGAGTACATAAACACATATGCCATTTTAAGACTTTAATCATAACCTACTGCAAACTTTCTTTTCTTATTTTCATTGAAAACCGAAGAACTATATCCATATAGCTACATTATGTGTTTATCGTCTAATTTATTTTGTGTTAAATGTAAAGTTAAAATCAAAAAAATAACATAATAAAGTCACGTTTTATGTTTGTTATTTTCACAGGGAACGTGTCAAAGAAAAGATACAATTGAAAGTAATAACTTAGTCTACCAGAAGAATGCGTTCCAGAAAAACCCGCCTTGATGAATTTATGCTGGTAGAGTCAAATCACTATGGAGTGTAATCTTGGAAAACCGTTGTATACAGACACCAAACCAGCTTCTAAAAAGAAAAGCTAAAAGCACTCAACAGGAAAGTGTCTTTCAAATGCACGATTATTTATCACCAAAATTGCGAATAAAATGAAGTTGACCATAAAAAATAGCACGTGTTTTTTCAATCACTGCAAATGTCTTGCTTAAGCGCCCACAAACACGCATCATCCAATAATATGGTTTTCGCATATCAATATCAAAATCATCAACATTATGTGTCTTATAAAACCGAAGATGTTGATAAACAAATTGTATCTGTGGATCTAAAAACAAAACTTTCATACCTCATCATAAACACTTTACCAGTAGCTGAAGAAACGCTTAGAGGATTTTTCCTTAATATTGCCGTCTTACTCCGTGCCAGAATAAAAACATTTTCGTTAAACAAACCATAAGACAGGAGACCATCTATATAAAAACCCGTGTCATGCTGCATGCTTCCATATGCTGTAACGAACCATTTATCAAATATACTTTTTTGGCTTTGGTCAATATCCAAAGGTTGTAAAAATAATTTCCCATATGTCCCCATAACCCAAAAGAAATGTTACCGTATACGCTATCGACATTTTTCAGCAAAGTGCCAACCTCTATAGCATTATGATCAAGCTCATCTCTATAACCACATTCAAGTGCTGATAAATTTGAAGCATAACAATAACTTCCACCATAACCACGTAGAAAAACAGAAAGATTTTTATCGACTTTTAATGATTGATGAGAAACAGTCCGCAATGCTCCAAGATACTTACTTTGATCGCTAATACTATCCATCCAGCGTGGAATAAGGTATTTGGTAAAAAGATATAAGTTAGTATCTGTGGGACAACAGCTCTTACATTTTTTAAAATGAAGAGAAAACTCAGAAGCAAGAAAAATCTTGGAGATAAGAGAGCTATAATCTAAATCGGATAGAGTAGCATCTCCCTTAGGTGCGACCGGAACAGATGCAGTAACAACATCATCAAGCGCAGAAGAATGTTTCTCTGAAGTATCAATCTCAGTGGCAATAGATGTAACGAATTCAATAACCGTAGGATTGGAGATGTGGCAGAAATTGAACGAGACGCAGAAAAACGACTTACAATACTAAGCTCAGTGACTGAATCTCCAACGGATAGAATAACATTGAGACGAGGTTCGGTGGTAAAATTATACAAAAGAAGCACCTCCTTGTAATCAGAAGGAGAAGACTGAACAAACCAACTTTCGAGGCAAAAATCCCAAAAATCTCCTATATTCTCAATCAATTTTTGAGATGAATCCGCTTCCCCTAAATCAGATCCTAGACCATAAGCATAGAGATTATACTGATAAGGTGAACCGTCCAGTGTGACATAGCTACCATTCAGCTGAAAAGAATCTTTACTTGCCTTTCCATAAACCTAATGGAAATACCCTTGTTGTTTCCACGCCCTCTCGTGTACCGCCTGGACTTTCAGGAGCACTTTGTGCATGAACTATCGTTGTCCCAGAAACATCGCCACGGACTAAAAGCCGATCCGTTTTTTCTCTTAAAGAGTCCTTCCTTGATTCAGATACGTATTGAGATAAAGACGCGCATTGTTTTGCACATGATAAACTTCACCTGATCCTTTTCCAACAAGCAGTGTTTAATAACTGTCAACTGTTTCGGAGTTTAATATTTCAACAATAGGAAAACTATTCGTAAGATTGAGTAAAGAAATGTATGAATAATTACCTAATTGAGAATCATAATGATGCAAACTTTGCAACCTTTTATATTTTGGTTGTGACAAAATCCCCTTTGAATTATTCCTTAACTGCAAATCAGCAGTAGAATTTTTATCAACATAGGCTCCCCTCTAAATGTAGAGTTACCTGCTATAATCTTCACAGTAAAGCCTTCATCAACCCTCAGCAATAAATCCTCAGAAAATTCTGTACCTTATGAGAGTTCAACAAAACTCTCGAATCCTCTGCTATAGATAGCCGTGCCTTTTTGAGCTGTAAAAATTGTATTTTCCAAATGAACCGCCCCTGTCCAGATATGATTATTTTTTATTCGCCAAGTACAATTTCCCCAAAAAACGCATAGCGTTAAAAGCTTTACTCCTTACAATAACAGTAGAATTTTTAATATGAGTAACATTATCATTATTCCCCTACATTAAAATTCCATGGGCATCGCTAACATCAACACTCCCCCTTTGAAAATCAACTGATCCCTTACCTTGAAGCATATGAAAAGCAGAATTTTTACTATAATCATCCGTCTCTATCTTTTGTTTTTTCCTCCTCTAATAACAACACTATCCAACATAGCCTTGCCATCCCCTCCTGTTTAAGCCCCAATACCATTTACAAAATCAATCTCCCCTTTTTGCATCTCAATTTTCGCGTCACCCTGACTAAGAAGACTTATCGCATTAGCACCTGTCGTAATTTTTACATTGCTTAAAAAAATAAATGACTCTTTAGCGGTTACACTAATTCCCAACTGAGTTGTATCAATCGATCCGTCTTCATCTGAAATACACCATTATTAATGTCCGCTCCCATTGAAACACCCTTAGGTTTAAGTTGAATAAAGCCACTCCTCCTTCATTTGATACTTTCATACCAGTCATCCAAAAGCTTTTTCTTGAACGATCGTTTGCATCCGAAAACCATTAATGACTATATTCTCTGCCTCAATTTCTGTATTTCCCCTCATGCCTCTATGGCTGCATCAGAGCTTTCATCGGTTAGCGTGTAAGTTTTATCGGATATTTCATACGCCTTACCATTACCATATTGATAAAATGATCACTTTTGCTACATGAAAAATGCCTCTTACCGGAAAGCGGCATACTGGCATCAGCGTTGTGTCAAAAAAAGAAATAATTGTCGCAAAACTATACAAAAAAGATGATTTTTAGACATTTTGATCATAACTCCCTTGAAAATTTCTTTCCCATTCTCATGAAAAAAATACGTGCTCTACCTAATTTTTTATGACATGCGACACACATAACGCGTTTTATGTTTTATTAATACATTTTGGATTTTATATAAAGCTGAATCAAGGCAAGACTAAAAATATCACAATTTAAAATTGTAATATTAACAAAATCTTGTAAAAATAAGGAAAAAATTATCAAAAAAGCCGTGATTTAAAAACAACTTATAAATTTTTACCGGTCCCCAACAAAAAGGATTTTAACACTTTTAAACAATGTACAGAGCTTGTTTTGAAAATTGTCCGCACAATAACTTACAAGAAGAAATAAGCCACAAGCTGTGCTTATGGCTTAAAGAATTGATCAAAAATGAAATTATACTAGAACTGATAATGCAATCCCCCTGAAAAACCAACCCCAGAAAAACCAGCCTTCGTTAGTTTATGCTGATAAATCATATCAGCTTGAAGTACAAAATTTCTGGATAATCGTGCATTAAAGCCTAATCCAGCTTCTAGGGAAGAACCAAAGGCACCTAACTGGAAAGCATCTTTGAAACGCACAGATTGTTTTCTTCCAAAGTTATGAGAAAAATAAAGTTTCCCATAGAAAGCAATAGAATTCATTCCTTCAAATTCTCTAGGAATCTTGACCAAACGCCCACCAACACGTGCTACCCACTGATCAAGTTTACCCATGTCAATGCTAAAGTCATCAACATCACGGGCCTTACCAAACTGGAGACGCTGATAAACAACTTGAACCTGCGGATCAAAGACAAAACCTTCATATCCCGTATCAAATGCCTGGCCTCCAGTCAAAGACACACTCAAAGGATTGCCTTTCAATGTTGCTGTCTTCCCTCGTGCAGACGTGCGAACATCACCTTTTAGGAAACCATAAGAGAAAAGACCATCTACATAGAGGCCACTATCATGCTGCACACTGCCATATGCTGTACCAGTCCATTTATCAAATGCACTCTCCTGGCTTTGTTCAACATTCAAAGGCTTTAGAGAAAACTTTCCATAGGATCCAATGACACCTAAGGAGATGGTACTTTCAGCGCTTTCAATTGTTTGTAGCAAAACACCTGCCTCTACAGCATTATAGTTAAGATTGCCTCCATAACCATATTCCCGTGCAGATAAGTTTGAAGTATAACGGAAACGTCCACCGTAGCTATGCAAATATAAAGCAGGGTTCTCACGAACTTCTAACATTCCAGTAGACGTGGTCCGCAACATTTCCAATTGCTTGCTCTGATTACTGATATCCATCAAACCGGCATGGAATACGCTGGCTGGCAAGAGTAAATAAGTTGGAACTTGTGGAACAACAGCCTTAACTATCGACTCAGGATGAGGTTTTTCAGTTGGCCCTGAAAAAGGCTTCAGACCAGGTTCAGGATGAAGATTAGGAGCCGGCGCAGGTTTAGAACCAGGGAATGATACAGGTGAAGCATCAGGAGCTAGCGCAGGTTTAGAACCAGGGGATGATACAGGTGGAGTATCAGAATCAATATGTCCATTCTCAAGACGGAAATCCCAAAATTCTCCTCCTCCTTCAACTAATCTTTGAGCCGCACTCGCCTTCTCTAATCCAGACCCTGGACCATAAGCATGAAGCACATACTGATAAGGTGAATTTTTCAGCGCGACATAACCACCATCTAACTCAAAGGAATCCTTCTCTGCTTTTCCAGAAACCTGAATAATTGAGATACCTTTGTTACTTCCCTCGAACCCTGTGCCTCCCCCTGGACTTCCTGAAACAGCACGTACATGTACTATCGTCTTTCCAGAAACATCACCATGGATTAAAATACGATCCGTTTTTTGGTCTAGAAGACGACCTCCCTTATTCAAATATGTATTGAGATAAAAGTGTGCATCACCTTGCGCTTTATAAACTTCACCTACTCCTCTTCCAATGCGGAGCGTTTGATAATTATCCGATTCGCTGGAGTTTGGTTCTTCAAAAGCAAGATAACTATCAATAAGATGTAACAATGAAATTGATGAATTACTCACAGAACCAGAATCGTGCAAGTTTTGATTTTTTGGTCGCGTTAAAGTCCATTTTGATTCATTCCTCAGCCGAAATTCAGCAGTAGAGCTTCTATCAAGACGAACGCCTCCTATAAGCGTAGAACTATCAGCCGAAACCTTTACAAAAGAGTTATCCTCACCTTTCAACAACAGATCTCCAGACATTTTGGAATCTTTCTTAATGTCAATAAGAGCACCAGATTTTCTGCTGTAAATAACTATACTTTTGGGAACTTCAAAAGAGCTTGCCTGTAAAGTGACATACCCTCGCATAGGTAAATCTGTTTGTGGTAAACTCCCAAACAACACGTTATCCCCATAAAAACTATAAAGTTGCTCTTTTGTTTGAGAATTTTTATATTGCTGATCTTTTGCCTCTTTTTCTTCCCAAAAATAAATCCCGTAGGACGTATCATCTTCCACCACAAAAGTAGAACCTGCAACACTCAAATCATTCTCATTTCCTTGCAATGAAACACCATGGGCATCGGTAACCTTAATGTTCCCTAGCCCAAAAGCGAGACGGCCAAGAGATCTTGACATCTCCAAAGCTGAATTTTGACCGTGTTTTTCTATATTCCCTTTTTGAATAATGGAAACCCCTTTTAGATAGACTGTCGCATCTGCTCCTATATAAACCGCAGTACCGTTTGTAAAATTAATCACCCCTTCTTTTATATAAATTTCTCCCCAATCGTCCGCCATTACACCATATTTCCAAAAGCTTTTATTCGAACCATCCGTATCTAGAGAATCCTTAATAGTTATATTATTCCCTTTAATCTTCGTTCCCTCTTTAGATGCTTGTATGGCAACAGTTTTATCCGCATTGTCATCAGTTTTCTGATAAGTCTTATCAGAAATTATATGCTCCGCACCATCATTGTACCAACAAGATGAGCCATTTTTATCACATGAAGATTTACTCTCAGCATTTTGTGCTACAATATTAACAACAGGAGAAAGCTGCGCCCTGTTACCAGAGATATCAGCGTATATTTGAGTATTGTATGAAAAAAAAATGCTAACCGTAGTTAGAGCACATAAAGAGAGATGATTTTTTAATATCTTGACCATAATTTCACCATAATTTCTTTTCCAAATCGACTCAGAATACACAAAATAACAAAACGACTTGACTGCAATCTATATTTAATACATTTTATAAAATATTTTTTGACATATTAATTCATTTTGTTATTTATGTGAACATAAAGTAAAAACACACTATGAATTTGTAGTTTTTTCAAAGGATTTTGTGAAAATACAGTCCAAAATAACTTTAGTGAATGTGCTCATAAAAATAGATGCTTTAGCTGTTTTTTGTAAATCAACACCTAGAATTTATCTTTTTACCCTTAAAAAATATAAGCAGTAGCACCATTTTATTTTCGATCTTAAATAGTTTTAGGAATGCCTTGCATGGAAATGACTTTAAGAGGTATTTTGAGCCTTTTATAAAATGGTTTTGAGTCTACATAGCAATTCCATTTGCAATATGCGAGCGAATGGTTTTTGTTGCCTCATCAAAAAAGAGAATGAGATGACAGGATATTTTTATATTCAGCACTCTTAATCAAGCTGCAACAGTGAATTATCTTTATCAATCAGATTATGACACTAACACAAACAAATCTTTATAAAATAAACAGTTAGCAAACTATTAAGTAGAAATAATCGATTTCATTTCTCACGAAAAATTAAAGAAATTCAACCAAAAAGCACATTAAAAACATGCAAGATATTTATATCTTCAAAAAATCTCACAAAAGAAAACGGATAAAGACAGAGAAAAAAGTCATAAGTTCTACTTATGACTTTTTAAAGGTTTGGTCAAAAATATGACTGCTAAAACTTATAGTGGATTCCACCAGAAACACTAGTTCCAGAAAAACCAGCCTTGGTTAGTTTATGTTGATAAACAAGATCACCATGAAGCACAAACTTTTGAGATAATCGGGCATTAAAACCTAATCCCGTTTCTAGGGAAGAACCAAAAGCACCTAACTGAAAAGCATCTTTGAAATGCACATATCGTGCTCCCCCAAAACCATGAGAAAAATAAAGTTTTCCATAAAAAGCGACAGTATTTATGTCTTCATCTCTATTCGGAATCTTGACCAAACGACCACCAACACGCATTATCCATTGATCAAGTTTGCCCATATCAATATCAAAGCCGTCAATATCACGCGTCTTATTAAATCGGAGATTCTGATAAACGACCTGAACCTGCGGATCAAAAATAAGATCTTCATTACCTATCATAAACGCTTTACCAGACGTCAATGAAGCATTTATAGGGTTTCCCTTCAATCTCGCCGTCTTCCCACGTGCAAGGGTGAGAACATCACCTTGGAATAGGCCATAGGACAAAAGAGCATCCACATAGAAGCCCGTATTATGTTGCATGCTACCATATGCTGTAGCAGTCCATTTATCAAATTCACTTTTTTGGCTTTGTTCAACATCCAAAGGTTGCAAAGTAAATTTCTCGTAAGACCCCATAATTCCAAAAGATGCAGTACTATATTCATTCTCAATTGTTTGCAGCAAACCACCTGCCTCGAGTGTATTGGAACCAAGTTCACCGCCATAACCATACTCAAGCGCAGAAAGGTTCGAAGTATAACGGTGATTTCCACTGTAACCACGTACAAAAAAGGCAGAGCGTTCACGCATCTCTAATATCTCACTGGGAGCAATCCGCAAAGCCTCTACCCACTTGCCTTGATTGCTAATACTTATCAAACCCGTCTGGAACAAAGCATTTGGCAAAAGCAGATAAGTCGGCACTTGTGGAACCACAGCTCTCACTCCTGAATCTGGGCGGGGATGAGGATCAAATTCAGGTTTAGGATCGGGAGCTGGACCAGGCTCAGGTTTAGGAGCAGGAGCCGGACTAGGTTCAGGCTTAATCTCAGAATCAACATATCCATTTTCGAGACGAAAATCCCAAAATTCCCCTTCACCTCTAACTAATCTTTGGGCAGAATCCGCTTTCCCTAAATCAGATTTTGGACCGTAAGCATAAAGCCTATACTGATAAGGTGAATTTCCCAAAGCTATATAACCACCATTCAACTGAAAAGAGTTTTTATCTGCCTCTCCAGAAACCTGAATAATTGAAATACCTTGATTATTTCCACCACTTCCTGTAGATTCGCTCGGACTTCCTGAAACAGCGTGCACATGAACCACAGTTTTTCCAGAGACATCACCATAGATCAAAACACGATCAGTCTTTTGATTATCGTGCAAACCACCAGCATTCAGATACGTGTTAAGATGAATCTGCGCACCATTGTCCTGCGCTATATAAACCTTGCCCGATCCTTTTCCAATGTGGAGTGTTTGATAATCATAACGAGAAGCAGATTCTAATTTTTCAAATTTAATAGAACTGTCCATAAGACTCACTGATGAAATAATAGACACAGGATATCTAGTATCCGATTCCCTGAGATTTTTTTGCTTCTTTTGTTTTAAAATCCACATCGAACCGCTATCCAAATAAAGATCGGCAGTAGAATCATCATCGACATATGTACCCCCCTCAAGAACAGAGGCATTAGCTGAAACTGTCATAGAGGCCCCTTTCACAGCTCTTAACAATAAATTTCCTGAAAGAGTACTCTCTATTAAATTAACAACGCCATAAGTGATATCGGTACTATAAATAGCCGTACTATCCGGAACCGAAAACATCGTCGTGCTCAAATTAACAGCATCTAATTTGAGCCGTTTTTTTCCTACCTCTGAATTTTCTGCATTATAGACAGTCACCCCCGGCCTCTTTCCCCGAAAATACATACCATAAGATGTTTTTCCATTTACTGTAACAGAAGAAGATTGAATATTAACATCAGCCGCGCCCATACCCATCGACAAATGCTCAACAAATAGAATTGGATCAGTAGCTTTTACGATATTTTCTAACAAAATTCCATGGACATCCGTAACATCAACACTCCCCTTAAAATTAACATCCCCCCCTACATTCATAAAAAAAACTGCATGACTGTCTCGATTTTTTTCTTTTCCTCTTCCAGTAATGGCAACATCGTCAAAAATCAATTTTCCTTTTAACGCCGAATAAACACCATGACTTTCTGTGAAATCAACTGATCCACCTTTCATGTTAATTTCTGCACCATGATAACTATAAAGGCTTGCCTCTCCATCACGGGTTTTAATCTTTGTATCGGTTAAAACAACACGCGCTGTAACTTTTTTTTGAGGCTCCACTGCTGCCTGAACACCGATTGTACTTTCATCAATAACCCCACCATTTACCTCAATTGTTCCGTCTTTAACATAAAGAGCTTTAAGTGTATTCTTGATGATTGGCTCTATCAAAACAATCTTTCCGTTCTCTGATACAAACACACCATGTTCAAAGATTTTATTGGATACTTCACTACCAACAGTTACATTTTTTCCCTCAACTTCCGCCCCCATCCCCCTTATCTCTATAGCAGTATTAATAAAAGAATAGCCGGAAACGTTTTTATTTGTAATCTTATAAGATTTACTGTCAATTTTATGCTTGCTGCAATTATCGCATGTATAGTATAATCCATTATACACTGTAAGCTTTGACTCGCCATCCACCCCAACGCTTTCATCTATGGTATAGTCAGATCCACTCTCCCCTCTAATGACATTATAGTCAGCCTCTCCCAAGCTACCAAATATATCCCCGCTCAAACTACCTTCGGTATGCCCAACCACACCACCCGCGCTATACTCACTCAAATCACCTATATTATGCTCACTATCCAAGACTTCATCCACCACTTCAGAGAAACTTCCTTCAAGCCCACTAAGGTAACTCAACCCATTAAGGTGACCTGATATCACCGGAAAACCTGAGATAGGACCTTCTCCCAAAACATTACTAATAGGATAATCATATCTGTCACGATCGTCCGTAATAGCATGACCGTCCATAATAACATGATCATCCATAATAGCATGACCGTCCATAATAACATGATCATCCATAATAGCATGACCGTCTATAATAGCATGACCGTCTATAATAGCATGACCGTCTATAATAGAAGGAAGGAGAGGAGTAACGATAATATCGTAAGGCATACTATCAGGCGCAGAGGCAGCACTAATACCATAAGGCATATCATAACGTTCCTCTGCATTTACATAACCTCCTACTCCATTTTGTAGAAAAGAAAGGATAGCCGTTGTGAAAGTACATAAATATACGTGATTTCTAAACACTTTAATCATAGTTCCCTCGAAACTTTAATTTCCCCTCTCATTGAAAACGAAAGCACACAAAAACGCCCCCCCCTTAGCACCTTAAGATACAAAAAGGATAATAAAAAGGACGCATCTAATGCTCATTGATTAGCGCAACGAGTCATTCAAATAAGTTTGGTAGAAAATTCACTAGAAACATAACAACCACTTACATAAAGAATAAACATTAATTACAACTTTTGAAAGTGTATAATGCATTATGTATTTTTTGTAAAGTAAAAATAAAATCATAGAGAGTAATTAATTAAATATACAATTAAAACTTGTAAGTTTTAAAATTTTCCAAATATCTGAGTGAAAAAAATTATCCAAATCAGTAAAAAATGAGTTCTAAAAAATGCAATTTAAAGAAAAGTTAGGTACCATAGTAGATAAATTAGATTAGCATAAAGCAGAATACTGCATATCAATACCAAGCTCTCGACCCTTAAAAAACCTAAAGGTCAATCGTTGCATCATAGCATTGTCAAAAAAATTCGCTTTATCATAGATAGAAAGAGATGCTTTCACGCGCAAAACAAAAAAATATCGTGACTCTTTTCATTGGTATCAAAAAGGCAAGGATCTTTTAATGACAATACGAACTATTATAAATCAAAAAGGCAGCATACTGTGCTGCCTTTTATATCAAGGTATATATTGTATCTTATACTAAAACTTATAGCGCACTCCTCCAGAAAAACTTGTTCCAGAAAAACCGGCCTTATTGAGTTTGTGTTGATAGAGTATATCGCCATA
The DNA here is from genome assembly GCF_053795145.1 of Bartonella sp. B39. Classification (NCBI taxonomy): domain Bacteria; kingdom Pseudomonadati; phylum Pseudomonadota; class Alphaproteobacteria; order Hyphomicrobiales; family Bartonellaceae; genus Bartonella; species Bartonella sp. B39. The sequence continues at coordinate 1,391,209 of NZ_CP200036.1, forward strand.
AACTGAAAACTTTGGAAACAATTTGGCATTAAAACCTAATCCAGCTTCTATGGAAGAACCAAAAGAACCCAACTGGAAAGCATCTCTGAAATGTACAGACTGTTTTTTACCAAAATCATGAGCAAGGTGAAGCTTGCCATAGAAGGAAACAGTACGTCCATAGCCAGTTTCCGTAGGATTCTTTGTCAAACGTCCACCAACACGTACTACCCACTGATCAAGTTTTCCCATCTCAATATCAAAGTTATCAACATCACGCGCCTTATCAAACTTGAGATGTTGATAAACAACCTGAACCTGCGGATCAAAAACAAGACCCTCATATCCTGTTGCAAATGTTCGACCACCAGTCAATGAAGCGCTTAAAGGATTGCTCTTTAACGTTGCTGTCTTACCACGTGCAAGGGTGAAAACATCACCTTTGAGCAGACCGTAGGATAAAAGACCATCCACATAGAAGCCCGTATCATGTTGCATACTTCCATACGCTGTAACTGACCATTTATCAAATGCACTCTCCTGGCTTTGTTTAACATCTAAAGGTTGCAGAGAAAGTTTTCCATAAGACCCCATAACCCCAAAGGATACAACACTATACGCACTCTCGATTGTTTGCAGCAAAATACCTGCCTCTACAGCGTTATAATCAAGATTGCCTCCATAACCATATTCCCGTGCAGATAAGTTTGAAGTATAACGGAAACGTCCACCGTAGCTATGCAAATACAAAGCAGGGTTCTCACGAACTTCTAACATTCCAGTAGACGCAGTCCGCAACATTTCCAATTGCTTGCTCTGATTACTGATATCCATCAAACCGGCATGGAATACGCTGGCTGGCAAGAGTAAATAAGTTGGAACTTGTGGAACAACAGCCTTAACTATCGACTCAGGATGAGGTTTTTCAGTTGGCCCTGAAAAAGGCTTCAGACCAGGTTCAGGATGAAGATTAGGAGCCGGCGCAGGTTTAGAACCAGGGAATGATACAGGTGAAGCATCAGGAGCTAGCGCAGGTTTGGAACCAGGGAATGATACAGGTGAAGCATCAGGAGCTAGCGCAGGTTTAGAACCAGGGGATGATACAGGTGGAGTATCAGAATCAATATGTCCATTCTCAAGACGGAAATCCCAAAATTCTCCTCCTCCTTCAACTAATCTTTGAGCCGCACTCGCCTTCTCTAATCCAGACCCTGGACCATAAGCATGAAGCACATACTGATAAGGTGAATTTTTCAGCGCGACATAACCACCATCTAACTCAAAGGAATCCTTCTCTGCTTTTCCAGAAACCTGAATAATTGAGATACCTTTGTTACTTCCCTCGAACCCTGTGCCTCCCCCTGGACTTCCTGAAACAGCACGTACATGTACTATCGTCTTTCCAGAAACATCACCATGGATTAAAATACGATCCGTTTTTTGGTCTAGAAGACGACCTCCCTTATTCAAATATGTATTGAGATAAAGATGTGCATCACCTTGCGCTTTATAAACTTCACCTACTCCTCTTCCAATGTGGAGCGTTTGATATTTGTAACCCTCAGATTCAGGAACTGCAAATCTAATAGTACTATCCTCAAAACTTACACATGAAATACGGGAATATGTATCCGATATACCCTGAAGTTTATAGCGACTTCTCGTTAAAGTCCATTCTGATTTATTGGATAATTCAATTTTAGCGTAAGAATCCTGATCAACACGCACGCCACCTGTAATATTGGAATCACTAACTGAAACAAATACTTGAGAATTACCTTCAGACCTCAATAACAAATCACCGGCAAGATTTGTTTTCTTTTCTAAGAAAACACGACCACCAGAATTATTACTATAAATAGCCGTACTTTCAGGAACGGTCAAAACTGTTTCTTTCAATGAAATCAAGGCTAATTCTTCGAGAGGCTTTGAAAATCCACGTAATCCATCAAGGAATAGCGGTTTAACTTTTTCTGACCCATCAAAATGTATACCATACCGTCCTTCACCCTCCACCGTTATAGTTGAAGATTCGACATTAGCCCTATTGATAGAGGAACGAACCTCAGCAGATCTTCTTCTCCTAGAAGAGTTAGGCTTAACAATACCCCCTGTATCCCTAACCCACAAACCATCAGCATCAGTAACAACATTCCCATTCTTAAAATCAATAGAACCACTATTTCCTAATAGAAAAGCCGAACGCCCAGACACCTCTGCAGAATTCGACTGTCCTTTTTTTCTTCTTGCGATAATGTTAACTTTATCTAATCGAACATGCCCTCCTGATTCTGATCTGACTCCCACCCCATTCGTAGAGGTAATCGACCCAGAATTCATTTCTATCGTACTGCTATCACTAGCCAGACCAGCTATAGCCAGAGGTCCGTTCGCAAGAATATTTGTATTATCCAAATGAATGGAAGAACCAGAACTTGCCAAAGCGCCCACATAGAGAGCATCGACTGTTCCATCAGTCATTGTAACCTTCCCACCCCTTTGAGCCTCAAGCCCAATCATAGAAGAGTGAACTTTTGACCCCTTTTCCAAAACAATACTTGCACCTGTTTCTGCAAGCACAGCACTCACAAGCTGTAACTTACTAAGATCAACATCATTCTCACGATCAGAAGAACCTGCACCAGTAATGGTAGTCTTCTCCAAATTAACAATTGTATTATCATTATTTGCACGCACAGAATGCTGGGTTGCACTACTTGCCTTCAGTGTCTGACCTTTTATTATATGCGATTCGCCATCACCGCACGAATAACCAGTACGTGGCTCCTCCTTACCATTTTGCTCTATACTATCACACCCAGAAAAAACAGAATCCTCAACATCATTCACAACGGATGCAACATTATCTCCTTCAGGTCTACCAGATGCCGTAAGCTGCGCAGAATCAGGCCTGGAAGAGGTTGGCTTGGCGGAAGTAGCTGCAAATGAAATTATAGGCAAAGGCCCCCGAGATACAGGAGAAGGTAAAGCTGATAAAATAATCGAATCTACAGTCTCAGGCGTTTCAGATTCCCCACGTGCAGGAGGTACTACAGAAGGATAACCTCTTGTAGGGAACTCACCTGTCTCCACCCCCTCCATAGTAGAAGACGCCTCATCTTCATCTACTGCATCTACTTCAAGAACTTCATCCGTCTCAGATCCTGCAATTGAAGTAGATTGACTAGATACAACGGGTGCATAACTTCCAGATAAATTAGAAGCAGAAGGAGTTTCATTAGATGAAGGAGCTAAAACCTCACTGCTCTCATTTTCCTCAGGCAGAGGATATAAAATAGATACAATATCCATTACTTGAGCGTTAGGAGCAACCCTCGCAGGAATTTCAACAGGCGCCACATATCTGCCAGGCACTGCAGGCTCGCCCTCTAAACGAAATTCCCACACATCTAAACTCTCTGGATTTTTCACAATCAAATTCGAATAAAAAGGACTTATTTCCGAAGCAGTAGTCAAATGAGCATTCAGGACATACTTATAAGGAGCCTTTCCCAGCGTAACATAACCACCTTCTAAGATAAAGGAATCCTGCCACGCGGATCCAAAAACCTGAATAATCGGGATACTGTGTTTTTTAGTTGTATCTCGACTTACATTTTCTTGTACCGGATGCTCGCTACGCACATGTATCTTAGTTTTTCCAAAAACATCACCATAAATTAGAAGCCTATCAGACATCTGCTTGCCACTCAAATCATCAGGATCCAGTTTCGCATTAAAATAAATCCTAGAATCACCTTCAGCTTCGTAAGCCAAACCACCCACGTAATTTAGACTATCCATGCTTCCGATACGAAGCGTTTGATAACCATCATCCTCATTCGTTGGAAGCATAAATCTAATATTACTGTTTGTAAGCCTCACATACGAAACTCTCGAATCTGAATCTCTCGGAAGCAGAGCATCATTACGCACACCTTTTGTTAAATGCCACTCCGATCCGTTGGACAAAAAAAGTTCAGCATGGGAATCTTTATCAAAGTAAGAACGCCCCCTAACTAAAGAGTCATCAGCGAAAACCGATAGAACAGAACCATCTCGCGCTTCCAGTAATATATCACCATCAAGAAACGACCCTTCCCCTAAAACAACGACACCATGCAAACCATTGCCATGAACAGCTGTCCCACCTGTAACCTCAAAAGTAGAATTTTTCAAAAAAACTATATGTCTCTCATCTTTAGGAAATCTCGTTTGCGCAGATTCTAAATCTACAAATTGTGATTCTGCCTTATCAAAATATATACCATAAGATCTGTCACCCCTTAATTGAATAGCTGAAGAACTGATAGCAACACTGAATTTCGCCTTCTCATCAGCAACAATGCCATCAACAATTTCAGCAAGAGCATTAATCTCATCAGAATCGTCAGAATTGATATCAATAACATCAAAGAGACTATCATCAATGATGGGACCACCTCTAACCCACAAAGCAACGGCATTGGAACCACTAAAAGTCCCGCGATCAAAAGAAATAAGGCCATCATCTAATACGAAAAAAACACCTGGAAATTCACTATCATCATTTTGTTTTTTTCTAGTAACGCCAAGCTTAACATCTTCCAGTTCAACAACCCCCCCATATCCTGAAAGAACCCCCGTACCACCTTCTTGAAAAACAATTGACCCAGACTTCATCATTATTTGAGATCCGCCAAAAGCTTTCAAACCAACCACACGCGGAGGATTTTCTTCAACAACCGATTCCAAATTAGCAACTGATCTCACATTAATGTTCGTCTCATTCAAAAGAGCACGCGCTCCAGAAACAGCCACAACACCCATATAAGAATCTCTTATACTGCCCCCTTTCATGCTAACCATTCCACCGGCTTCAGCTGCAACCCCAATAACAACATCCCGAATATCTCTACCATCCACCTCAATCTCTACACCCGCTTTTGCCAATACAGCACTCCCAACAGCTCCAAAACGTGGATCAACAACAGAACGAACAGAACTGTTGCCAATGATGGAATCGCCTTCTACTACAGCGCCTTCACCACTAAGCGAAGCATTAGAAGCTAATTCTTTTACGACATCTCTCGAGACAACAAGCCCCTCCCCAGAATCATCCTCAGCAGACCGAAAACTAGAACTTTGCCCCTGCGCCCCTATTCCTATCGCACGTGCTGCATTCCTATAGTAATCAGGAGAAACGTTCCCTGTACAAATACCCGCTCCTTGTAAAAAGAACAAAACACTCGTTGTAAGAGCACATAAATGCGCGCGTTTTTTTAATATATTTATCATATGTCAAAACTTTCTAAATATACAGCTTGCAAAAGCACTTGAATTAAGTGAAAATGAGGTCAGATACGATTTGTAACATACATTATTCTACTTTACAACATAATGTTGTTTGTTATTATACCATTTTGCACATAAAAATGCCTAAGTTAAGTTTGTACATAAAAATGCCTAAGTTAAGTTTTTAAGTGCGCGAACCTTAATATTTAAAGGATGAAATAACGATGATAAAATATATGAAATGGGTAACTTCTGTTTTGGTTGTTGCAGTTTGCTTCACAACATTTTCGTGGGCAAGTATAAGTGCTAGTATAAACATAACAATTAATCACGTTTCAGGCACAACTTCTGTTCCCACCTCTCCTCAAAAGGTTGTTGTATTTGATCTTGCCTCGCTTGATAATATGAATCGCCTTGGTATCAAAGCTATTGCCGGTGTTCCTGAAGGAAAAAAACCTACGTATTTGCAACAATTTGATGATGCAAAATATGAAAAAATTGGCACCCTTTTTGAACCGGATTACGAAAAAATTGCCGCTCTTCAACCTAACTTGATTATTATTTCCTCACGGACTCAAACCAAATATAAAGATTTATCCAAAATCGCTCCAACTATTGATCTAACCGTAAGGAATGAAAACTCTCTTGAAGATATTAAACGAAATGTGTCTATTCTTGGAAAAATTTTTGGTAAAGAAAAAGAAGCAGAAAAAGAAATTGCAAAGCTCGATGAGTCTTTAGCAAAAGTTCGTGAGAGTACCAAAGGAAAAGGTACGGGGCTTATTCTCATGACCTCTGGTGGAAAGATCAGTGCTTTGGGTCAAAAGTCACGTTTTGATATTCTGCATTCCTCATTTGGAATTGCCCCTGCAACCGATAAACTTACCGTGCAAAAACATGGACAGCCCGTTTCCCCTGAGTTTGTTTTTGAAACCAATCCTGATTGGTTATTGGTCATTGATCGAGATGCGGCAATCGGACGAGAAGGACAATCTGCAGAACAACTTCTTGATAATGAACTTGTTAAACGCACAACAGCTGGAAAAAAGGGCCAGATTATTTACCTGGATTCTTGGAGCTGGTATCGAGCAAGTGGCGGTCTAACTGGACTTAACGAAACAGTAAAACAAATCAATGAAGCCTTTAAAACAAGCAAATAAGTACACAAATGACTTCTTGCTGTAGAAATAAAATTTAAGAGCAGAGGCTGCGTATGAGTGGCCTTTGTTTTTTTTGGAAAATAACTGAACGTGAAAAATTATTGGATAACTATAACGATTCTTGCTATGCTGTCCATTCTCAGCATTTTTGTTGGTTATTCTGACGTAACACCTTCTGATCTACTAACAAGCGATCCACATGCATGGCTTATTTTCTGGCAAACACGCCTTCCCCGTACAATTGCAGTGCTTTTAGTGGGTGCATCACTTGCACTCTCAGGCATGATTATGCAGCTGCTTATACGGAATCGTTTTGTCGAACCATCAACTGCTGGAACAGTTGAATCCGCTTCCCTTGGCATTCTTTTTGTCATGATCTTTTTGCCCAATATTCCCGTTCTAGGAAAAATGATTGTTGCTACAATTTTTGCCATGGCTGGCACGCTACTGTTTATGTTTTTATTGCGCCACGTTCTTCTAAAATTTGCCCTTATTGTACCGCTTACAGGGATTATGTTGGGCTACGTTATTGGCTCCTTAACCAACGCCATTGCGGATTATGAAATGTTACTTCCCTCTCTTCAAGCATATTTATTTGGCAGTTTTGCGATGATTCTTGAAGGAAAATATGAGCTCTTATGGTTCTCTCTTCCCCTTTGCATTCTTGCCTATTTCACCGCTAACCGTTTTACGGTCGCTGGTCTAGGAGAAGATTTAACCAACAATCTTGGACTTAATTATCGTGCTGTCATGCTCTTTGGTCTCTTTATTGTTGCATCGATAACCGCTGTTGTTGTTTGTACAGTTGGTCGAATTCCCTTTGTTGGACTTATTATTCCCAACCTTGTTTCAAATTTCATGGGCGATAACATGCGCCGTACTGCTCCTTGGGTAGCAATGAGCGGTGCAGGATTGGTCTTAATCTGCGATCTTTTAGGACGAATAATTCATCCCTCTTTTGAAATTCCTATCAGCACCATGATGGGGGTTATTGGTAGTTTTATTTTTATTATATTACTTTTACGCTGGAGAAAGCGTCTTGGATAGAAAAAAAGCAACAATATTTGTATTGACACCGCTTATCATAATGGCGTGCACTGTAATCAGTCTTTACATGACATGGAACATCACCATCTATACGTGGTCATTTCGTCTCACAAAACTTGTTTCTCTTCTTCTTATTGCATATACAATTACCGTTTCCACTGTTTTATTTCAAACAGTTGTTAGCAATCGTCTTCTTACGCCTTCTATTATGGGGTTTGATCAGCTCTATATTTTAATCAAAACTATCACGATATATTTTTTAGGATCTCTTTCTTTACCCTTTTTGAATGAAGAAGGACAGTTAACTCTTGAAGCTCTCATTCTTATTTTCTTTTCAATAAGCCTTTTCCGTTTGTTATTTTCAGGGAGTCTAAAAGGGCTTCATTTGACACTCTTGATTGGCGTTATGTTAGGTGGCTTTTTTTTCAGTTTACGTATGTTTATGCAATTGCAATTAAATCCAGATCAAATGATGAATTTAACAGATATCATGTTTGCAAATTTTAATAAATTTAATACGTCCCTCATAAGTTTTGCCACAATTATTGTCTTTGTTGTGAGTTTGGTTGGTTGGCGTTCACGTCACATGCTTGATATTCTTGCTCTAGGACGCGAAAATGCGCTCAATCTTGGTGTTGATTATCACAAAAGTGCTACAGCTATTCTTATATTTGTTTCCATTCTGGTATCCATTTCCACAGCGTTAGTAGGACCCGTTACCTTTTTTGGACTCTTAGTTGCCAATCTTGCTTACGAACTCTCCCCTCAGGCAAAACACAGTGTCGTTGTGCCCATTGCAATATTATTAGCTGTAATTTGTTTGGTTGGTGGACAATTTATTTTAGAGCAAATTCTCAATATGGCAGGACGCTTAAGTTTTATTATTGAATTTTTTGGCGGCATTGTCTTCTTAACATTACTGATGAAGGGAAAACTAAAATGATTGAAATCAATCATCTTTCCAAGTCTTATGGAGCAAGGTTGATTATCGATAATTTATGTCTTCATCTTCCCAAAGGGGGGATTATTTCTCTCATTGGCCCTAATGGTTCTGGAAAATCAACACTTTTGATGCTGATAAGGCGTCTTTTACCACACCATAATGGTACAATTCATATCGACGGCTTTGATATTAATAAAATGCCCCACGATATTCTGGCTCAAAAACTCTCAATTCTGCGCCAAGAAAATCCTTTGTCTTTTCGCTTAACCGTGTACGATTTAGTAAGTTTCGGACGTTATCCGTATTCAAAAGGCTGGTATAATAATGAAGATAAACAATTTATTGACAGTGCACTACGATATCTCGGCTTACAAGATCTAAAAGATCGTTTTTTGGATGAACTTTCTGGTGGACAGCGTCAACGCGCTTTTATCGCAATGGTCATCTGTCAAGATACCGATTATCTTCTGTTAGATGAGCCATTGAACAATCTAGATATGAAACATGCCGTTTCCATGATGAAGCAATTACGCCGCACAGCTGATGAACTCAAAAAAACCATTCTCATTGTTATGCATGATATTAATTTCGCATCATCTTATTCAGATATGATTGTTGCACTCAGAAAGGGCAAGGCAGCTTATTGTGGAACACCACAAGAAATTATGCAGCCAGAAATTCTTAAAGACATTTATGATGTGGATATTCAGATTAAAATAATCAATGGCGTGCCTATTGCCCTTTATTATCGATAAATTCCTTCCATTTAACCATAATCATAAAGACCATTTTTACACTTGCGTACACCATAAAATCTGCTAAAGATGGCGAAAATCACGTACTGGGGAATAGTTTAATGGTAGAACAGCGGACTCTGACTCCGTCAATCTTGGTTCGAATCCAGGTTCCCCAGCCAAATTTAGTATAATTTGGCTGTATTTTGTCATTAGGTTTTGTATAATTTGGCACTAGGTTTTGTACCAGTTTATTTTTCTCAAGAGGGTTTGGATTACTTATATCCGCTTTCATGAGTCTTATTTTCCTTTGCTAAAAATCACAATTTATGATGATCAGTTTTTTTGCCACAATCACATAATCTGATACCTAAAATATGTAAAATTATGAATGCAAAGCACCACAAAATTTTGTACAATTCGTATCATATTTTGTAAAAACTATCTCCTTTTCAAAGGATTTTCATTTTTTCAAAGAGTTCTCAAAAGGTCTTCAAAGACGTTTCAAAGGGTATTTCAGACCCCTTTCATGAATCTTTTTTTCTTTTCCTCAAAACCGCAATTTGAGATGATCAACTCCTTAGTGAGAATCGCGTTATTTGAGAAGCAGTATTTACAAGATGGAATGACCTCTTTTAATTAAATTGAGTGATAATTTCTCTGCATCCTAAGCATACTATCAAAAAGAAAAAAAGCGTTTAAGCAGTTCTGTCAAGTTGACCAAATTGCTCTTCAGCATGAAATTATGCAATGTTTGCACTCTTACTCCCTTGAGGGATTGGATAAACATTACCCTATTACTGTATCCATGCAATTGAATCAACCTGATCTTATTGCTGGTTTAAGGAATTGGGACAAGTTGTCCTCATTCCTCATCACAAGATAAAAAGTGCAAAGTTTACACTAAATGAACCATATAGCTTGGACAATTGTAAGGTTGCACATAGTAGACATCTCCACAACCACAAGAATAATTTAAAATCCTCTTGATGATAAGAATATTTCTACCTGAAACAGGAAGAAAATTCTCAGTAATATCTGCACTGAAATGAGATAACTGTCTAAGATAATTTTTGATTTCCAACAGCATTCTCGAAACTGCGCTTATAGCACATAGATCTTTATAAAAATTGAATGCTTCAAGCATTGTACAATTTCCAACATTATTAGCATAATCGCAATTAACTAGCTCCTCATAAGCAGGAAAGCCAATATTTTTATGAACTTTGTTATAATCATCATAGTTTTTTGTTGACCAAACTCCGCAACATCACCATTAAAAATATGAAAATAAGTTAGCTTTTTTACAAGCTTCTTCTACACCCTTTTCTGTTCCCTCATAACCCCAATTTGCGTTATCTAATAATTCCTACCATCACTTAAAAGATACCATGGTACCACTCCATCAGTATCTCACAATATTTTTCCTGAATAATAATATTCAAAATTATAATTCTTTAAATAAAATCAATTATAAATACATTGTGTATTAAATATAATTAATATCAATTATTTTTTAATTTTGACAAAAAACCGGAAATGTCTTACCAAATAAAGACAATTACCGAATTTAAAAACAATCGTCCATTTTCATTTCTTCTTATGAAGTTCGCGGGGGAGTAATGAGTATTTTGGGGAGCCTTCATAAGGAGAATACAGGTGTATAAAACATTCCTTTTATCATACACGGCTGCAACCGCTATCACCCTTTTCAACATCCAATTCAGTGCACATGCTGAAACTCTCGAAGTATCTGGAGGAAAAACAGTATCAGTATCCGATAAAACCTACGAAATGATTCACGCAAAAAACAGTGGAAAAATCATTGGGGAACATTTAACCATTGTTACGAATAAAGATATAAACCAAGGTATAAACAAAACCGTCTATGCTGTAATAGCAGAAGGTTCTAACAGTGCGGTTGGGTTACTAGGTGGTACAACCATTAAAGATAATGGTTCTGATACTTTCTTAGGTCTTGTGGCAAAAGATGGTGCTACACTTCAAATGATTAAGGGAACGATTACAGCTTCTAGCATTGGCGCTTTCTTCTCTGACAGTAAGAGTGAAAAAAACAATCTGAAAGACGTTGTAACATCGATTGATAACGATAACCATCCACTATCCTTAGGAATAAGTGCTAAAAACAGTACTGTGGCTTTAAATAATATAACCATCACTCAAGCGACAACAGGCATATCTGCAGAGGATCACTCAACAGTAACAGTGTCTGGAGGATCATTCAATGGGAAAACTGGTGGAGTATATGCTGGGAACGGCAGCATCATTACTTTAAACAACAATGTTACAGTCGCATCATCTAATGGTAATGCGCTCCATGCATATGATAAAGAATCCAAGATCATAATGACAGGAAGAACAGCCGTCGTAGGGAGACATTGGAATGAAGATGGAGGCGCATTATTTGCAGAAGAAGGTAGAAAAATTGATGCCACGAATGTTTCTCTAACAACAGATGGCGGAAGAACCAGTGCACTTGCAATTGGCTCTGATAGCGTAATTGAATTAAAAGTAAAAACAAACATTGAAAAGTTTCAAAACGGACTTTAAGCAAACAAAGGTGGTAAAATCACCAGCGAAGATTAAACAATAATCGGTGGTGATAGAAATCTCAATGGAATTGATGAAAATAAAGACAACTCCGGTATATGAACGGCAGGCTCTGGTAGTGAAATTCAATTAACGGGCAAAACAACCATTAAAAGTTTTGATATTAACCTCGCTGTTAGTGAAGATGGCACTATTAATGCTAATTTCAATAGTCCAGATACCGGATCCGATACTTCTCAAAATGAGAAGAAAAATAAAATAGAAGCAAAAATAGCAGCAATGGCTGTAATAAATGGCGGACATATTGATGCAACAAATATTTCTGCTACAGCAGAAGTTGCCGGTTTACAATTTGCAACTTTCTCTATTAATCATCCAAATGGCCTGCATGACCCACAAAATATCATAGCAATGAGATCAATCTGGCCAATGCAGAGCTTCATGCTGAAAATGGTACTGGAATTTTTGTTGGAGCTTTTGTTGAAAAAAGCATCGAAGATGCTGCAACTCCATCAATCAGCACAGTCAATCTTTAAAAAATCAGAAGTCCATGCTGACGTGTTATTAGGAGATGGTATTTTTTGGGATAAAACATCATGGAAAGATAAGACTGCGTGGGATGATAAAGAAGTTAAAGCAATTTCCAACGGCACCTATACATTAAGCACTGATCGGTCTACTCTAGAAGGTAGAGCGGATATTGCTAAAGACAGAAATGTAAACTTTAATCTGAAAAACAATACAACATGGACGTTGAAAATCAGCAAAAATGAAAAAGATGATGATGGCAATCTCCTTGATATTTCTCAAAGACCACATTCTGATGTTTCTATGCTTAGTCTCAACAACAACTCCATTGTTTTTGAGAAACCAACAGAAGATCATGATCAAACATTGCATATAGGTTCTGGTAAACCAGATATACAAAAAGTCTACAAAGCCTCTGGTAATGCAAAGATTTACTTCAACGCAGAATGGAGTGATGGTGCTGAAAGTATCGATCAAAAAACCGACAGGCTTTTGATCCATGGGGATGTCTCTGACAACACATCAGTTTATGTTACGGGGCGCTTAGAAGAGAACAATGTCCAAGCAAATACTTCTGCTGCTGCCAATGTCTGTAGTCTTTCACTCATTCAAGTCTCTGGAAAAGCAGAAGAAAACTCTTTCAAACTTGTAAATGGTTATACCACAAGAGATGGCTTACCGGATATGTATACACTACGTACCTATGAATCAGACTCAAGCCAAGGCAAAGCCAATATTGCGCAAAACCTGTTTGATGAAAAGAATGAAAATTTCCGGGATTTCCGTTTGCAACCCAAACGGCTTGGCTCCAATTCTGGTTCAAATCCTAATCCTGAAACAAATATTCCTACCACTGCCCTTGTACCACAAGCAGCAGGCTATTTGGTCATGCCAACCGCTCTCTTCTACAGTGAATTAACCAATATGGCCAAACAAAACGCACTTTTAGCCACGATGAGAATATCTGTCTTAGGAAAAGAAGAGGAAAAACAAACAGGTTTCTGCCTCTACACTTACAGAAGCACAGGAACCTTATCTTCCAAGCTTGGACCTCTCAAATATGGTTATGGTGCTGATATGCGCTATGCTGCGCTCCAAGCCAGTGTCACATTAGCGGAATTAGAAGGACAAAATACCACGACGCATTTCGGTCTTGTGGGCACCTATGAGCAACTGTCTTTCACTCCAAAGGATATGGAAGGTGTAAACAAGAGCACACTGGATAAATGGTCACTAACAGCTTATAGCAACGTGCAACATAACAATGGCTTCTACACTGCATAGAACTTTTATGACAACAAACTTTGGTTAATGAAGCCCTACTTCAAACACCCTATTTTATAGGATTTTTTTAAATATAAACTTACCAAAATAAATTTTTCCAACTCATTTTCCACTGACTTTGATGACTATTCTAAAAGGTTTCCTGAAGCAAACCTCCCAATTGTAGAGGGTATTGTTAAATAATTCGTTTTGTTCTTTACAATAAAAATATAATGATATAAAACCCACCACGGTACTTGCACCATCCGGGGAATGAAGTAAGCATCAAAGGCATACCAATAATAAAGGCATATCTATGTGTAAGAAATCTGTTTATAAGAAAAGTTTTTTGTTATGTACGATTGCTGGAACTTTGATTTTCTCTCATTTCCATCCGACCCATGCAGATACACCACCTGTTGAAATTCCTTATATTTCTGTGAAAGAGGGACAGAAAACGTTTGATAACATCCTTGTCCGTAGTGAATATACTGCAGTATCCGTTGGTGGAGGTGGATCAGTTGCCACAATTGAAAAAGCAATGATATTTTCTGACATGACTGCAATTGCTACATCGAGAGCTGGGCGTGTTGATGCTAAAGACGTTAAAGCAACCGCAATAATAACGGGTTTAGAGCTTTCCAGTGGTATCATAAATATTGAAGATTCAATTATAAATGTCAAAGGAAATCATAAAGGCTATGGCTTTGTTATTTCTAAAGCTTCAAAATCTCTTGCCAAAGAAGATGAATTTATTTTAAATAGAGCAACTCTTACCAATACAAAACTTCTTGTGAGAGACGGTATCGGTATTTTAGGACCATTTGACGATGCTGAGATTCATCTTAAAAATTCAGAGATTATTTCTGATATGCTATTGAGAAATGATCAATCACCAGAAATTAATCCTGCCGTTCTTACGTTAACTGCTGATAATTCAATTCTGGAAGGAAGAGCAAGAACCACGCAGAAACACGCAACAATCTTTACTCTAAACAATAACAGCAAGTGGTATTTAAAGATTAGTCAAAATGAATCACCTAGAATGGGTAGCTATGCGCTTGTTGACATCAATAAACGAGCACAGTCCATCGTTTCAGTGTTGAATCTTAAGAATAGCTCTATCGTATTTAAAGAGCCTACTCCGCTGACACACTACCATTATCAAACCTTGATTGTAGGCCAACAACCGCCAAAGTCTGAGGATTATGAGGAGTCTGAGGAGTTTAATATCTCCAAATTGCGACCAAATATGCTTTCCGATGTAGCAGCAGTCTATAATGCAACAGGTGATGCAAAGATTTACTTTAATACTAAATGGAGTGATGGCGCTACAAAAGAGCAACAAAAAACGGACCGTCTTCTCGTTTATGGCGATGTATCAGGCACCACAACAATTCATTTCAATAGTCTTTCAAACAATGAGAAAGTAAAAGCTGAAGGTTCCGTTCCCCTGAACATGCGTGGTGTTTCACTCGTTCAAGTATCTGGAAAAGCAGAGGAAAATTCCTTCAAGCTCGCAAATGGCTACATCACGATGGATGGATTACCTTACAAGTATACGCTGAATGCTTATGGACCAACATCAAGCCATGGAGAAGCTCATGAGCAGCAAAGCGTTTTAAGGGAAGGTAATAATTTCTGGGATTTCCGTTTGCAAAGCGCTACTCTTGATAGTGAAGCAAAAATCAAAGCCCTTGTGCCTCAAATGGCGAGTTATTTGGTAATGTCTCAGGCTCTATTCTCCGCTGGACTTTCAGATGTAAGCAATCAAAATACTTTGTTAGACACGATGCAAACAAAAGCCCTTGAGACAAAGGGTAATAAAAACAAAGGAATATTCTTATCTACCTATGGTAACAAGGTCACATTATCTTCCAGCCGCAGTCCATTACAATATGGCTACGGTGCTGATATTCACTATGGTGCCTTACAAGCAGGTGTTATACTAGCAGCGCTAGAAGATCAAAACATTACCACAAATCTTGGTCTTTTAGGCACATACGGAAAACTGGCCTTCACTCCAAAGGACATGGAAGGTGCTGACAAAAGCACTCTAGATAAGTGGTCGCTTGCTGCATATGGAAGTATCCGCCATAACAGTGGCATCTATGTCAATGCGCTCTTCTCCTACGGAGCTCTCAAAGGAAACATCACCACAGCCCCCAGAGGAAATACTGCAAAATTATATGACACAAATACATTTAGTGCATCAACTACCATCGGGCAAAAACTCACAACCAGTGCTAAGGGATTAATCTTCGAACCACAAGTACAGTTAATTTATCAACGTCTCATGCTTGGCACATTCTCAGATATTGATGGATTTGATGCGAATATGGGCACTCCTCACCAATGGTTAGTTCGTGTTGGTGGTCGTTTAACACAAAATATCTCTACAATGAAAGAAGGAAGTGCTGTTTCCCTCTACGGTAAACTGAATGTCATCAGAGCTTTTGGTGATAATGGTACGATAAAGATTGGTGACACTTTCCACCTCGATTCCATGGGAGATTCAGTTGAAGGTGGGCTTGGTGTGAATGCACAATTGTCTCAAAATATCGTGCTTCATGCTGATGTTAACTATCAACAGAAACTCCAAAAATCTGGTGTGTCTGGAATGTATATTTCCGGCGGAGTGCGCTGCCGCTTCTAAAATAAAGCAAATAAAAATGCAACATACACTTCAGTATAAAGAACGGTATGTTGCGCTTTTTTTCGATTTATAAAAATCGAAATTATTTTGTTACAGTTTCTCTTTCCCTTTGATAAATAAAAATCATAAAGTATTTCAATTTTTTATTATGACTAAAATATATAACACGCACTTTAGCTCTTCTTTCTTACACAAGAGAGCCAGCTGAAAACTTTTAGAGAGTATATGAGTATCTTCTACCTTAACTGCATAGAACTTTTATGACAACAAACTTTGGTTAATGAAGCCCTACTTCAAACACCCTATTTTATAGGATTTTTTTAAATATAAACTTACCAAAATAAATTTTTCCAACTCATTTTCCACTGACTTTGATGACTATTCTAAAAGGTTTCCTGAAGCAAACCTCCCAATTGTAGAGGGTATTGCTAAATAATTCGTTTTGTTCTTTACAATAAAAATATAATGATATAAAACCCACCACGGTACTTGCACCATTCGGGGAATGAAGTAAGCATCAAAGGCATACCAATAATAAAGGCATATCTATGTGTAAGAAATCTATTTATAAGAAAAGTTTTTTGTTATGTACAATTGCTGGAACTTTGATTTTCCCTCATTTCCATCCAACCTACGCAGATACACCACCTGTTGAAATTTCTCAGATTTCTGTACAAGAAGGACAGAAAGCATTTGATAACTTCCTTGTCTACACTATTAGGAATCCAGGAGTGTCTGCTCATAACAAATCAACTCTCACAATCACGAATTCGACGATACAAACAGAAGTGGCTGCACTTTCTGTTTCAACAGGCGGGCGTATTTATGCTAAAGAAGTTGAAGCAAGTACACGATACTTAGGTTTAGCAACTAGAAATGGTACAATCAATGTCGAAGATTCAACTATAGACGTCCGAAAAGGGGGAGGCGGTGGTATTGTTTTCTACGAAACTCCAAAAAACAAGGTAAAAGAAGGGGAACAAGTTGTTAACCAAGTGAATCTTATCAATACGAAACTTCTTGTGGAAGATGGCGTCGGTATTCGGGGACCTTACGGTTCAAAGGCTATCGCTGAGGTTCATCTTAAAGATTCAGAAATTCGTGCCGATATGTTATTGAGAAATAAGACAAGACGTATATACCACGATGAAGATACTCTTCCTGTTTCTCTTGCGTTAACCGCTGATAATTCAATTCTGGAAGGAAGAGCAAGAACATTAAAAATAAACACAACAGTTCTTACTCTGAATAATAACAGCAAATGGTACTTAAAGGTCAGTCAAGAGGATGTAGACACTGATTTTAGTGTCTTTAATTTCGATCTCAGTGATATTAAACAACGAGCACTTTCTACCGTTTCTGTGTTAAACATTAATAATAGCTCTATCGTATTTAATCCACCGCATGCTCTAGCAAAGAGACAATATCAAACCTTGAGTGTAGGACGAACGGCGGAGGTTTATAAATCAAAAGATAATATGATCCCTACTGTAGAAACAGCTTACCATGCAACAGGCGATGCGAAGATTTACTTTAATACTAAATGGAGTGATGGCGCTACAAAAGAGCAACAAAAAACGGACCGTCTCCTTGTTCATGGGAACGTATCAGGCACCACAGCAATCCATTTCAATAGTCTTTCAAACAGTGAGAAAGTAAAAGCTGAAGATTCCGTTCCCCTGAACATGCGTGGTGTTTCACTCGTTCAAGTATCTGGAAAAGCAGAGGAAAATTCCTTCAAGCTCGCAAATGGCTACATCACGATGGATGGATTGCCTTACAAGTATACGCTGAATGCTTATGGACCAACATCAAGCCGTGGAAAAGCTCATCTGCAGCAAAGAATTTTGGGGGAAGTGTCTCAAGAATCAGAGGAAAATACTCTTAAAGACTACACGAGCTATGTTATAAAAGGGAACATTGTTGAGGGAGTCTCAGAAAATGACAAAGGTGAATCAACGCCAAATCACGGAGAAGCTCATGAGCAGCAAAGCGTTTTAAGGGAAAGTAATAATTTCTGGGATTTCCGTTTGCAAAGCGCTACTCTTGATAGTGAAGCAAAAATCAAAGCCCTTGTGCCTCAAATGGCGAGTTATTTGGTAATGCCTCAAGCGCTATTCTCCGCTGGACTTTCAGATGTAAGCAATCAAAATACTTTGTTAGACACGATGCAAACAAAAGCCCTTGAGACAAAGGGTAATAAAAACAAAGGAATATTCTTATCTACCTATGGTAACAAGGTCACATTATCTTCCAGCCGCAGTCCATTACAATATGGCTACGGTGCTGATATTCACTATGGTGCCTTACAAGCAGGTGTTATACTAGCAGCGCTAGAAGATCAAAACATTACCACAAATCTTGGTCTTTTAGGCACATACGGAAAACTGGCCTTCACTCCAAAGGACATGGAAGGTGCTGACAAAAGCACTCTGGATAAGTGGTCGCTTGCTGCATATGGAAGTATCCGCCATAACGGTGGCATCTATGTCAATGCGCTCTTCTCCTACGGAGCTCTCAAAGGAAACATCACCACAGCCCCCAGAGGAAATACTGCAAAATTATATGACACAAATACATTTAGTGCATCAACTACCATCGGGCAAAAACTCACAACCAGTGCTAAGGGATTAATCTTCGAACCACAAGTACAGTTAATTTATCAACGTCTCATGCTTGGCACATTCTCAGATATTGATGGATTTGATGCGAATATGGGCACTCCTCACCAATGGTTAGTTCGTGTTGGCGGTCGTTTAACACAAAATATCTCTACAATGAAAGAAGGAAGTGCTGTTTCCCTCTACGGTAAATTGAATGTCATCAGAGCTTTTGGTGATAATGGTACAATAAAGATTGGTGATACTTTCCACCTCGATTCCATGGGAGATTCGGTTGAAGGTGGACTTGGTGTGAATGCACAATTGTCTCAAAATATCGTGCTTCATGCTGATGTTAACTATCAACAGAAACTCCAAAAATCTGGTGTGTCTGGAATGTATATTTCCGGCGGAGTGCGTTGCCGCTTCTAAAATAAAGCAAATAAAAATGCAACATACACTTCAGTATAAAGAACGGTATGTTGCGCTTTTTTTCGATTTATAAAAATCGAAATTATTTTGTTACAGTTTCTCTTTCCCTTTGATAAATAAAAATCATAAAGTATTTCAATTTTTTATTATGACTAAAATATATAACACGCACTTTAGCTCTTCTTTCTTACACAAGAGAGCCAGCTGAAAACTTTTAGAGAGTATATGAGTATCTTCTACCTTAACTGCATAGAACTTTTATGACAACAAACTTTGGTTAATGAAGCCCTACTTCAAACACCCTATTTTATAGGATTTTTTTAAATATAAACTTACCAAAATAAATTTTTCCAACTCATTTTCCACTGACTTTGATGACTATTCTAAAAGGTTTCTTGAAGCAAACCTCCCAATTGTAGAGGGTATTGCTAAATAATTCGTTTTGTTCTTTACAATAAAAATATAATGATATAAAACCCACCACGGTACTTGCACCATCCGGGGAATGAAGTAAGCATCAAAGGCATACCAATAATAAAGGCATATCTATGTGTAAGAAATCTGTTTATAAGAAAAGTTTTTTGTTATGTACGATTGCTGGAACTTTGATTTTCTCTCATTTCCATCCAACCCATGCAGATACACCACCTGTTGAAATCCCTCAGATTTCTGTACAAGAAGGACAGGAGACGTTTGATAACGTTCTTGTCCGTGATAAATATACTGCAGTATCCGTTGGTGGAGGTGGATCAGTTGCCACAATTGAAAAAGCAATAATATTCTCTGACATGACTGCAATTGCTACATCGAGAGCTGGGCGTGTTGATGCTAAAGACGTTAAAGCAACCGCAATAACAAGAGGTTTAGAGCTTTCCAGTGGTATCGTAAACATTGAAGATTCAATTATAAATGTCAAAGGAAATCATAAAGGCTATGGCTTTGTTATTTCTAAAGCTTCAAAGTTTCTTGCCAAAGAAGATGAATTTATTTTAAATAGAGCAACTCTTACCAATACAAAACTTCTTGTGAGAGACGGTATCGGTATTTTAGGACCATTTGATGATGCTGAGATTCATCTTAAAAATTCAGAGATTATTTCTGATATGCTATTGAAAAATGATCAATCATCAAAAGTTAATCCTACCGTTCTTACGTTAACTGCTGATAATTCAATTCTGGAAGGAAGAGCAAGAACCACGCAGAAACACGCAACAATCTTTACTCTAAACAATAACAGCAAATGGTATTTAAAGATTAGTCAAAATGAACCACCTAGAGCTGATGGCTACGCGCTTGTTGACATCAATAAACGAGCACAGTCCATCGTTTCAGTGTTGAATCTTAAGAATAGCTCTATCGTATTTAAAGAGCCTACTCCACTGACACACTACCATTATCAAACCTTGATTGTAGGCCAACAACCGCCAAAGTCTGAGGATTATGAGGAGTCTGAGGAGTTTGATATCTCCAAATTGCAACCAAATATGCTTTCCGATATAGCAGCAGTCTATAATGCAACAGGTGATGCAAAGATTTACTTTAATACTAAATGGAGTGATGGCGCTACAAAAGAGCAACAAAAAACAGACCGTCTTCTCGTTTATGGCGATGTATCAGGCACCACAACAATCCATTTCAATAGTCTTTCAAACAATGAGAAAGTAAAAGCTGAAGATTCCGTTCCCCTGAACATGCGTGGTGTTTCACTCGTTCAAGTATCTGGAAAAGCAGAGGAAAATTCCTTCAAGCTCGCAAATGGCTACATCACGATGGATGGATTACCTTACAAGTATACGCTGAATGCTTATGGACCAACATCAAGCCGTGGAGAAGCTCATGAGCAGCAAAGCGTTTTAAGGGAAGGTAATAATTTCTGGGATTTCCGTTTGCAAAGCGCTACTCTTGATAGTGAAGCAAAAATCAAAGCCCTTGTGCCTCAAATGGCGAGTTATTTGGTAATGTCTCAGGCTCTATTCTCCGCTGGACTTTCAGATGTAAGCAATCAAAATACTTTGTTAGACACGATGCAAACAAAAGCCCTTGAGACAAAGGGTAATAAAAACAAAGGAATATTCTTATCTACCTATGGTAACAAGGTCACATTATCTTCCAGCCGCAGTCCGTTACAATATGGCTACGGCGCTGATATTCACTATGGTGCCTTACAAGCAGGTGTTATACTAGCAGCGCTAGAAGATCAAAACATTACCACAAATCTTGGTCTTTTAGGCACATACGGAAAACTGGCCTTCACTCCAAAGGACATGGAAGGTGCTGACAAAAGCACTCTAGATAAGTGGTCGCTTGCTGCATATGGAAGTATCCGCCATAACGGTGGCATCTATGTCAATGCGCTCTTCTCCTACGGAGCTCTCAAAGGAAACATCACCACAGCCCCCAGAGGAAATACTGCAAAATTATATGACACAAATACATTTAGTGCATCAACTACCATCGGGCAAAAACTCACAACCAGTGCTAAGGGATTAATCTTCGAACCACAAGTACAGTTAATTTATCAACGTCTCATGCTTGGCACCTTCTCAGATATTGATGGATTTGATGCGAATATGGGCACTCCTCACCAATGGTTAGTTCGTGTTGGCGGTCGTTTAACACAAAATATCTCTACAATGAAAGAAGGAAGTGCTGTTTCCCTCTACGGTAAACTGAATGTCATCAGAGCTTTTGGTGATAATGGTACAATAAAGATTGGTGATACTTTCCACCTCGATTCCATGGGAGATTCGGTTGAAGGTGGACTTGGTGTGAATGCACAATTGTCTCAAAATATCGTGCTTCATGCTGATGTTAACTATCAACAGAAACTCCAAAAATCTGGTGTGTCTGGAATGTATATTTCCGGCGGAGTGCGTTGCCGCTTCTAAAATAAAGCAAATAAAAATGCAACATACACTTCAGTATAAAGAACGGTATGTTGCGCTTTTTTTCGATTTATAAAAATCGAAATTATTTTGTTACAGTTTCTCTTTCCCTTTGATAAATAAAAATCATAAAGTATTTCAATTTTTTATTATGACTAAAATATATAACACGCACTTTAGCTCTTCTTTCTTACACAAGAGAGCCAGCTGAAAACTTTTAGAGAGTATATGAGTATCTTCTACCTTAACTGCATAGAACTTTTATGACAACAAACTTTGGTTAATGAAGCCCTACTTCAAACACCCTATTTTATAGGATTTTTTTAAATATAAACTTACCAAAATAAATTTTTCCAACTCATTTTCCACTGACTTTGATGACTATTCTAAAAGGTTTCTTGAAGCAAACCTCCCAATTGTAGAGGGTATTGCTAAATAATTCGTTTTGTTCTTTACAATAAAAATATAATGATATAAAACCCACCACGGTACTTGCACCATCCGGGGAATGAAGTAAGCATCAAAGGCATACCAATAATAAAGGCATATCTATGTGTAAGAAATCTATTTATAAGAAAAGTTTTTTGTTATGTACAATTGCTGGAACTTTGATTTTCCCTCATTTCCATCCAACCTACGCAGATACACCACCTGTTGAAATGATTATGCTTCGTGCGGATAAGAGAGGAGAAGAAAAAACCTTTAGTAATGTTTTTGTCCGTGGTCGGTTTACTACAGGGGTTGCTGATGATGAAGCCTTTATTATTATTAAAAACTCAACAATGCGTTCAGATTCGGCTTTACTTGCTGCAAAAACAGGTGGACGCATTTATGCTAAAGAAATTATTGGAAAAGCTGGTACTCGCGGTTTAGAAATTGCAAACGGTGCAATCCATATTGAAGATTCCATCATAACCGTCTCTGAACAGCATCATAGCTATGGTATCCTTTTTGATTATATCATAAGATCCAATCTTAAAGAGGGGGAAAAAGTTATCAATAAAGCGACTCTTACCAATACAAAACTTCTTGTGAGAGACGGTATTGGTATTGTAGGTCCGTATTATTCAGATGCCGTTGCTGAGGTTCATCTTAAAAATTCAGAGTTTCGTGCTGATATGTTATTGAGAAATGAAACTGCAGAAGAGGATAAAGACCCTGGTACTCTTGCATTAATCGCTGATAATTCAATTATAGAAGGAAGGGTAAAAGCTTTCCCCAATAATACAACGGCTTTTACTCTGAAAAATAACAGCAAATGGTATTTAAAGATTAGTAAGTTTGAAAAAGGCGTGGGGGATGAATATAAGGTGGACAAACTCCGCAACACTAATCAAAAGGCGATTTCTGTTGTTTCAACACTAAACCTTAATGATAGTTCTGTCGTGTTTAATGCGACACATGCTCTGATAAAGGGCCGGTATCAAATTCTCTACGTAGGGCGAGTGGTCGATGCATCTGAGCCCCAACCAAATATGCTTTCCGATGTAGCAGCAGTCTATAATGCAACAGGTGATGCAAAGATTTACTTTAATACTAAATGGAGTGATGGCGCTACAAAAGAGCAACAAAAAACGGACCGTCTTCTCGTTTATGGCGATGTATCAGGCACCACAACAATTCATTTCAATAGTCTTTCAAACAATGAGAAAGTAAAAGCTGAAGGTTCCGTTCCCCTGAACATGCGTGGTGTTTCACTCGTTCAAGTATCTGGAAAAGCAGAGGAAAATTCCTTCAAGCTCGCAAATGGCTACATCACGATGGATGGATTACCTTACAAGTATACGCTGAATGCTTATGGACCAACATCAAGCCGTGGAGAAGCTCATGAGCAGCAAAGCGTTTTAAGAGAAGGTAATAATTTCTGGGATTTCCGTTTGCAAAGCGCTACTCTTGATAGTGAAGCAAAAATCAAAGCCCTTGTGCCTCAAATGGCGAGTTATTTGGTAATGCCTCAAGCGCTATTCTCCGCTGGACTTTCAGATGTAAGCAATCAAAATACTTTGTTAGACACGATGCAAACAAAAGCCCTTGAGACAAAGGGTAATAAAAACAAAGGAATATTCTTATCTACCTATGGTAACAAGGTCACATTATCTTCCAGCCGCAGTCCATTACAATATGGCTACGGTGCTGATATTCACTATGGTGCCTTACAAGCAGGTGTTATACTAGCAGCGCTAGAAGATCAAAACATTACCACAAATCTTGGTCTTTTAGGCACATACGGAAAACTGGCCTTCACTCCAAAGGACATGGAAGGTGCTGACAAAAGCACTCTAGATAAGTGGTCGCTTGCTGCATATGGAAGTATCCGCCATAACAGTGGCATCTATGTCAATGCGCTCTTCTCCTACGGAGCTCTCAAAGGAAACATCACCACAGCCCCCAGAGGAAATACTGCAAAATTATATGACACAAATACATTTAGTGCATCAACTACCATCGGGCAAAAACTCACAACCAGTGCTAAGGGATTAATCTTCGAACCACAAGTACAGTTAATTTATCAACGTCTCATGCTTGGCACATTCTCAGATATTGATGGATTTGATGCGAATATGGGCACTCCTCACCAATGGTTAGTTCGTGTTGGCGGTCGTTTAACACAAAATATCTCTACAATGAAAGAAGGAAGTGCTGTTTCCCTCTACGGTAAATTGAATGTCATCAGAGCTTTTGGTGATAATGGTACAATAAAGATTGGTGATACTTTCCACCTCGATTCCATGGGAGATTCAGTTGAAGGTGGACTTGGTGTGAATGCACAATTGTCTCAAAATATCGTGCTTCATGCTGATGTTAACTATCAACAGAAACTCCAAAAATCTGGTGTGTCTGGAATGTATATTTCCGGCGGAATGCGCTGCCGTTTCTAAAAATCTTTTATCCTCATCTTGAAATATAAGATATACCCATTATGTTTATTTCATAAATTATAAAAAACATAATGGGTTAAGTGTATTTGTTTTTATTAGAGAGGGGGGCCATATATTTAGGGATATATCTATATGAAGAAAAAATTCTTACTATGTACAGTTTCTGGAATTCTGTTTTGCTCTTATTCCAATTTGTCTTATGCCTCTCCAGAAAAAATTACTCTACCATCAACGATAGATCTTTCATCTATACAGCCTATATCCAGTAACCCACAAGCTAGACCTACAATTCTCCCAAAAAATATGCCTGAAAGCCCGACATATAAACATGAAGGTTCTGGAATTGCGGAGCCTGCAGAAACGGAAAAAAATAATAAGTTTAGAAAACCTCTAACTCCTAGCTCTTCTTCTCCAATCTCTATCATAGGAGAAATGCCCCCTAGCGCTCCTGTATCTCCACAGTCAGTGCCTGCACAAACGGAACTAGGTGTATTACAAATACCTTCAAGACCTGATTCTGCAGGACCAGCACCGGCATCATCAATGCTTGTAATACCAGAAGTTGAAAAGCTATCGCTGGGGCCTTCAGCACCTGTACAACCTGTAAAAACGATACAAGTTGAGGAAGTTCAATCTACAATTGAATCTACAGAAGGTGGTACTGTAACGCAGCATGATATTAGAATACACAATAAAGTCATTATCGCAGATGCACGAAATAGAAATTCGACAATAAAATTAATCGGAGGGACAGCTTCATCAAATTTTATAGGGCTAGGTGCATTAGATAACGCAATCATCGATGCAACAGATGTTACTGTAACAGCGATGATAACTGGCTTGATGGCCAGAAATGGTACAATTCGCTTGAAGGATTCAACCGTAATTGTTACCAGTGATGCCATAGCTCATGGTATTTTTATTACAAACAGACACAGCATTCCTGTGGATCAGAATGCCGAAAGAAGAGACAACACCGCCCCTTCGAAAATTGATTCTAGTGATATAGTTTTAGATAATACAAAACTTTTCGTTGAATACGGTACGGGTATTAATCTTTATGGATTATCTACGAATGCTAAAGTCAACCTTAAAGATTCGGAAATCCATGCCGATGTCTTATTGAAAAATAAAAAAGAAGAAAATGCTCCCACAAATGCCTTTGTACTAACTGCAGATCGTTCCCTTTTAAAAGGGCGAGTGAGAACGTTAGAAGAAAACAAAACAGTTTTTGATCTAAAGAATGGTACGAAATGGTTTTTAAAGGCGAATAAAAATATTTTGAATAATGATAATGATATAGATTCACCTGTCTATGAGCAGTTTGGTGTTGATGAAAAATCATACTCTAACCTTTCTGCACTAAAACTCGCAGACAGCATTATTGTGTTTGATAAGCCAATGATGGGACGTTACCAAACTTTGTTTGTAGGATCTAACCCACAACAAAGGGACAAAGCGCCCGATGCACCAGCGGTTTATAGTGCAACAGGTGCTGCTGAGATTCATTTGAACTCTAAATGGAACAGTTATTCCCCGGTGGCTAAACAGGAAACCGATCGCCTTGTAATTAATGGCGATGTATCAGGCAGTACTGTAGTTCACATAAATCTTCTGGAAAATGATAAAAAAATAACCAATAGCAGTTCTGTTTGGGGAGAACACATGGCTTCACTTCCTTCAGAGGCGCATGGGATTTCAGTCATTCAAGTTGCCGGAAAAGCTAACGAAAATTCCTTCAAGTTAGCAGGAAAATACATGATGATGGGTGGTCTGCCTTATAAGTATGTACTCACTGCCTATGCACCAGGTAAATCTCACGCTAACCAAAACCTCTTTGGTAGGAATGATCGTGATTTCTGGGATTTCCGGTTGCAAAATGCCTACGTTGATGGGAATAAGAAAGTCAGGGCGCTTTTACCGCAGGTAGCAAATTATTTGGTTATGCCCAATGCCTTATTTTCTTCTGGTTTTGCTGATGTGAGCAATCAAAACACGCTGTTAGATAATATGCAAAAAACAGTGTTTGGAGCAAAAAGTAATAAAGAGAAAGGCATTTTCTTGTCCTCCTACGGCGAAAGAGTCACATTATTTTCCAACCGTAGCCCTCTGCATTATGGCTACGGTGCTGATGTGAACTATAATGCTTTACAAACGGGTATTGTATTAGCGACGTTGGAAAGCAAAGATATCCATACACATTTTGGGCTTCTCGGCACGTACGGAAAACTTGCTTTTACTCCAAAGGGTATGGAAGATTCTGAAAAGACAACGCTTGATAAATGGTCGCTCACAGCTTACAGTGGCATCCAGCATAGCAGTGGTGTATATGTCAATACACTCCTCTCCTACGGTACTCTGAAAGGTGATATTACTACGGCCCTCGCCGGAAATGTCGCAAAATTAGATGGTACTGGAATACTGAGTGTATCTGCTACTATTGGTAAAAAATTAGCAACGACTGCGAAGGGGCTAGCGTTTGAACCACAAGCGCAATTTATCTATCAAAATCTTATGTTTGATACCATTTCAGATGCCAACAATTTTGAAGTTAATATGGGCAAATCTCGTCAATGGTTGATACGGATGGGTGGGCGTCTAACGCAAACTCTCTCCACCGTAGAAGAAGGCAATGCTCTTTCCTTCTATGGTAAGCTGAACATTATTAAAACCTTTGCTGATGGTGGAACGATTAAAATTGCTGATACATTTTATCTTGATCCTACCGGATCTTCAATTGAAGGGGGTATTGGCGTTAATGCCTATCTCTCTCGAAATATCGCAATCCATGGTGATATTAGCCATCGGCAGAAACTTCAAAAAGCTGGTGTATCTGGAACCAGTTTCTTTGGTGGAATACGCTATCATTTTTAAGAAAAAAACCAACGCTTATCTTAATAAGAGGCAGCATTTTATGTTGCCTTTTATTAATTAAGTCACTGCCTCTCAAAAAAATCTTATATAAAGATCATCCGATATCAAAGCAAAGACACCTCCAATCAACAAAATAGCAACACACATGCCCCCCCTTCTTAAAAATGATTTGCTCTTTTATAGTAAGGAGCGGTTTTTTTGTGAGCATTAAAATTTCATAAATCATCAAGCCAAATATTAAAGAGATTAAAGACGCGGAGTTGCCAAGTAAATCCGTACGTTACGTAACTATTTTATCACTTAGAGCGTTCAGTATTAACCAAAACTGAATCCCCAATACCATCTGTTTCTTTTGTACGAGCAGATATCTGCATGGCTTGCGAAAGATCATTGACTGCATCCAAATGCATTTGAAGCAACTCACTATTGCGGTATAATTTTTTTTGCAAATCCGCTAATAAACTCTCAACTTCATTTTCAATATCTTCATTCATATAGCGTTTCATATCGCTTATAGACTTATTAAGGTCACGTAAGCCACGTATCTTACATAAATTTATTTCTTCATAATCAGGAACACCACTGCTTTCTAGCATATTGCTTTCATAATCGACCACTTGTGCCAGCCCTTTAACAGCTGCAACAAACTTTGTCATTGCCCAATCACGATCAATAAGAGTGTTATCAAGAACTTTTGCTTTTGATGAAAAACTATCATCACCATATTGCACTACAGACATTTTTTCCCCTTCAACGTTGTTGTTCAATTTTTCTCTCAAATAAAAGAAATTGAACAGCTTTTCTTCAATGCTGGTATCCTCAATCGAATTCATTGTGCGAATATTGCTCCAATAACAGCACAATAATCTTCAATGCATCCACCTACTCGATTTTCAACGCATTAAATGAAACATTTCTTTTGCTTTGCTCCCAAATCTCCACCGGCGCGATAACAATTCACCAAAATGCTGCAAATTCTCAACTACGCAGTGGATATCAGAAATCTCCAAATTTATTCTGCCTATCTTAAGAAAAATGACAACGCGTTGACAAAAAGCATATGCCACCAAAAATTTCGTGCATATAAAGAGTTAAACTCTTTAAAATATTTCAACATTTCACTCTCCTCAGTCTTCAGCTTCACTATGCACCTGACATGCTACATGCTTTTTGGCACTTTGCAGAATCAGCTTGCATCCATTCAGAAAGATCTACTCTTTTTACTTTCTCTACTATTCACACGTACAGCATCGTACACACATAACAAGAGAACTTTCTGAACATAGCCACGCGACAATATCAAAAAGATAACTTAGAATAATCAATGATTGCCCTTTTTAATTATCATTCGCTTTTCTTTGCAACGAACGACTATATAGGATTTTAGAAACCCTTTCAAGAGTTCATAAAAAAACGCATAGCCCTATAATCTTTTCGTAGATTATTTTTACTCCATAATGTGCAATTGGCTATTAATATCGCTTTTTACGCTCACTCTATACATAAAAGAAAAAATCATAGGACCAATAGTTCTCTCTGTAAAAACAAAGATTCTACTACGAGCCCTCTATTCCCAACATTCAGAATGAGGCCATACTATTGCTTTTCTCCTTCAATAACCATATTGGATATTCTTTCATAAAGCAGTTTTAGCGATTTTGTTATGGTGTAAAATCAAGCAGAAAATTTATATAAGAAGATTTTTTTGCCACATAATACCTGCAAAAAAATAAAGAAACACAACAAATCTTTACTTTTTTCATGCCCAACAGTACTAAAACACCCCAAATCTTCATAAGAAAAAGAAGAATTTAAGTTAACAAGATACACCGCGCATCAATTCCAGCTGTCACTTCCAACGCTTCTCGTATTAACCTTTGCCTTGTGCGCGCATTTTTAACAATGAGACTTAAAGTTTCTACTACGAATCATAATTATTCTTTTAGATTGACCCTCTCCTCTTTCTCTAAAAGACAAAGCACCCTCTCTTCACCAATCTATAATAAGATTGGTGTTCCTCAAGTGGCTTTCACCTTGCTCATCAATGATATGCTTCACTTCACAAGTTCACTGGAGAAATCCTACCCTGAACATCTCATTCAACTTTATGTTTCTACACCGGATTGATACAAAAGAAAACTGAAAGCAGAGAGAGATGGCATTGTTTTAAACATACATGAATGTGCTTTATCGCCATACTGAAAAAATATTTTACGATAGTATGAATAATCTTGTCATTTTTTCTCAATGAAAAGTAAAAACAAAAAGAATCAGAATTCATTGGTTTTTAACAAAATGCATGAGTCTGTATCTTGTACTTATATTATTTTAGATGTAAATCTGCTTTATTTCATAAGATCTAATAAATACCTGCATTCAAAAGAGAAAATATCTTTACATAAAAAGGAAGTTTCTTATTTATTGAAACCTATATCTTTTCTGTTTAAGTCAAAACAATCTCTCACTTGAAAAAGAAAAAAACAATATTGCCACAATTACCTTTATTTATAATTTCACTGCCATCTCACTATTCTCCAGCTTCAGAAGCTTGTGAATCCGACTCATTTATTCCTCTTGCAAATCCCTCACTTAAGCTTTCTAATAGAAATTCAACGACAGATGCCATGAGATTCTGACAATTCTTAGATGATGACCGTGAAAACGGTTCCATCTTTCTACATTTCTGTATCCATTCTTCTGCCAATCCTCTATCTTTTCTAAACTCTTCTACGCTGTAAGTTTTTCACAACCAGCGACACCAATCCCGGTGCAAAGCAGCAGTGCTGTAATGATAGCTTTCTTCATGAATAAACCCCCTTCTGTCTTTGAATTTAATGAAACAATGTGTTTCACATAACCTCTATATCGTTTTTGAAATACTTCCCTTTGACGAATATTCGCAGTTTCAATGTGCGTGTGATGAATTCAAGAGCAACTCACCTGAGTAAGATTTGCGTTCGTCACATTACCTACACATCTGCTCATTGTGTTTGAAGTTTTTGAAATTTAGAAAAGCTTGATGCTTTTGTGCTTTTCACTATCAAGCAACACAAATATCTTTAATGACAAGCATTTATAATGCCCATCATCATTGCAAATTGTTAACAAACAAAAACAACATCTCTTCAATCCACTGGTTGCGCTCTCATCATTCTTAAATCGTCGGAAAAACAAAGAAAATTTTGATATAATTTCCCCATGTACTTACAAAATGCCGATAGAAATACTTAAAAAATAACCTTACACATCTCAACAAAATTAAGAAATAGAGCTGTATCCCCTTAAGTCTCCATGACAATGACACCAAAGAACGTAAAACTGTAAAACAACACAAATACAAAAAATAATATCAATAGAATGATAAATAATTTCTTTTGTGTATTTGGTGTACTTGAGAATGAGCAAATTTTTACAAAGCACAACTATCAGTAAATGAATTAGTTATTTTCAGCTCCCTTCTAAACTTTAATATAGTTTAAATAAACAATGTATCGCTGAAAATTGATCAGCACTACCTGTTTCATTACAGTATTAAATCTTTTATAATAAAAAGAACAAGAAAGAACTTCACATTTAGAAATATTATCAAAATAATTCCCCAAAGATTATACGAATCTCTGGAGAGAAAAATCAGTGTTGATTTTAAAATGAGCACATCTATAAATAAGGAATGAAAAAAGAATTATTCGTAATGTCCAATTATACGATTCTGAATGCTGCAAAACACAGCTGTTTACATCACAAATAGTATTAACTAATCATAACAAAAGGGAGAGATGCTTTTATCCGCAGGGAGTTTGTATCAAAAACAATTGATATCACTTTTAGATAGAGTGCGTATCATTAAACAGGTTCACTGTGTGCAGCTTTTTGTTAACAAAGCCGATGTTGCGGTCTTGAAGCTTACAGAAAACATAATGGTAAAATTCCATAGGTAGATTCAAATCAAATATACTCCCCCCTATCTGTTTGAATATCACAACAGTCCTTTTTTTCATTACCACGATAATATATCTCGCATAAAAAGTGCTAACTTTTATTCATACCATCCAACATTTATGCTCTAAGGGTAATGTAGCTTACATTCCCGTACATAACAAAATAACCATCCAACATCAGATTTACTTAATACAGCTCTTTGAAAGGATGCAAAGGAACAGAGCAACGGGAGTGTACGATCATAAAACATCCCCACCAAATTTTTACCTACAATATCTGCTTCTTTAGAAAATAAATCAAATCAATGAAAACGTATTATCGTATATCATTTTTTACACTTTTCCGTATTTCTGTGAAAGCAATTCGCGCACCTCATCTGCTATTTTTGTTCCACGACTTGCGCAACTCACCTTAATCAAACGATGCAAACTTTCCGGCACATCAATCGTGAGGCGCTTCATACCTCCATCCATGCTCCTTTTGTGGCTTTCTACCCATGCATCAGCCGTTAAAGGAATTGATTTATTGGTTGGTTTTGTGCCAATCTTGATTTTTTTATTCATCGTGCTAACTCCTTGATTTCCGCTGCAACAGCTTCAATCTCTGCTGTCGCTGGTCCTTGTTTATCAACTTCATAGACGGCCTTCCCCTGTGCAGCAGCTTCTGCAAAAATCACGCGCTGCGCAACGCTGGAAGAAAGGACACGTACAGGATACACTCCAAGAGCTTCGCCCACATCACGCCCTATCGCTGTGTTGACTATTTTACGATTAATAACAAAAGCAGATTGCAAATTTTCCTTATAGACGCGCGCTTCATCAATAAGCTTTACAATTCCATCAGCCGCCCAAATATCATATGGACTGGGCTGTACAGGAATGAGCACCAAATCCGAAGCCATGAGAGCACTGCGGGCAAGATCAGTCACGCGTGGGGGGCCATCGATAACGATATGATCGTAATTATGAGCAATCTGTGTAATCTCTTTGTGAACCGTTGCGCGCGGTAAACCGACAACCGAAAATAAAGGATCACCTTCACGGGCAGCAGCCCAATCCAATGCACTCCCTTGCGGGTCAACATCAATAAGCAACACACGTTCTCCAGTACGCGCAAAACTGGCAGCAAGATTCACACTCAGCGTTGTTTTTCCTACACCCCCCTTTTGGTTCAAGAGTCCAATAATCATTAATTACGCCTTTCAGCTTTATCGTTTTTACGATTATAAAGAAAATAAAAAAGGAAGCAAGCATCTAGCACAGACAAAACAATCACCTCCTCTCTTTCACGATAAAAGCTACAAACAATGTATCAAGCCGCTACTAACTGATTGAAAAAACTCCTTGTTTGACAATTTGATACAATCCACTCAAAGAGAAAAAAACATATTTCTTGAAACACCTGTACTCTCTATTGAGGATGTAAATTTAAATCTACATTACGCACGCTAGGAAAAGCTACCTTCGCCCAAAAATCGGCCGATACACAGATACCTCATAAAAATTGAGAAAAAACATTTAGAATTTAAATCATCTCTTTTGTTTTAGCTTCTTCACTGAAAACCAATCTTTCTGTAAAAACCTCCCGCACAAATACAATCACATCTACAGTGCAAATGACAGCATCATAACTCCATAGTAAGATCATCATGATATGAGCCCCCTTCTATATTGCAGTTACCCTTGTATTAAAACAATTTACCAATTAGATGAGATTTTTCTAAAAAGTTTTTATCCACCTGCTCATTTCTCTGGTAACGTGAAAGTAAACGCTTTTTTTGATTGATATAAAAGGGAGAAACGCAAGAAAATATGAATCTCTTAAGTTTTTTTTACATGACGTAAAGCACTCAACACTTCAGTATAAATCAAACAACTAAGCAACATAAGATAGAATAATAAACATGCTGCAGATAAGATAATTCCATACATCATTGTTTATTTTTTATCCGCCAGATCCATTCTTCTCGACAAAGGAAAGATTTTTGTTAAGATGCCGTAAAAATCTCATCCTTATAATCCTCTTTCAACATACTAGAAAATATCATGAAAATGGTGTTTGGGAATAAACAAAGATGAACTTACAACAAATTGATCCTGATATTTTTATCAGCGCCCAAATTAGCGTCGAAAACATCAAAACATTGGCACAAGCTGGCTTTAAAACGATTATCTGTAACCGCCCCGATCAAGAAGATCCTCATCAACCTGATTTTTCTATCATTAAAGCGGCAGCACAGGAATATGGCATAGAAGCACATCATATTCCTATCGTACCGCCTACCATAAAAAAATCAGATATTGAAACCATGAAAACAATTTTAAAAACAGCTTCCACACCTCTTCTCGCCTATTGCCACAAAGGAACACGCTCGATGCATCTTTATCGTTTAGCCTGTCTTTAAGCACTTATATTAATGGATAAGAAAGAAATAAGCAGTAAATTTTTAAACTATAGCCACAGCTATAGAATTTCATAAACTTATGAAAAAGATAAAGACAATGCTTAAATCAGAACTCCAGACATTCGTTTCTGCCACTCAACAACGAAAAGCGCATATATTTCATGATGTTTTAGAGTATATTTTTGTAATCATAATCAGTTTAAGTGCTATTTTTGCCGCTCTGATATCTTTTTCAGATCAGCTGAGGGCATATTTTTAAAAGTAAGCAACCTATCTAACTGCGACAATGGTTGTATTGTCGTCAAAATTGCTCTTGCTGCTTTTTCATCACGTTGCATTTGCGCAATTAAAGGCTCAAGCCCATCAAATTTTTCTTGCCCTCGCAAAAACTGTAAGAAAGAAACGGTGCAACTTTCTCCATAAAGGTCGCCGTTAAAATCAAACAAATAAGTTTCCAGAAGCGGCACTCCATCTTTAAAAACCGTTGGACGACAACCAAAACTTGCAACCCCATCATGCAAAATGCCGTTAGCACGACGTAATCGTACCGCATAAACACCATGCGCTAAACTGGCTTGAGGAGGTAAAATCTGATTAGCGGTAGGAAATCCCAAAAGGCGGCCGAGCTTTTCGCCCTGAATAATATTTGAGCGTATCCGATAATGATATCCTAATAAATGAGCTGCGGTTCCCACCTGACCCTGTGAGAGAATCTTACGAATAAAACTAGAGGAAATAATCGATTGTTCTAGATCATGTGTACTAGATACGCAAGGAATTTGAACAACCTCAAATCCATATTCTTCCCCCCTTTGACAAAGAAGGTGTGCATTTCCACTTCTCTGGTAACCAAATTGAAAATTTTTACCTGTTACCACACCGGAAACATCAAAAGTTTGTTTTAAAATCACATTGATAAATTCATCTGCTGAAAGAGCAGCGAAATGCGCATCAAACGGCTGCTCAATCACACCATCAAACCCGAGGATTTTAAAAATTTCAGCTTTTTCAGCAGCTTCTGTCAAGCGATCGACAGGAGCTGAGGGTTGAAAAAAATTCTTTGGATGTGGTTCAAAGGTTAAAATAACAGCGGGCTTATTTTTTATGCGCGCTAAATCAAGCGCTTTTTGGAGCATCACCTGATGGCCACAATGAACACCATCAAAATTTCCAAGTGCCAACACTGCCCCCCGCCAAGCCAGAGGAAACATATGAGCCCCCCGAAGACGCAAGAAATCAGACATTACTGAAGTGCCCACATTACTGCTTGTGGCTGATAGCCATGACGTTCAATAAAAGAGTGCAGAGCTTCTTTATTCACCACACCGTTTTGCATATAGTCATAACGATGAATACCCCCTGTAATATAAATTACATCGAGACCAAAATGAACTGCGCCTTTGACATCGGTCAAAAGACCATCGCCAATAGCTAAAACCTGACTTTTTTCCACTGTACCGCGAATTTTTTGAAGTTTTTCAAAGGCACACTCATAAATAGGTGCGTGGGGTTTTCCGGCAATACGTACCTCACCCCCTAATTGTTGGTAAAGACGCGCCAATGCACCAGCGCACCAAAACTCCTGATTTCCATAATGTACAATCACATCAGGATTGGCACAAATAAAAGGCAAATTCCGCGCCCGCATACGATGAAACATATCCTCATAAGCGGACGGTTCTTCATCAAGATCTTCAAGAAAACCACTACAAACCACCACAGAGGCTTCCCATTCCTCAACCAGTTCACAACCTAACCCTTCAAACAACATTAAATCACGTTGCTGACCAATGAAAAAAACTTTACGTGGCGCGGCGCAAATGAGATCACGCGTCACATCCCCTGAAGTGATAATGGCATCATAATAATCGTTATGAACGTTCATGCTTTGCAATTGAGCAACAACATCTTCCCGTGGTCGAGGTGAATTGGTTAAGAAAATGACATTTTTTCCCATCTGTCGAATTTTGTGCAACACTTTCAATGCCGGTTCAAATGCGTGCACACCGTTATGTACAACACCCCAGACATCGCAAAAGACAGCATCGTAATGCGCTATAACATCATCAATATGGGTAAGTTCATTCATGTTGCACCTGTTTATATGTTTACCATCTATCACACTGTCTTTTACTTCAAAACTGCTTATCCGAAGATAACTCTTCTGTCATCTGCTTTCTCAACACTATATTTCTTTCCTATTCGTCGCTTCGCATCATGTATATAAATCATGAAAAATGATAAAATAAATAAGTTATGTAGGTGATGCACAATTCTAAATCGCCTCATATCAAAAGCTTATAATTCTACAATGCTACTTCTACTAATAAAAACTTTAATTCTAAAAATTACTGGATTGATACAGTTTCTTAACCGAGACACTCAAGTTCCTATTTTGAAAATGAACGAATAAATATTTTCATGAAAAAACTGCTAAAAAGAAAAGGCCCTGCTTCCCGAAATGCAAACTGAACATACAAGACACAAAATATGCACCATTATTTATGCAATATATTGGCTTTGGATCCTAAAAGCATGCCATAGATTGCATAAGATCTCTTAATATTTTAGATTTCATTATTTCAAATACTCTATTACGTTATTTCAAGCACTCTATTACCATGGACAGCAAAAAATCACTATAGGAATCAAAAACTGTTTAATGATGGGTTTTTGATGTTTTTCAAACAAAAATCTTCCTCTGTGCTTCAAAGAGCTGTTATTTCACTTACTTTCTTGCTTTTCTCACAATCTTTCAAGGATCAAAGGGAGTATAAGTGCTGTTAGCTTTTCTCGAATCTTCTGGCTGATCAAATTTGCTAGACCATAATCCACTTTGTATCTTTTGCGCAGAAAATTGTAAAATTTTGTAATCTGCTGACGAGGGAAAATGACGCTGATCTTTTGTCAAAACCATCATACCTTCCGCAAGCCCCAAGCGTGCAAGATCAACCCCATCAACAAAACATTGCGCATCATACCCCCATTGAATGATACGAACTTGCCGACAAGTAATATTTTTACCCATTGTTTTTGAGAAAAATCCCTGTTGTGGCAAAGCATACCTCTTTATCATGCTGGCGCCTTAATCCCATTGCGTGATACAAATTACCGTTTTTTACAGGCTTCAACACCATATAATCGGATATTACGAACAATTCTTTTTCTCAACCTCTCACCTATAGGGCTTTATCTGCTGATGTGATCATTTTAAAAGAAATACCGCTTGTTACCTGTATAGCCCCTGAATAGACAGGCACTTTTTCTTCAAAGAATTGCGTTCATAATGGTTGTGAATGAGAGATTATCTCTTGTCTATTCATACAAAAAAATATTGTAATTAAACAGTAGCGCCTATTCTTTTTTTCCGCTATACAGCCTCTTTTATTAACTTATAGTAATGTTTAGAGGGGGGCTAAAATAAGCAACCAGTTTACTGAGATTTGCGCCTTACAAAACTTATTCTTCCAGAACGTCATGATTACATCCCTGTTTTTTGCACAGAGATTCTCGTTATTGGTTGCAAAAAACCTGCAGCGTAGCGGAATTGAAGAAAGATAAAAATTACGCGACGAATGGGCTGTAAAGTGTAAAGAATCAAGGGGAGATCTATGAAGCCATTTCGAAATTATAAAAGTGCTAAACCAGCACTCAGTGAGTTTTTTATAGCGCACTAAAAAATTGTGCTCAAACCTTGTGAAACTGAAACAATGAAGGGGAATTAATCATGAACAAAATCATTATCACTACATTGCTGCTTTGCACTGGAATTGTCGCTGCTGGTTGTGAAAAAACCTATAGCGTAGAAGAATTAAAAAAAGACAAGAAACTGATGGAGGAAGTATTCGCGAAATGTTTAACGTCAGGAGACTTCAATTCGAAAAATTGTAAAAATGCCGCACAAGCTGAATTTGAAACCCGTGAAAAATGGGAGGTCTTTGGCTCTACAAATGATGATAAATAGGAATCTGAAAAACAACAGAAAGACGATTAATCTAGAAATAATATTATATCAAAATTATGTTTTCTATTTAGATTTACTATCATTTTTTACAAAAAATCTACAGCGTAGAAGAATTAGAAAATTGTGCTCAAACCTTGTAAAACTGAAATAATGAAGGGGAATTAATCATGAACAAAATCATTATCACTACATTGCTGCTTTGCACTGGAATTGTCGCTGCTGGTTGTGAGAAAACCCATAGCGTAGCAGAATTTAAAAAAGATAAAAAACTGATGGAAGAATGGGGAAAGAAGTGTGAGAAGATGGGATTATCTTCTCTAGAAATATCCAAAAATTGCCAAAATGTCATACAAGCCAATATGGAACTTTTCCAAGAGCATTACAGAAATCTTGCAAAGGAACTTCGTGAAAACAGTCAAGAACAAAAAGAATCTGAAAAGGAACAGGACAGCAATTAAATCATAAACAAAATCATTATCACCGCACTGCTGCTGTGCACGGTAATTATCACAGCTGGTTGTGAGAAAACTCACAGCGTAGCGGAATTTAAAAAAAATAAAAATTAATGGAAGAATGGGCAGTAAGATGTGGATTCACAGGAACTTCAAAAAATTGTGAAAGCATGCAATTGGCAGGAGCTCAACTTGAGAAGGAACGTCAGACAAAAGCTGAAAAACATAATCGCAAAATAGATGAAGATTTAAAGCTAAAACGGAAGCTGATCTCGCAAAAAAAAAGAGCTGAGACTAAAGAACAAGAAGCAAAAGAGCGCGCTAAACAACTACAAATTACCAAATTACAATGTGTATTAGTGATTTTGACCGACCTATTTATAACATCACAACAGAAACTGTAGCCAATCCTATAAAACCCATAATCATTATAATGCTTAGTATTACTCTCGATGGACCATGAAGCCAAAAAAGGAAAAGCATTAGCCCCTTTTTTCCTATTTGCGTCTTGGTCGCTATCTTCCCCCTGAACGGTTGAATGAAAATACCCAAAAGTGTGTAAAAAGACAATGAATAATACAAGTTATTTTACGAAGATTCCTTCATAAAAACTTCAGGATTCATTTGAGATCCATCATTTGGAAAACTAGCTTTAAAAGCAGATAATTTTATATGGAAGCTTCGTAAGCTATACTACAGATTGATCCCTTTTAAAAAATGAAACAGCATTGCCCCAATACTGAAGACAAAATTCTGGTTTTAAAAAAATTTTTCGTTATAGGTTTTTTTAAAACCATTATGAAATATTCTATCAGTCCTCTTGAACTTTACATTGTTTTGGAGAGTGTTCATTTTTTACTTTACATTTACCAATTTTTCTTTAGAAATCTTGCTTTTTTAGCGTTTTTTGTCTTCTTACCTTCTCTTTAAAGCACAAACATTCTCACGATTTATTCAAGTGTACCCTCTGATGTATTTCAATTCACTTTATTAAAGTGTGTAATTAAACATCAAGTAAATCTTAATTAAAAAACAGCAAAAGGCCTAATTAAAAAACAGCAAAAGGATTGTAAGATCCATTATCACGCCGCCATCGTGAAGGTTCAATGAAATCACTCGACCAAATACCAATTTTGTTGCTGCGTGCTGCTTCTTCAGCACTACGATACTGTGCTGGAATAGGATTTTTACCCTCTTTCGAAAGCACAAACATCCCCTCTGCAAGGCCTGCTTCAGCTAAATCAACGCCTTGAACAAAACATTGCGCATAAGAAATACCATTGTGCATAAGAGCATGCTTACAGGATAAATTCTGACCAAGTGTTTTTGTGACCAGCCAAGCCGTTGTAACTGCACCACATGGCCATTCTTGATCGTTTAATTTTGCTTTTTGACGCGGAGCACAAGTATCCACACCATAGAGATGAATATTGCGCGTAATATGCGTACGCCAAGACTGCGCAACAGGAGTAAACAAATGAAATGTGACACCACTGGTAACAGATGCCATGCCATGAAAAACACTTGCATTGTGCGGTAAAATATTGCTCTGCGACTCACGAATTGGTTCACTTTTTTCTAATTGCTGTTTGATGATGGGTTCTGTTCGCTTTTTCTTTTCGAAATGCGTATCAACAATATCTTCTTGGATATCTGAAATCGTAAATACCTTGAGAGCGCTCAAGTCCGTTGTATCTTTATACCGGCTTATCCCCCATAAAGCAGAGCCCATAATGTAAATAATAACGATGAATTTAAATCGCACTCGCTTCATAAAACCTATCAAAAAATTCATTTTTCTCTACCTTTGAAATTTTTATCAACAAATTACCTACTATTAAAGAGAAAACTTTCCGTAGGATATATTGAATATTTACTACATTTTGTAATATATATACCATCCTTAAAGTGTTTTATATTGCCTTTTTGAAAGAAATATATAACTTAAAATTGCCATTTTCATGTAACAGAATCCTAAAATGGAAGTTTTTTGTCTCTCGAGAGAATGATTTTTACAAGTGAACAAAAACCACTACCGAAGCTTTGTGAAAAAAATAACTGAAGGGTGACTTGGATTGTCAGTCGTCAAGAAGAAGAGTTCTTCAACTATCAGGGACAAAAGGATGTCAAAAGGTAAATAATTCTTGTCAAGAGAGGTACAATGACAAACACTATATCAGAGAACGTCATATTTATCATTATTATGCTGTTTTTAGCCACAATCGTCGTATCGAATCCCTCTTACGCCTCTGGTGCTGCTACTGATTTTGGGAATCTTGATGGCGTTTTAAAGCAGATTGTTACAATGATGACGGGGGGAACAGCAAGACTCATTGCGATTATATGTGTTGCTGCTGTGGGTATTGGCTGGATGTACGGCTTTATTGATTTACGCAAAGCAGCTTACTGTATTATCGGCATTGGTATTGTCTTTGGGGCACCCACTCTCGTTACTAAATTAACGGGTACGTCATAAATGAACGAAGATACTCTTTTTCTTGCTTGTACACGACCGGCTATGTTTGCTGGTGTTACAATGGAGGCTATGGCTCTTAATGTTATGGTGACGTCTATTCTTTTTATTCTAACAAGTGGGTTTACCATGATTGGTCTTGGCGTTGGGATGCACTTTGTTTTACGTGAAGTGACAAAATATGATCACAACCAATTTCGCGTATTGTTTGCTTGGCTCAATACCCGAGGGAAACAAAAAAATCTCAACAGATGGGGGGGAGGATCTACATCCCCATTGCGTCTTGTCCGCACCTATAAGGAACTGAGAAGATGAGACAGACATCCATCATGAAAAAGGAATCTTTGCCTGAAGAGTATATTCCCTATATACGCTATGTTAACCAACACGTCATTGCATTGAATTCGCGCTGCTTGATGACCGTGATAGCCATTGAGGGTGTAAATTTTGACACTGTAGATATCGATCAATTAAACTCCTTACACAATCAATTAAACACTCTCTTGAAAAACATTGCAGATGAACGTGTTGCGTTATACTCTCACATCATCCGCCGGCGCGAAATGCTCTATCCAGAGGGTCGTTTTCTTTCATCTTTTGCAACGACATTAGATGAGAAATACAAAGAGAAAATGGTTTCACAAGAGCTTTATAGAAATGATCTCTTTGTTTCACTGCTCTGGAATCCAGCATCCGATAAAACGGAACAACTCGCTTCATTTTTTCAGCGATTAGCAAAAGCGAAGAAAACACAATCTGAACCAGATATGGAAGCCGTTCGTAAAATCGAAGAGTTAAGCCGAGATTTTATACAAGATTTGGAGGCCTATGGCGCACGCCTTTTGTCAATTTATGAACATGATGGCATTTTATTTTCTGAACAAAGTGAATTTCTGCATCAGTTGGTGGGAGGAAGGCGTGAGCGTATTCCTCTTACATTTGGTACCATTGCATCAACGATTTACTCAGATCGTGTTATTTTTGGTAAAGAAATTATCGAAATTCGCCATGAAAGCCATGAACGCTTTGTTGGCATGTTTGGGTGGAAAGAATATCCCTCTAAAACACGCCCAGGTATGACCGATGGTTTGCTCACAGTACCGTTTGAATTCATTTTAACGCAATCTTTTGTCTTTAAGAGTAAAGCAGCTGCCAGTGTCATTATGAGCCGCAAGCAAAATCAAATGATTAATGCAGCGGATCGTGCCAGCTCACAAATTGAAGCGCTTGATGAAGCACTGGATGATTTAGAGTCAAACCGTTTTGTTTTGGGCGAACATCATCTT
Source organism: Bartonella sp. B39 (assembly GCF_053795145.1). Taxonomy (NCBI): domain Bacteria; kingdom Pseudomonadati; phylum Pseudomonadota; class Alphaproteobacteria; order Hyphomicrobiales; family Bartonellaceae; genus Bartonella; species Bartonella sp. B39. Next base: position 1,433,552 of record NZ_CP200036.1, read on the forward strand.
TCTCTAGCTGTTTTTGCTGATAATCCAAAAATATTAGCCGAAAACCTATCGAAAGCACGTTCCCATTTAACCAATGGTGGAGCAGTTATCGCCAGAGAAGATTTAGGATTGGAAGCTACATGGTGGGCGCAATTGCCCGGAAACTTTAGCTATCGTGCGCGATCTGGAGCCATTACCAGCAGAAATTTTGCGGCTTTATCACCCTTCCATTCTTTTCCTGTTGGCAAATTGCACAACAATGTTTGGGGATCTGCTGTAGCATTGCTAAAAACACAAGCTGGTTCACCTTATTATTTCAATTTTCATTATGGCGACCTTGGCAATACCTTTGTTTGTGGTCCATCGGGATCTGGTAAAACCGTGATTGTTAATTTTCTTCTTGCACAATTACAAAAACACAATCCCACAATGGTTTTTTTCGATAAAGATCAGGGTGCAGAGATTTTTGTGCGTGCTGGAGGCGGAAAGTATAAGCCTTTAAAAAACGGCATCCCCACTGGCATTGCGCCATTAAAGGGTATGGAATACACTGAAAAAAACAAGGTTTTTCTTCGTAACTGGGTCTTGAAGCTCGTCACGGCTGAAGGCCAAATGGTGACAGAAGAAGAGCGACAAGATATTGCAAGAGCCATCGATTCCTTGGAAAGCCTGCCACATGCACAACGCTCTCTTGGTGCTCTTCAACTGTTTTTTGATAACACGTCAAAAGAAGGAATTGCCATACGTTTACAACGCTGGATCAAAGGTAATGCCTTAGGCTGGGTTTTTGATAACGATCAAGATGATCTCAATTTAAACGCACAGTTCATTGGTTATGACATGACCGATTTCTTAGACAATGAAGAAATTCGGCGTCCCTTGATGATGTATCTGTTCCATCGCATTCTTGATCTTATTGATGGACGGCGCATTATTATTATCGTTGATGAATTTTGGAAAGCGCTTGAAGATGATTCATTCAAAGCTTTTGCGCAAGATCGCTTAAAGACGATCCGCAAACAAAATGGTATGATGCTCTTTGCAACGCAAAGTCCCAAAGATGCTTTAAACTCAACAATCGCACACACGATTATTGAGCAATGCCCTACCCAAATATTTTTTCCAAATCAAAAAGCAAATTATCATGATTACGTTGAAGACTTCAAACTAACTGAGCGTGAATTTGAACTGATACAGTCGGAGTTAAGCAGAGAATCCCGTCGTTTTCTTATCAAACAAGGACAAAATTCTGTCGTTGCAGAACTCAATCTACGCGGAATGAATGATGAGATCGCCGTCTTAAGCGGTACAACAAAGAATATTGAGCTTATGAATCAAATTATCAGTGAATATGGAACAGATCCTGACAGGTGGTTGCCCATATTTCATCAAAGGAGAGAAAATCAATGAAAAAATATTACTTAATTACACTCTTATTCTTGTCTTCCGTCTCTCATGCGATGTCACAGACTACCTTCGATGTAGATGAATATTATAAAAACGCATTAGAAACCACACAAGAACTAAACATTGCGAAATCAGAAACGGCTGAAACCGTTTATCAAAGTACAAAGACAACTACAGAAAAAATCAAGGAAATAAGTGATAAGCTTACAAATGCAAAATCACAAAAAAAGACCAAACCCGAAGAACTGCAGGCTCTTCAAGTAGAACTAGCTATTCTTCATGCAAACCTTCAAGTGAACGCTTTAAAACTTCAGTCCCTAGCGATGATACAAGCAAAAGATACAAAATCAAAAGAAGAAATTCGTGAGGAAGAAATACAGAAAAAGCATAAAGATATTGAAGAAAAATTAAGAAGAAAAATTGAGAGCTCTGATGTCCGACTTTAGTTTTGCCCCATTTGAAAGCATTTCTGGATATATTTTAACCCCGCTCAGTGGTGCGATGAATTCAATAGTGAGTGGGTTGTCTTCTGCTATTGCAGCACCACTCAATCTCGCCTCGATCATTTTTATTTTTCTGTATGGTTATAATGTTATGACGGGTCGCGTCGCTCTCTCAATGAATAGTCTTCTCAATAATGTCGTTAAAATCGTTGTTGTAACGACAATGGCAACGAATGCGGATACGTTTAATGTCTATGTCAAAGATATCTTCTTTAATGATTTAGCAAACGCCATTGGAAATGCACTCAACGAAAATCCCACTGGCTCCAATGTTTTTGATTTTATTTTATTAAAGGCAAGTTTTCGCTATCAAGAGGTCTTATCTAAGGCTTGGTTTCTTGAAAAAATCATGGTTGGTCTTCTAGGCTGCTTAATGATTCTGGCTGTTATCGTCTTTTGTATAGGCGGTTTTATCGTCCAAATGTTTGCACAAGTTGCACTTGTAATGATTATAGGTCTTGGACCGCTCTTCATTAGTTTATATTTGTTTAATGCAACCAGAAAATTTACCGATGCATGGATTACGACATTGGTCAATTTCACCATTCTGCAAGTTCTGGTGATCATGCTAGGAACGATTATGTGCAAAGTTATCATGAGCGTTCTTAATGGCACGTATGATTCAATCTATTTCCTCTTCCCCCCTGTTGTTGTTATCTCGATAGTGGGGGCCATTCTCTTCCGGGCACTTCCTGGCATTGCCTCTGCACTTTCTTCTGGTGGACCATACTTTAACGCTGGTATATCTACAGGAGGACAATTTTTCACGATGCTCTCCAGTGGCGCTCAAGCTGGTAAAAATATAGCAAAGAGCGCGGCCTCAAAACTTTCTGGTGCAGCAAACACCGCAGCAAAAATGGGAGCTCGAGGCCGTGGTCGGTTTTAATATCAGGCATCTTTTAAAAGTGCCATGGTCTTTGTCTTTGCACTGAATGCGCGCTCCATGCGCGCATTCGTGAAACATTTGATACTCTTAAGTTTCATAAGGCCAACCAAAATATTTCACCGCACGGATTTTATGAGATTGTTCAGTGCAATAGTGTCTTTATGTGTTGTATTCCACAGTATTTGTGAGTTTAAAAAATGAAACAAAAAATAATTTTTTCTATGATTTTAACCATCGCCCTTACCGGTTGTGCCTCTCTGAGTGGCTCCAAAAAACCACCACGATGTAAAGGCAAACACATCCGCGTTTTAAATAGAGATAAGTGGGATTGGGACAATAAGGGCATGAAGAACATCAGCTTAGGAGAAAAAATTGTAAAGCATGTTATAACACCCACCATCGTCAATACTTTGGAAAATGAAAAAGCAACCGCTGACATAAAGCTTAATACAACTTCATTAAATCCCGTAAACCATGAAACGCTCTTTGATAAAACTGTGGAGGTCTCACGTGAAAAGTGATGCACTTGAAGAATACATAAAAGAAGCACGCTCATTCGATATTGATCGCATGCATGGCATGCGAGTGCAGATGAAAATTGCCATGGCTCTAACGGTGCTTTTTGGATTAATGACGGTTGCTTTAGCTTTAGCTGTAGCGGCATTAACGCCTTTAAAAACCGTAGAACCCTTTATTATTCGCGTTGATAATTCAACAGGCATTGTTGATACAGTTAGTGCATTAAAAGAGGCTCCCAACAACTATGATGAAGCGATAACACGCTATTTTGCCAGCAAATATGTTCGTGCGCGTGAAGGTTTTCAATCATCAGAGGCAGAAAATAATTTTCGCTTGATCTCTCTTTTATCTTCACCACAAGAACAAAACCGTTTTGCAAAATGGTATGCAGGGAACAATCCAGAAAGTCCGCAGAATATCTATCGCAACATGGTTGCTACGGTTACGATCAAATCAATCTCCTTTTTAAGCAAAGATCTCATTCAAGTGCGTTACTATAAAACAGTGAGAGAACTTAATGGAAAAGAAAATATTTCCCATTGGGTTTCGATCTTAAATTTTTCCTACATTAATGCACAAATTTCAACTGCGGATCGCTTAACCAATCCCCTTGGTTTTCAAGTATCAGAATATAGATCCGATCCAGAGGTGATACAATGATCAGATTTTCAAAAATAATCTTTCTAGCTTTGATTATCGCAACAAGTTGTCGTACAGTTTTGTCATTTGCGGAAACAGCTCCTGTGAGTGCGCGCAAAGACAATCGTATTAGGTTTGTTAATTATGATCCCTACAACGTCACACAAATCATTGGCTCTATTCGTTCTTCAGTCCAGCTTGAATTTGCCGATGATGAAGAAGTAACCTATGTGGGCATTGGCAATTCTGTTGCTTGGCAAGTTGCACCAGCCGGTCACTTTGTTTTTCTAAAGCCCCGTGAAGTTCAGCCTGTCACCAATTTACAAATTGTCACAAGTCGTCAAGATGGGACAAAACGATCTTATCAGTTTGAACTCAAAGTGCGTGAAGGCGATGTTTCAGCAGGAAATGAGACATACTTCTTGGTAAAATTTCGTTATCCAGAAGATGAAGCCTTGCGTAAAAAATTAACCGAAGCAGCAAAAGCCGCACAGCGCGAAGCAAACTTTGTCAATGATGTTTTAGATATCCATGAAGATTTTGGACCACGTAATTGGGCTTATGAAGCCCAAGGTTCAATTTTAATAGAGCCTGCTTCTGTCTATGATAACGGTAAAACAACAACCTTTACATTTTTGGGCAATACCGAAATTCCAGCCATTTATCTTGTCTCACTTGATGGACAAGAATCTCTTGTTCCAAAATCAATTAAAGGTAACAAAGTTATTGTTCATGCCACAGCTGCCCAATTTACTTTGCGCCGTGGGAATGACGTACTGTGTATCTTTAATAGAAGGTTCTTGCCCGAAGGAATTAATCCTGAAACTGGTACAACATCACCATCTGTACAACGTGAAGTGAACATAGGAAACCGCCATGAATGACGAAATGGATGAAAAAGACATCAATGATCGCGATATGATAAAAGACATTTACGGAAAAAAACAGCACAGCAACATAGGTAAAGCAGCTGCTCTTTTCGTTCTTTTTAGTGTCTGTGCTTATTTAGCATATTCAACGCTTGTTACAGAAAAAAAGCAATCCGTTGAACTTCCAAAAGAGGGCATTATTCAGCAAACAGAAATTTTCCGCCCTGCACCGCCCAAACCTATACCCATTGAGACAACCGAACAAAACAATGCTTTGTTGCCCAAGGTTGAGCTACCAACGCCCAAAGTAAATCAATCAACGTCTGATAAAAAACTTATGGAAGCAGCACAACGTGCTCCTGTATTAGCCTTTGCAAACACACGACAAGACAAAGCAAATACAATGGCAGATAAAAGCTTTTCGCTTAACCAGTCCGAAAGTAAACCTGATGAAACAGTACAGCACTTTAATCATCTTCTCAAACCAACAGTTCTTGAAGGTATGCGCGCTTCAACGCTTGGAAATCGCAACTATATCATCGCAATGGGTACTTCCATGCCTTGTATCTTAGAAACAGCAATCAGCAGTGATCAACAAGGATTTACCAGTTGTATTATCTCCCGAGACATCTTATCAGACAATGGTCGCGTTGTTCTTCTTGAGAAAGGTACACAGATTGTTGGCGAATATCGTGCTGGATTGAAAAAAGGACAAAATCGTCTCTTTGTGCTATGGACTAGAGCAAAAACACCACATGGTATTATTATCGCATTAGCTTCACCGGCTACAGATTCTCTAGGACGTTCTGGTATGGATGGAGATGTTGATAATCATTGGTTAGAACGGATTGGATCTGCACTTCTTGTATCAATTGTCAGAGATGCATCAAGCTATGCGAAAGGCCGCTTATCACAAGAATCAGATAAGAACGACACTGAAACAGTCTCTGCGGGACAAAATATTGCAAATATTCTTGTAGAAAATTATGCCAATATTCCTCCAACACTAAACAAAAACCAAGGGGAAATGGTTAATGTTTTTGTTGCTCGTGATTTAGATTTCTCCAATGTTTATAAATTGAAAGTAATCGAAAATAAAAAGCAAATCACCAATCGAGCACTTTCAAGAAACTTTTATAAAAATTCTGCGGTGACTTTGAAATGAAACAAAATCTGCAAAATTTGCACGATGAAACCGTTGCGATTGTTTTAACAAAACTTAAACCCATCAGTGCTTTTCTGAAAGATAGCAGTCTTTTTGAAATTGTCATCAATCGCCCTTATCAAGTGATGACTGAAGGGATTGAGGGATGGAAAACCGTAGAAGTACCAACCCTCTCGTTTAATGAGCTTATGGGGATTGCTAAAGTTGTCGCGTCCTATTCTAAGCAAAATATATCCGACAAAAATCCAATATTATCAGCGACCCTACCGGGTAATGAGCGTATTCAAATTGTTATTCCTCCGGCAGTGGAAAAAGACACAGTCAGTATGACAATTCGCAAACCATCATCGCAAAGTTTTTCCCTCGAAGATCTCGCAAATAAAGATCTCTTTTCGCTGTGTGAACAGGTATCCTTCACGCCATTAAATGAATATCAATCTCGTTTTAACGAACTCAAAACTACTGAATATAATTTGGTAACTTCCTACTGCAATAAGGATTTTGTTTCTTTTTTAAATGAAGCTGTAAAATGCCAAAAAAATATTTTAATTTCCGGAAAAACCGGCTCTGGTAAGACAACACTATCAAAAGCATTAATCTCAAAAATTCCTAATGATGAGCGTATTATCACCATTGAAGATACACAAGAATTGGCTGTATCACAGCCCAACCATGTCTCTATGATCTATTCAAAAGATGGACAGGGTTTAGCCTCTGTTGGTCCCAAAGAATTGCTTGAATCTGCTTTACGCATGCGTCCTGATCGCATTCTTTTACAAGAGCTTCGAGATGGTACAGCCTTTTATTATATCCGCAATGTCAATTCAGGTCATCCAGGTTCAATTACCACGGTTCATGCTTCAACAGCTCTCGCTGCTTTTGAGCAAATGACCCTTTTAGTCAAAGAAAGTGAAGGCGGAAGCGATTTAGAGCGTGATGATATTCGGGGTCTGTTGATTTCAATGATTGATATCATCATTCAATGTAAACGGATTGAAGGAAAATTTAAAGTCACAGAAATTTACTATGATCCATTCAAACAACGAAATATCTTTGGAGGAAATTAAAGAGAAGCCACACCTACAAAAAAAGATTTTTATCAAAAAACAATAAAGGGAAAATGAAAGAAAAAAACGCTGCAAAGCGATTGGTATAACCAGCAATGGCTGTATATCTGAAGAATTAAGATTTCATTCTGAAATTCTTAAAGTTTAGGAACATATGCGAAAGAGAATATTTTACTAGAGAAATTTAACATTTTTGTGGACGACGTTATATTATAAGGAGATAATGATGCCAAAAGCGAAAGTAAAAACAAAAGGAATTCCCTCACCTCGTCATTATGTTTATCCTGGTACTAACACGCTCAAAAATAAATATGGGATACAAGACGCCATTGTCTTGATGGATATGTACGCGCGTAAGGTAGGAGAAGGGATGGCTCATCTGCGTGAAGAACCGCTACCAGAGTCTTTTGATTCCTCCTATTTGTGCTATATTCATAAAAGGTTATTTTTTAGCATATTTGAATGGGCTGGACAGTTACGTAATATTCCCTTCACATTTTCGGATGGTACCGTTGCTGCCATGCCAGAAATGATAGACCCAGAGTGGGGAAGTACTTTCGCAAGCGGTAATGCAATTCAAGAAAACTTACAAAAACTGGATCAAACACTCTTCGAAACGAATAATTTGCAAGGTTTATCGCGCAAAGAATTTGCCAATCAAGCAGCAGAATTATTTGCTTCTCTTCATCATACATGTCCTTTCAGAGTAGGTAATGGATATACACAGGAGCTCTTTTTTGAAAATCTTGCCAAAGCAGCAGGTCATTCGCTTGACTTTTCGCTTACAACACAAGAGGATATAAAACTTGCTTGTATTAAAGCAGAGGAAAAAGGCGATCTAAAGCCCTTGAAAAATTTATTTGAGCATATCTCCAATCCGGAACATATTGCAAAAAACCAAAGCCGTACGGAAATACAGCAAAAAAAGCATGTTGACTCTGAACAACGGAAAACCTTAAAAAACGAGAACGAAGCTATCTCTACAAGCCAAGAAACTGAAAGTTTTAGCGGCGTCCTCATCCCAGGAAAAAAATTACCCCCGTTAATGAAAACTGAAATTAATACAATAGTAGAAGAAGATCCCAATGTACGCGCAAGTCGAGAAAAAATTCAAATTTTATCAAAAACTGTTTATGGCAGCTCCAAAGCGTTGAACAAAGAGATGATGCAGATTTCTAAAAACCTTACGAACCCATCATCTACTGCTTATAGGCTTTCCAATCAGATTAAAGCAGCACCTGACTCTGTTGCCAAACTTGCAGGTATCAATTTCTTGGGATTGAAAAACTCGAAGCGCAAAATGGCCGAACAAAGTGTGAAGAGCCTCACTGACGAAATTGTAAATTTTTCGCTTACTGTGAGACATGTTCAAAAAGAAGTTATCAGAGATTATCAAAACGAACAAAGGCGCTGCGCGAAAGAGATCAGAATGCCAACTAGCAACTTGCAAGATCTCTTTTCCTTACCAAAAGAAATGCAGAGAAAAGCCTTAGAACAATCTCCTGTGCTTTCCGAAGAACTCAATACTTTTGTAATGGCACTCCATAGCCGTCTCTCCACAGATGAGCAAAAAGCAATCAAAAGGGATGATTATCAGAAACTCGCTAAAATGATGGATCTATCAGAAGAGAAAGTACAGCAAATTGCAAGTGTCGCTCGGAAAGCCAAAGAAGCACATCTGAACTCTCAAACACAAACGCGTACAATAGGTCGCTCAAAAGGGCTTGCCATAGCTAGCTAAAAAATATGAGATCCTGCTCATTCATTTGAACATGCGTGGGCAGAAGTTCTGTTTTAACATTCTATCTAAAAAAAAGGAAATGCATTATAACATCAATAAACTAAAGGGCATTTTACACCATACCCTATAAAAAATGAAAATAAGATACAATGAAACGTGTAAAGATGCTGCGAACAGTTATTGTAACACAAGAAGAATTACAAAAATGAAGGAAAAAAAACACTGCAAAGTGATTGGTGTAGCCGGAAATGGCTACTATTTGAAGGTTTAAGAATGCATTCTGAAACGCTTCAAATGTAGAGATATATGCGAGAGGGAGCATTTTACTGGAGAAATTTAATACTCTTGTAGACAACGTTAGATTATAAGGAGATAATTATGCCAAAAGCAAAAGTAAAAACAAAAGGAACTCCCTCACCCCATCACTATTTTTACCCTGGTAGCAAAACTCTCAAAAATAAGTACGGAATAAAAGACCCAGACGCCCTTCTGAACAAATGTTCACATGATATAGAAAAAGGAATGGATCATCTGCGCAAAGAACCCTTACCAGAATATTTTGATTCCTCCTATTTGTGCCATATTCACAAGACGCTATACTCTAGTACATTCGAATGGGCTGGGCAACTACGTAATGTCCCCTTTATGTTTGCAGATTCTACCACTGCTGCTATGCCAGAAATAAGAAGTATGGACTGGGGAAATGTTTTTGCAACCGATAATGAAATCCAAGATGGCCTACAAAAACTGGATCAAACACTCTTCGAAAAGAATAATTTGCAAGGTTTATCGCGCGAAGAATTTGTTAATCAAGCAGCAGAATTATTTTCTTCTCTTCACCGTACCCATCCTTTCGTGGCAGGCAATCAACATGCACAACAAATCTTTTTTGAAAAACTTGCCCAAGTGGCAGGCCATCAGCTTGATTTTTCGCTTGTAACGAGAGATTCCATGATGCTTGCAAGTATTAAGGCAGAAGAAGAAGGCGATCTAGGACCTTTGAGAAATTTGTTTGAAAATATCTCCAATCCGGAACAATTATCTATTTTAAGGGAACGCACGAGCCATACAGAAATACAACAAGAAGGGCTTGTTAGCTCTAAAAAACTAGAAACCTTAAAACATGATGACAAAGCTGTCTTTACAGTCCAAACGACAGAAAGCCCTGACAATGTTCTCATCCCAGGGAGAAAATTATCCTTTTTAGCGAAAAGTGAAATTTCTGAAATGATAAGAGAAGATGCTTGTGTACACACAAGTCGAGAACAAATTGAGATTTTATCAAAAATGGTTTTTGGCAGCTCCAAAACGTTGGACAAAGAGATGATGCAGATTATTGGAAATCCATCATATGCTCAAGAACTTGCCAATCAGATTGAAGTAGCGCCTGGCTCTGTTGCCAGTCTTGCAGGTATCAATTTATGTGGACTGAAAAATCGGGCGCGTAAAATAGCTGAAGAATATAGTGACATGCTCGCTTATGCAGTTATGAATTTTTCGCGTGCGGTGCAATATGCTGAGAAAGAAATTACCAAAAATCACCAAAACGAACAAAATCGTTGTGAGAAAGCAGTCAGAATGCCAAGTGAAGACTTACGAAATCTTCTTGCTTTATCAAATGAAAGGCAGCAGACAATCTTAAAAAACTCTTCTACGCTGCAAAAAGAACTCAATGATTTTGTAAAAATTGTTGATAATCGTCTCTCCTCAAATGAGCAGAAAGCGATCAAAAACGGTGATTATAAGGTATTCGTTGAAACTATGAATGTAACAGAAAATAAGGCAAAACAAATTACAAATATCGTCCAAAAAGCTAAAGAATTACAACAACAATCCCAAATTCGTACAGTAAGTTTCTCGAAAGCGCTTGCTATAGCCAGCTAAAAAATATGAGCAACTACTCTTTCATTTAAAAGTACGTGGGTAGAATGTATTTTAACGCTCTCCCTAGGAAGGGAGGAAACTCCCTATAGCCTCAATAAATAAGGAGCATTTTTACACCATACCCTAATAAAAAACGAAAGTAAGAAACAATGATATACAGGAAGATACTGCAAGCAGTCATTGTAGCACTAAAAGAATTAGAAAAATACCATGGAAAAGTTTGTATAGCTGTCAATGCCTGTACACTTGAAAGAAATACATTTTATCTGAAACGCGTTACATCTTAGAATGATATACAGAAAGTTTAACGCTCCTAGGTATCCAATTACATTATAAGAAGGTCATTATGCCAAAAGCAAAGTCAAAAACAAGATGGACCCCCTCGCCCCATCATTATATCTATCCTGGTACCAACATACTCAAAAATAAGTATGGAGAAACGGATTTAAAACTCTTTCTGGAAAAGTGTTCGCGTGATACAGAAAAAGCAGCAAAGATTCTGCGTAAAGAATCGCTGCCAGAACATTTTGATTCCGCTTATCTGTGTCATATCCATCACCAATTGTTTAAGAAAACATTTGAATGGGCTGGAAGGATCCGTACTGTTCCATTCACGTTTGCAGACGGTAGTGTTGCCGCCATGCCGGAAATGAAAAGAGAAGAATGGAACAATGCTTTTGTAGCTGATAGGAAAATCATCGAAAAATTACAAAGATTAGAGGAAACGCTTGCCGAGAAAAACAATTTGCAAGGTTTAACGCGCAGAGAGTTTATCTCTGAAGCAGTAGGAATGTTTATCTCTCTCAAACGTATACACCCATTCATAGATGGCAATGAACACGCACAACAAGTCTTTTTTGAAAACCTCGCCAAAGCAGCAGGACATCAACTTAACTTTTCGCTTGTAACAAAAGAACGCATGATGACTGCCTATGCCGAAGCGATGCAACATGGCAATCCAGAGCCTATGCAACATATATTTGAAGATATCTCTCATCCAGAAAAAATGTATATTTTACAGAAATTCATGAACAGCATGAAAGATCTTGGGTGCGATGTTAGTAATCATTCTGTTATAGTTGCAAAAGAAGATATAACTTACATGGGCATCTATAGAGATGTTAATTTTGATAGCTTTATGCTCGATGCGCAAGGTACTTACATCATCGGCAATAAAGAACATCTCACGCCAGAACAAATAAAAACATTAAAACCCGGTGATATAATCACCTTTACAGCACCGAAAGCCGAAGAACTGGAAAACACGCTTATCCCCAAAGAAACACTAGCTCCCTTGTCAAAAATGGAAATAGCTGAAATGGTTGCGGAAGACGCCCGTGTCCAAACAGCTCGAAACCAAATTCAAAATTTGTCAAAAATTATTTATGGTAGCTCGGAGACATTAAACAAACAGATGGTAGAGATTATTAAAAATCCCGACTTAAGCCAACAGCTTGTTGATCAGATTGGACGCTCTCCTAGCTCTATTTCTTCTCTTGCAGGTATCGATTTTTTTTGCTTTAAAAATCGAACGCGCGCAAATGCTGAAGAGCATGTTGATACACTTCGCACAGCCATTATAAATTATGCGTATGCTGTAGAATATGCGTATCATGCAATCGCTCAAGAACATCAAATCGAACAAGAACGCCGCGGAAGAGCGGTAGAAAAGCCAAGTAAGAACTTGCAAAGTTTTCTTTGCTTATCACCAGAAAAACAAAAAGAAGTCTTGTCTCAATCTCCTCTGTTGTATCAAGAACTCCGCACTTTTGTACGTAATCTGGAGCATCGTCTCTCAGCAGACGAATATCGTGCGACCAAAAATAATGATTATGAAACACTTGCGCAAAGTATTGGTGTATCAGAGCGAAAAGCGCGAGAAATTACCAACACTGTTCAGAAGGCCAAAGAAGCACATAACCAAGCCTACACACGTACACTAAATCATCCAAATGTGCTCGCTATGGCCAGCTAAAAGTATGAGGTATTTTACTTTCATTTAAACGTTTATGAGTGGGGATATTTTAATACTTCACCGCTCATGGAAAAGGGATGTTTGACACTATATTACCTATTTTAAAGATATCATTTCACGGCATTCCATAGTAAAATCGAAAGTTGAGACAAAAATGAAATATACAAAAACGCAACTGGCGCTTATTTTAATGCCTATCGCTTTGGGTGCTTTAACGATATTTCTCGTTCCCCATTTGTTATCGCTTATAATAAGTGAGCTTGAGAAAAATCAAATTTATTGGTACCTCCGCTCAAAACCCTTATTGGTATTGACGCTGGTTTCCTCTGTTTCGTTATTTTATAGCCTCTCACAAAAACTACACCTGCGCAAAGCAATCACACTTGTCTCAGCTATCTTTTTTGCGATCACAGCTTTTTACTACATTTTTGGTGAAATAAAACGTTTAAGCCCCTACGTTGGTCAACAAGGGATAACCTGGAATTATGCTCTCCAGTTTATGGATCATATGGTTATCTTTGGTATCATCATCGGCGCTGCTCTTTTAGCCATTCAATTCATCACAACCGTTCCGCGCACAAACAAAGTCAAAAGGGCTAAAAAAGGGGTTTTCGGTGATGCCTCATGGATGAATTTACGAGAGGCAGCGAAAATTTTTCCTGCCAATGGTCAAATTGTTGTTGGCGAGAGATACCGTGTTGATCAAGATAGTGTGTGCAAGATTCCTTTTGCTCCTGGCAATAAAACAACATGGGGAAAAGGTGGAAAAGCGCCCTTGCTCACCTTTAATCTTGATTTTGGCTCAACCCATATGATTTTTTTTGCTGGTTCTGGTGGATATAAAACAACAAGTACAGTGGTTCCCACATGTTTAACATATACAGGCTCTATTGTTTGTCTTGACCCTTCAACCGAAGTTGCACCAATGGTTAAATTTGCTCGGAAAAGAATGGGCAATAGAAATGTTATTGTTCTTGATCCTAATTCAATTTTAACAAAAAACTTTAATGTAATCGATTGGCTTTTAGACGACAGCGTACCACGCACACAACGTGAAGCCAATATTGTTGGTTTTTCCAAATTGCTTATCACGGATAAAAAGTCGGAGAATTCTTCGGCAGAATATTTTTCAACACAAGCGCATAATCTTTTAACAGCCCTTCTCGCTCACGTAGTATTTTCTGATGAATATGAAGACAGTGAGCGCAACTTAAAAACATTGCGCGGGATTTTGTCTCAATCAGAAACAGCTGTTGTAAATCAATTACGCATGATCCAAGAAACAACACCTTCTCCTTTTATTCGCGAAATGGTTGGTATTTTCACGGAAATGGCAGAACAAACTTTTTCAGGGGTCTACACAACCGCATCAAAAGACACCCAATGGCTTTCTTTGTCTAACTACGCTGATCTTGTTTGTGGTGATGATTTTGCCTCCTCGGATATTACAAACGGAAATACAGATGTTTTTCTTAATCTCCCCGCAAGCATTTTGAACAGCTATCCAGCAATTGGGCGAGTAATTATTGGCGCCTTTTTAAATGCAATGATCACAGCTGATGGAAACTACAAAAAGCGTGTTTTGTTTGTCTTGGATGAAGTTGATCTTCTTGGCTATATGAATATTTTGGAAGAAGCGCGCGATCGTGGTCGTAAATACGGCACATCCCTGATGCTTTTTTATCAATCCTCTGGTCAATTGGTCAATCACTTTGGCGAATCTGGTGCGCGATCATGGTTTGAAAGCTGCTCCTTTGTGAGTTATGCCGCCATTAAAGACCTTCAAACAGCCAAGGATATTTCAGAGCGTTGTGGTCAAATGACGGTTGAAGTAGCTGGTATAAATAAATCGAGAGGTATATCTTTAGGAAGGAGTTCTTACAACATCAACTATCAACAAAGAGCACTGATTTTACCGCACGAAATTATTCAAGAAATGCGTCAAGATGAACAGATTATTCTTATGCAAGGACAGCCTCCTTTGCGATGTGGTCGAGCGATCTATTTTAGAAGAAAAGAAATGTTAGCAGCGGCTGAAAAGAATCGATTTGCCCCACGAGCAGAGAAAAAATGAAAAACATCCTCTTATGCATATTGAGTATTAAAACAATAATAGCAGTATAGAAGATAAAAAGTACACATTCTCTTTCATAACAGCCCATTAAAAAGAAATTTCTACATGATACAACAAAAAAAATCCTTAATTTTTGTTTTTACTCTTGTGCATATCATTACCAATTTTTTATGAAGAGTCTCCAACTAATCAGATAATCAATGGCACCTAATATCTACATTTTAGATATCCATAAAAGAGTTTTTGAATACAGCTCCTTTGAGGGAAAAATGACTAGAAATCTTGCCATTTTCGACAATAATAAATCAGGAGTAAAAAGCGCAACAAAAAGCATTTGCACAAGAAAATAAACAAAGAAAACATACATAAAAACGACCTGCGTGGATCATTCTCGTATTCCACACACAAAAAGTGCTACACAGGCACCATAAAACGGTTGATACAGCCAGAAATCCTTACATACTTAAGAGCATAACGCTCGCTTCCCGAATTCATGAAATCTCAAAAAATACACGAAAGGAGACTTTTTATACAAAAAGTTTAGCACATTTTCATCGGCTGTCCTATCCTATAAGGAGAGAATACATGTTAGAGAAGAATTATCTATATAAAAAGAGTACAACATTAAAAAATAAATATGGCATTAAAAACCCACAAAAACTTCATGAACGCTATACTCATGAAGCAGCCAGAGCAGCAGTTAATTTCCGCTATGAACCACCGCCAAAAAAATTTGATGCCGCCTATCTGAAATTAATTCACTGGAACCTCTTCCATCAAAGTTTTGAATGGGCCGGACAAACCCGCGATACCCTCTTTACATTTGAAGATGGCAGTTCAGCGCATATGCCAGCAATGCGACCTATAGGTCACGAGACTCATTTTGCTGTCGGTCCACAGATTAAAAAAGAGCTTACACAATTAGAGCAAATACTTAGTGCAAAGAATAATTTACGAGGCTTATCGCGCAAAGAGTTTGCTGAAAATGCCGCTGAAGTCTTTATACTACTCAACCATATACATCCTTTCAGAAAAGGCAATGGACACACACAACGAATGTTTATGGAAAAACTTGGACAAGCAGCAGGCCATACCATTGACTTTTCTTGTGTTACAAAAGAACGCATGATGATTGCCTGTATTGAAGCAATGCAGCATAACAATCCAGAACCGATGCGACATCTCTTTGAGGATGTTACCCATCCGCAAAAATCACTTATTTTAAAGGAATTTATTTCCCAGATGAAAAATTCTGGACTTGGAACAATCAACAATTGTATGGTTCTCGCAGCAAAAGAAGGTGTACCTTATGATGGTATCTATAGAGGTTGTGCAGCAGAAGGTTTTGTTATAGAGACGGGGGATATTTTCGTCGTTGGTCACAAAGATGATCTGCCACCAGAACAAATTAAAATACTAAAAGATGGTGATTATATCTTTTTTCAAAAGTCCAACGTTCAAAACTTACAAGAAATACTAATCCCCCCAGAGACATTAGCTCCTCTCATGCCTGAGGAATTGTGTGCAAAGATTGCAAACGATCCTTATGTCATAATAAACCGAAAAGAAGTTGAGCGTTTTTCAAGGATTGTTTATGGTAAAGAGCAAGCCTTAAACATAAAAATGGATATGATAAATGCAAATCCAAGCTTGGGTAGAGTATTTATCAATCAAATTACCCAAAATCCTCAATCAATCTGTAAGCTTGCAGGCGTAAAAATACTTTGCATGAATAGTCCAGATCGCAGAAATGCTGAAACGGCAGTCCCGCAGCTGAGTGAAGCACTTAAAAATTATGTTATTACAATACAACAAGCAAAGGAGGAAATTCTAGAGCGACACCAAAGAGAACAAAATCGTCTTGGAAAGTCTGTCAAAAAACCAAGTAAAGAATTGCAAAACCTTTTTACCTTACCCCTACAAAAACAAAAAGACGTCCTTTTTCATTCTGTATCACTGCAAAAACAACTCCATTTTTTTTGGTACCAATTACAGAATCGTTTATCAATAGAAGATCGTAACGCTATAAAAGAAAATGATTATACGAAACTTTCTCGCCTTCTTGGTGTATCAGAAAGCAAAGCAAAAGAAATTTTTCAAACTGTAAAACTAGTGAAAGCAGCACAATGTGAAGCACGCTCTTTCAGAGTTACTCGTAACCCATGTATGTCTTTTACTGATTAAACATTGGGTATAATTTTATTTTTCATCTAATCTTTTGATGCGAATCTCTTTATGTGAATGATGCTAAAGGATATTGTGCAATGTTACGGAAAATTTCTATCGTAATAGACCACGTAATTTTATATAATGCATTGATAGAATACCATTAAAAAACTGTATTAAAAACACAAATGCCTATTACAGTGAGCAATAATAGCGGAGGATTTTTAGAGATTATTTTAAGTAACATTCTTCTTTGTATAAAAGTTATCAAAGCATAGATACAACGAAGAATGCGCCAAAGAGGTTTTCTAAATTAAAAAACCCAAAGGAAGGAAGCATGAAAAAAAATCATCCCTCACAGCATCCAATAATTCCAGAAGAAATATATGCACAGGTTAATAAATCATGAAGAGTACCACACTCAAATCCGCCAGAGGAAACTGTCTACGCAGATATTAATGTGGGAGAACCCAATGGCAGATCCCTCTCAGAGAAAACGGTACGTGCAGGTGCTACTTCACAAAGCAGAACATCGTCTCTTACGAAAGAACAGCTTACGAGCAAGCTTGAAAGGAACATAAACATTCAACACAGTGAAGAAGCAATTAGAAGTTTGTGTGGAATTTCTTATGGCAACAAGAGCGCTTTGAACATCTAACTTGCCAAGGTTCTTAAATATCCTGAAAAAGGAATTCATATCTCATGGTCTCTTGTTAAAAATCCTGAAGGTCCTGGCCCGCTCGCGGGTAAAAAAATACTTGGCATAAAAAGTCCGGCTCGCAAAGCAGCTGAAGAAAATTTCATCAGCCTGTGTGGAACTTTTGATAAACATGCACGGGATATGAAAATGCTAGCCGAAGAAATGATAAAGCCTGATTATCTAGAACGTGAAAGAGCTTCAGAGAAAAGGTGCAATTAGATATCATCATTACCCCACAAAAGAAAAGCAACAAGCTGTTGGAGAATAAGGTGTACAACAACACAAACATGCTCATAAAAAAGGAATGGCTACGGCTATATAAGTGTGCATAATTGTAAAAATACGCAAGCTTTTACCTTGAATCTAATCTCTTGGTATAAGCTATTTGATCTAGATTACACCAAGAGTGAGTGGAGAATATTATAGAAAATATCTATCAAAAATAGATCCTGTAATTTTATACAACTTATTAGTGAAATATCACAAAAAAACTGTATTAAAAACACAAATGCCTATTACAGTGAACGCGAATAGCGGGAAGATTTTTTAGAGATCATTTTGAGTAGCATTCTTCTTTGTATAAAAGCTATCAAAGTGTAGAGAAGATGGAGAATGTTCCGAAGAGGTTTTCTAAGTTAAAAAAACTAAAGGAAGAAAATATGAAAAAAAATCATCCCTCACAGAATCCAATAAATCCAGCAATAAACCTAGAAGAGCTATATGCAAAGGTTAATAAAACAAGAAGAGTACAGCAACCAGCTCATTCAGGGGAAAGTAGCCGTACAGATGCTAATGTAGAACAATCCCATGACAGACTCTCAGAAGAAGTTATCTACGCGGATGTTAATGTAGGAGATCCCCGTGGCAGAAACCCTGCAGCAGAAGTTGTCTACGCAGATATTAATATAGGAGATCCCCGTGGCAGAAACCCCGCAACAGAAACTGTCTACGCAGATATTAATGTAGGAGATCCCCGTGGCAGAAATCCCGCAACAGAAACTGTCTACGCAGATATTAATGTAGGAGATCCCCGTGGCAGAAACCCCGCAACAGAAACTGTCTACGCAGATATTAATGTAGAAGGGCGTGGTGGCATGCAGCCCAAAAAAGAAATGGCACATGCAAGTGCTGGAATAGAAAGCACAAAACCACCTCTCACGCAAGATTATATAGCTGCACAGCTTTTAAAGAACCCAGCTGTCCAATCTAGTACAGTAAAAGTCCAAGAGTGGTGCGGTCTTGTTTATGGCAATGAGCATGTTTTTAATAAACAACTTTTGCAGATTCTTCAAGATCCTGGAAAAGGTGAAAATATCTTATGGGGCATTGCTCAAAATCCTGAAAGCCCTGGCTCACTTGCGGGTAGAAAAACACTTGGCATAAAAAATCGAGAGCGCCTACAAGCTGAAGAGGGTTTTCCCTCCTTCTGCGATGCTCTCGAAAAACATGTGGCTATTGTAAAACAGGCACACAAGAGTATTACACAGGAACACGAAAGACGTCAGGGTCATGAAAGAGGAGAAAGTCAAGAAAAACATTTAGAACGCAGAGCTCATCATCACACAAAAGAAAAACAACAAGATGTTGGAGATCAAAGCGTACAACAACAAAAACAGGCTCCTAAAAAAGGAATGGCTATGGCTATGTAAGCGTACATAATTGTAAAAATGCACAGGTTTTTGCCTTTAATCTAATCTCTTGGTGTAAGCTATTTGATCTAGCTTGCACCAGGAGTGGGGGGTATTGCGAAAAATATCTATCAAAATAGCTCTCGTGATTTTATATAAATTATTGATAAATTTCATAAAAAAGCTGTATTAAAGACATAAATTTCGATTAAGGTGGGTGCGAATAGTGCAGATTGTTTGGAAGTTATTCAAATCGATCTTGTTCTTTAAAAAACATAAGGTGAAGTACGTACTAAAGGCGTTTCCTAAATTAAGAAGCCTATAAAAAGGAGGCAAGCATGAAAAAAAAGCGTCCTATCTATAAACCACTAAACGCAGAGCCGCTACGTGAAGAGGTTAATGAACTAGAGAGAGCACATCATTCACATCCTTCAAAGGAAACTATCTACACAAATGTTAACATGCAAAAACACAGTAGTAGACAATACTTGAGGGAAAATGTCTACACATATATTGCTCCACAACATAGGGGAGAAAATTATCTTTCGGATGAAGCAATTATTCGCAGAACTAAAAGTGACGAGTTTGTGCAAGCATTTAGAGAAACAACTCGCCATTGGAGTAAAGTTGTTTTTGGTAAATCGAATGCTTTAGAAAGAAAAATGGACAATATTCTCAAAAGTCCTGATATGGGAGAACGGCTTTCACGAGACATACTAAATAATCCTAGTTCTGTTCACAGTCTTGCTGGTTATAATTTTTGCGGCTTTAAAACAAAAGCACGCAAAAATGCTGAAAAAGAGCTAGTACAACTATGTAGTGCTCTTGATGCGTATACAGATGTTGTAAAACAGGTAAGAAAACAACTAATGTATACCCGTCAGACAAAAGAAAAAGACTTTAATTTACAAGCAGAGGGTATTGCGCAATACCTTCACAGAACACCAGAGAAACAACAACACTCTCAACAGCAAAAGGTGCAACCACGCGGACATGCTCTCCCAAAAGGAGTAGTTATGTAAGCATGCATAATTATAAAAATACACAAGCTTTTGCCTTTAATTTAATCTCCTGGTGTAAGCTGTTTGATATAGATTACGCCAAGAATTGATGGGGGTATTATAGAAGATATCTATCAAAAATAGTTCCCGTGATTTTATATAATTTATCTATAAATTTCACAAAAAAGCTGTATTAAAAACACAAGTCTTGATTAGGATAGTTACAAATAGTTTAGATTCTTTGGAGATCATTCGAATTGATATTTTCCTTTGTATTAAAATTACTAAACACATAAGGTGAAGAATGTACCAAAGGGGTTTTCTGAAAAAATTATTGAAAGGAAACATGCATGAAAAAAAATCGCCCATCCCCTTCCCCACATACTTCAGTGCAAGAACTTATAAAATACTATGAAGAATCTTCCAGAAAATCGTCTGAAGTAAAAAGCCATCATGCAGCGAGTACCTCCAAAAACAACCAACCCACTCCTGTAGAAGAAGGCAAAAAATCCCGCTTTTTGGAAGAAAATCCTACATCCAGCAGTACAGAATATGAACGCGCTTTAGTGATTACCCAAAATCTAACAGAAGCTCCAATGAGAGAAAAAGCCACCGGGAGCGAACAACAAGAGGCAACCGTACACAAAACAACTTCTTTAAAAAGCACAATAAATTCCCTCTCACAAGCAGAAATTACACAACTAATTGCAAATGATCCGTGGATTGTAGAATATCAAAGAGACATTTCCTACTGGTGCAAAGAAGTTTTTGGAAAAAAAGATATTTTGCAGAAACAAGTTAGTGAAATTCAAAAAAACCATCTCCTAGGAAGAGATCTCTCGTGGCAACTTGAAGAAAATCCTGCAAGTATTCATAAGTTTGCTGGTATCAATGTATGTGGTGTAAAAAATAAAACACGCAAAAATGCTGAAAGGAATTTGACTATCCTATGCCAAATTGTCGATTGCTATACGGATGCTATAGAAAATGCAAAAGAAAATCTTCTTCGGTTCCCACAGGAACAATTAGAGCGCTATGAAAAAATCATAGGCAGTGAGGGAATGTTGCAAATCTTACAAAGCCAACATTGTTCTGGAAAAGGGAGAGGATTTCTTACAAATACAGAAGTTACTGATATAGCTCGACAGAATTCAACGGTTAAAGCACATCAAGAACAGATAGAACATTGGTCTCGCGTTGTTTTTGGAAAATCAAATATTTTGCAAAAAAGAGTTGAAAACATATTAGAAACTCCCTCTAAGGAAGCTGAGCTCGTACGACTACTTGAAGTAGATCCTCAATCTATTCATAATCTCGCTGGTAAAAATGTATGTGGCTTTAAAAATAAAGTTCGCAAAAATGCTGAAGTAAATATTTCACAGCTGGTTAGCTCTATTAACAATTTTACAGATGCTGTCAAACAGGCAAAAGAGAGTATTTTGCAGAACCATCAGGCACAACAAGAACACTGTGAACCATCTGCAAAATTAGCGGAATCCCTGCATAAACAACAAGACTTATCGAGATCTTTTGAGGATTTATTAGCGGATCAGCGTCACGAAGTTTCTGAAACTTCTAGACATACACACGAAAGAGCGCAAAGCGTCCAACCACACAAAGCTCTAGGAAAAAAAGCATTGGCTTTCGCCAGCTAAATGTGCACAAAATAAGCTTTTGCTCTTAATCAGGCTTCTTGGTGTAAATCCCTGCAAGATGATGTGTGCCAAGAGTATCGTACAATAATCGTTCACATTAAGAGACTCTTTTAAATAAAAAACTGCAAATAATAAGCACAAAAAAATACATTAAGGAGTTTTCTATACAAATATTGCAAAAGCTTGAAAGGAAAACATGTATGAGAAAAAAACACCCCCCCTCTTCTTCATCTCACTTATCAGAAGAAACACAAAAACATTTTGAACGATCTACCGCAGCATCTCTTAACTCAGAGGCACGACACAAGGCAGTTGCACCACAAAAACCACCTCGCATAAATAAGAGAATCATTAATGAGATACCACTTGATCCAATAGCCAGAGAGCATGCAAAAAAAATCGAACGTTGGTTCAAAGCTGTTCATGGCAATGATCAAGCCTTTTTAAATTCAGAGGCTCTATACATAACAACAGTTACACCACAAGGTCAACATCTCTTGAGGGAGAACGTGACTGATAAGGTAAAAGGTGATTCAGTAGTCAAAGTTTGTGCAGAAAAAATTCAACGTTGGACAAAAGCTGTTTATGGCCGTCAGAATGCTTTGCATGCAAACATTGACGATATCCTCAAAGATCCTATGACGAAAGATCTGCTTCTCACGAAAATAAAAGAAGATTCTGCATCTGTTCGCGGTCTTGCAGGTATAAAAATATTTGGCTTTAAGACAAAGGCACGCAAACAAGCTGAAGAAGCTCTACCCTACTTATATTCCGCTATTAATGTTTACGCGAAAGCTGTGTGCCAGACATATGAAAGTATGAACATCAAAGTTCCGACAGAGAATAGAGCGTTGGAAAAAAGCTTGCAAAAATCGCTTACTACTGAAAAAAAGGAACCATCTCTCTCAAATGATGCAATTACAGGCTTAGTCCAAAGTGACTCAAACGTTCGAAGATATGAAGCGCGAATCGTACATTGGAGCAAAATCGTATACGGCAAACCGAATGTTTTTGATAAGAAAATGGAGGACATGCTACAAGATAATACTTTAGAAAAGCAACTTTTATGGGATCTTGCTAGAAACCCTACATCTTTGCATAGATTCGCTGGTCGTAGCACATTGGGCTTTAAGAATGATGCACGAAGATGTGCTGAAAATAGTCTACCTCATCTGTACGACGCTGTTAAAAATTACGCACAGGCGATAAAAGAAGCAAAGGAATTTATTTTACAAGAACAGAAAATACAACAAGAACGCATTAAGTTATCAGAAAGCCCAAGACAAGAGATTAAACAAAAGCTTCAGAGGGGCCAAGAAAGACAACACACACCACAGCATGACGTACAACAACATGGAGCTAGAAGTGGAAAAAGAATGGCTTTCGCTATGTGAACATACATAAAAGCTAAAAATCTATCAAACGCTCAAAAAAGGCTGACAAGGACTTTTTGTTTCGTTACTAAAACAAAAAAGATGTCTTGTTTTTATACCATTGCAACGATAATTTCATGTTTGGGGATGTTAATGACAAAATCACTTAAACATCAAAAGCTAAACATCAAAAGATTGTAGAACCTCATAGAAAAGCAATTTCACAAGGCTTTCTTACATGCTTGGTGTATCAGAAAACAAAAATGGTTCTCTAACTATAAAGTTTAAAAAACAGTGTAAGGTGTAGATCCCCAAAATCGATCGTACCTTACCAATATCTCCTACTAATGAAACATAAACCAAATTTTCATCTAATCCTTTAGAGCAAACCATTCCATCACAGTTATGCCAAGAATTATTGTAGAATTTTATCCACAAAAATACCATATTTTTTATTAAATGAAACATCAATAAAATTTCATAAAAAAACTACATAAAAAACACAAATACTAATTCCGATGTATCCAGATGGCATCGAGTATTTGGAAATTGTTTAAATTGCTATATCTCTTCGCACAAAAGCTATCAAAGCCTAAAAATAAAGAGAACACTAAAAGTTTTTTTAAATAATACTTAAAAGGCGACATGCATGAAAAAAAATCAACCATCTCCTTTTCCGTATTTTTTTATAAAAGAATTAAGACAAATCTACGGACAACTTATCATAGGAGCATCTACCTCCAAAGCATTCCATGTAACGCCGGATTCACAAGAAAAAACACCCGCCTTCTCAGAACTGACACTTGCTGGGAAAGTATGGCATGACAAGCTGGTTGTAGCACATACGAAATCAATAATGTATTGGTCCTCGGTTGTTTACGGTACCAAAAATGCTCTTCAGAAAGAAATAAGAGATATTATACAAAATCCTGCTCTGGGAAATGAGGTTGCATGGAAAATTGCGGTAGATCCTCAATCTATTCATAAATTTGCTGGTATCAATGCATGTGGCTTGAAAAATAAAACACGCAAAAATGCTGAAACAAGTCTTTCACACATGCTTGATTCTGTTAACAGCTTTGCAAATGCTGCAGAGCAGGCAAAACAGAATATATTGCAAAAACATCAAGCACAACAAAGATACCGTGTTCTATCTATAGAATCAGCTAAAGGTTTGCATAGACAACAAGACTTATCAAAGGGATCTGAGTGCTTATCAGCGGCCATGCATCGTGAGGTCCCTGAAACTTCTAGACGTACCCATGAAAGAACGCAAAGCTCTAGAAAAAAAGCATTGGCTTTCGCCAGCTAAGTGTGCACAAGATACGCTTTTGCTCTTAATCAAGATTCTTGGTGTAAATCCCTGCAAGATGATGTATGCCAAAAATAGAGCAAAATATTTTTCCTAATTTAATATAACTTATTGATAAACACAAAAAAACATATAAAATAACTATTGTTGACACACTATGTGTCTCACAGAGTCTTAGGAGATCATTCGAGTTAAGATACCGTTTTGAATAAAAAACTATCAAAAAAAGCAAGGATGAAAAATACACTAAGGAGTTTTCTGAGAAAATATTGTAAAAGCTTGAAAGGAGCGCATGTATGAAAAAAAAACACCTCTCTTCTTTTTCATCTCGCACGCCAGAAAAAACAGAAAAAAGCCATAAAAAACATGCTGCAACATCTCTCAATTTAGAGAATATACAGGCGGCAGCTATGCGACAAGGATCACTTCTTCCAAAGGAAGAAATTATTGATAAAGTGAGGTGTTCTCCACTAGTTGAAGTGTATGCAGAAGGAATCCAACGTTGGTCAAAAATTGTTTATGGCTATAAGGATGTCTTGCGTACAGAAACTAAAAAAATTCTCGAAGATCCTGCAGTGGGGAATTCCCTTTTAAAGCGTGTAACAGAAAGTCCTACATCTATTCACTCGCTTGCAGGTATGCAAATATTTGGCTTTAAGACAAAAGCACGCAAAAACGCTGAACACGCTTTATCCTACTTATGTTCCGCCATTGATGGTTATGTGAAGGCTATAGATTATACATATGAAGGTATGAACATCACAACTCCGGTAGAGAATAAAACGCTGGAAAGAAGTTTACAAAAATCGATTACTGCTGGAAAAAATGAACCATCTCTCTCAAATGAGGAGACTATAGGCTTAGCCCTAAGTAACTCATCCGTTCAAGAATATTATACACAAATTAAATATTGGAGTCGGATTGTATACGACAATCCAGAAGCTCTTCAAAAATCAATGGAGGATGTTATACAAAATCCAGCTATGGGAAAGCGATTATTATGGAAGCTTAAAGAAGATCCTGCATCTTTTCATAAACTCGCTGGCCGTAGCATTTTAGGCTTTAAGGATGAAACACGAAAATTTGCTGAATCGCGTCTATCACGCCTGCATGATGCTTTTGAAAGTTACGTGTTTACTGTAAAAGAAGCAAAAGAATCTATTTTACAAGAACAGGAAATAAAACAAAAGCTTCAGGGCGGCCAAAAAAGACAACACATGCCACAGCACACCATGCAAGCAGACAGATCTGCGGGGACAGTAGCACAGGAAGCAGTTTCTTCACCAAAACCATCTTTCTCAAATGAGGAGATAGTTGGCATGATTAGAAGTGAACCATCCATTCAAAGATGTTGCAAACTAATCAGATATTGGAGCAACGTTGTATACGACAAGCCGAATGTTTTTGAGAAGCAAATGGAGAGCATCCTGCAGAATCCTGCTATGGGGGAGCAACTTTTGCAAGATCTTGCTAGAAACCCTACATTTTTGCATAGATTCGTTGGTCATAGCATATTGGGCTTTAAGGATGATGCACGAAGATGTGCTGAAAATAGTCTACCCTATCTGCAGAACGCCATTAAAAATTACGCACAGGCGATAAAAGAAGCAAAAGAATCTATTTTACAAAAACAGAAAATACAACAAGAACGCATTAAGTTATCAGAAAGCCCAAGACAAGAGATTAAACAAAAGCTTCAGAGGGGCCAAGAAAGACAACACACACCACAGCATGACGTACAACAACATGGAGCTAGAAGTGGAAAAAGGATGGCTTTCGCTATGTGAACATACATAAAAGCAAGCTTTAACTTTTAAATAAATCTTTTGGTGCAAATCATTTTAAAGAATTTGCGTCAAAAGGCGGTGTAAGAGTGGAGAAGAGTCTCACCAGAATATTCTTATAATCTAGTATGACTTATTTGATTAGATTTTATAAAAAGCTGTATTAAAGACATAAATGTCAATTATTGCAGTCAATCTAAATGGTAAAGTGTCTTTTGGAGGTTATCCAAATCAATATCCTCTTTAAATAAACAACCAGCAAGGTGAAAAATACGTCAAAGAATTTTTCTAAATAAGTATTGCAAACATCTAAAAGGAAATGTGCATGAAAAAAAATACACATCCTGACACGTCTTACATGCCCAAAGAATTGCAAAGACATACTAAGAAAGTTACCATATCATCTCCTAAACGAGGGCATCTGCATGCGAAGTTTACCAAATTTGCATCATCCAAATTTAAGAAAGAAAACACAAAAGGAAATATACCCTCATCGTTTGATCTAGAAAAGAAAAGCGAACATGCAACGGTTTCTTCCAAAAAAGTGCTGAGCCCAAGGGAAAAATTCACGAACGAAGTGAAAGAAAATTTATTGGTTGAAGCATATAAAAAAGAAATCCTATTTTGGTCTAATATTGTGTATGGCAATAGGGATGTTTTCCAACGAGAAGTTCAGGAGATTCTAAAAAATCCTGCTGTAGGAGATGAACTATCACAGATAGTTGCAACATTTCCTGAAGCTATTCATCCTCTTGCGGGTAAGAAATTGCTCTGCATAAAAACGCGTACACGCAAGAATGCTGAAAAAGGTTGTAAATACTTACATATTGCTCTGAAAGATTATACAAGAGTTGCAAAAAATGCAGAATATTTCCCTTACACAAGCCCACATAATCATAAACAATCTATCGAGAAGATAGAAAAAATTGAATGCTTAGAAAAATCTCTTCATGCTAAAAAAGAAGAAGAATCTCACGTGCGTAAAAAAATTGCCTCCCCCCAGAAAAATAAAGAAGTTTCATGGAGAAAAAACTCGATGTGGATACCGAGTTGTTTACGTTAACCTATTAATTTTGTAGAAAAAAACTGGAGAGCTTCAAAAAAACTTTCTACGGGAGGGGAATTCGCGTGATAAAGCTTAAACAAGCTTCTATTTTCGGTAAGTTTTCAAATAAAAAATGCCCAGCATCAAAAATCTAGAGCGCTGATATACTGAAGGGAATATTATATAATGAGATAAAGTATTCTAGGAAATTAAAAAAACACAACAAATAAAAGATGTGATTTTAGCCAAACAGTAGAGAAAACATAAAAGCTAAAAATCTATCAAACGCTCAAAAAAGGCTGACAAGGACTTTTTGTTTCGTTACTAAAACAAAAAAGATGTCTTGTTTTTATACCATTGCAACGATAATTTCATGTTTGGGGATGTTAATGACAAAATCACTTAAACATCAAAAGCTAAACATCAAAAGATTGTAGAACCTCATAGAAAAGCAATTTCACAAGGCTTTCTTACATGCTTGGTGTATCAGAAAACAAAAATGGTTCTCTAACTATAAAGTTTAAAAAACAGTGTAAGGTGTAGATCCCCAAAATCGATCGTACCTTACCAATATCTCCTACTAATGAAACATAAACCAAATTTTCATCTAATCCTTTAGAGCAAACCATTCCATCACAGTTATGCCAAGAATTATTGTAGAATTTTATCCACAAAAATACCATATTTTTTATTAAATGAAACATCAATAAAATTTCATAAAAAAACTACATAAAAAACACAAATACTAATTCCGATGTATCCAGATGGCATCGAGTATTTGGAAATTGTTTAAATTGCTATATCTCTTCGCACAAAAGCTATCAAAGCCTAAAAATAAAGAGAACACTAAAAGTTTTTTTAAATAATACTTAAAAGGCGACATGCATGAAAAAAAATCAACCATCTCCTTTTCCGTATTTTTTTATAAAAGAATTAAGACAAATCTACGGACAACTTATCATAGGAGCATCTACCTCCAAAGCATTCCATGTAACGCCGGATTCACAAGAAAAAACACCCGCCTTCTCAGAACTGACACTTGCTGGGAAAGTATGGCATGACAAGCTGGTTGTAGCACATACGAAATCAATAATGTATTGGTCCTCGGTTGTTTACGGTACCAAAAATGCTCTTCAGAAAGAAATAAGAGATATTATACAAAATCCTGCTCTGGGAAATGAGGTTGCATGGAAAATTGCGGTAGATCCTCAATCTATTCATAAATTTGCTGGTATCAATGCATGTGGCCTGAAAAATAAAACACGCAAAAATGCTGAACGAAGTGTTATGTCTCTGTGTCGCTCTATTGAGGACTATACAGAGATCGTAAGATATAAGCGAACTGACCTATTTTCTCAAGCACAACAAGAAAATTGTGAACACCCGGAACAGCTTGCAGTAACAACCCAAACCCTCCAAGAATTACCTCATCATCCTAACAGAGGAAAAGGTCCTCTCACAAATGAAGCAATAGTTGAAATGTTTTTTGTTCTCTCATCTATCCGAACATATGAAGAACAAATCAAATTCTGGTGTGAAAAAGTGTATGGAGATTCAAATATTTTAACAAAAAAGATTATGGAGATTCGAAAAGATCCCGCTATCGGGGATGATCTCTCAAATCAGGTTGCAAACGATCCTAGATCTATTCATAAACTTTCTGGTGTCAACCTATGTGGCATAAAAAATAAAGCTCGCAAAAATGCTGAAAATAGTATTCTATCTCTGTCTAACAGCATTAAATTTTGTAGCGATACTATAAAAAAAGCAAAAGAGTATATTACACAGAACCATGTAATACAGCAAGAATTTGCTGATGTATCAAAAGTTGCACAAAGTATTCATCCTATAAAGGAAAGACATCATCCCACTCCACGACAAGAGCAAACACGCAAAATTGAGAGTACAAAAGGGTTAACTTTGGCTATGTGAGCTTGCATAAGCTGGCTTTTGATCCAATCCTTTGGAGCAAATTATTTCATCTCAATTGTGTCAAAAATTATTATAGGAGCCATCAGATTTCAGAGTTAAGTTATGGGTTATTATCAATAATTTTATGAATAAACCTGTATAAAAAACGGGAAAATTAGCTAAAAATGAACGGAAGTAGCTTCGATTTTTTTTTGAGATTATTCAAATTGGCACCCTCCTTTGTATAAAAGCTCCTAAAGCGCGGAGCTAAAAAATACACTAAAAAGCTTTTCTGAATATAATTCTTAAAAGGAGATATACATGAAAAAAATTGCCCCATCTTCTACGCACCTGCCGATGACAGAATTAAGGGAGTCTCATGAACAATCTATCAGAGAGGCATCTACCTCTGAAAATCCTCATGCTACACCTGCTTCACAAGAAGAAGAAACTAATCTCTCGAGTAGAGGAATTGTAGATGAATTACAGAAAAATCCGTTGATCTCAGCACATGTAAATGCAGTAAGAAATTGGTCTGAAATAGTTTTTGGTGAAAAGGGTGTTCTGGATACAACCATAGAAAAAATTTTAGAAAATCCTTCTGGGGGCAGTAGGATTTTGGTAGCAATTTGTTAAATCCTCAATCTATTCATAATCTCGCTGGTAAAAATATATGTGGCTTTAAAAATAAAGTGCGCAAAAATGCTGAAGCAAATATTTCACAGCTGGTTAGCTCTATTAACAATTTTACAGATGCTGTCAAACAGGCAAAAGAGAGTATCTTGCAGAGCCATCAGGCACAACAAAGACACCGTGATCCATCTATGGAATCAGCTGAAGGTTTGCATAAACAACAAGACTTATCGAAATATTTTGAGGATTTATTAGCGGATCAGCGTCACGAAGTTTCTGAAACTTCTAGGCATACACACGAAAAAGCGCAAAGTGTCCAACCACGCAAAGCTCTAGGAAAAAAAGCATTGGCTTTCGCCAGCTAAGTGTGCACAAGGTAAGCTTTTGCTCTTAATCGGGTTTTTTTGGTGCAAATCCTGCAAGATGATGTGTGCTAAAAATAGAGCAAAATATTTTTTCTAATTTAATATAACTTATTGATAAGCACAAAAAAAACATATAAAATAACCATTGTCGACACACTATGTGTCGTACAGAGTCTTAGGAGATCATTCGAGTTAAGATACCGTTTTGAATAAAAAACTATCAAAAAAAGCAAGGATAAAAAATACACTAAGGAGTTTTCTGAGAAAATATTGTAGAAGCTTGAAAGGAGCGCATATATGGAAAAAAAACACCTCTCTTCTTTTTCATCTCGCACGCCAGAAAAAACAGAAAAAAGTCATAAACAACATGCTACAACATCTCTCAATTTAGAGAATATACAGACGGCAGCTACGCGACAAGGATCACCTCTTCCAAAGGAAGAAACCATTGATAAAGTGAGGTGTTCTCCACTAGTTGAAGTGTATGCACAAGAAATTCAACGTTTGTCTAAAACTATTTATGGTAATGCTTTTTTGTTTGATAGAGATATAGAAAATATCCTCGAAAATCCTGCGGCAAAAGATAAAATTTTAGATCAAGTGAAAAAATATCCTACGTCTATTCATCCTCTTGCAGGTGGACGAGTGTTTGGATTTAAGACAAAGGCACGCAAACAAGCTGAAAAAGCCCTGCACTGTTTATGTCCCGCCATTAATGTTTACGCGGAAGCTGTGCACCAGGCATATGAAAGTATGAACATCACAGCTACGGTAGATAGTAAAACGCTGGAAAGAAGTTTGCAAAAATCGCTTACTACTGGAAAGAATGGACCATATCTCTCAAATGAGGAGATTACAAACTTAGTCCGAAGTAACCAAAACGTTCGAGAATATTACACACAAGTCAAATATTGGAATCGGGTTGTGTACGACAATCCAGAAGCCCTTAAAATGCCGATGGAGGATGCTCTACAAAGTCCAGCTATAGGAGAGCAATTATTGTGGAAGATGAAAGCAGATCCTGCATCTTTTCATAAACTCGCTGGTCGTAGTATGTTGGGCTTTAAGGATGAAACACGCAAATCTGCTGAATCGCATCTATCACGCCTGCATGATGCTTTTGAAAGTTACGTGCTTACTATAAAAGAAGTAAAAGAAGCTATTTTACAAGAACAGGAAGCAAAACAAGGACGCATTAACCTATCAGAAAACAAAAAACAAGAGGTTAAACAAAAGCTTCAGAAAAGCCAAAAAAGACAACACATGCCACAGCACGCCATGCAAGCAGACAGATCTGCGGGGGCAGCAGCACAGGAAGCAGTTTCTTCACCAAAACTCTTTCTCTCAAATGAGGAGGTGGTTGATATGACTAGAAGTGAACCATCCGTTCAAAGATATCACGACCGAGTCTCATATTGGAGCAGCGTTGTATACAACAATCCAAATGCCCTTCAAAAGTCAATGGAGGATATTCTAAGAAATCCTTATATGGGAAGCCGGCTTTTACGAGATATTGTTAAAAGCCCTGCATCTTTTCATAAACTCGCTGGTCATAGTATGTTGGGCTTTAAGGATGATGCACGCAAATCTGCTGAAGCACATCTGTCACACCTGCATGATGCTTTTGAAAGTTACGTGCTTACTGTAAAAGAGACAAAAGGGTCCATTCTACACGAACAGGAAACAAAACAAAAGCTTCAGCAAGGCCAAGAAAAACAACACGCGCCACAGCATGATGTACAACAACATAGGGCTAAAAGTGGAAGAGGAATGGCTTTCGCTATGTGAACATATATAAAAGCAAGCTTTAACTTTTAAACAAATCTTTTGGTGCAGATCATTTTAAAAAATTTGCACTAAAAGGCGGTGTAAGAGTGGAGTAAAGTCTCACCAGAATGTTTCCATAACTTAGTATAACACATCAATAAAATTTCATAAAAAAACTACTTAAAAGACACGAACACTAATTCCGATATATCCAGATAGTATTGAATATTTGGAAATTATTTGAATTGCTGTATCTCTTTGTACAAAAGCTATCAAAGCCTAAAAATAAAGAGAACACTAAAGGTTTTTTTAATAATACTTAAAAGGCGACATGCATGAAAAAAAATCAACCATCCCATTCTCAAAAAACTTTGGTAAAAAAACCCGTACAACATTCTTCAAGAGTTGCTTCCAAAACCACAAAATTAACTCTTATACCGGAAGAAAAGCAGCAAAGTGAAGTTCTTTTAACAAAAGATGCTTCGGATGTTACTACAAATTCAATGAGACCTCTAACAGAACATGAGAAAACTGGGAATACAAGACAAGAAAAGAGCACATTCACATCTCTCCCCTCACAACGGGAAAAAATAATTCTCTCAGAGAAACAAATTACAAAATTAATTTCACACAACAAGTTGGAGCAAGGATTTAGAAAAGACATTTATCGACACTGTCAGATTGTTTATGGCGACAAAAAAGCTTTGCAGGAACAAATTAAGGAAATCCGACGCAATCCTGCTATAGCAGAGGATGTTTCGTGGCAAATTGCACTAAATCCTGGTAATTTTTTTAAACTTGCTGGCACCAATATATGTGGCATAAAAAATGAAGAACGCAGAAATGCTGAAGAAGATATTGTCGCTCTTTGTGAAGCTATTAACCAATACGGAACAATTGTAAAATATACAAGGGACTGCTTGTCGCAGTTCCCAAATTCAGAATTAAGACGCTATGAAAGATTGATGGATCGTGAAAAAATGGACAAAATTTTACAAAGTCCACATCATTCTGAAAGGGAGAAAGGACCACTTTCAAATGCAGAAGTTGTTGACATGGTTCAACAAGATTCTAAAGTCCAAAAATATCAAGCACGAATACACTATTGGTCTAAAGTTATTTTTGGAAATAAGGATGCTTTGCAAAAACAAACTGAAATCTTGCTCCAAGATCCCTCTACAAAAGGTGCTCTTATACAACAACTTGAAGTAGATCCTCAGTCTTTTCATGCACTTTCCGGTGTCAACCTTTGTGGCATAAAAAATAAAGCCCGCAAAAATGCTGAAACAAGTCTTTCACACATGCTTGATTCTGTTAACAGCTTTGCAAATGCTGCAGAGCAGGCAAGACAGAGTATATTGCAAAAACATCAGGCACAACAAAGACACCGTGATCTATCTATGGAATCAGCTGAAGGTTTGCATAAACAACAAGACTTATCAGAGGGTTCTGAGTGCTTATCAGCGGCCATGCATCGCGAAGTCCCTGAAACTTCTAGACGTACCCATGAAAGAACGCAAAGCTCTAGAAAAAAAGCATTGGTTTTCGCCAGTTAAGTGTGCACAAAATAAGCTTTTGCTCTTAATCAGGCTTCTTGGTGTAAATCCCTGCAAGATGATGTGTGCCAAGAGTATCGTACAATAATCGTTCACATTAAGAGACTCTTTTAAATAAAAAACTGCAAATAATAAGCACAAAAAGATACATTAAGGAGTTTTCTATACAAATATTGCAAAAGCTTGAAAGGAAAACATGTATGAGAAAAAAACACCCCCCCTCTTCTTCATCTCGCTCATCAGAAGAAACACAAAAACATTTTGAACGATCTACCGCAACATCTCTTAACTCAGAGGCACGACACAAGGCAGTTGCACCACAAAAACCACCTCGCGTAAATAAGAGAATCATTAATGAGATACCACTTGATCCAATAGCCAGAGAGCATGCAAAAAAAATCGAACGTTGGTTCAAAGCTGTTCATGGCAATGATCAAGCCTTTTTAAATTCAGAGGCTCTATACATAACAACAGTTACACCACAAGGTCAGCATCTCTTGAGGGAGAACGTGACTGATAAGGTAAAAGGTGATTCAGTAGTCAAAGTTTGTGCAGAAAAAATTCAACGTTGGACAAAAGCTGTTTATGGCCGTCAGAATGCTTTGCATGCAAACATTGACGATATCCTCAAAGATCCTATGACGAAAGATCTGCTTCTCACGAAAATAAAAGAAGATTCTGCATCTGTTCGCGGTCTTGCAGGTATAAAAATATTTGGCTTTAAGACAAAGGCACGCAAACAAGCTGAAGAAGCTCTACCCTACTTATATTCCGCTATTAATGTTTACGCGAAAGCTGTGTGCCAGACATATGAAAGTATGAACATCAAAGTTCCGACAGAGAATAGAGCGTTGGAAAAAAGCTTGCAAAAATCGCTTACTACTGAAAAAAAGGAACCATCTCTCTCAAATGATGCAATTACAGGCTTAGTCCAAAGTGACTCAAACGTTCGAAGATATGAAGCGCGAATCGTACATTGGAGCAAAATCGTATACGGCAAACCGAATGTTTTTGATAAGAAAATGGAGGACATGCTACAAGATAATACTTTAGAAAAGCAACTTTTATGGGATCTTGCTAGAAACCCTACATCTTTGCATAGATTCGCTGGTCGTAGCACATTGGGCTTTAAGAATGATGCACGAAGATGTGCTGAAAATAGTCTACCTCATCTGTACGACGCTGTTAAAAATTACGCACAGGCGATAAAAGAAGCAAAGGAATTTATTTTACAAGAACAGAAAATACAACAAGAACGCATTAAGTTATCAGAAAGCCCAAGACAAGAGATTAAACAAAAGCTTCAGAGGGGCCAAGAAAGACAACACACACCACAGCATGACGTACAACAACATGGAGCTAGAAGTGGAAAAAGAATGGCTTTCGCTATGTGAGCTTGCATAAACTGGCTTTTGATCCAATCCTTTAGAGGAAATTATTTCACCTCAATTGTGTCAAAAATTATTATAGGAGCCATCAGATTTCAGAGTTAAGTTATGGGTTATTATCAATAATTTTATGAATAAACCTGTATAAAAAACGGGAAAATTAGCTAAAAATGAACGGAAGTAGCTTCGATTTTTTTTTGAGATTATTCAAATTGGCACCCTCCTTTGTATAAAAGCTCCTAAAGCGTGGAGCTAGAAAATACACTAAAAAGCTTTTCTGAATATAATTCTTAAAAGGAGATATACATGAAAAAAATTGCCCCATCTTCTACGCACCTGCCGATGACAGAATTAAGGGAGTCTCATGAACAATCTATCAGAGAGGCATCTACCTCTGAAAATCCTCATGCTACACCTGCTTCACAAGAAGAAGAAACTAATCTCTCGAGTAGAGGAATTGTAGATGAATTACAGAAAAATCCGTTGATCTCAGCACATGTAAATGCAGTAAGAAATTGGTCTGAAATAGTTTTTGGTGAAAAGGATGTTCTGGATACAACCATAGAAAAAATTTTAGAAAATCCTTCTGGGGGCAGTAGGATTTTGGTAGCAATTTCGTTAAATCCTCAATCTATTCATAACCTCGCTGGTAAAAATATATGTGGTATAAAAGATAGAGCACGCATAAATGCCATAGAAAGTTTAACTCCTCTCTATGATGCCATTCGTGGTTTAGCACAAAATTCAGAACGTGCGCAAAGCAGGATGATGTCTCAAATGGAAAGCGGGTGTGAAAGACCAATGCAGGGTGCGGAAGCGGTCGAAACTCTGCTGGCATCATATAATCGTGCGAAAAAGAGATCTACTTTAGATAATAAAATGACAGAAGTTCTTCAAGAAGATCCATTTATTCAAAAATGTAGGGAACAGATCCAGTATGGGTGTATAAAGGTATTTGGACGTCCAGATGTTTTAAACGAAGCAATCACCAATCTTACACAAAATCCCCAAAGAGTCCTTGTTCTCCTGCGTCAGCTGGAACGAATGCCTGAAATTTATCATAGCCTTGCCGGTTTTAATATATGTGGATTAAAAACTAAACAGCGCAAAGAGGCTGAAGCTGATATGAAACATCTGATAAGCTATATTAAGTTTTATTGTGATATTGTACAATCCGCAAAAGATTTTCTCCAGGTAGAACATTCTGAACAACAAGAACGTAATGATATATCACAAGATCAGATATCAGAAGCTGCTGTACGGAATATTGAGCCCGCAAGAGCAGAACATCATACTACTCCACAACAAGAACAACCATGTAGAGCTGAATCTAGAAGAATGTCTTTGGCTATGTAAGTTTGTATAATCTTTTCCTTTTGATCTGATCTCTTGGCGCACATTCATCGAATCCACAGAAGTATGGTGCTTAACGTGGTGTTTATGCAACGACATCGAAGAAGCCGAATTTTGCTTATTTTATCTGAATTGCGCTAAGTTTTTTGTGTGGTATTGCAAAAAATCTTCTAGAAACAGTGTCCATAATTTAGGTTTATGAGTGGAATTTCACAAAAAATATACATAAGGAGATGATTGTAATAAAATTAAGTGCAAGTTAGAATTGACTCAAATTGATGTGATTTTTTGTATAAAAACTATCAAAGCATAACGGTAGAGAGCATACCAAGGAAGTTTTCTAAAATAATTTTGAAAAGAGCTATACATGGAAAGGCGTTACTTATAACCTTCAAAAAAATGAACTCAAGAGACCTTTACGCAATTCATTGATCAAATAACAAAGAACAGCACACAATAACGAGAAGAGTTGTATATTTAGATGTAATAATAGGAAGAGTAACAGCGCCGCTCACGCCAGATCAAATTTCTAACAAACTTCGCAAAAATTTGGGCATCCTGCACAATGAAGAAAAAATTCAGTCTTTGTGCCAAACTGTTTATAGTGATTCAAGTATTTTAAAAAAATGGTCACATAAACGCATATCCTGTAGAAGTGCGTAAGTTTTTGTCTTTAATATCATTTTTTGCGCAAATTATTTTATGTGAATTGCACCAAGGATTATGAGAATAACACCACAGAAAATATACATTAAAATGGATTCCGTAACTTTATATAACATATTGAGCATATATTCATAAAAAAGCCGTATTGAAAGGCAAAAATATAGTTTGTAATGTGTATAATAGTGCAAATTTTTCAACTGTTTAAAATATCTTTCCCTAGTTAAAAAATTCTCAGAATATAGAATGAGAGAATATATCAAAGGAGTTTTCTAGAACGATTCTGGAGAAAAATATTCATGAAAAAATATGGTCTATACCGTTTTAAACGATCTACTTCAACAGAACTCAACACAGGATTTTACGGACCATACAACAAAGAATGCCTTATACAACATCCAGAAGAGACTGTCTGTGCGGATGTTTCTTTATACAACAAAACGCTGCCTCTTACGAAGAAGCAAATTTTTAAGAAAATTCAAACAAATTTTAAGGTTCGAAATTGTATGGAGGATGTTCGTTATTGTTGCGACCTTGTTTATGGAAACGCAGGTATTTTGAATAAGCAACTTACTGAAATCATTGAAAATCCTAAGCAAGGGAAGGATCTCTCATTGAATGTTATCGCAGATCCTACAAATATTTCTAAGCTTGCTGGTAAAAAAGTATTTGGTATAAAAAGTTCTGCCCGTAAGCAAGCTGAGAAAAATGTGCATTCACTGTGTGACGCTATTGAAACGTTTATGGGGGTTGTATACGCGCTACGCAGTGAAATTGTCCGTACTCAAATGCAACAAAGAAATTTTGATGGTTTGGGAAGCTTAGAAAAAATAGCAATACAAAACACCCATCATACAGAAGAAAAACGTCATTCTTTTTTACAAGAAAAGTCGTCGCATGAAATTAAAAATGAAGCATCAACTTCTTATGTAAAGGCACCTAAAGTTTCATTTTTCATCTGATTTTTTTTGGCAAAAACTGTTTTATGTGAATTTCGCCAAGGGGCACATAGCTCTACAGGATATTACAGAAAATGTCCGTCAGAATAGTCTTCATAATTATATAAAATTTCATAAAAAGAGCATATAAAAGACATAAATTTCAATTACAGTGAGAATAATGATCTCCTTTGTATAAAAACTATCAAAGCATAAGGAGAGAGAGTGCATCAAGGAGGTTTTAAGATAATCCTTGAAAGGAGGTATATATATGAAAAAACATCACCCAAAATCTTCTGAAAAACTTAACTTAGGAAACGTCGATGGAGCCACCACTTCAAGAGATGAGCGCCATGAGCCTTCTATAGACAGTGAGGTAATGCCCCAAATCTTACAAAGTCCACATCATTCTGAAGGGGAAAATGGACCTCTTTCAAATGAGGAAGTCAGTAGCATTATTCTGCAGAATTCTGCAGTTAAGAGATGTAAAGCACGAATAGAACATTGGTGCAAAAATGTTTTTGGAAATTCGGATATTTTGCGAGAAAGCGTTGAAGGTATATTAACAGATCCTTCCATGGGGGGTGAGCTCGTAGAGAGGCTTTCAAACAATTGTCGATCTTTTGGTAAGCTTTCTGGTGTCAATATATGTGGTATAAAAAATAGAGTGCGTAGACGTGCTGAAGCGAGTATTTCACCACTAATTGACACAGTTGAGGAATTCACAGCCGTTGTGCAACAGGTAAAAGAGGGTATTTCACAAAACCATCAAGCACAAAGAGAATGCCGTGAATCCTCTCTGGAGTTGGCTGAAAGTTTGCATACGCAACAAGGCTTATCAAAGTCTTCTGAGAGCTTATCAGCAAGCACACATCGTGAGGGTTCTGAAACTTCTAGACATCGGGACGAAAGAGCGCAAAGTGTCGAGTCATGCAAAGCTCTAAAAATAAAAGCCCTGGGTTCCATTGGTTAAGCGTGCATGAAATAAGTTATAACTTTTGAGCATATCTTTTAATGCAGATCTTGCAAGATGGTTTGTGGCAGAAGTGGTGGGTAATATCAAAGGAAAATTTTGTAAAAATTCTCCATCGTTTGAACTAAGTAATTGGTAGGATTGCGTATAAGTTGTAAATACGGATTACAGTTTGCGCAAATTTATTATCCCCCTTTAAACAAAGAGCTATGAGAAATAAAAGTGGAGAGCCTGCTGAAAAGGTTTTTAGAAACAAATAAATATTAAGAAACTCTGAAAGGAAGAATATATGAAAAGAAATCGGCCTTCCCCTTCTGAAACCCAGAATCCAGAACAAGACCTTGCACCATCTCCTTCAACACCGTTGGATCCAGAAACTCTATCTACAACACAGTCTCCACAAAGTCCACCTTCTCTAGGAGGAAACGAACCAAACGCTGAGCAACTCCTAGAGGAGCAACACATATACGATTCACCTTCTTCCCCACCCCATTCAATTCACTCAGAAGACAGTGATCGAGAATCTATATACTCTATACCTTCTTCACCTGGTGAATCTTCCTTCAATGAAGTTATATACTCTACACCTCCTTCCCCACCTCGTTCAATTCGATCAGAAAGCAGCGGTCAGGGACTTGAGGATTCCATATACCAGACTCCTTCAAATCGTCCCTTTTTCCCACCAAGAGAAGGAAATCAGCCTACATACGATGTGCCTCCTAGAGCAGGTCAACCTCGCTCAAGACGAGAACATGTATACGATGTGCCTTCTTCGAATGCAAAATTTTCTCCGGAATTACCGCCACGCCCAGAAGAATTTGATGTATACGAGATACCAGATCCCGTGAGCCCATATGCAATAGCAGACTTAGATGATTTAGATAGCTTGTATGCGGAGATTCCGGACCTTGCGCAAACAAGCGATCAACAACAGGGCATGATACAAAACCCAGAGGAGGAGCCTATATACGAGATTATTCCAGACCTCCCGCAATCAGGAAGTGTGGAGCAACACGTTGGATTAACTCCAGAGGTAGAGCCTGTATACGCGACTGTTGGTCCCAAATTACCGCCTCACTTAAGAGCTGTAAAGCAGAACATTGCAGAAAAATCAAGGAGAGGTAGCGTACCAGAAGATACTCCTCCAGATTTACCACCACGCCCAGAAGATTTGGGTGTCGACAGCATGGCAAGCCCAGAACAAAAACCCACAGAGGCAGTTGTTCGTCCAAAAGTATTTACGCGCCCCAAAAGCTTAAAACAAAGCACTGCAAAAACCACAGAGAAAGAGTCTTTAGGGGAACCGTTTCGTCCTGAATTACCGCCGCGTCCCAAAAGCATGGAACAAAGCACTACAGGAAATGTACGGGAGAAGAGCTGGTATGAACCTATGGCTCCCTCAAAACCACTCCGTAGAAAAAAAATGAATGTTGACGGAGTAGCAAATCCAGAGCAAAAACCCGCAGAGGCAGTTGTTCGTCCAAAAGTATTTACGCGCCCCAAAAGCTTAAAACAGAGCACTACAAGAACCAAACATGAAGAGCCTTTTGGGGGACCTTTTCGTCCTGAATTACCGCCGCGTCCAAAAGATATGGAACAAAGCGCTACAGGAAGTGCACAGGAGAAGAGCTTGCATAGAACTGCAGCTCCCTCAAAACCGCCCCGCTCAAAAAAAATGTCCAGTGATGTGCTAGAGCTAAGACCAGAACGAAAGTCTGGACGTGATTACGGAGTAGACTCTTCAGGGGAAACACCGCCATTACCCCAGAAAAGATTTTCATACTCAAGAGAAGATACAGATATATCAACGTTAGATCTAACGTACGGGCATGTATACGCAACTGTTTCTCCAAAAGCATCGCTGCACTCAAGAGATGGAATGCAAGCCACCTCATCACACAAAACAAGTGAAGATGTACCTGATTCCTCTCAAGGCCAAAGAAACTTACCGCGTATGAAAAAGTCATCTTTAACGCAATCGCAGGTACAAATAGCGTGCTCAGCATATAGAAACGAAGTCAGAAATTTGTGCTCTACTGTTTTTGGTAAGAACTATCTTCTCGATGGTAAATTAGATGCAGTTAAAAAAGACCCTGACCTAGCGGAAGGATTTTTAGTGCAGCTTACATCACACCCTACAAGTTTTCATAAACTTGCTGGTGTTAATGTATGTGGTATAAAAAATAAAAGGCGCAAAGAGGCTGAGGCTGGTATTTTTTTCTTATGTGAAGCATTTGCGAATTATGC
Source organism: Bartonella sp. B39 (assembly GCF_053795145.1). Taxonomy (NCBI): domain Bacteria; kingdom Pseudomonadati; phylum Pseudomonadota; class Alphaproteobacteria; order Hyphomicrobiales; family Bartonellaceae; genus Bartonella; species Bartonella sp. B39. The sequence continues at coordinate 1,474,718 of NZ_CP200036.1, forward strand.
GAAGACTGAAGCACATTTGAAGGCCATAGAACGGCCGCGTAATCTTGAAATGGAAATGGCACCTCTTTCGAGTGACGACGTTAATCGCAGAGTTCACAGAACTGCAGCAGTTCAGCAGGCGCGTGGCCAAATTCGAGGGTTGTGTGAAAGAGTCTTTGGCGATCCAAACTGTTTGGATAACAACATACAAGATAATGAAAAAGTTCCCCGTCTGGGAGAAGAGCTTTCATGGCAAGTTGAGAACCAACATTATCTTTTTGGTAACTTAGTTGGTCATAAGATTTGTGGCATTAAAACGAGTGCACGCAAGGAAGCCGAAGCACTTATTCCTGCTTTATGTAAGGCTATTGAAAATCATGCAGACCATGTACAAAAAGCGAAAGAAAACATTCTGCAAACCCATCAGAAAAGGATGAATTCTTACAAGGTATTCACGGAAAAAACTCAGCATTTGCAAGGACCACAAAAAGAGATCACTGATATCTCCAGGCAAGCAAAAAAGACAATATCAGAGGATCCCTCTCAAAAGCCTGTACACAAAAAAGTAGCAATGACGGCCTCCATCTAGCTACGCATAAGCTTTGGTTTTTAACATGATTTTTCGGCGCAATCTTTTCATATAGATTGCGCCGTATTGTTTTATCTAACTAATTGATAAAATTTTATAAATTCATAAAAAAAACGTATAAAAGTCATAAAAAAAATTACTTTCATTATACATAATGCAGCATTGGGAGATCATTCAATCTCGTGCTTTTTCTTCTTATAGAAGGGACATTAAGGAACAGAGATAGAGAGTACACTAACGAGACCCTCAGATAGAAATCTAATATGAGGAAGTTTGAAAGGAAATATCAATGAAAAATAAAAAAGCGAACAATCCTGCATCTCTCTCACAAGAAGAATTGCGAGAGTATCACCAGATAGCCAATCAAGAAGTCCATGAAAGGCTGAAAACAGAAGCGCAGAACTTCTTTTATCCTAACAGTACAGTGTTAAAAAACAAATATCGTATCACCAATAAACAAGAGTTTGTTGCTGCGTCTACTCGTGATGCAAAAGAGGCAATGGAAAAACTGCGCGCAGCCCCTTTGCCAGAAAAAATTGATTCCTCCTATCTCAAAAGCCTTCACAAGCAAATGTTTTCCAAGACATTTGAATGGGCCGGACATACACGCGATGAATACTTCAAATTTGCAGATGGCAGCACTGCTTCTGCACCGTTGATGAAAGAAAAGGAATTTACAAAACCTTTTGCTGTCGGCAAAAAAATACAACAAGGACTTGATCAATTAGATGAAATGCTCCTTGAAAAGGGTGATTTGCAAAAATTGACGCGCGAAGAGTTCGTTGAACATGCAGCTCAAGTCATGTCGCATTTGTACCCTTTAAATCCTTTCAGAGAAGGTAATAGACGCACAATACAACTTTTCATTGAAAAACTTGGACAAGCCGCAGGCCATGAGCTAGATTATTCTCTTGTATCAAAAAAACGTAAGGACGTTATCCGTGCTGAGACAATAAATAACGGCAATTCAGAGCCTATAAAGCATCTCCTTGAAGATATCTCAAATCAAGAAAGTTTGGCTGCTTTACGTGAATTTACCGATGAAATGCAACAAGTTGGACTTGGTGAAGGTAATTATCGTCTTACTGTCGCAGCGCGAGGAGGCCATACTTACCGTGGTATCTATAGAGGCAGTGGAGATAATGGCTTCATGATAGATGTTAATGGGATTTTCGTCGTAGGAAATAAAAAATTTCTCCCACCAGAACAAGTAAAAACATTGAAAATTGGTGATAGCTTGACTTTCACAGCACCTCTCGCTCAAGAAGCGCAAAAATTGCTTATTCCAGCAGAAAAGGTTCAAAATCTTAGCAACGAGGAGCTTTCTCAAAGGGTCTACGATAGTGCATTAGTCAAAAGCAGCTTAGAAAAAATAAGGCTTTTATCTAAGATCGTTTATGGAAAAGAGAATGCTTTACGAAACAGACTTCCAAAGTTTGAAATTCCAATGACACGCGAAGATTTTAACCAGGGAGAAAAGTTTTTGCGGAATATTGAGGGATCCCTTGAATCTATTCATAGGATTCGTGGCTTTAATATATTTGGTCTTAAAACTAGTGCACGCAAACATGCCGAAGCAAATTTTCTGCCTCTCCGTCACGCCATTATTGGATATGTACGTGCTGTAAGAGATGCTCAAACAGATATCCTGGAAAAGCAGGCTGCTACACAAAAACGTTGTGAAAAATCGGTAGAAATGCCTCATGGCAAGTTAAAAGAACTGTTTTCCATGTCCAAAGAGGAGCAGCAAAGGGCTTTGTCAAGCTCTCCTGAATTAAAGGTAGAAGCACAGTCTTATCTCATACAACTCAAAGAACGTTTATCACCAAGTGAACTTGCAGCTATAGAAGACAGACATTATAGAAGACTTGCTGAAAGTCTTGGAACATCAATGAATAATGCAGAAGAAATTTCAGCAGTCGTGAAACAAACAGAGAAGATCTATGATATTATTCAACAGCAACATCGCGAAATGAGTAAAGAGAATGATCGTAATCTACATCAATCTGTAATGCCACACGATAGCGCAAAATCTGCTAAAATAAACGTAACACCAATTAAAGCAGAGAAAATTGTAGAATCTGCCAAACAAGAAAGAGCAGTAGAAGAAATAATTCAATCCTCTAAAGTTGAACATGCGAAAATAGAAAGCAGTGTCGAAAAATCTGCTGAAATAAGTATACAAACAATGAAAGAAAAAGGAGTTTTAACACGTGCCAACGCAGTAGAAAAGCCAGATCAAACACATAAAGTTGGACATGTAGCATGGGAAAACAGTAAAGAACAATCTGCTGAAGTAAGCACACAATCAGTGAAAGAAAAAGGAGTTTTAACACGTGACAGTGCAATAGAAGGGCAAGCTCGACAACATAAATTTGGATATGCAAAAATAGAAAGTGGTACCGAAAAGTCTGCTGAAATGAGCACACAAACAACAGAAAAGCCAGATCAACCACATAAAGTTGGACATGTAGCATGGGAAAGCAGTAAAGAACAATCTGCTGAAAAAATGGGAACACCAGCTAAAACAGAAAACATTGTAGAATTTGCCAAACAAGAAAAAACGGTAGAAGAGCAAGGTCGACAGCGTCGTGCAAGATCTATGACAATGTGATCATACTTTAAGCTTTGCTTATTAATCTGTTCTCTTGGTGCAATTATTTTCATGGATTGTACCATGGGGGGAGTATTGGCCGAAGATCCCCCATTATTTCGCTTAATTCATTGATAAATTACAAAAAAAAATAAATAAAAAACTTGGGCAGTAATCCGCACGAAAAGTGAGCATTCTCCTTTAGATAAAAAGCTATAAAGTCAACATGGAGCATGCACCAAAAGTAATGGAATGTGCACCAAGAAAGCTTTCAAAAATGAATTGATATTAAGAGAGCTTGAAAGGAAATATCCATGACAAAAAAACAGATCAACCACTCTGCATCTTTCACAGAGAAACAATCAACAGCAATCCCCCAAGTGATGGATGTAAATGAACAAGAAAGATCAAGTGTAGCGTCACGGCATTTTTTTTACAACGATACCTCAGCACTCAAAAATAAGTATAACATAAAAGACAAGCATGCCTTGAATCAAAAAGTTTCTGAAGATGTAAAAGAAGCAATGGAACAGCTGCGTGCAGCCCCCTTTCCAGGAAAAATTGATTCCTCCTATTTAAAACATATTCATAAATGTTTGTTTTCCAAAGCCTTTGAATGGGCTGGGCAGACACGCGAAAAACCCTTTCAATTCGCAGATGGGAGCCTCGCCTTTACACCTATTATAAAAAAGAAAGAGTTTCAAAGTACCTTTGCTCCCAGTGAACAAATAGAAGAAGGGCTAAAAAATTTAGATCAAGTACTCGCTGAGAAAGATTACTTAAAGAACTTATCCCACGAAGAATTCGTTCAACATGCGGCAGGACTAATGATAAACTTGCAGCATATGCATCCTTTCAGAGAAGGAAATAGCTATGCAATACAAGTTTTTGTTGAAAAACTCGGACAAGCAGTAGGTCATCCTTTAGATTTTTCTCTTGTAACAAAAAAACGCAAGATGTTGGCCAATGTTGAAGCGATAGACAAGGGCAATCCAGAGCCAATGAAGCATTTACTTGAGGATATCTCAAATCCCCAAAAGGTGCGTATTTTGAATGAATTCACCAATGAAATGGAAAATCTTGGTCTTGATAAAAACAATTATGGCCCTGTTATCGTGGCACAAGACGGTCATACCTATCATGGCACCTATAGGGGCAGTGGACAGGAAGGCTTCATGATCGATGCCAATGGAACTCTCATCTTAGGAAATAAAAAAGATCTTTCACCAAAACAACTGAAGGAATTAAAAATTGGTGATACCTGTTCTTTTACAGCACCCTTTCCTCAAAAATCACAGAAAATTCTTATACCAGAACAAATATTGGCACCTCTCTCACAAAAGGAAATTGTTGATAAGATTCAAAATGATTTATTGATACAAGAACGTAAAAAAGAGATCGTAGATTTGTGCAAAATTGTTTATGGCAAATCGCATGTTTTAGAGGAAACGCTTAGAAAAATTGATGCAAATCCTAATACTAGAAGCGAATTTTTAGGACAAATTGATGAATCTATAAGGTCTATTTCCAAGCTTTCTGGCTTTGAAATATGTGGCGTAAAAAATAGAGCACGTACACGTGCTGAACAAAATATTTCTTCCTTGGAAATCAACCTTTGTCTTTATATAAATTCTGTCATAGACTTAGAAAGAAATATTATAAAAGACCATTTTGCCGAACAAAGACGCTGTAACAAGTCAGTAGAAATGCCTAGTCAACAGATAAAAGGGCTATTTTCTCTGTCAAAAGAACAACAGCAAGAGGCTTTATCAACCTCTCCTGGACTGGAAGCCCAAGTAAAAGAATATTTTCAAAAATTCAGTGAACGTTTATCGCCAAGTGAACATGAAGCTATAAAGCAAAAAGATTATACAAGGCTTGCTGAAAGTCTTGATGTATCAACAAATCAAGCAGAACAAATTGCAAAATTCTTCAAACAAACAGAAGCGATCTCTGATGTTATCCGACAGCACAATCGCGAAATGGGGCGACATATAGAACGTGGTTTACGCCAACCTATAATGGAAAGAAATAAGGAAAAATATACCAAACAAGACAGAGCACCAAAACAGCAAGGTCGACAGCATAAAGTTGGATATGTAGCATGGGGAGACAGTGGTGAAACATCTGGTGAAAAAATCACTACACCAACTAAAGCAGAAAACGTTGCAAAATCTACCAATAAAGAAAAGACGCTAGAAGAGCAAGGTCAACACCATCGTGCAAAATCTATGGCAATATGATCGTATTTGAAACTTTGGCTTTTACTCTATACATGTAGTGTGATTATTTTAATGAATTTTACCATGATGGGGTCTGTAATATTAAGAAAAATATTGTACAAAACATCCCCTTTCATTTAGACTAATTCATTGAAAAAATTGCACAATAAATGAGCATTCGCCTTTCAATAAAAAGCTATAAAATCAAGATGAGGTATGCACCGAAAAAGCTTTTACAAATAAATATTGATATTGAATGAGCTTAAAAGGAAATATAGATGAAAAAAAAACAAATTGGCTATTCTGCATCACTCACACAGGAAGAATTGCAAAAGTATTACCGAAGACTCGATCCAGAAACCCGTAAAATACTAAGAACAGAAGCACGGAACTTCTTTTATCCTAAAAGCACAGTGTATAAAAACAAATATCATATTACCAATAAAAAGGATTTTTTTGATGTATGTGCTCGTGATGTAGGAGAAATAGTAGAGATACTGCGCACAGTTCCCTTGCCAAAAAAAATTGATTCCTCTTATCTAAAAAACCTTCACAAGCAAATATTTTCCAAGACATTTGAGTGGGCCGGACATACACGCGATGAACACTTCAAATTTGCAGATGGCAGCATTGCTTCTCTGCCATTTCTGAAAAACAAGAACTTTGCAAAACCTTTTGCTACCGGCAGAGAAATACAACGAGGGCTTAAACAATTAGATCAAATGCTCCTTGAAACGGATGATTTACGAAATTTAACACGCGAAGAGTTCATTGAACATGCATCTCAAGTAATTTCGCATTTGTACTCTTTAAATCCTTTCAGGGAAGGTAATAGACACGTAATACGACTTTTTGCTGAAAAACTTGGACAAGCGGCAGGCTATGATCTAGATTTCTCTCTTATGACAAAAAAACGCCAGGAATTTGTCCGTGCTGAAGCAGTAAACAACAGCAATGCAGCACCTTTAAAGCATCTCCTTGAAGACATCTCAGATCCAGACAGATTGCTTATTTTACGTGAATTTATCAATAATATGAAACAGCTTGGGCTTGATGAAAACAATTATCGCCTTACTGTCGCAGCACAAGACGGCCATATTTATCACGGTACCTACAGAGGCAGTGGAGATAACGGCTTCATGATGGATGTTAATGGGACTTTCGTCGTAGGACATAAAGAACATCTCCCACCAGAGCAAGTAAAGACATTGAAAATTGGTGATAGCTTGACTTTCACAGCACCTCTCCCTCAAGAAGCAAAAAAAGTGCTTATTCCAAAAGAAAACGTTCCACCCCTTACCAACGAGGAACTTTCTCAAAGGGTCTACGATAGTGCATTGGTCAAAAACAGCTTAAAAAACATCCAAACTTTGTGTAAGGTTGTCTATGGCAAAAAGCATGCTTTACGAAACAGACTTCCACAATTTAAAATTCCAATAACAAATGCAGATCTTGAGCAAGGAGAAAAACTTGCGCGGCTTATTGAAACATCTCCTCAGTCTGTTCATAAGCTTCGTGGTGTTGGTGTATTTGGCCTAAAAAGTAGTGCACGCCAACATGCTGAAGCAAATTTTGCGCCCCTCAGTCACACCATTCTCGGTTATGTATATGCTCTCAAACAAGCAGAAAATGATATTTTGGCAGCCCGTTCTGCTGAACAAGAACGCTGTGCCAAGTCGGTAGAAGCGCCTAGTAAAAAGCTAAACAATCTATTTTCCATGACCAAAGAGGAACAACAACAAATTTTATCAAGCTCTCCTGAGTTAAGAGTAGAAGTACAGATTTATTTCCTAAAACTCAATGAGCGTTTATCACCAAACGAGCATCAGGCTATAGAGAACAGACATTATGCAAAACTTGCTGAGATTATGGGAACATCAATAAGTCAGGCGAGAGAAATTGCAGCAACCGTAAGAGGCATAAAAGAGGCCAACGATTTTATTCAACAGCAACATCGTGAAATGAGTAAAGAGAAAGAGCGTCATGTACGTCAATCTGTAACATCAAGTGGAAGTGAGAAGTCTGTTGAAAAAATGGCACCACCAGCTAAAGCAGAAAACGTTATAAAATTTTCCAAACAAGAAAAAACGGTAGAAGAGCAAGGTCGACAGCGTCGTGCAAAATCTATGACAATGTGATCATGCTTTGAGCTTTTCTTATTAATCTATTCTCTTGGTGTGATCATTTTCATGGATTGTACCATGGGAGGGGCATGTAGTATTAGACGCCCCCATTATTTCACTTAACTCATTGATAAATTACAAAAAAATAAATATTTACATTGAATAAACTGGAAAGGAAGTATCGATGACAAATGAAACCACGCAAAATCCTACATATACCACACACATAGAATTGCAAGAGACTCAACACAGACTCGATCCAGAAGCCAAAAAAAGGCTGAAAATAGAAGCGAAGCACTTTTATTACCCTAGGACCAAAGTATATAAAAATAAATACAATATTACCAATAAAAAGGCATTTGCTGAAGTATATTCTCGCGATACCAAAGAAATAATGGAGGAATTGCGCGCAGCCCCTTTGCCAGAAAAAATTGATTCCTCCTATCTAAAAAGCCTTCACAAGCAAATATTTGCCAATATATTTGAATGGGCCGGACATACACGCGAGGAACGCTTCAAATTTCCAAATGGCAGCATTGCTTGTATGCCGTCGTTGAAAAAAAAGAACTTTACAAGACCTTTTGCTGACGGCAAAGAAATACAGCAAGGTCTTAAACAATTAGATGAAATGCTTCTTGAAAAGGATGATTTGCGAAATTTAACACGCGAAGAGTTCGTTGAACATGCATCTCAAGTGATGTCGCATTTGTACTCTTTAAATCCTTTCAGAGAAGGTAATAGACACGCAATACAACTTTTCATTGAAAAACTTGGACAAGCTGCAGGCCATGAGCTAGATTACTCTCTTGTATCAAAAAAACGCAAGGCATTTATCCGTGCTGAAGCAGTAAACAACAGCAATTCAGAGCCTATAAAGCACCTCCTTGAAGATATCTCAAATCCAGAAAGATTGCTTATTTTACGTGAATTCACCAATAACATGAAAAATCTTGGGCTTGATGAAAACAATTATCGTTCTACGGTTGTGGCACAAGATGGCCACACTTATCGTGGTATCTATAGGGGTAGTGGAGCTGATGGTTTCATGATGGATGTTAATGGGACTTTCGTCGTAGGACATAAAGAACATCTCCTACCAGAGCAAGTAAAGACATTGAAAATTGGTGATACCTTGTCTTTCACAGCACCTCTCCCTCAAGAAGCGCAAAAGGTGCTCATTCCAACAGAAAACGTTCCATCCCTTACCAACGAGGAACTTTCTCAAAGAGTTTACGATAATCCATTAATCAAAAACAGCAAGAAAAACATCGAAAATTTGTGTGAGATTGTTTATGGTAAACGTGATACTTTGCAAAATAAACTTCCAAATTTTAAACTTCCAATGACACGTGAAGATCTTGAGCAAGGAGAAAAACTTGCGCGGCTTATTGAAACATCTCCTCAGTCTGTTCATAAGCTTCGTGGCATTGGTGTATGTGGCCTTAAAAGTAGTGCACGCCAACATGCTAAAGACAATTGTTTATCCCTAGGTCAGGCCATTTCTCAGTATATAGATGCTCTAAAACAAGTAGAAAAAGATATTCTACAATCCCATTTTGTCGAACAAAAACGCTGTGACAAGTCGATAGAGCTGCCTAGTCAAAAAATGAATGAGCTATTTTCTCTGTCTAAAGAACAACAGCAAGAAGTTTTATTGACCTCTCTTGAGCTAAAAACGCAAGTACAGACTTATTTTCAAAAACTCAGTGAACGTTTATCATCAAGCGAGCATGAAGCTATAAGTGAAGGAAATAATATAAAACTTGCTGAGAGTCTTGGAATATCAGTAAGTCAAGCACAAAAAGTTACAGAAACCTTTGGAAAAATAAAAGAGGTTTCCGATGTTATTCAACAGCAGAATCGCGAAATAAGGAGACAGAAGAAATGTGATATACGTCAATCTGTAACGTCAAGCGATAGTGAGAAATCTGTTGAAATAAGCACAACACAAATTAAAGCAGAAAATGTTGTAGAATTTGCCAAACAAGAAAAATCTTTAGAAGAGAAGCTACCGCAGAGTCGTCAAAAATCTATGGCAATATGATCGTACTCTAAGCTTTTACTTTTAATCTGTTCCCATGGTGCGATCGTTTTTGTAGATCGTACCGTGTGGTGGTACGTGATATTGGGAAAAATATCGGACAAAACACCCCTATTATTTTACTTAACTCATTGATAAATTGTATGATAACATGACTATTCACTTTTAGATAAAAAATCATAAACTAAAGATGAAATATGCACCAAAGAAGCTTTTAAAGATAAATCTTGAAAGAAAATACCCATGAAAAAAAAACGAGCCAGCTATTCTGTATCTCTTAGAGAGGAAAAAAAAACGGCAATCCCTAAAGCTATTTATACGCCAAGCCGTGTAAAAGACATTACAGCATTGGAGAATTTTTTTTATACCGGGCACACAGTACTTAAAAATAAGTATGGTATCAAAGAATTATATGCATTTAAAAAGCAATGTGCCCATGATGTAAAAAGAGCAAAAGAAGGGTTGCACCAGGAATCTTTACCAAAACGATTTGATTTCACCTATCTAAAACATATTCATTACAGCCTCTTTAAAGATACGTTTGAATGGGCCGGTCAATCTCGCGAAGTCCCCTTTAAATTTGCAGATGGTACTACCGCCTACGCACCATCCCTTAAAAAAAAAGAATTTACCAAACCTTTTGCTGTCGGAAAAGAAATACAGCAAAAACTTGATGAAATGGATAAAACACTCGCGGAAAAGAATAATTTAAAAGATCTAACCCGCGAAGAATTCATTGAGCATACAGCTAAAATAATGGTCGATTTGCACCATGCATATCCTTTTAGAGCAGGAAATACAACTGCTATACAATTTTTCATCGAAAAACTCGGACAAGCAGCAGGTCATCCTTTAGATTTTTCTCTTGTAACAAAAAAACGCGAAGAACTTGTTCATACTGAAGCAATGAACAACGGCAGTATAGAGCCAATGAAGCATTTACTTGAGGATATCTCAAATCCCCAAAAGGTGCATATTTTGAATGAATTCACCAATGAAATGGAAAAGCTTGGTCTTGATAAAAACAATTATGGCCCTGTTATCGTGGCACAAGACGGTCATACCTATCATGGCACCTATAGGGGCAGTGGACAGGAAGGCTTCATGATCGATGCCAATGGAACTCTCGTCTTAGGAAATAAAAAAGATCTTTCACCAAAACAACTGAAGGGATTAAAAATTGGTGATACCTGTTCTTTTACAGCACCCTTTCCTCAAAAATCACAGAAAATTCTTATACCAGAACAAATATTGGCACCTCTCTCACAAAAGGAAATTGTTGATAAGATTCAAAATGATTTATTGATACAAGAACGTAAAAAAGAGATCGTAGATTTGTGCAAAATTGTTTATGGCAAATCGCATGTTTTAGAGGAAACGCTTAGAAAAATTGATGCAAATCCTAATACTAGAAGCGAATTTTTAGGACAAATTGATGAATCTATAAAGTCTATTTCTAAGCTTTCTGGCTTTGAAATATGTGGCGTAAAAAATAGAGCACGTACACGTGCTGAACAAAATATTTCTTCCTTGGAAATCAACCTTTGTCTTTATATAAATTCTGTCATAGACTTAGAAAGAAATATTATAAAAGACCATTTTGCCGAACAAAAACGCTGTAACAAGTCAGTAGAAATGCCTAGTCAACAGATAAAAGGGCTATTTTCTCTGTCAAAAGAACAACAGCAAGAGGCTTTATCAACCGCTCCTGGACTGGAAGCCAAAGTAAAAGAGTATTTTCAAAAATTCAGTGAACGTTTATCGCCAAGCGAACATGAAGCTATAAAGCAAAAAGATTATACAAGGCTTGCTGAAAGTCTTGATGTATCAACAAATCAAGCAGAACAAATTGCAAAATTCTTCAAACAAACAGCAAAAATAAACGGTAGTATTGAAAGTGCTCGTATATCTAAGGCTCTTCTAGAATTCAACATGAGATCCTCTAAAATACATAAATCCTCCCCAAGCGATAGAAAAAAAATTTCTAAAATGAGCAACTTAACAATGAAAGAAAAATACGATCAAGAAAAAAAGGAGGAGCGTGATGTGAGACTATCTCAAATGAAGCCCTTACGAGTAAAAACTACACATAAATATTTAGCTTTTTAACTTTTTCTCAAACTGGATCATCGCTTTTAGATACCTCTCTCTCATCAGCCATTTCCCTTCAAAAAGAGAAGATCGGAGGATGGAGAGGGAAGTATGGGAAATATATATTCAAAAAAGATGTCAAAGCAATACATGCCCGAATATAGGCAGTATGTTCATGCGCATATAGAGACAATCTCCATAATTTTTAAGCATTATAGATTGTAGTATATAAGTGAAGATGGGCTGTTTACCCATTATAAATATTCTATAAAGTCAAATTTGTACTTTTTAAAGTTGATGTATGAAAAAAGACATTTAATAATCAGCTATATTTTGCTATGCAAACTGGTACTCTACGGCAACAGACTATAAAAAAGAAAAGAGATACCATGCGTGTAACATCCCAAAAAGATGAAAGGGAGTGCAAATATAGACACTATCAACTCACTCACTTTTCCACGATTTTTTCTATTTGTTACATTGCCCCATATACCCGCTTACGAGAAAAAATGGTGTTTTATGGAAGCAATAAAAGCTGTAATGCAGAAGAAACGAGCATAATTCAAAACTTTTCATACACTTTTGTTGACAGAAGAATAAACTCCGCCGTAAAACGCTTGAAAAATGTGTTATTTTATTAACATACTGGTCAGTTTTTTGTGTTCTAAAAGAGCTTTTATTCATGACAAACCTGATATACCTTCATGACCCTGATTAAAAAGTTTGCAACTGTTGCTTCTGGAACTCTCATGAGCCGTATTTTTGGCTTTGTACGAGAAATGTTGATGGCGGCAGCTCTTGGAACGGGTCCTGTTTCTGATGCATTCAATGCAGCTTTTCGTTTTCCCAATACATTCCGCCGTTTTTTTGCTGAAGGCGCCTTTAATGCAGCTTTTGTTCCTCTTTTTTCAAAAAAAATTACTGAAGATGGTGGAGAAGCCGCCTGCAAATTTGCAGAAGAGGTGTTTGGCATTCTCTTTTCGGTACTGTTACTTTTAACCATTGCCATGGAATTAAGTATGCCTTTTTTAGTGCGAACAGTCATTGCGCCCGGTTTTACAGAGGATGCGACAAAATTTAACGCGACAATTCATTTTACAGCAATCATGTTTCCCTATTTGACCTGCATGTCTTTAGCAGCAATGATGGGAGGAATGTTGAATGCCTTGCGGCGCTATTTTATTGCGGCTGTAGCCCCCCTCTTTTTGAATATTATTCTCATATGTATACTTGCTTATGCTTGGATCTATCAGCTTGATGCTTGGCATATCGGCTTAAATCTTTCTTGGGGCGTCTTAGCAGCAGGCATTCTCCAACTTGCCCTCATCGCTGTTGCTTTGCGTCGAAGTGGAATGAAGATTTTCCTCCGCCGTCCCCATTTCAGCCCCAATGTTCGTAAGCTTTTAACTTTAGCTTTCCCTGCTGCTATCACGGGAGGCATTACGCAAATCAATTTGTTAATCAATACCAATATTGCTTCCAGCCAATCGGGTGCCGTATCCTCTTTAATGTATGCTGATCGCCTTTACCAATTGCCACTAGGCGTGATAGCAATTGCCGTTGCAACGGTTCTTTTGCCAGAATTAACAAGAGCTCTACGCAGCAAAAAGCACAAAGAAACCAACAGTTTACAAAACCGCTCTATTGAACTCACCCTATTGTTAACATTACCCGCATCCGTTGCCTTTTTGCTACTTTCCACTCCCGTTGTCAGTTTTCTTTTTGAACGCGGACAATTTACTAATGAGTCAACACACCATGTTGCACAGCTTCTTGAACTTTATGGGCTAGGACTTCCAGCTTTTGTCCTCATCAAGGTATTGATTCCTAATTTCTTTGCCCATGAAGATACAAAAACACCGATGATTTTCACCGGGATTTGCGTTTTCATCAATATCAGTCTTGCTTTAACATTATTCCCAATTTTATCAGCACGAGGCATTGTCATTGCCGAAATTACCTCTGGATGGGTCAATACACTGTTGCTTTGTAGTACCCTCATCAAGCGCGGCTATTGGAAATACGATACACAACTAATAAAACATATTATATGCCTAATCATCGTCACTGTTTTAAGCGCGATGACCCTTCATTATCTTCTTCATATTCTTGGTTTTTTGTCTTTCCCTTTATCCTCACAAGCATCATTTTTCTTGCGCGCAAGCACCTTGGCAGGGATTATGTTTGTCATATTCTTTGTATATTTGAGTGCCTATTTTTTACTTGACACGCGTTCCTTTTTCCTCACTCTCAAAAATTTTAAAAAACACCTATGATATTTTATCTTGCTTTCAGAAAGACGCTTTGTCACAAAACGCAAAACGAATAACTTTATTTTAAGAAAGAACTCTCCTATGGACACCTTCACACCGCTTGTATTTTCTGGCGTACAACCGAGTGGTAACTTACATCTTGGCAATTATCTTGGAGCTATCAAACATTGGGTTGAACTGCAAACGTCTTACAATTGCCTCTATTGCGTTGTCGATATGCATGCACTCACAGTGAATCCAGATCCAATTACTTTAACTGAATCAACCAGAGCTGTCACAGCAGCTTTTTTAGCTGCCGGTATTGATCCTCAAAAACATATTATTTTTAATCAGTCTCGGGTTTTTCAACATGCCGAACTCGCATGGATTTTAAATTGTATCGCCCGTATTGGTTGGCTCCAACGTATGACGCAATTTAAAGATAAAGCGGGAAAAGATCGCGAAAAAGCATCCCTTGGGCTTTTTTCTTACCCAAATCTGATGGCTGCCGATATTTTACTCTATCGTGCCACCCATGTTCCGGTTGGTGAAGATCAAAAACAGCATGTTGAACTTACACGAGATATTGCGCAAAAATTCAATAACGACTATTCTGACCGTATTGCAGATTTAAATTTTGGTGTTTCGATGCAAATAGGTGAAGAAAGGAAACAAGGTTTTTTTCCAATGCCAGAAGCGCTGATTGGGGAAACAGCCATGCGCATTATGTCGCTACGCGATGGTACAAAAAAAATGTCGAAATCGGATCCTTCGGATTTTTCGCGCATTAATTTGACCGATGATGCTGACCTTATTGCAAAAAAAATACGCAAAGCCAAAACAGACTCCACCCCTCTTCCCAACACACTGAACGCCCTAGAAGGACGACCAGAGATCGACAATCTTCTTGGTATTTACGCAGCCTTTGCACAAGTGAGTAAAGAAAAAGCGCTTTCAGAATTTTCAGGGCAACAATTTTCGCTTTTTAAAACAGCCTTAGCAGACCTTGCCGTCCATAAGCTTGCGCCAATAACACAAGAGCTCCGCCGACTGCATCAAGAAAGCGCTTATATTGACTCTGTTTTGCGTGACGGTGCACAGCGTGCCAGTGCATTGGCAGAAAAAAATATGAAAAAAATCCGTGAAATCGTTGGATTTTTGCAAGATACATGAAACAATAACACTTCAATTGTAAAGAGTGTAGAGAAAAAACATGGTTTCTAAGCGAAAAAATCCGAAAACAGGTCACAAGAAAAAAATTTTGGTTATTATTGATGAAACACCAGAGTGTCGACGTGCTGTTGCTTTTGCCGCACAGCATGCCAAAAATACCAACAGAACATTGGTATTATTCTGTGTTGTAGACAGTATAGAATTTCAACATTTTCTGGGTGTCAACAACGTTATGCGAACAGAATCAACGCAAAGTGCCCATAAAGTATTGCAAGAAATTGCGCATGATGTACGTGCAACACATGCTCTGAAAACAAAAATCATTATACGTGAAGGTGAAAAAATTGATGAAATCTCCAAACTAATTGAGGAAGATAAGGAAATTGCACTTATTGTTTTAGCAGCCAGTGAACACGCAGAAGGACCAGGACCACTTATTCAACTCATCGGCAATCGGGGCACAGCCTTTTCAATTCCTGTCACCATCATTCCGAGCAATATTGCCGATGAAGATATCGAATCTATTGCTTAAAAACAAGAAGAGGCGTAAAGATCTTCCTCATCCATTACAACAAAAGGAGAGTATATGTTTATTCAAACTGAAACCACGCCAAACCCTGCAACACTGAAATTCTTACCAGGTCGTGTGGTTCTTTCCGAAGGCGTATTAGAATTTCGTAACCATGAAGAAGCTGCTAAAAATTCGCCTCTAGCTGCCAAACTGTTTAATATTCCAAATGTCAATGGTGTTTTTTTGGGTTATGATTTCATCACCGTGAGCAAAAAAGAAGGTGAATGGCAACATCTTAAACCAGTCATTTTAGGCACAATTATGGAGCATTTTCTGTCTGGTGATCCAGTTATCACCACCGACGCCTCTACACAAGCGCAAACCCATGCCCTTTTAGAAGAGTTTTATGATGAAAAAGATGCTGATATTGTTTTAACAATTAAAGAACTTCTTGAAACACGTGTTCGCCCAGCCGTTGCCAATGATGGAGGAGATATTACCTTTCGCGGTTTTGAAAACGGTATTGTTTACCTCAATATGCGAGGAGCATGCGCCGGATGCCCCTCCTCTACCGCGACACTAAAAAATGGGATTGAAAATCTGTTACGGCATTTTATTCCAGAAGTTTTAGGTGTTGAAGCGATGCCGCAATAAAAATGAGATCAAAGTACCGATAGATAAACGCAACAGCCAAAAAAGTATTCCCACGCTATCACAAAAACCAAATCATCCCCACAAAACACAAATCACATCACTCTATCCATAAAGACCACGAAAAACGCTATAGACACGGGAGAACTTATACTCCATGAAGCAATGTCGCGCAGACTTAATTATAGCAATACACCCCATTACTTCATGCCATTAAAAAAATATCTTTCCCCGAAAACTTTAAAAGAATGGAAAAAGTTCTTGACCACATCCCTCCCTTTATCTCAAGCGAATGCGCTTTAACAAATAAGAAAAGTGCTTAATACTGTATACCAACTAAATCTTTTTAACGAATTCAGATTTTAAGCCAATTTGACCAATCCCAGGAATCTTACAGTCAATATTATGATCCCCATCCACAAGGCGAATATTCTTCACTTTAGTACCACTTTTGAGAACTGATGCCGCGCCTTTTACTTTAAGATCTTTCACCACCATAACGCTATCCCCATTTGTCAAAACCTGACCATTGGCATCATAAACAACATCGGAAGCAAAAGAATCTTCGCTCTTTTGTGGCCACTCATGTGCACATTCAGGACACACAAAATTTTCCCCCTCTTCATAAGTATAAAGGCCACCACAGTGAGGACATTTAGGATTTTGGCTCATACATTTCCCTCTTTTATTCAAGAAAAATTACCTCTATGAACGCTCATA
The DNA here is from genome assembly GCF_053795145.1 of Bartonella sp. B39. NCBI lineage: Bacteria > Pseudomonadati > Pseudomonadota > Alphaproteobacteria > Hyphomicrobiales > Bartonellaceae > Bartonella > Bartonella sp. B39. The sequence goes on from NZ_CP200036.1 coordinate 1,491,663, forward strand.
GAGCAAGACACCCCCATTGTCCATTGCTAAAGCAAAACTCTAACATAGCCTTTTCCCTAGAATTTGCAGAGATTAAAATTATCCCACAAGAAATAAGGATGAAATTTTTAAAAATACCGATACAAAACATCCTCAAAAAAAAACGCCGCCATAAAAACACTTATTGAACAAAAGAAAAAAATACATGAGTGAGGAGTAAAATCTGTTGGCGCCAAGATAATGCATCAAAAACCGTATAAAAACGGGTAAAAACAGAAAAACTGTAATAAATAAATAACTTGTAGAAAAAACAGAAGAGGCATACAAAAAAACAGGTTTAATTGAACCGTTTCTTTTGACCTTTTTATGACAAGGCTTAGAAATCCATTCCGCCCATTCCACCCATTTCACCACCGGGCATAGGAAGCATAGGAGTGTCTTTCTTTGGAGTCTCAGCAACCATCGCTTCTGTTGTGATAAGAAGGCTAGCAATTGAAGCAGCATTCTGGAAAGCAGAACGCACAACCTTAACAGGATCAACAATTCCCAAAGCAATCAAATCACTAAATTCACCGATTATGCTTCTAAACAGTAACACCATAGGAAATGAAAAAATCATAAAAAAAACGGGTCCAATTGACCCGTTTTTTTACCTTTATAAAAGGGCTTAGAAATCCATTCCGCCCATTCCACCCATTCCACCACCAGACATAGGAGGCATAGGAGTGTCTTTCTTTGGAGTTTCAGCAACCATCGCTTCTGTTGTGATAAGAAGGCTAGCAATTGAAGCAGCATTCTGGAAAGCAGAACGCACAACCTTAACAGGATCAACAATTCCCAAAGCAATCAAATCACTAAATTCACCGATTATGCTTCTAAACAGTAACACCATAGGAAATGAAAAAATCATAAAAAAAACGGGTCCAATTGACCCGTTTTTTTACCTTTATAAAAGGGCTTAGAAATCCATTCCGCCCATTCCACCCATTCCACCACCAGACATAGGAGGCATAGGAGTGTCTTTCTTTGGAGTTTCAGCAACCATCGCTTCTGTTGTGATAAGAAGGCTAGCAATTGAAGCAGCATTCTGGAGAGCAGAACGCACAACCTTAACAGGATCAACAATCCCCAAAGCAATCAAATCACCAAATTCACCTGTTGCGGTATTGTAACCAAATGTGTCTGCATTATTTTCCAACACCTTGCCTACAATAATCGCTGCTTCTTCACCAGCATTAGTTGCAATTTGGCGTGCTGGTGCCTGTAGCGCACGGCGAACAATATTGATACCAGCTTCTTGGTCAGGATTATTCCCTTTAACTGTCAATGCATTTGCAGCACGCAACAACGCGGTTCCACCACCAGCAACAATACCCTCTTCCACAGCAGCACGTGTTGCATTCAAGGCATCATCCACACGATCTTTCTTTTCTTTCACTTCAACTTCTGTAGCACCGCCAACACGGATAACAGCAACACCACCAGCGAGTTTAGCAAGTCTCTCTTGCAATTTTTCACGATCATAGTCAGAAGTTGTTTCTTCAATCTGCGCTTTAATCTGGTTTACGCGTGCATTAATTTCAGCTTTTTGTCCAGCACCATCAATAATCGTTGTATTTTCTTTAGAAATATTGACTTTCTTTGCGCGACCAAGCATATCCAAAGTGACATTTTCAAGTTTAATTCCCACATCTTCAGAAATAACCTGACCTGATGTCAAGATAGCAATATCCTCGAGCATAGCTTTACGGCGATCACCAAATCCTGGAGCTTTCACTGCAGCAATTTTCAAACCACCGCGCAACTTGTTGACAACAAGCGTTGCCAAAGCTTCACCTTCCACATCTTCAGCGATAATGAGAAGTGGTTTTCCAGACTGAACAACAGCTTCAAGCACAGGAAGAAGGGATTGTAGATTAGACAATTTCTTCTCATGAATGAGGATGTAAGGATCATCAAGATCAGCCACCATTTTCTCAGCATTTGTGACAAAATAAGGTGAAAGATACCCACGGTCAAACTGCATACCTTCAACGACTTCCAATTCCGTTTCAGCAGTTTTTGCTTCTTCCACGGTAATAACGCCTTCATTGCCGACTTTTTCCATAGCATCAGCGATCATTTTGCCGATTTCTGCAGCACCGTTAGCGGAAATTGTTCCCACTTGTGCAATTTCTGCTGAAGTTTGGATTTTTTTTGCTTTTTTGAAGAGATTTGCCACCACTTCATCAACAGCAGCATCAATTCCCCGTTTGAGATCCATTGGGTTCATACCAGCAGCAACGGCCTTTATACCTTCCTGTACGATAGCCTGTCCCAAAACAGTTGCAGTTGTCGTTCCATCACCAGCAATATCATTGGTTTTGGAAGCAACTTCGCGCAACATTTGCGCACCCATATTTTCGAACTTATCTTCGAGTTCGATTTCCTTTGCAACGGATACACCATCTTTTGTGATGCGAGGTGCACCAAATGATTTGTCAATCACCACATTACGACCTTTAGGGCCGAGTGTTACTTTAACAGCGTTAGCAAGGATATCAACGCCGTGCAACAAACGCTCACGCGCTTCACGGCCAAATTTGACTTCTTTAGCAGCCATTTAATTTCTCCTTGGAGTTATATCTTAAATAATACAAAATGAAAATGTTGAGATTCTGAATTAGCCCAGAATTCCCATAATGTCTGATTCTTTCATGATGAGGAGGTCTTCCCCATTAATTTTCACTTCGGTTCCAGACCATTTTCCAAAGAGGATACGGTCTCCTACCTTCACTTCTAAAGGCACACGCTTTCCGTTGTCATCAAGAGCGCCATTTCCAACAGCAATAATTTCACCTTCTTGAGGTTTTTCCTTTGCAGTATCAGGGATGATAATCCCACCAGCAGTTTTATTTTCAGATTCAACCCGACGAACAACGACACGATCGTGAAGTGGGCGGAATTGTATATTAGCCATGTTTAAAATCCTTAAAACTTAATATAATTGAATTAATCTTAAGTCCTTGCTAGCACTCTTTAAGCATAAGTGCTAACAGCAGTTGGAATATAAAATTGCTACACCTCAATGTCAAGGATTGTCTCTAAAATAATTTCTCTTAAAAAGCTTCAAAGCCTTGCCTCTGTTTTCTATTTTGCGTTATCTAGTTGTTTAATGACACCTGTAAACATAAAAGGATTTTACCATGGTTGAAACACGTCAGGAAACGGATAGCTTTGGAACGATTTCGGTATGTCAAGACCGTTATTGGGGCGCACAAACGGAGCGTTCTCTGCATAATTTTAATATTGGCACAGAAAAACAACCTCTTGCTATCATCTATGCCTTAAGCCTTATCAAAAAAGCCGCAGCTACTGTAAATATGGACAAAGGAAAGCTCCCACAAAACATTGGGAAAGCAATTATTGCGGCGGCTGATGAAGTACTTGCTGGCGATTTCGATACGCATTTTCCACTCTCCGTCTGGCAAACAGGTTCTGGCACACAAAGCAATATGAATGTCAATGAAGTCATTGCTAATCGTGCCAGTAAGATTTTAGGAGGAAAACTTGGCAGCAAAAAACCAGTTCACCCCAATGACCATGTCAATATGAGCCAATCATCAAACGATTCCTTTCCCACAGCGCTTCACATTGCCACCACGCTGCAAACACGCCAACACTTACTGCCAATCCTTGAAGCTCTTATCGCTACATTAAAACAAAAAGAGCAAGAATTTGCAGATATCATTAAAATCGGCCGCACGCATACACAAGATGCAACGCCTTTGACCTTAGGGCAAGAATTTTCAGGTTATCGTGCCGCATTAGAAGCTAACCGCCAACGCATTGAAAGTGCTCTAACTGATGTCCAAATGCTTGCTCAAGGTGGCACAGCCGTTGGAACAGGACTCAATGCACCAAAAGGTTTTGATGTTGCCTTTGCCGAAACAATTAGCACTCTCACAGGGATAACATTCCAAACCGCTAGCAATAAATTTGAAGCACTCGCCCATCATGGAGCCCTTGCACATTTCCATGGAAGCTTGAATGCATTAGCAGCTGATCTGTTCAAATTTGCCAATGACATACGATTTTTGGGATCAGGCCCGCGCTCAGGATTAGGGGAACTAAGTCTTCCAGAAAACGAGCCAGGATCTTCCATTATGCCAGGCAAAGTCAACCCCACGCAATGTGAAGCCTTAACCATGGTCGCATGCCAAGTGTTTGGCAATCACACCAGTGTAACATTTGCCGCAAGCCAAGGGCATTTCGAGCTCAACGTTTATAAGCCTGTTATTGGTTATAATGTTTTGCAGTCGATTACACTTCTTGGTGATTGTATGCGCTCTTTTGATGAACATTGCATCCAAGGATTACGCGCCAATAGAATCCACATTCACTCCCTTATGGAACGCTCTCTCATGCTAGTGACAGCTCTTACACCAGAAATTGGCTATGAAAAAGCTGCTGAAATTGCCAAGGCAGCGCATAAAAATGACACAACTCTGCGTACCGAAGCAATGAAAGCTGGAGTTTCTGGTGCTGATTATGATCGGCTGGTTGATCCCAAAAAGATGATTGCTCCGCAATAAGCAACGATGTGTAAACATTCTTAAAATAGACCACAAAAATATCGGACCATTCGCGGTCCGATTTTTTTAATATTTAAAAGGTTAAACGCCACCTATTGTAAGGGCTAGAGAACTTTTTATGACTCTTGAAGGTATTTTGTGGAACACCCTCGAACTGTTCAAAATAAAATCTTAAAAATTCTTTCACCAGTCTCTGTCCCCGATAACCCCACCGCGAGCCATGCCCGTTCTTAAAAAACATATAAGCCTTGCCAAAAACTATTGTAAATAAAGGATAGAGCTTTACACACCCAAGATTACCAGAAGCTATTGTAAAGACACGAAAAATAGACTGGAGATGATGACATAACCGGCTCACTGATCCCAAAAAGATGCTCCACCTGCAAAAACAAAAGGCGACAATCCTTTAAAAAACCTTTTTGTGAGAACATTGGGGCATTTGCCATCCAATTTTTATCACCATTTACCATCCACTTTCTGAAATCAAATCCACGCTTATACTTGAGCAAACAAGCCCCTCTCAAAAAATGAAGGGGAATCTTATATCCTGGCAGAAAAGTCACCAAAATCCCCTATGAAGCAATAATGTTTCACTCACAATACTTCCCCAAGAGACAACGTAAAACAGCCCTTTTATGTAATAACATTGGGTAGTTCGCGCCCCAATTTTTGCTGTATATTTAACAATTGCAGTGCTGCTTTCTGCAAAGGTTGGAGAACTTTTTGTGGATCTTTATTATGTTTGCATGTGGTCCCTTCATACTGCTCAAAATAAAGTCGTAAGGTAGCTCCCACCGTCCCTGTCCCCGATAAGCGTACCACGAGCCGTGCTCCTTTCTCAAAAAAAATGCGTATTCCCTGCCCTGTACTGATACTTTGATCAACGGGATCATGATAAGTAAAATCATCTGCTTTTTCGACTCGCAGTCCAGCAATTTCCATTCCCATCTTTGGTAAATGTGCCCGCAACTGCTCGATAATCGCACAGGCTTTATCTGCCTCTATTTCTTCATAATCATACCGTGAGGTGTAAAAGCGCCCATAGGTGCGCCAATGCTGTTCAACAATTTGTGCGACAGTTTTCCCTGTCACGGCTAAAAGATTTAGCCAAAACAAAATAGCCCATAAGCCATCTTTTTCGCGGATATGGTTAGAGCTTGTTCCAAAGCTTTCTTCACCACAAAAGGTGACCTTTCCTGCATCCAAAAGCGTTCCAAAAAACTTCCACCCCGTTGGTGTTTCAAAACAATTCAATCTTTTTTTAGCAGCAACCAGATCAGCAGCACGCCCCGTGGGCATAGAACGAGCAATACCCGCAATACCTTGTCGATACCCTTTAATCAGATGAGCATTGTCTGCCATAATAGCCAACGAATCAGAGGGCGTGACAAATTGTTTGCGACCGATAATGAGATTCCGATCCCCGTCGCCATCAGACGCAGCGCCAAGATCAGGACCTTGATCAGACATTAAAAAATCATAAAGATCCTTAGCATAAACCAAATTTGGATCTGGATGCTTCCCTCCAAAATCTTGCAAAGGCATACCATTAACTACCGTTCCTTCAGAGAATTTTAAGCATTTTTCAAAAATTTCATGTGCATAAGGCCCTGTTACTGCATGCATTGCGTCAAAGCGCAAAGTTAACCCTTCCGCAACGGCCTTAGCAATACAGTCAAAGTCAAAAATCTCCTGCATCAGAGCCACATAATCGGCTACAGGATCAATTATATCGACCTGCATAGCTCCTATAAAGGTTGTACCTTCTCTCTCTAAATCAATATCCGGAGACTCAACGATCTTATAAAAAGAAAGGCGCTTTGATGTTGCAAAAATGGCTTCACACAGAGAATCGGGAGCAGGTCCGCCATTGGAAATGTTGTATTTGATGCCACAATCCCCATCTGATCCTCCAGGATTGTGACTAGCTGAAAGAATAAATCCACCATAAGCATGATATTTTCGAATAAGATGCGAAACAGCAGGTGTAGAGAGAATACCACCTTTTCCCACTTTAATACATGCAACACCATTGGCAGCAGCCATTTTTAACACAAGCTGAATCAACGTGCTATTGAAAGTGCGTCCATCACCCCCAAGAATAAGCAATTTGCCCTCAAAAGGTCCAGCACTATTAAAAATAGATTGAATAAAATTTTCGGCATAATGGGGCTGCTGAAAAACCGATACCTTTTTTCGCAAACCAGATGTTCCTAGTTTTTGATCCCCAAAAGCCGTTGTCAAAACTGTTGTTATAGTCATGGTGACGCCTTCATATGACTTCGTTTGATTTTACGGTGCACATTCATCAAACGATTAATTCTACTTGACGCAAGAACGAAATACTTGCAGAATTATCGCAATATATGATGGTTTAAAATGCACCCTCCAACACGCTTTTAAACACAAACACTGTTTTAAAACACAACTTCCAGAAAATATAGGAGCATAATTATGATGAGAAAAAAAGTTCCAGATGTCACTTTCCATATACGCGTACGTGATGACTCAGTTGATGGAGATAATCCTTATCGGTGGCAAGAGGTTAACAGTGATGCGTACTTTAAGGGAAAGCGAGTTATTCTTTTTTCTCTTCCTGGAGCCTTTACCCCTACTTGCTCGACTTTTCAGCTGCCTGATTTTGAAAAACTCTATGATGAATTTAAAAAAGTTGGCATTGATGAAATTTATTGTCTTTCCGTCAATGATGCTTTTGTCATGAACGCTTGGGGGAAAACGCAAGATATTAAAAACGTGAAATTAATTCCTGATGGCTCCGGTGAATTCACTCGAAAAATGGGTATGCTGGTTGCAAAAGACAATGTCGGTTTTGGAATGCGCTCATGGCGTTACGCTGCTGTCATTAATGATGGTGTAATTGAACAATGGTTCGAAGAAAAAGGCTATTCGGACAATTGCACGACAGATCCTTATGAAATTTCTTCACCACAGAATGTTTTAAAAGCTTTGAAAGGCTAATTCTAAATCCAATTCACGCATTTAAACAACACAAACTTCACGGCACAAATTCTTTTTAAGAAGAGAAATTTGTGCCGTTTGTTTTTTGTGAATTTTTAAGTGCAAAAAAACGTAGCGGAAATGTTTTATCACAAAAAGCAAACAACCAAGCTTTCCTAATACCGCTCCCACCAATAAACCCAAAGATAACCACTCATCCTCATGGATACTAAAGAAACACATCCATCATCACGGACATTAAAGAGCTGTACCGGCTCAAAAACAAGTACCCGTAATAACAGTTTCATCCACCTCTCACCAAAAAATCACTTTTGATGCAGTTCTGAGTATTGTTCGTCCTTAATTTATTTTTTAAAATCATTGGCTCTAAGAGTTAATTCCCTTTTTAAGTTAAAAAAATGACTGCTAAAATAATCTTTTCTTCCAATGTCCTGTCGTAAATACCGCATCCACTTTCATCATCATCTTCGTCGCACTCAAAGTATTCATCACGTCTGGTAAGCCAAAAAATATCTGGATTTATGAAATAACAATCTTTTTTTATTCCCTTCGCTACAATTTTGTTATGTTCTAATTCGTTAATACCTTCTTTAAAAGTTTCAAAATTAAGGTATTCTGGTTCTTCAGTTGAAAAGTCATAGGTCAAAAATTCATTGAGAACATCGTGATCTCAAGTTACCTGATCAAATCATAAATCCACTTCATGCCCCTCTAACATTTTCCCCACTTGCAACAAAAGAACAAAAAACTTTTCATCCCAATAAACGAAAGCCCAAGGATCATACGCCGATTATCGGATATCAGACGCTCCTAAAAACGTGACTTGGGGAAGATCTTCAAATCCAAAGTTTGAAGGAGGAAACCGAAATGATTTTCCAATATCCTCATGTCTTTCAAAAATAAAGGGATTCCTTTCATAGAGCAGAGTAAAATCGTATTAGACTATTGTATTTCTCCACTAACGCGTTTACTTTATGAAAAAATGCATATTATCAATCTGTTGCCATTATAGCAGCTTACAATTTACCCCAATATTTTCCTGTAAAAATTTTTTGATCTAAATCATTTCATTGTTTTTTGAAACTTAAAATTTTTTTAGGAAAAAACGCTTTCGTTCTCCCCCATTTTTCAATAATGCTAGATTTTGTGCTGTCAACAAGAGAACACCAAAGAATTTGATGCCAATGGATGAAAATTCAAAGGTTAAGCCAATATGAATTGTCAATATTTTTATAAATTTTTGAAAAGGCTTTACATACAATCCTTGAATTCCTCCAATGTTTTTTGATCATGAAGATGTTATCATAGCATCCTCATAAGAACACCTTTTATAGTGAATAGAGCTTTTTTAGCCCTTTAAAAAATACCTCTTTTATGCTGCACGCGTTCAAAAAACTCGATTTTGAATGCGTGCACAAGCATATGGAAATGAGAAAAGTACAGATTTTGAAAATTGGATCTCAAATTTCCGAAATATTTCGGACAATTGCTTCTATAAAGACTTTTACCATGACCGCCTTTGGGCTGCTAAAATATCTTGTACGGCTTTGACCAATTGTTCTTCATCAACTGTTATTTGTGCTGGTCGACTTTCGCGCCATGTTTGATTATCCTTAATTTCATGAGACAACCGCGCGCCCTCAATCAAATCTTTGATCTGTATTTTTCTGATCTCGCGTTCTTGTGATCCTTGAATCACTACACAAGGCGCTTGGCGCCGATCCGCATATTTCATCTGCGCTTTAATCCCCGATGCTCCCAGATAGAGTTCAGCACGAATTCCCGCATTGCGCAACTGCATCACCATTTTTTGATAACCGGCAACAGCCTCTGGCTCTTTATCCATCATCAGCACCACAACCGGCCCAGTAGCATCTTTCATAGGCAACTTTCCAAGGTTTTGCAAAGCAGCGATCAAGCGTGAAACCCCGATTGAAAAACCTGTTGCCGGAATATTTTCCTCACGAAAGCGTGCCACCAACCCATCATAGCGCCCACCACCACCAACAGAGCCAAAGACAACCTTTTGTCCATCATCATTAAAAACATCAAAAAGCAATGTAGCCTCAAAAACAGGACCTGTGTAATAATCCAAGCCCCGCACCACCGATGGATCAATCTTGATACGATTGTAAGTGCCATTTGCAGCAAAAATTGCTTGCATTTCCTCAAGCTCACGAATTCCTTCAAGTCCTTGAGCATGATCACCAACCACTTTTTTAAGAGCCTCAAACGTTTCTTCTGTTGTTTCAGCTCCAGCAGCGGTTAAGGCAAGAATACAATCAATCTCTTTGTCCTTAAGCTCCGCTCCTTTTGTAAAGTCACCACTTTCATCCAAACGCCCTCGGCCTAACAACAAACGCACACCTTCAAGACCAAATTTATCCAATTTATCAATTGCTCTTAAGACAGTTAAGCGCTTTTCAGCCTGCTCATTCCCCCCCAAACCAATTTTCTCTAAAACGCAATCCAGAATTTTTCGATTATTAAGACGAATGGCATACTCATGATGCTGAAATCCTAGTTTTTCTAAACTGTCTACTGCCATCATACAAATTTCGGCATCCGCTGCTACCGTTGGTGTTCCAACAATATCCGCATCAAACTGCATAAATTGCCGAAACCGCCCTGGTCCGGGTTTTTCATTGCGGAAAACAAAACCAAAACGATAACTGCGATAAGGTTTTGGCAAAATTTCAAAATGTTCTGCAAAATAACGGGTAAGAGGCGCGGTAAGATCATAGCGCAAAGACATCCATTGTTCATCATCATCTTGCAGCGAAAAAACACCCGCATTTGGACGATCTGAATCCGGTAAAAATTTCCCCAATACATCTGTATATTCAAAAATTGGTGTTTCAAGCGCTTCAAAACCATAAAGTTCATAAACTTCACGAATTTGCGCAATCATTGTTTCAGTTGCATACAGCTGTGCGCTTGTACGATCAACAAAACCACGGGGTAAGCGGGCTTTGGTTTTTTCTTGTTTTGATGACATGTTTTTCTCTAGCAACAATATGTATTCACAGATAACTCGTGTCTATCTTATAGAAACAAACGCTGCAATAACTTTATCAATCTAGGCCCACTGCAACAAGCACCAGCCTTCGCTTTACAAAGATAATGCTCCTTACCTTTAAAAGTATCTAAAACGCTTGCACTTTCAATTTCAAAATGTCAGCTCTCTCTTAATATTTTTCCAATTGTCAATTAAAAATAATGCCCCCCGCAACATTTCCCATACCTTATCCCCGAAAATTCCTCCTTAAAGATCTACCTTAAACAATTCTCTCCGAAACACATTTCCTACACTCTCTCCTCTCCACTCCCCTTACCTCCAAACACCTTCTCATGTGCTATCCCAACATAAAAAAACACGTGTATGCTTCTTGAGAGACATCAAAGCAACTGTTGATTTTAGATAAGCTAAAATCATCTTCTTGAAAAGAAACACCCTTTTTTATAAGGACTTCTTTATTGCATATGCAAAAATCCTCAAGGCATCAGAATGCTTTTAGCTTCCTGTGCAAAATCATTGATACGCATTTTTAAATCAATACTATTGCGGCCAGCATCTGTAATTGACCTTGAAATTGAAGGAATGATATTCTGCCACAAATTTTGAGGAAACTGGTTTGTCAGTTGTTTTATTGTTCCCCCTTGAGCACCAATACCTGGAACGAGAAACAAGCTGTTTTTTAACTGTTCGATTGTGTCTTTTGATTCAGATCCCAACGTTGCTCCTATAACCGCACCTATGGGGCCAATATTATGATGGAGAACCGGAGACTGAGAATTATAATCACAAATACGTTGTGCCAAATGAATAGAAAGTATTTGATCACCAATGCGCGCATTTCGTATTTGTTTTCCCTCTGGATTAGAGGACTGAACAACCACAAAAACCCCTGCTCCTGTTTCCTCTGCAATCTTGATCAGAGGAATAAGAGCATCAAAACCCAAAAAAGAATTGACTGTCATGGCATCAGCTTTAAACGCACTGTTTGGACCGAGCCAAGCTTGACCATAAGCTTCAGCAGTAGAGCCAATATCCCCCCTTTTTGCATCAGCCAGAACCAATAAACCTTGTTCATGTGCATTTTCAATAAGTTCTTTGAGAGCTTGAAGTCCTTCAACGCCATATAATTCAAAAAATGCAACTTGCGGCTTTATGATACCCACTTTTCCAATAACCGCTGTTAAGAGGATATCACAAAACTCTCTTAAGCCTTTATAATCACAGCTTAAATTCCATGATTGCAAGACTTTATGGCTAGGATCAAAACCGATACAAAGCGGTCCATATTTTTCTCTCTGTTTAAAAAAAGTTGAACAAAACATTCTTCACCCTAACACAACCTCTCTTTAAACTTTCTGATACAATCGCAAAGGAATTAATTTATCGAAACGACCGGTAGTATGTTTTCATAAAATTTGAAAATATTTTCCAATTTCACAACATCGCAAACAGAACAAGCAATCATTTCATAAAACAACCTCGTTATGCACCCTTCTGTTTCTTTCCTCCAAACCATCTCTAGTAATTCAAATTCTCAATAAACTGTTCTCTGGAGCAAAATTTCGCAAAAAAAGATTTAACCATAATAGTTCCATTATCAAAATCCTTGATACCCACCTACGATAAAAATCCATCATAATCACTATTTTTTTGTTTTTTTTCTTTTGAGTGCATATTTATTCACTTTTGGAACATAATTGCTAAAGGTTCATTTTATCTCCAGCATCATTCAAGGAGATAAACACATGGAAACCCGTATTCCGATAGAAACATCATTCGATACACACTTTTTAGGAGAAAGCTCACTAGAAGAAAAGTATCCACTTTTTTACACACCCATTTCATGGTCGGCAATCTTTGCTGGACTTGTGACATCCCTCGCCACATCGATCTGCCTCTCTTTTTTGGTTGCAGCGTTAGGCTTAAGTCAAATGGATTTCACCTCTTCAACCCCTTTTGAAGGCTCTTTTTTGTCTTTTGGCATTGGCTCTCTTATCATTGCACTAATCAGCCTTGCGTTGGGAGGATTTGTTGCTGGACGTTTTGCAGAATCGTCAGGAAGCCTTCACGGCTTTCTCACTTGGGCTCTGTTAACACTTCTCATGACCATCCAAGCCATTCACGTTGTTTCAAGTACAACAAAAATAGGTGCTAAAGCTGCCCTAGAAAATAGCTCCATGATTCAACAACCCCTAGACAGCTTCAAAACGAATATTTCCCCCCTTTTTTCAAAATTCAATAGCGAAGACTTTGAAAAGTTTTTAACAACGAAAACAGATAAGATCGTTGATTTTGATAAACTACGCGGTGAATTGCACACATTTCTCAACGAAAGTGACATTCCTTCTCTTAACCCTGAGCGCTTGAAACAGTCTTATCAGGCAGCTCTCAAGGATATTGGTTCTGCGGTAACGGCTTTTAAGAATGATCCTTCTCACTACCGCACTATCTTAAAAGACCTAGGTGATCGTCTTTCTGATCGTGCACAAGCCATCACGGCAAAGTTTGATCGAAGCGATATCATCAATGGCCTTATGAACAATGGCATGTCGCGTGCACAGGCACAAAAAACTGCCAACACTGCGCTTCATATTTATCAAACAGCAGAGGAAAAAACTGCCCAGGCAATTGAAGCCCTCGAAGAACAAACTGAAAAACTCTCTAAAAAGCTTGATAGCTCGATAAAAGATGCCCGTCATACTGCGAATAAAGCTGTTACAAAAGCATCACATATGGGATGGTGGGGTTTTCTAGGCAGCCTGATTGGTGCCGTTATTTCGAGTGTATGTGGTTATTATGGTTACAGAAGCCGTAGAGGTTCTTTCAAGTTTTAAAAACTTTTCCTTCATAAAATATAGAACCAATAAAAAAGCTGCACCGATTATGCAGCTTTTTTGTAAATTCTTCTTGAAAATCCTCTAAGATATAGAGGGATGCGTGACATAGATTCTCTCTCCCTTGACATTGAGCAAGATTCATTTTCCAATAAGGATAAAATCGCTCGCTATCTTGCCCCCTTATTTGTCATCTCGCCCCCTTAATTTATCATCTCGCCCCCTTAATTTATCATCTCGCAAGTATGTTGCGCATCCCGCTTGGAGCGTTGGTGACACTGCCTAATCACTTATATGCCCATGACCTTTATATGCGTTTTGACGATTCAATGGTTCATCGCTCCCATTTCCTTTAGAGCAAGGTATTCGTGCATTGTGCAAAATAAACGTAGTAGAACTACTATAGCTCTTTTTTGGAAGGATTGGTTCTAAGTGTAGGTTGATAGAAATTTCTTGCTATTTTTGTGCACTTTACGAAGAGCTTGATAGGAGATTTTTAGAGTCTCTAGGCTGAGGTGATGCACAAGTAGTTTCAGAGAAAGATTGAGAAGCAGGGCTTTAAAATATCAAAGAGTATTCAGCTTTCCCCCATTACACGGCCCCATTACACGGCCCCCAACACCGCATTGCATTTTTTTACGCGGGGAAGACTTGCGATCCACCCCAGCGTCTCAACGTAGCATTATCGTGAACAATAATAGCAGAAGGAGGGACACCCTTAGCCCTCTCCATATTTTTACGAACGTTTACGCGCTTGTACGTTTTGTCCTGCTTCCATGGCGTTTCCATTGTACTCCATCTAGAATGAAGGTTTATTTTAAAAGTTCTCTTGTGAGTGATGCGATGACAGCAATAAGCTTTTGTCTAAAGCAGTTAGCTCTTTTGTCTTCAATTTTTTTAAAGGGATGGATGAGTGGATAAGCTCCGAACCTCTGTATTAAAGGTCTCTCTGAGAGAGTGTCAGGCCCGTTTTGCAAGACCAAGAACCCATTCATAATATTTTCTAGAGCTGAATATTTTGCAGCTATTGAAGTTTTTTTGTGAAGCGTTTTGTATTTTTTTCTGGAAAGGAAATCTAGACCAGAGAATAATTTTGCACTTATTTAGCGAATTAAGCCGCAAGTCCCCTTATAGAAAGAATGGAAGATAACTTATTGATAAAGTACCCCCATTAACAGATAGGATAAAGCGAGGGATATCGTGAAGAGAGGAGAGAAGCTTGAGTTTATATTGAGTCGCTAAGACGCCTTTAAGCGTAAAATTCCATATTTTTTATGCACTTTACGAAGAGCTTGATAGGAGATTTTTAGAGTCTCTAGACTGAGGTGATGCACAAGTAGTTTCAGAGAAAGATTGAGAAGCAGGGCTTTAAGATATCAAAGGGTGTTCAGCTTTCCCCCATTACACGGCCCCATTACACCGCATTGCATTTTTTACGCGGGGAAGACTTGCGATCCACCCCAGCGTCTCAACGTAGTATTATCGTGAACAATAATAGCAGAAGGAGGGACACCCTTAGCTCTCTCCATATTTTTACGGATGTTTACGCAGTTGATACGTTATATTCTTCTTCCATAGCACTTTCGTAACTTCTATAAAGCCCCACTTTTATAAAACCAATGTATATAGGGATATCTACGTGAAGACTTATTCTATAACTTCTATAACATATTCCAGTACGTGCATTTTTATATTAATTTCACCCGCTGTTATAAGCGAAGTGTGAAGTGTAATATTCAGATCTCATGAGATTTTTATGGAAGATTTGTACGGGAACTTTGGTTGCGGGGGCAGGATTTGAACCTGCGGCCTTCAGGTTATGAGCCTGACGAGCTACCGGGCTGCTCCACCCCGCGTCATTAAAGAAAGAGTAAGCATAATTTTTTTGACGCTTAAGTATGCTTTTATTTTTCTCTATATTTTGTATTTTCAGATTTTGTTAAGCAACACCTATGCACTTAGCAGACCTGGCAGCGACCTACTCTCCCGTGCCTTAAGGCAAAGTACCATCAGCGCTGGAGCGTTTCACGTCCGAGTTCGGGATGGGATCGGGTGCGTTCACTCCGCCATAACCACCAAGTCAGCAAAGAGCATAGAAATTGAGAGAAGCTGGATATCATCTGTTATTAGAATGAATGATTATAGGAAATGGGAACGATCAAGTCGATCGAACGATTAGTATCAGTAAGCTTCATGTGTTACCACACTTCCACACCTGACCTATCAACGTGGTGGTCTACCACGGTTCTCGGGGAATACTTGTTTTCAGGTGAGTTTCCCGCTTAGATGCCTTCAGCGGTTATCTCGTCCGTATATAGCTACCCTGCTATGCGGCTGGCGCCACAACAGGTCCACCAGAGATACGTCCATCCCGGTCCTCTCGTACTAGGGACAGGTCCTGTCAATATTCCAACACCCACGGCAGATAGGGACCGAACTGTCTCACGACGTTCTGAACCCAACTCACGTACCGCTTTAAATGGCGAACAGCCATACCCTTGGGACCTGCTCCAGCCCCAGGATGCGATGAGTCGACATCGAGGTGCCAAACAACCCCGTCGATATGGACTCTTGGGGGTCATCAGCCTGTTATCCCCGGCGTACCTTTTATCCGTTGAGCGATGGCCCTTCCACATGGGACCACCGGATCACTATGACCGTCTTTCGACTCTGCTCGACTTGTCAGTCTCACAGTCAGGCAGGCTTATGCCATTGCACTCAACAAACGATTTCCGACCGTTCTGAGCCTACCTTCGCGCGCCTCCGTTACTCTTTAGGAGGCGACCGCCCCAGTCAAACTACCCACCATACACGGTCCCGAATCCGGATAACGGACTGCGGTTAGACATCCATATCGGTAAGGGTGGTATTTCAAGGATGACTCCACAAAGGCTAGCGCCCCTGCTTCAAAGTCTACCACCTATCCTACACATACAGACACAAATGCCAGTGTAAAGCTATAGTAAAGGTGCACGGGGTCTTTCCGTCTAACCGCAGGAACCCCGCATCTTCACGGGGAGTTCAATTTCACTGAGTCTACGTTGGAGACAGCGGGGAAGTCGTTACGCCATTCGTGCAGGTCGGAACTTACCCGACAAGGAATTTCGCTACCTTAGGACCGTTATAGTTACGGCCGCCGTTTACTGGGGCTTCAATTCAATGCTTGCACATCTCCTCTTAACCTTCCAGCACCGGGCAGGCGTCAGACCCTATACGTCGTCTTGCGACTTCGCAGAGCCCTGTGTTTTTGGTAAACAGTCGCTACCCCCTGGTCTGTGCCACCCTCTAACGGTTGCCCGCTAGAGGGCCACGCTTCTTCCGAAGTTACGCGTGCAATTTGCCGAGTTCCTTCAACGTAGTTCTCTCAAGCGCCTTAGTATTCTCTACCAGTCCACCTGTGTCGGTTTCGGGTACGGTCTATATGTGGGAGCTATTTCCTGGGACTACTTCACTGCAAGATCAATCCAATAAGATCTTACAATACACGCAATCCGTCACTACCCACAGGTCCACGAATATTAACGTGGTTCCCATCGACTACGCCTTTCGGCCTCGCCTTAGGGGCCGACTCACCCTGCTCAGATTAACTTTAAGCAGGAACCCTTGGACTTTCGGCGAGGGAGTCTCTCACTCCCTTTATCGTTACTCATGTCAGCATTCTCACTTCCGATACCTCCAGGAGCTCTCACGAGTCTCCCTTCACAGGCTTACGGAACGCTCCGCTACCACTTACTCATAAAGAGTAAATCCACAGCTTCGGTGTATGGCTTTAGCCCCGTTACATTTTCGGCGCAAGGACCCTTATTTAGACCAGTGAGCTGTTACGCTTTCTTTAAATGGTGGCTGCTTCTAAGCCAACATCCTGGTTGTTTTGGGATCCTCACATCCTTTCCCACTTAGCCATAACTTGGGGACCTTAGATGGTGGTCAGGGTTGTTTCCCTCTCCACGACGGACGTTAGCACCCGCCGTGTGTCTGCCAGTTATTTCTTCCAGGTATTCGGAGTTTGGTTAGGTTTGGTAATCCGGTGAGGACCCCTAGCCCATCCAGTGCTCTACCCCCTGGAGAATTTGACTGACGCTCTACCTAAATAGATTTCGCGGAGAACCAGCTATTTCCGAGTTTGATTGGCCTTTCACCCCTAGCCACAAGTCATCCCAATCTATTGCAACAGATACGGGTTCGGCCCTTCAGTAAGTGTTACCTTACCTTCAGCCTGCTCATGGCTAGATCACTCGGTTTCGGGTCTAATCCAACGAACTGAACGCCCTATTCAGACTCGCTTTCGCTACGCCTACACCTACCGGCTTAAGCTTGCTCGTTAGACTAAGTCGCTGACCCATTATACAAAAGGTACGCCGTCACCCAGAACAAATCTTGGGCTCCGACTGTTTGTAGGCATTCGGTTTCAGGTACTATTTCACTCCCCTTGTCGGGGTACTTTTCACCTTTCCCTCACGGTACTGGTTCGCTATCGGTCATGCACGAGTACTTAGGCTTGGATCGTGGTCGACCCATATTCAGACAGGATTTCACGTGTCCCGCCTTACTCTAGGACTTAAAAAAGATTTACGTATACGGGACTATCACCCACTTTGGTTCGACTTTCCAGTCGATTCTACTTTTCTTCATTTAAGCCACTGGCCTGGTCCGCGTTCGCTCGCCACTACTAACGGAGTCTCGGTTGATGTCCTTTCCTACAGGTACTTAGATGTTTCAGTTCCCTGCGTTTGCTTCTTACACCCTATTTTATTCAGGTGTAGATACCTTTATCAGATGACTAGAAATTTAAACTGTTTCTTGCAAAACAGCTTAATTTTTCCAGCCATCAAAGGTGGGTTGCCCCATTCGGAAATCTACGGATCAAAGGGTATTCGCACCTCCCCGTAGCTTATCGCAGCGTATCACGTCCTTCATCGCCTGTGCATGCCAAGGCATCCACCAAATGCCCTT
>NZ_CP200036.1:1515000-1984756 GCF_053795145.1 Bartonella sp. B39
TATAAATACTACCGTTATCAATCAAAAAACGGAACTGTTGATTATTATGATTCAGAAGGAAAAAGCTCCAAACCTTTCTTGCTCCGCAAACCCACCCCAAATGGCGTTTTTGGTTCCCCCTTTGGACCACGCAAACATCCTATTTTAGGGTATGTTCGCATGCACACGGGCGTTGATTGGGTTGCTCCAAAAGGATCACCTATTATTGCTGTAGGAGATGGCATTGTCACAAGATTGGGTGTGACCGGTGGCTATGGAAACCATACAGAAATACAACACAGCAATGGATATATCAGCAGTTATTCACACCAAAGTCGTTATGCACCAGACATCAAACCCGGCGTGAAAGTACGACAAGGGCAAGTCATTGGCTATGTCGGAACAACAGGAATGGCAACCGGTCCCCATTGTCATTTTGAAATCATTGTCAATGGTGTAAAAGTTGATCCCATGCGCATTCGTATACCTGACAGTAAAGCTTTAACCAATCAAGACCTGCAAGCATTTTTGCGCGAAAAAAACAATATTGATTCTTTGATAAACAGTCCGATGACACCATCAGAAGATGCTTCCTGAAACCATCCTCAGATATTTCAAAACATACCAAAAATCAAAATACACAAACACCCCCCTCTTGTGTTTTTACGAAAACAAATAAACACCTGCAAAAATCTCACACACCGCTAGACTCTTTACTTAGAGAGATTTCTTGACATAAGGGAGGGCCAATGTTGGCAAAATAAATAATTGAAGAAAAATTTCATATAATTCTTTATAAAGACGCGTCTTTTAATTTCCCATAAAAACCAAGAAGAAATATTCATATGAAACGTTTTTGTTTCACACATATCTCCCTATTTGCAGTATTTTGCCTTTCAGCTTTTGCCCACCAAAGCAACGCTAGATAAAATAAAAGAAGCCGAAAGCCAGCTTAATGCGTGCGTGAACCTCTGGAGAACTAAAATATCGCCAATGGTGAGATAAGTGATGAGATCTTGGAGAATTATCGCTTTGAAAAGCGTTTTTTTATGACAAGCACATTTAAAGTTCTGCGCTGCTGCGGTGTAGAAAATTATAACTTTCGCGGTACGTAGCGACGCTTGAACCAAATAAAAGCTTTCACACATCGTAGTGATTCACTAAAACAAAAACGCCATTTTTCATTTTTACTACGATTTCATTATAGCCCAAGCAAAGAAGACACCCTACCTAAGAGAATTGCTAATGCGAGGGTTAGTATTTTACAATAAAATTTCAACACATTGACGTTTTTTCTCTGTGTGATTGCGTTCTCTTTCCAATTCTTGTGTTTATTTTTTCTTTCGTGCTCGCTTTAAAGACAGCATTTTTACTCTGAAGCAGTCGTCAAAAGATAAAACGCTCGATAAGGAAAAGAATAAAGCGCAAAAATAATCCAAAACTGTCTGGTAAACAATACAACAAATTATATGATAAAAAGTTCTTTTGGATCTATTAAAACATCTGGAGAGAAACTTTAATTAGGAATACAGACATCAATTAAAATAAAAACCGTAAAAAATATTTGTATCTAAAAGTATTTTTAAATATATTTATAAGTGTCTGCAGCATAATAATTGGAGAAGTAAGTTTATGAAATATAAATATACAACGATAACGGTTGTTGCTTTAGCAATTTTTAACTATACAACTTTTGTATTTGGAAAAACAAAAGGAGATATTACACAACAAAAAGAAGATATTACACAACAAAAAGACACAGGCTCTCGTAATAATTCAAGAACATCTTCGAACATAAGAAAAAAAACTTCCATAAAGAACTATACTGCTATCATCATGGCTGATCCGCAACCGTGGCGTTTGGATTATGGTGATCCAAATTCGGAAGCAAACAGAGCGCTCTGGATTAGTAAAAATGAAAAAATCGCAAAAGCAATAAAATCACAGAAGGCAGCTTTTTATATCGTCAATGGTGACTTAACCGATTTTGGGCGTAAAAAAACTTATGACGATTATGCAAACATATACAAAAAACTTGGCGTTCCTGTTTATGAAGGGCTCGGCAATCATGATTATGCTGATAATATTGGCAAATGTACGATTCCTGAAGAAATGAATTCTTCAAGCGATGCGTGTGCGATAAGCGCCATCTCTAGGATGATGAGAGAAATAAAAAAATACGGCAATGATCTTCCTCATTTCAATCAAGATATCACGGAAAAATTGACTGGCGCTTCTAACAAATCTGTTCACTTTATAGAAGGAAGTTTCAGTTACTCATGGGATTATGGAGATATTCACTATGTGCAACTTCACAATTACCCAACTTATACAGCCCATTTAAAACAAAGCGATACGAATATCCATGTTAAGAGCTCTTTGGATTGGCTAAAAAAAGATTTAGCTGCAGCTGACGCTAGAGGGAAAATTACAATTATGAACTTCCACGATGCGCGCCCATTTTTTCCCGATGGTCCTTCACATTTTCTTAAACCCGAAAAGGCTCAAGATCTATTGGCATTTAAGTCAATCATTACCTCTCATAATGTCAAAGCAATCTTTGCTGGACACACCCATTATCAGAGCTATTGTCGCGCACAAAATGATAAAGTCTTCGGTAATATCCCTGTATACACAGCGGGAGCACTGTTCAAGGGAGATTATTACCTCGTCAATGTGCGGGGGAAAGATATACATGTTAAATTTTACAATGGAAGAACAGGAAAACCCACTTTGATTGAGGATTTAGGCATGATAGGCACTTCCACAGAATTCTTCGAAAGCTGCAGCAATTTGTAAAGATATTTGTTTCTCTTAACCTTAATAAACAGAGGGGATTTTAACATCCCCTTTTAAGAAAGAGCTGATGAATCATTTGAATCATTTGTTTTAAGTTTTGGTAAAGGGATTGTGACCTTTGCTCCCCCCAAAGTAGAAGTTTCAAAAACTGGTTTTTCACCAAACTGCATACAAAGTTGTTCGATAACCAAACGGCCAAGACCTGCTTTTTGCTCTGCTGTTTGGTGCTTCATACCCACACCATTATCTTCGACAATCAACATCAATTGTCCATCTTCTTGAGGCCCAAATGAGATATAAATATGACCAGAGCGCTGATCAGGAAAGGCATGTTTTAAGGAATTTGTCAGCAATTCACCAAGAATAATCCCAAGTGTTGTTGCATCTCTTGAAGACAAGTGACACTCTTTAAAGTTCGTGTGAATGGTGATGTTTCCGCGCAATTCAAAGGGCACTGCTAATTCAACATCATGCACCACCGAACTGAGAAACTCTGCCAATAAAGTTGTTTCCATATCATCACACAAGCGCAAACGCCGATGTGCTGTGGAGATTGTCTGGATACGGTCTCGTGCAGCGCCAAGAACAGCACGTACTTCTTCATTTTTACTCCGATTTAATTGTAGCCCGAGCAAAGAAGAGACCGTGCCAAGAGAATTGCCAATACGATGACTTGCATCCTGTAATAACATTTCAACACGTTGACGTTCTTTTTCGGCGTGATTACGTGCTCTTTCCAATTCTTGCGTCCGTTCTTTCACACGCGCTTCCAAAGCTACATTTTCACTATGAAGCAGCAATTGATACAATTTTAAAGAGCGTATATCACGCTGAAAACGATTAATGACAAAATAAGCGGAAATAAAGGTACTTACCACAGAAACAATTGCTGCCAATGTTAAAGCAGAACGCATAAGCGCTATACCTTCGCGCTGTTTTTGTCGCACCACATCATCACCATTCATAAAGCTTGTCATCAGTTGTGCTAAACGCGCCACTTGAACCTTCGGGACTTCCAAAGAGAGAGAGGGTTGAGAAGATTGATCAGGAAGTGTATCAATGGCAATCATATGGGCATTCATAAAAGCTTTGCGTGCTTCGACCTCGTTTTTAAAAGCCGTAAACCATTCATACCACTGCGGATGGGCATAAACAAGAAACGCCGTATACTCGAGAAGATCGTCAATCTCACGCGCTGCATTTTCAAAGCGTGCTTTGTCTTCCGCATTGTGAGTTTTCGCATAGCTGCGGTCAGCGACAGCCATATCGATCAAACTAATGAGCACCAAATCAGCTTGTTCGCGCAATTCAGAACTTGTATTCAACTGTGCAACTTCTCGATCAACAGCATTTGAGAGCAGCATAATAAAAACTGATGCCAAAAGGGCCATAACAAGAGAAACGATAATTGTCATCCAACGCCAGCTTGATATGCTTGAATCAGAAGAGAGACTTTGAGAAAGCAAATTCGTCTTTGTTGTCATAGAATTTCCATCGGCAAACCTGAAAATTGTCATTTTTCAGCACAAAGGAAAGCTCCCTTATAGAACACAAGGCAAAAAGCCTGCCAGATACTTTCATACAGGCTTTCTTATTTTCCCTAAGGGTACACAATACCAAACACTCTGAATTTCCTCAGATGCCAAATTTTACTTTAATAGCTATAACGGGAATAAAAAAAACAAGGCTATCCATCATAATTATTATGCTTTTTAGCCATTAAATGAACATAATGTACTTCCAGCGGAATAAATATCGGGACCATAATCAGATTCACCATTGACTTTGAGGAGTTCCTGTAAGCGATTACGCGCCCTGCTGACACGGCTTTTAATTGTTCCAACAGCACAACCACAAATAGCTGCAGCATCTTCATAAGAAAAACCCGATGCCCCAATGAGAATAATGGCTTCTCTTTGGTTAGAAGAAAGCATATTTAAGGCTTTTCTAAAATCTTGCAAATCAAGCGATCCATATTGAGCAGGATGAATCGCCACATTTTGGGTAAACACACCATCACTGTCTTGAACTTCTCTTCCTCTTTTGCGCATTTGACTGTAAAATTCATTGCGTAAAATCGTAAAAAGCCAAGCTTTGAGATTAGTTCCCATTTCAAAACTGTCTTGCTTAGCCCATGCCTTCATAAGTGTATCTTGGACCAAATCCTCAGCTTTATCGTGCTTGCCACTTAAAGAAACAGCAAAAGCTCGTAAAGCTGGCAGAACCAAAAGCAGTTCCTGTTTAAAGTTTTTTACGCTCTCTGCCATAGTGGATTCAAGCCTTTTCTGCATTATTTAAGCTAAATTGCTCTGCTCGCTCCAACCTATCCAAAAGTTCCAGCAAACGTACAGGCAGTGCTTCTTCTTGAATTTCCATGTAAAATTGGCGTAACTTCCGTGCTACTTCGCAATTGACCCCGAGAAGATCATCTCCAAATGTGAAATGATTGGTGAGATTTTTTTCATCACGGTCGTTCATTTTTTATCCCCCTAATCCATATATTATAAGTAGCAACAATAAAATTTTTCGCCTAATAATTGTAAATATGGTTGTATGAAAAAAGTTCCATATGGAAAGAGGAACTTTTTCCTCTCTTGAGGATTTCAATCAATAAAATGCTTGTAAAAGGTCAAAGGAGTTATAGATTATGTCATTATCCACGCGCATCGCCCCGCATCTTCCCTATCTTCGGCGTTTTGCCCGCTCTGTCACCGGCAGCCAAGCATCTGGTGATGCTTATGTCTCCGCGATGTTGGAAGCACTTATTGCAGATATTTCTATTTTTCCCAAAACGTCCAGCGACCGCATTGGTACCTATTGGCTTTTTTGCCATCTTTTTGACCAAACTACACCTAATATCCCCGAGCCACTGCCACAATTTGGTATTGAACAAAAAACTAGTGCCAAATTATCGTATCTCACCCCACGTGCACGCCAAGCATTTTTGTTAATTGCTGTTGAAGGCTTTAACGAACAAGAAGCGCGTGAAGTCATGGCTCTTGATACCAAAGAATTCCGCGAGCTCCTCAACCAAGCATCGACGGATATTTCTCAACAAATTGCCACTGAAGTGATGATTATTGAAGATGAGCCTCTCATTGCACTGGATATTGAACAAATGGTAGAAAGTTTGGGCCATCAGGTCGTAGGAATTGCACGCACCCGTGATGAAGCTGTTTCCATATATCATAAGGAAAAGCCACGATTGATTTTAGCTGATATTCAATTAGCCGATAACACTTCCGGCATTGATGCAGTTAATGACATTTTGCAAAATGACCGTATACCAGTGATCTTTATCACCGCTTTTCCTGAAAGGCTATTAACTGGAGAACGTCCAGAACCAACTTTTTTAGTTACCAAACCCTTTAATCCAGATATGGTGAAAGCGCTTATTTCACAAGCTTTATTTTTTCAAGAGAATGCCTCTAAAGCGGCCTAGAACAGTTTAACATCTTTATCATGATGGTTATGTCTCTTCCAAAGCCACCCATAGATACATCGCATCTTAGCGCTCTCATGCAAGCGATCCGTGGTGCTGATATTTGTGTTCTCTATCAGACAACAAACCTGGATTATTTATGGGCTGAAAACCTGCCGCAACATTTACACAACAAATGGCGGGTGGGATGTCGTGACGGTGATTTTTTTTCGCTTGAACTTGCAGATAATATGGAAACAATCAAATTGCAAGTTTTAGCCACCGGCAAAATGCAGACCATTGAAGCACGGTTTGAAGATATGGCCAAACAAGCGACTTGGTACAAATTTTCTATTGATTGCCATCGCAATGACAATGGAGACATTATCGGTATTATCACCACCGGTGTTGATATTTCAGGATTACGCCGCCGTGAACAAGTGCTAAAAATACTCCTTCGGGAGGTAAGTCACCGTTCTAAAAATCTTCTCGCCATCATTCAAAGTATTGCCAGCCAAACCGCACGTTATACTGAATCGATTCAGGTTTTTTTACGAAAATTTCAAGGGCGACTTCATTCTCTTTCTCACTCTCAAGATCTCATCACCGATTCCGACTGGCGCGGTGCTCAATTTCGCGAATTAATACAAACGCAGGCTTTAGGCTATTTGATAAAAGAAACAAAACGTTTTTCACTTGAAGGCATAGATCCTTATCTTTTTCCCAATGCGGCTTTGCATATTGGTTTGGCTTTTCATGAACTCATTGTCAATTCTCTTTCCTTTGGCGCTCTCTCACAAGAAAAGGGAAGCGTTTGTGTACGCTGTGAAATCCATACAAAAATAAATGGAAAAATGGAACTCATCATCACTTGGAATGAAAATTTTGAAGCGCAAACACCTCTTTCAAGCAATAATAAAGCCTGTTTTGGCAGCGCTGTCTTAGAAAAGATTGTCCCTGTTTCTGTAAATGGTTCTGCTTCTTTACAATTAACAGAAACAGGGATTATTTATTGCTTGCGTGTTCCTGAAACTTATTTTGATACCTTTTTTTAAAAAGAGCGTTTAAAATACCACAATATGAAAAAGCACAACACACACCCTGTTGTTCTCATAACATCCATTGCCCAGCACAAAGACATTTTCCACACAATCAATTTCTTAAAATTTAGCCTCTAAAATCTAGTTACGTCATGGCAAATTAGCACAACCAAACTAGTACGACCAAACTAGTACAACCAAACTAGCACAACCAAACTAGCGCAACCAAACTAGCACAACCAAACTAGCACAACCAAACTAGCGCAACCAAACTAGCACAACCAAACTAGCACAACCAAACTAGCACAACCAAACTAGCACAACCAAACTAGCACAACCAAACTAGCACAACCAAACTAGCACAACCAAACTAGCACAACCAAACTAGCACAACCAAACTAGCACAACCAAACTAGCACAACCAAACTAGCACAACCAAACTAGCACAACCAAACTAGCACAACCAAACTAGCACAACCAAACTAGCACAACCAAACTAGCACAACCAAACTAGCACAACCAAACTAGCACAACCAAACTAGCACAACCAAACTAGCACAACCAAACTAGCACAACCAAACTAGCACAACCAAACTAGCACAACCAAACTAGCGGAACCCTGACCCTCTAAAAAACGTTTATTCGTAAAGAATAACGCCACCAGGCTGACAAATTAGGCTCTATGTTGTCAACCTCTTATTTGGAAAATATTTTTATGAATACCCTCATTTTTATCCTCTTATTGGTTGCATGCACAGATGATTTTAACAGTTGCTATTCTAACAAGACAATGGTCAAAACCTTCTCAACAGCTCAAGCATGTGAGCAAGCTATGGTACCCTCAATAAAAAAATTTACAGCTTATGGGCAACAAATCTTTGCCCAATGCACAAAGGTACAGGCAAATTTACATCAACAAGAAGTAAAGTTGATCTGGTACGTAACCAACCGAGGCAATTTTCTGCTTAAAAGCCAAAATATGAATGATAAAGAGTCTAGGATTCACGAAGAAAATACCTTCCCACCCCATCCCCGCTTTTAGGAATTTTCTCTATAAACCTCTTGCATAAAAAACCTTAAAAGCATAAACCCATCAAGCTCTAAAAAAACAATCCACGGAAGAGTGTAGCATGATGGATCATAAACAAATTCAGACTTCAAAAGACCATCCCACAGAGCAATGTGCACTGCCTCAAGATCAACCCTTAGACCCAGCTGTAGAACGTGTGAGAAAAAAGCTCATGCGTCTCATGATTATTTCTATTTCAATAACGCTCATTCTTATTCTTGCCGTACTCTTTGGAGTTATCTACAAAATTATAGCACCGAGTTCAGCTCCAAAGCAAACAAACCTTTTTTCCTCGCACAATACAAATCAAGAAGTTATCCACCACACGCTTTCCTTACCGAAAAACACACAGATTTTGTCGCAAAGCCTCTCAGAGCATAATATCGTATTGAAAATTTTAACACCAGACGGGCAAACAAAATTTATGATTTACAATTATCATACCGGTGCACTGATCACCGTTCTTTCTGTTAAAACAATAGAGGAAACATCCACCCCCTTACCCCGTTAAGAGAACAAGGCTCTCCACCAATACTTAAAACATCGTACCTTGCTTTACGCATTTTCCTCTGCTGAAGAGGCTGTCACCCGACGACGCCGTGGTTTTCTTGGCACCTCTTTATTTAATATAGTCAGAGAGGCAACTTTTTCCGTCGACACATCCTCATTCTGAGAAATTTCTGACGTTGCCCGCAAAAGTTCAAAATTTGAAAGTTCAAGGGTTGGTTCTTCTTGCGCACGCACAATGCGTCGCCGTGAAATTCGCCGTGGTTTTTTGACAGGTTCAACATTTTCTTCAGCAATGCATTGCTCTTGAGCGCTTTCCTCACCCGACAAAGTATTTGTTTCTAATGCATCTTCACGCACATAGCCATTTTGTGCCTTAGCATATTGACCATGACCATTTTTTTGCAATGGTGTTTGTGATGCGTCCGTGTCACAAGCGACAGTATCTTTTTTCTCATCTTCAGCGTTTATTTCACCGTATTCTCGCTCATTATTCTCATCACGTCGAGCATTTTGAGGCGTTTGACCAACCGCTGCCAAAATAATACGCAGGTAGTGCTCCGCATGTTGTAGATAGTTCTCTGACATAACACGATCACCAGCACCTTGTGCATCACGCGCAAGACTTATGTACTTATCGGCAATCTGTTGAGCATTTCCGCGAATCTTAACATCCGGACCGCTACTTTCATAATTCCGAGACAAGGGGTTAGGACCGCGACGATTATTATTACTGTTATTGTTATTACTGTTATTGTTATTATTGCGACCGCGTACTCGTCTATTTTGTTGTGGCCTCATCTTTATCCCTTTTTGGAGTGTGTGTATCCTAATTGATTTTTCTCATTGCATTATTTTCTGATAACACTGATTATGTTTAAAATACGGTTATCAGACTATCTGCATCCTATTTTACTCAAATAATATCCACTGATATTTTGATACCTATCAATACTTGATATACTGTATATTTTCTGAAAATCACAATAACATCAGGGAAATCATAATCCTAAAATTCCCCATTCCTCTGTTAACCAGTAGAAACCTAGTCATGTTCACATAAAATGCCAAGTATTTTTTTAAAATAGACCATATTTTACTAAAAAAATAACCATCTTGTGGAAAAACAAAAAACGAGAACAAGCATAGAACGCTCCCAACGAACAAACAAATTATTCTAGAAAACAATAGCAGCTCTCTTTTTTGTTCTAAAACCAACGATTCTAAAAATGCCGATATTCCTTGCCCCCTCGCGCATCGAACTCACAAGCACCATTCCCCATGAGTTACTGCACAAACATATCCACCCTATGAACATAGCCTTTCTTCTGTGCTAAAGCAACCCCTTTGTGAACAATAATCCACTATTCTCTTGCAAAAGCCCCTAACTTTATAAGTAGATTAACAACAAACACTATTCAAGTCCTATGATCGCTAACCGATTAGTCTTCTTACAAAAATCCACTAACCACACTACAAATTTCTGGTTTAGCATCACAAGATCTATAAATAAATTGAACCCTTAATTGAGAATAAATGCAATGTAAAAGCCAAATATAGAAACACTAAAAAGCTATAAGCTTATAGAAAAAAACGACCAACATGCTTGGCGCGCAAAGAATTTCAGAAGCGCCTCAAAAAAATTCGAAGTTTATGAAGAAAAATGATACAATGGGTTCTTCAATTTTCGTCATACTACCTAACTTGGAAACTTTGTTTGCAAAACGAGCACAGCGTTTTGCGCATTTAGCCAGTACCCTCGCGAACAAAAAAGCTTTCCTTTTTTTGCGCATTTTTGTGATGCCCAACAACAATAAACCGAACAATTTAAAGATTTTGCTGTCCCTCTTAGTCGTTTCGGTATATCTTCAACCCTCCATTTTGATAGACCAAAATTATTAGCTTTTAGCTTAAAAATATTGTTGAAGATTTTTTGAAACATCTGACAATCCAAACACCCACTGGCCAAACACCCACTGGCCAAACACCCACTGGCCAAACATCCACTGGCCAAACATCCACTGGCCAAACATCCACTAGCCAAACATCCACTAGCCAAACACCCACTAGCCAAACACCCACTAGCCAAACACCCACTGGCCAAACACCCTATTGGCCAAACATTTTCGACAGAAAGACACGAAGCTTTAAACCGCACGAAACTCTAAAAGTTTGTTCTTGCTTTTATTGCAGCATCCTCTGGCATACTCCACACAACCAATGCAGCACATTTCCACCTACACAAGCGAAAACATTCCCGAGAGCATTTTATTTGAAATGTGCGAGATATATGGCCCTTATTGCCAACAACTCAATTATCATCAAAATCCTACACTCGATGTTTTGGCCGATAATCTGAGCACCCCAACAGCTTATTTTTTACACAAAACCTCTTCTCGTTTTAAGTATAAGAGCTTTAATCTCTTTTTAGCTGAATACAGAAGGTAACGCGCTCTACTCTAGAGCAAATAGCTTAAGACCAGAAAAACCCCTACAAAAAACACCACTCCCGACAGCCACAAAGAGAAGCTGCCGGAAACTCATGGAGCGATAACAAGAGGCTTAAAACCACGAACCTTACTACAAAGAGATGTAACAAACAAAAATATTGCTCTTGCCACCTAACGCACACAATAAAAAGTACAAAAACATCTCTCTTTATCAACAATAATACGGTATTTTTATGGTTTATATTGAAGCGACTTCCAGAGGCAAAATACACAACTTCACGACAAGAAAATTAACGACCTCCATGCCTGCTAAACAAAAATCAAAAATGTGTTTTGCCTCCTGTTTCATTCCTCTAAGAAAGATACTCCATGCAGAAAGTAAACAAGGTTCAATATTTGTCTTTTCCTCTTTGTAATGTTTTGCAACTCGTTGTATAAAAAGAAAAATTACAAAAGAGAAGCGAGTGTTCATTCAACAATGAAAAGGATTTCTGCTCGCCAAAATGTCATTCGCCAAAATACCATGAGTATTCAGATTTACTTGGCGTAAAATGCACATAGCCGAATATTAGAGACAGTTACGGAAACAATCACCATAATCCTTTATATTTTGTATTACATTTTGCATACTCTTAAATTGCCATGTAAAAATAATTTTCGCAGTAAAAATTTAAAAGTGATTGCGTACCTTATCTTTTGTACCCTCTTTTTCACTGAGAAAACAATCCCTTAAAATAAAATAATTTCCATCCCCCGGTCGCACTACTGTCATACATTTTTTCTTTACCGTATCGGAAAGTTTATCCCACATATCACGAATATGAAAATAGGCTTCACTTTCCAAATGAATACAATTCTGATAAACTTCTCTTTTCATATCAGGTATAACGGAAGCAGCAATTTCTTTGCAATATACGCGTAAATCGAAGACTGGAATGGTTAGTTCAACGGGAGCTTGCTGTACTATTGGTTTGTGGGCAGAAAAATAGCTGATAATTTTTGCAACAAAAAAACAAAACGCCGCTATACAAAAAAGCAGCATGAAAATAAAAGCGATCTTACGATATAATTTTTTGAAATAAGCTTTTTGTCTTGCGCGGATTCTTTTTTCCATAAAGACTATATCCTTTAACATCTGAAGATAGCTTTTGACAGCAAAAAACGAGAGAAGTATCAATGCATATGGTATATTCGGCCGTAACCTTTCCTTCTCCTTATGCTAAAATACTCCTTTTTATTTACATCATAAATGTTTCATTCTCTTTGGTATTTGAAATTCTTGTTGAAAATCTTCTCATCTCCTTTATGAAAAGGCTCTAGAGGCATTATCATAAGAGTTTATTGATGTAAAATCCTATACAAGCAATAGAATGGATTTTATTATCAGAACAAACCAATACATAAACGCCCTTATTTTACAGTGATACCATCCCCGTATTTAAGAGAGCCACTCTCACTCTAGTGCCCCCATTACTTTTCGTAATATTAGAAAAAAATTTTTCTGCCTTCCACATTGTTCCATTAAAATCAATACAAATAAAACGCGTTCTTTTATAAATGCTCATCTTCTCACCAAGAATTCTCTACTAAAAGAAAAAAGAGAGATATCCCAGTTTTATTATGGACTTTTTAGTAGAACTGAGCCACCCTTATAGCATAGTAAGAAAAGTGAAAATCTCCCTATTCCCCAACCAAAATACAAAACAAAAAGACACCTAGAAACTGATTTTCGTCATTATGTATTTTTTAAGAGAGACGTTTTAAATGACGGTAAAAAATATAAAATACCGGAGCAACATTGCTTTTTTCTTAGGCGATAAAACTAAATACAGTATCATCCAAATGAAAGAGAAAAGTGAAAAAGAATCTGGAACCACTGTCTCTATTTAACTCACTTGTTCCAGCATTAAAGAGGGATGTTGCTACAGAAGACACATGGACAGGAAACAAACAGCCACGCTTATATGATAAAGTGCAAATCGAAAAGCTGATATATTTACTCCAATCGCCCAACAAATACTGTATGAATGCGCAAGAAGCTGAATGTCAGCTTATTGATTCATACAATGAATTGCTAAGCCTGATGTTTTTTATTCAAGTCCGTGGTTACACCGCATTATAGTATGGACGTTAGTAAACAAAGCTTAAGGCTCAAGCCCGTCCATTACGGATTTAATAAGCCAACTGCTCAGATCAGTAAACGCATCATACGACCTCATGGAATTCTCAAGGATGAAGATTTAACAGGTCCGCAATAACACAAGCTTCAACCTTAACTTTATCGATCAAGCTATTACGTATGCTAAACGTGCATATTCCTCAATTCATCCGATACATATCAACAACAAAAAAATTCTATGTTTTCTAACTCCACCCCACCCAAGTTACACAATTACAAAAGGACACTGGATTCAATTTTTGGAAAGATATTCAAAATGCAAATGAAAGAATGTCACACAACCAAAACCACCCTCTTTTTGAAGATGCGCTTGGTATATACTCGTGATGTTATTTCACGAGAATCTGCTTATGTGACCAACGGGATTCATTCAAAAAACAACACAGCTATTGCCAATGTGCGCCGTGCTATCCTCCTTGGAAGCCAAAGTGTGATCATGGCTTTTGGAAGAAACTATAATTTTGAAAACGCTTTAATAAACAGCGAAGGAAATTCACCCCTTATGACCCTCAAAACCATCATGGGCATGAAAAAGACACGCTTCACAAATTCTTATTTCTGCCAAGACATAAAAGACCTTGCAACAATGGTCATCGCAACCTATGCCATCCATCAATACTGATAGTTTTGATGAGATCTGCAATCGCAATTCTTTTTCTTTAGATCCTTCTTGATGCGCAAGAAAAAAACTTTAAACGAAAGCCTCTATTTTAATTGCAGCTCTCCTTACGGAAAAATGATAAAACCCATCATAAAATCCATACTCTTTCTCAAGAAATAAAATTTTCTAGTGAGATTCCTCAACTTTTGAGGCGCGAAAAAGGTATCTGGCAGAGAAAAGAGAAGCAACATATTATTGGTATAGATTGATAGAAAAAAGAATAATGGCGATAAATTGTTATGCGCGTGCTGTTCCACTCTCTTGAGAAGAGGAAAAGATAATTGCAGCTTGAGTTCTCAAATTTGCTATAACCACCCCACCATCCGTTCTCAATCATAGAAGTGAACATGGCTTTATAAGAATTTGCTTTTGCTTTAGTCTATTTTGGCAATTCAGCCATAAATCTATTCCTTAAGCTTTTTGAAAAACATAGAATAACAAAATGATAAAACAAACCCTATTGGTTCTTTTGTCAAGGCCGCCGTTAAGCACCCTAAAGGGGTTGCCTTAACAAAAGAACCAAGGTTTGAAATTCTTCGAAATCCTAATGCTTGAAGAATTAAAAATGATGAAAAAAAGCCTGTGTTCTTTTCTCATAGAAGAAGGCACAGACACAGCAAATTGTGTACCGATTAAAAACCGCTCAATTCTCTCCTTATAACTTTACGTACATTGTGCTCAAATTTTTTACCACAGAAGTTTGTCTTGAAAAGCCGTACAAACCGTCCCTTTTCGTACAAGAAGGATCCCCAACTTATCTATGATGAATTTCTCCAATCAAGAGGGTCCTTTACAATATACTTTCCCGTAGAAATTCGCCATTGTTTCATGCACACTAATTATTTTTTTGAAATTTTTATCTTTTTTAAAAAGATGCAAATACATTACGGTCTCTAGAGTTCATATCGAAGATGTAAACTAGAAAGTTTTAACTGATATCCGGATTATACATAGCAGTTTTTTTATTCTTTCATGCTCCACAATCTTTTTTACCGAGAATGTGTTTTTCGGCTATCTACTATTGAATATACTGCTTCCGCTTAGCTTTGCTACTCACACCACTGGTTGCGATAGCTCTATCAGCAACTAACTTATTTCTTCTTTATAAACTTTAATAATTCCAACTGCTTATCTTTTTAATCTTTCAATTTTTTTGAAGCATTAAAGCTAGATAAAGCGTATCCTTTAATACCAGAAGTTTTCATGCTATTATCAGTTATTACGCCTCTTCCACGGCCATTTATGTCACCTTCACGACTGTCTACAGTTATTGTATAAAAGTCCTGCTCTGCTTTTATCCTTCTCTTAAACAACTTGTTTATGTTTGTCATTGGCAAGATCTGTTTTTTTCAATTGTTGTTCCAAAGCATCTAAGCGCTGCGAGATTTTTGTCATACCTTCCTGTATTTGTTTCAACAATGCATTCAAAGGAGCATGTCCCATTCTTCCGCTGGCATAAAGCACCACACGAATATGTTCAGGATCATCGATATCAGCAATAGAAAATGGAAAAAGTGCCATTACATTCCTCTTTTTGATGTGCTATAAAATTGATGTACTATAAAACAGTGTGTAAACCGGATACAAACCGATTAAAAACTCCGGTGTGTTTCAGCAATTGATCTTCTTAAAAACACCCCTTTTTCTCTCACGAAGAACGCTGCTCTGACAATTTGAAAGCAGCGTAAAATGCAGGATCACCATGCACCATTTGACCGGCCATGATCTTTTATCATAAGATTTTCTGGGTATGATCTGAGTCTATTTAAGCAAATGGCCTCACAAACAGAAGCATTTTATTGTTCAGGGAATATTTGAATTTATCAGCACACACACCTCTCACAGGTCAACACCATTATACAGCTGTCAGAGATAAAAGCCGTGGAGATTTTTTTGCATACCCTCATTCTTTGGCAAAAGAGGAAGTTCCTCATTATCATGACATTCTTCTGAGTCAATTATTTTGATACAAAGGTCAAATATTGCTCCCTAAACAAAAAAATCTGCTTTCCGAAAACAAACAACGCCTTTATTTTCCCCCTTACACACCACGGCAAAAAACGATAAAAAATGAAAAACAGATATACCAATACTGGAAAAATTACACCACGCATCTCACTTTTCTCTGCTCAAGAGCGTTGAAGAGAAAGAGATAAACTAAACCAAGGAGGCATTGTCTTCCAATCAAAGGTTTTCTCTCAAGCTTGGTATATGCCATCCTCTATAACATTTCATAAGGCACC
Source organism: Bartonella sp. B39 (assembly GCF_053795145.1). Classification (NCBI taxonomy): domain Bacteria; kingdom Pseudomonadati; phylum Pseudomonadota; class Alphaproteobacteria; order Hyphomicrobiales; family Bartonellaceae; genus Bartonella; species Bartonella sp. B39. The sequence goes on from NZ_CP200036.1 coordinate 1,531,349, forward strand.
TTTTTCTCGTGGCAGAGATTTTGCAAACAATTTTTGCCTCTGTAAGCATTTTAATTTTCATGTTTTGACAGCATAAACAACTGCTACATTGACGGGGCGCGTTTCATCACCGCCTGTTTTTTCCAAAATGATATCATGCTCATGCAATCCTGAATAACCCGTCCGCTCTTCTCCTGAAATCCTATAGCAGCCACTAAAATTCCCTGAATAAGCGTTCATAGAACTGAAAGAGAGTTTGTCAATTCTATGCGTGTGCGCACCTGCTGAATCTGTTTTCCCTTCATGGCTATGCGCTTTAAAAGACTCTTCTTGTCTACTTCCTATTTGTCGTTCTTTATCAACCCCTTTTCCACTATCTAGCCCGCGCAAAAACATTCCACGCAAATCAGGAACATTGAATGTTGAATGCCCATCTCCTCTTCCCCATGTTTCGCCAAGAGTAGCGAAAAGATTTGCATATGTCTTACGAGAATAAGCTTTACCATCGCATAAAAGCCAACCTTCAGGCATTTTTTCCATAGCAAATGTGCCTATAAAGCCAGGAGGTGAAGAATTTTGCGTTGGATTTGTTAAAAACCAACCATCCACATTTTTTCCGGCAATGTCACAAGTATAGACAAGCTCATAAATTCCCCCGCTTTGAATTTCTCCGCCCTTTAAAGGTACTATACCATTTAAGCTCATCATATAAACAGGACGTGAAATCAATTGATTTAAAGAGACATTTGTTATTCCCTTATTTTGCCCTTGCGCTCTAAATCGCACAACAATCCCACCCCTATAAGCTTTAAAAGAAGACTTTGTAATCAAGCGAAGCGATGTTTTATTTTTCTCTTGATCGACCGTAAACTGTGTGTCAATCATCCCGCTATTATCTAACAAATACTCTTTGATGCGCTGCATCATCACGCGCGCACTATCATTGACTGAACTTGGAGGTTGTCCCTCCGCCCAGTTTATAAGATCATCTGCATAGGCATTTTCGGATGCGATAAGCGACCAATCATAAATAGAGCTCATAGAATATATCCTTTTTGCAAGAAAAGAAAACGCGCAAAGAAAGAAGAAAAGAAAGCAGCCATTTTCTTTTTAAGTGCTGTTATTTTCTTCATTTTCACTTTTTCCATTTTCAGTCCGATTTTTTCATAATGAACATGCATTAACTTTGTTTTTGCATTGACATACACAGCATCGGGATTCAAACGCAACACTTCCTGAGCAAGAACACCACGATAGCGTTGCGGATCTCCCTTATAATTAAAGTCATAAAGCGGATAGCCATTTTTTTCGCCGACAAGAACAATATTTTCTTTAGCTCTGACATCAGAAAGACCTAAAATTCCACCTACCAATCCAAGCACCTGCTGTGCATCACGCAATGGATCTTTTGTAACAGAAGGCATTATTGTGGATTTTCCTGATGTTGTTCCGTAATTTCCAGCAGCTTGAGTTCCAACGCCGAGCAACTGTCCTAATCGGTTCCAACCTTGATTATCTTGTTCCATCCACCTTTGGCGCTCAGCATCTAAAGCACTCTGGCGGTTCATATCTTGGATTATCCCGCCCTTCAAAGCATTGCTTTGCGCATTACTTTGCCCTTGATAGTAGCTGTTTGCTGCATTAATCTGATCATATAAAGAGCGGTCAATCATCTGATTAGCATTCATCATATTATTAATATCTTGATTATATTGCTGTGCAGTAGCATTTGTTGCCAATGCGCCAAGCTCACCGGCGAGCACCCCAGTATGTGCACCCGATCCGTAGCGTCCAGCTCCAGACATCGATTGATTAATGGCATCAGAAGTTTTATTCAGTGCATTTTGCAAGGCAGCATTAAATTTACTATTGCTTCCAATCCAGTCTCCTTTAGCCATACCAAGCAGGTTCGTAGCACTTTGTGTTGGTGCATTAAACCACTGTGTCAACGCAGGATTGTTATACTGTCCAGCAGCCTGTTCTAGACCGGTGAGAGCATTTTTTGTCACAGTACCAAGACCCGCGACACGCTGCCCCTGATAAACATTTCCTCCAAGTCCTTTATTATAAAGGTCAAGCGCTTGAGAACTGGCTTTTTTAAAGATATCTGCTGCCCACGCGGGTGGTGCATTTGTTTGTGTTGTTGTTTGCACTTGAGGTGTTTTTTTTCTACTCATGGGTTGAGAACCTTTCTATAATAAATAAGATTACGAGAATATCCGTGATGGCTAAGCATTTTAGCCCATCCAGACCTTCCAAACATATGCATTTCTTCAGCATTGATTGTCCGTGCCCATTGTTCAACCTTATCGATCAATTTGACCAATTCCAGCCCTCCCTCTCCGGCAAGGTCTGAGAGGACAACGCGTTTTTTCTTCGTATGTGTTATTTCAACTTTGGTAATCGCAAAGGCACTAAATTGTGTTTTATTTTTTAAAACCAACCACAATTGTGCTTGTCCTCTTGCCAGTTCTTCAGTAATTGTTGCCAAACAGACATCATCGGGAAAGCGCTGAGCGTATTTTTCCAATGCGGTATTGAGAGCTTCTTTATAAGGAGCTATTTTTTCCCATGACCATTGATCTGTAAGATGAGCAGAATAAATATTTTGGCTGCCCTGTTGCGGTATCATGGTTTTGCTTCTTTCAGCTTTTTTGCTGTTTCTCTTTAGCCTTCTCACAGCGAACTCTCAGGTAATTTTCAGTGTTCCCACCATAGCTTTCCATACCATTTATTTATTATCACGCGGCTTGAACCTCACCGCATAAGCTTCCCCCGTTACAGATGGCTTGGGCCTCACCCCATAGGCTTCCCCCGTTACAGATGGCTTGGTCCTCACCGTATAAGCTTCCCCCGTTACAGATGGCTTGGGCCTCACCGCATAGGCTTCCCCCGTTACAGATGGCTTGAACATCACCGCATAGGCTTCCCCCGTTACAGATGGCTTGAACATCACCGCATAGGCTTCCCCCGTTACAGATGGCTTGAACATCACCGCATAGGCTTCCCCCGTTACAGATGGCTTGAACATCACCGCATAGGCTTCCCCCGTTACAGATGGCTTGGGCCTCACCGCATAGGCTTCCCCCGTTACAGATGGCTTGGGCCTCACCCCATAGGCTTCCCCCGTTACAGATGGCTTGGGCCTCACCCCATAGGCTTCCCCCGTTACAGATGAGCTTTTAGACCTCACCGCATGCCAGCAGCCTTCAATTCCACATCAAACCCGGTGACATGAGACCAATTCTGCCCCTCTGGAATTCGCAATTTAAAACGGTAAAACCGTGCTCTTGCGCGGGAATGAATTTGCCCCGTATTATGAGAGGGTTTTTTTTCCGGCAACCAAACCGTTTCCTCTTCGATGGATTGGCGAAAGCGCATTCCCACAGACAAATAAAACTCTCCACTATTCACTTGGGGCATAATATTTTTCACCCTGGTTATCATGCCATTTGTCTGTCCCATTTCTTGTGATGTCACCACACAAGCCATAGGCGGACCAGAAAACGAGCCAAGCCTTCCCTGATGATCAAATGCACCGAGAATAGGAGTTTCATTTTTCCACGCTCTACTGTCGAGAGAAAAAGGTAGATCACCAATGTTCTGAGTAATCCGATCAAGTCCTTCTAAAGTGACTCCAGCCAAAAAAATGGGCAGAATTGTTTTAATCCCCACGACAGCTTTTGTCCATTTTTGCAATCCCCAATCATAAATGAGTAAAATGCATTTATCGGAGCTCTCATCGCTATCAATCATCCAATAAACGCGATTATACACCCCATCAATGGCAGCAGACAAAGTGTACAGATTATTCTGACGAGATTTTGCTTTCATGGTTCGGTCTACTTTTTCGAACCCAATGGGTATAATCTGTCCATCATTGGTCATTTGATAAAATCCACCCTCATCAGAAAAGAAGGCGAGATCACCACGACAAACGATAGATTCAGCGTTTTTTGCGCCGCGTTTATCGTGGATTTTTTGGAAACTGAAAATAATTTTGGAGCCAGGGATAAAAGAACCGGCATAGATTGCAGACCGCATAAAGATGATTGGATTTGTTGTCTCAGTTGCGCCTTGCACGAAACCGCCATCGGGAAAATCTTGATAATCGCAGCTTTTTTTCCCAACGGTCCAAAATTCTGCATCGTTCAATCCTGACCAATGGACACGTCTTGGATGTTGAGTTAATTTCATCAAACAAACGAAATCTCCCCACACGCGAACAATTCCTGCTTGTGGTGGATTTCCTCCTAAATCTCTAAATCTTTTGTCATGATTAATATCGATCACTTGAGGTTTATCATTGGCATTAACAGCAATAACATAATCACCAAACAAAGCGAAAGACCATGGAGCATCGATATTAGCGAGATAAGATTTTTTCTTTTGGCTAATATCTTTCCACTGCATTGTCGTATTATCGAGAAGGTAGATTTTTTGTGCCGTACCAACAATAATAGACACACCATTTTCTGTTTTAACAGCAATAGCCCCTAAAAGCCTATCAGGACAAGGCTCTGTCAAAGGTTCAAAGCTAGGCATAGGGATATAGGATCCATCGGCCGGTAGCACATTTATGAGTTCATCAGTAAAAATGCCATTAATGTCAGCAACATCGGGCCGATAATCAGCGATTGGGAAAAAAGCCATTGAGAAACCCCATTAGCAAAATATTTGAAAAACCTTTATCTATTGTATTTCAAATCACAAAGGCTTATTTTAAACTACAAAAGCCCTTGAGATAAGCCTCTATAACAAAGGCATAAAGCTCAGACTATAGAGAATAAACAAAAACACATTGATGTATTTACGCGTAAGAAGCCGCCAGCATCCACCACCAGCTTCAACCACCAGCATCCGCCGCCAGCATCCACCACCAGCTTCAACCACCAGCATCCGCCGCCAGCTTCAACCACCAGCTTCAACCACCAGCATCCACCACCAGCTTCAACCACCAGTATCCGCCGCCAGCACCAACCACCAGCTTCAACCACCAGCATCCGCCGCCAGCATCCACCACCAGCTTCAACCACCAGCATCCGCCGCCAGCATCCACCACCAGCTTCAACCACCAGCATCCGCCGCCAGCATCCACCACCAGCTTCAACCACCAGCATCCGCCGCCAGCATCCACCACCAGCTTCAACCACCAGCATCCGCCGCCAGCATCCACCACCAGCTTCAACCACCAGCATCCGCCGCCAGCATCCACCACCAGCACCAACCACCAGCTTCAACCACCAGCATCCACCACCAGCTTCAACCACCAGCATCCACCACCAGCTTCAACCACCAGCTTCAACCACCAGCATCCGCCGCCAGCATCCACCACCAGCTTCAACCACCAGCATCCGCCGCCAGCATCCACCACCAGCTTCAACCACCAGTATCCGCCGCCAGCTTCAACCACCAGCATCCGCCGCCAGCATCCACCACCAGCTTCAACCACCAGTATCCACCGCCAGCACCAACCACCAGCTTCAACCGCCAAGCATCAATTATCAATGGTTGAGAAAAATCTCTTTAAAACTGCATTGGCAGAATATTTGAAGAGTCTTTTCGACGCGATGTTTCCAATCGCAAAGCTTGGAGCTGCTCTTGATAGTCTCTAAAAGAAACAGCAGCATATTCAGAATCTTTGAGGATATTTTTGTATAGCTCATATTTTGCACGTGCTTTAATGAGATCAAATGCATGAATCAACCAAGGATTATCCTCCTCCATTACCTTCTCATCTCCCAAACAGACAGGAGCATAAAAAAGGCGCACAGTTTCAACCTGTTTGGGTGTTGGAAAGAGTCCTATTTTTTGATTAAGGTAAGTATAAAAGATGGGCGTTCCTTGTACAGGCTGTAATCCATATTGTTTTTGCAACGCTTCTACAGATTTAAAAAGCAATGGTATTTGTGTTGTATGATGTGTTCCTAAAAGGACGCGCTCCAAAGCTTTTTCTGATTCAATAAAAACTCCCTCTTCTTGACCATACCATGTTTTTTTTGGTTGTGTTTTGAAACTCATTTTCCTTTTTTCACTAAAGAAAAATGGTTCTCGTTCACACAAACGCAAAGCGGTAAAAATGGAATCTTGAATTTGCGTAGAATATTCAGCTGTTGTATCGTCAATTTCATCTTGAATAAGCGCGACCATAAAAGCAAAAGTTTTAGAATGATCTAAGTGCGAAAGATTGTGATCATTGTGGTCAGTAGGCAAAACGGTCATGAGCAGTCATAATCCTTTTACGTATGCAACATTTTATATGTCTCCCCCCAAGCAGATTTTTCTGTTGGGGGAAGAGTTTGCAAGCTTTCACGAATGCCTTTAAGCAGGTGCTCCATAAGTTGGGATCACGATGGTAGCAAAGTCTTGCACTCCTTGTGTGCCTCCTGGCAAGGTGAAGCAGGTTTTTTTCATACCGATAATGGTTTTTGCTGCGACACCGAACTCTCGTTCATAATCGAACAACTCTTCCACCAATTTATAACGTGTAGCGCCGCGATCTTTTCCAAAAGCAATAACAGCGCTTTGTGCCCCTAACAAAACCGCACGACGCACATTTGGCACTGCTTTGTTTGTTGAACCTGACTCGACACCTTCAGTAACGTGTTCAGCCTCACGCAAGACGACGCCATTATACATGCCCAAAGAGCCATCATAGAGTGGGTTTTTGACATGGCTTCCACTATAAATTGCCTTCGTAATGTCGAGCCACTGTCCGGCATCTGTATTGGTTCGCAATTGCGTGACCTGTGTTGGATGCAGATAAAGCACATAAACATTTTCTCCCTCGACACGTACCGGTCTAATTTTGGGATTTGCAAGCTTAGCGCGTTCAACGGCTTTATCTATCAACTTAAGATTGAAAACATCGTTTTCTTTCAAGTCTTCATCTTTTGTTTTTCCATTAGGACGCACAACGCGTTTATCGGTTGGTGCAGTTGGAGCATTAAATCCGTAATGAACAGGTTTAAGGGTTATTGTACGTCCTTCAAAGTTAATGGCTTTTGCGGTATAGCCGCAGACTTGAATGAAAAACATCATACTAAGACGATCCGCATACCAATCAACCAAGCCATTTTTGGCTTCGGTACGCAAATCATGAAGAACACGTTGTTGATCAATAGTCCCTTCATTCTTAACACGCACCGCATGAACAAGTTCATTAATAGCCAAGCGATCACTAAGAAATTGGAGTGCTTCTTCATTGCCCTCAAGAGCCTGTCCTTCACTCACCCCGTCACCGAGTAGCTGGACGCGCAAATTAAAGCTAATCGCATCCCCACTTGCTTTCGTTGTTTCATCTTTTAATTGTACAATACTATTTGAATCATCTCCGATCAATGGTGCAATAGGAATTGCTTTTGAAACTTCCTGGTTCAATAGTTTAGACCATGTGCGCACTGCCATTGGGTCATTCAGTCCGATATAATTTACGGTCATTTTATCCTCTAAAAGTTTGTTGACATAAAAAAAACCGGTAAAATCCCGGTTGTTAACATTCCACATCTCTTAATTTTCAGATGGTGGATCAGCTATTTCATTTTTTGTGTAATTTTTGTTGAAAGTTTATTTTTCCCCCCTTGCGAAATTTTCCCATCGCATTTTCCCCTTGCCCCACATAGTCTCCTTGAAAACTCCCAATGGATGGGTTTTAACAGCTCTCAATGCATCCGCCTTAAAATCGGCCAACACATCCTCCTCAAGAGTTTCCCCAGCACATATGCACTTTTTAGGCTTCTCCACCGCCCATTAAGCGGTTAAAAGCAGCCTTGTTTTTTGGCTCACTAACCCAATTACCAAATTCTCCCTCCGACATTTTATCGAGCATATCTAAAGAAAGAGGTCCCTTTGGAGTTAAACCGTTATGAGCTGCAAGTGTACGTGCAGAATTTTGTATTTTTTGCAAATTTTCGCCCTCATATTTTGAGGTATTATTTGAAACATTTGTGTAGCCAATTTTTTGCGCAATAGAATAGATCACTTCTGCAGGGTTTTGGTTTTTTTTCGCACAATCATGCAATATTTGCTTCAATTCATTACCAATTAGGGTGTCCACAACGTTTGGATCTGCCATTTCAGGATAGAGAGCAGCATAAGCAGCCAACTGTTTTGCCCGTGTATCATAAACAAAATCGGCAGCTTCATCAAAATCATGATGTTTTTGTTTAACACTAACAACGGATTGCTGATAGAAATTCTGCAACTGTTCTGCTTCAGAATTTTGTACAAATGATTGTTCAGAGAGCAACGCCTCTTGTTTGTAGAGTGCTTTTCCCAACCATTGTATATAACCCATAAAATCTTTTTTCGGGTCTGGTGGTAGATCACTTTCGAGTGCTTTTTGAACATTTTTTGCCATCACATCTTCTTGTAATGACCGCTGTTGTTGGTATCCATTTTGATCTCCTTGGAAATTTTCTTCCAGAGTTTTTTCTTTTTCTCCCACTCCACTTTGGCGATCTTTTTCCTGTTCAGCTTCTGAAAGCAACCCCTGTTTCAATTGGTCTTGTTCTGCTTGCGTTAAATGTTCTTGATCCATACTGTTAGCCTTCTCTTTTTCAAACAATAAAATAATATTTTTTCAGATGAATCTGTTTACTTTTGCGCATTTTCCCTCTGCAAAACATCTTGCACCAGATGTTCCACTCCATCGTTACCACCGAACATTTCTCCAGCATGGCCATTGTCCCGCAAAGGAGGGCTTTGCTCGTCTAAACTTTGTGTTTGTGCTTTGATGGCAATTTTATGTATAAGCGATGCTGGTAAAGGTGAATAGCGTAGAAGATCGAGCATAATCTCAGGCGTTGTGAAATTCTGCATCAAAGGAAGCAATTGCATAATAATGGCAAATGTGCGCTCTTTTTCATTGAGACTTGTTGGAGCATCATCGACAACAATATCATATTCCAAACTAGTTATCATTTCCCGTGTTAGCGGTACATATTGGGCATTTTCCTCACCAGCAATACGCACCAACCGTCCATCGGAAAGATAATTTTGAATAAGATAGAGAATAATTTTCCCCTGTCGTTGCCGATATCGACGCAATCCATCAAAGAAAGAAGCCAACAAATTGAGTGACGACTGTCTTCGTTGTTCTTCGAGGATTCCTGGTTGATTAACGGCCCTTGTTCCAATAAATTCGGAAGACAACCCAGTCACTTGTTCGAGTGCGCTCTTTGCTTCATTAAACAGCTGGAAGAATCCTTGTGGAAATTGCGCAACGGGTTTAGGCTGAATTCTACCGCCAGAAACTGCACCACTTTTAAGCCAAGTAATACTATCAGCCCTCGCCCAACTTTCTGTCGCCTGGCGATCATCATCGAAAGCATCGCGTTCAGCCATAATTCCGCCTTTTGACTGACTATTGAGCAAATGCATTACTTGACTAAAATATTTATTTGCCCATCGTTGCGGATCTTTTGTTGGTTGAACAAGACCATAGAACTGTCTGCTTAATTTATCAAAAGTACCAGTAATACACTCCCACCCCAATTGATTAGATGGCACCAAAGGCTTATCAGGAGCGTCGAGCAATTTTTTTCCCAAGAATGCACGTTTAACAACTTTCCTAATCAACCGCGTTGCTTGGATTTCAGGAAAATCTTTGTTTAATTTTTGGAAATCCTGCTCGGCATAATCGATAAATCTTCCGCTCAAGGGATCGAGGACTTTATAAACAACCTCACGCTCGAACCAGCGGCATTCAGCCAATGTGACCATTTTAGGTCGTTGATAACTACTTTCCTTCTCGACATCTCCACGATAGCTTTGCGTATCACCATTACTGGTTTTGTGGAAAGATGTATGATTAGTAACCCAATCGGCATTAAGATCACCCCAATGGACATGAGGAAACATTTCCTGAGCAACGTCCAGTGGTTTTTCATCAATATACCACACACGCTGGGCATCGATAAGATTAGGCTTCACCGCACTAGCATCCCAGACCATTTTCATAGGATCTAATCGTGCAATAACGGGTTTTCCTTGGGGATCTTCTTCATAATCGAGACGGGTATCTGTCCACCCCATTCCGCAAATGATAGCATCTTGAAAGGCATCAGAATCCTCATACTCTCCACCAGCCTCATCACGAAACCATTCGGCTGCTCCGGTGAGGATCTGGTTTGCAAAGGCTGCACCTTCTTGGCGTGGAATAAATTGCACTTGTCGTTTATTATTGCGCTCTGTACCGATCACAGCATTGATCAAAGGAGCAATACGATTAAAGGTCATAACCGGTCTATTTTGTTCACGCAACACGGCAAGATCTTGCTCATTCCATTGCCGTCCATTATAAAAATTGTAGTCTTCTTGGGCATTTTTTCGCCACTGCTCCACATGTGCAATATCATCCTGATACCAACTGACGAGCTTTTTAAAGAGTGCTTGATTTTCAAGCGTCTCTGAGGAATAAAAAGAATTTGTAGAAATATTCATTTAGAAAGCCATCCATGACGTTTGAGAATGGTGAGAAAAACGATAATCATTTTTTTTAGGTTTTGCATGTGGCTGTTCATAAGCCACACACATAAGTCCGAAACTATCGGCACCATGGCTTGCCCAATCATGTTCAGCACCCAGTCCGATATTACGTTGTTCGTCACGTTTTTCGTGATACCAAGCGAGCGCTTTTCGCCCAGCTTGCGTTGTTTCACGGTTAAACCATATGGCAGGGAACAATCGCCTTACGGCTTCAATACGCATTTTAACCGCTCCCATCCCTTGATTAGGGATCACTTTTGTTTGAAACCCAGCCTGTTGTAGAGCACTTTCAAAACTGACATTATAAACCCGATCTTTGGTAGCGCCATCATGGGGCAAGACCATCAATGCCTTATCATATCCCCTTTGAAACACCCACCCCACATGCTCAGAGAGAGGCTGTCCTTGAGCTTCATAATAATCAAGAACGCGAATTTCACGCCCAACGAACTGTGCCACCCACAAAGCGGTAGCATCGGCCTTCGCCCCTGTTCCCCCGATATCCCAAAAGATTCTGATCTGCATCAACGGATCGCGTGGCACAATAGTAATACGCCCTTCCTGCTCTGCTTCAAGCAGCGCTTTTTGGTAATAAGCACCTTGAACAGTTTGCATATATTCACCTTCCCAAATATGGTTATACTGTTCAGGTCGTTGTGCCAAATCCGCCTTGCGATCTCGATTGAGTTTTTCTGGGAATTGAGGATTATCACGCCAATTGATTTCCACCCCTTTAATATTTGGATCATCGACATTTCGGAAACGTTTTTCCACGGGCGCATTTTCACGACAAGGGTTCCATGTCACCCATAATTCGGCATTCCAATCTTTTCCTTCTTCGCGCAGCGTTGGAATAAGCGTTTGCCAAGCGGTTTCGGTTACAGGCTCCGCCTCATCCACCCAGCATAGGAAAACGCGCCCCATTGATTTAATACTTGCGATATTGCGATCAAGCCCAGCGAAAACATAGACAATACGTCCATCTTTTGACTTAATATATTTATCACCCACCTCATAATAATCCTGTAGAAAAGGATAGGCCTCGATTGCGCGTTTAATTTCCTCCAACGAACTTTCATTGAGCGAATTTTGAAATTGCCGTGCACATAGAATAATGCCGCGTTCTCCAGCCTTTCCATGCCGATATCCGATCACAGCAGACATGATGGCAAAAGAACGTGTTTTCCCAGACCCTCGTCCTCCCCAAGCAGCACGCACATCGGCCTTTCCAGTAAAAACAGGAAGTAGCTTTGGAATAAGAGCAATTTGCGCAGTTTTCATGAATCCTCAAGCACGATGATCTTTCAAAAAACCGCATGCTCTAAAAACAGTAATTCTAAAACACCACGATCTTGAAAGATCCTCCCAAGCATCAAAATCCTCAAGCATCAAAATCCTCAAGCATAAAAGCCCTTAAGCATCACGATCTTTAGTTCCCCGTTCTAAAGACACCGCGTCTTTTGTCCTTATCGGCACAATTTCAACACGTGAAATTGTTGTAACATCGCCTCCCGCTTCTCCCATCACCTAAGCAACAGCTTTTCAAAGAGCTAAAAACAACAACAGATACGGCTCTCCTCAAGCATGATGATCTTTCAAAAAACCGTATGCTCTAAAACAGTGATTCTAAAACACCACGATCTTGAAAGATCCTCCCAAGCACCAAAATCCTCAAGTATCAAAATCCTCAAGCATAAAAGCCCTTAAGCATCACGATCTTTAGTTCCCCGTTCTAAAGACACCGCATCTTTTGTCCTTATCGGCACAATTTCAACACGTGAAATTGTTGTAACATCGCCTCCCGCTTCTCCCATCACTTGTAGAGGCAACACTTTAGCCAGAAGTGAAAAAAAAGGCACAGGATTATTCAGTGCATGATATTGAAGGTAAGATACCAACCCATCTTCACCATAGTGATATCCAGCTTGCTCAGCAGCTGTAAGAAGGGCTTCATTAAACCGCCTTGTTGTTTTATTCAAAGCACCTTTTGGACGCCCTCTTCGGCGTAAAGGAAGACAACGTTCATCTGCCATCATGATGTTCCTTCAAATAAAGAAAAGCGCATCTCACGACAAAAAAAGAGTATAAAAGCTAGCAACGAAATTTCAAAAACAACCAAAATTCTTTTGATAAAAGATCAAAATCACTCAGATAGCTTAGGGTAATATGATGATATATTTTGATAATTCTTTGTCGGATAATTAAGTGAAAATCTTTTTGCCTTTTTTATCACAAGCTTCTCTCTCTCATTACGATAATTCTCTTTATTCTCGAAAGAAACAGACAAATTTTTCTTTTCATCCTCACCAAAAGATGCATAAAAGTTAAAAAAGCAAAAAAAGATAAAAAGAAGAACGCTATTCTAGAAGGGAAACCATCTTATAGAGAATAGAAAGAGAATTCTCTCATAAAAAACAGAAAACATTAATACCCACCCCCCTCTTTGCTTAAGCATACAGCAAAATCACCTAGCAAAAGATTAGCAAAAATGTATCATCACACCAAGATTTTCTAAGCCATTTCCTTTTCAGAGAAATACATCCCCTAGAAATCTCCCAACCACACAGAACTTTATTGATGTTACAATCAAGTTCGATTGATGAATGCATAAAATTTCTGATAAACCAATAGAACTCAAGTAGTTACGAACTGACCACTGCTCATCACTGCAAATTTAGCCTGAAAAACACAAACTCACCATTTTGGCAAACACAAAATCCGAAAGCTTACAGACTCTAGAAAGCATTCTAACAGGCAAATCCCAAACAGCCACCACCCTTTACAAAAGATTTCCCCTACCCTGACTATCTTATCCACTTTGCAAAAAGCACACAATTCCTATTGTCCCATTATGGTACCTATTAAGATTTACCTTGTCAAGTTTTTTATATTCTCATTATCATTTTTCATCTGCCTCATGAAAATATTTTCTCTCACAAACAACTCTCTCTTTCACAAACAACCCTCTCTTTCACAAACAACCCTCTCTTTCACAAACAACCCTCTCTTTCACAAACAACCCTCTCTTTCACAAACAACCCTCTCTTTCACAAACAACCCTCTCTTTCACAAACAACCCTCTCTTTCACAAAAACTTTCACCTCTCTTTCACAAACAACCCTCTCACAAACAACCCTCTCTTTCACAAACAACCCTCTCTTTCACAAACAACCCTCTCTTTCACAAACAACCCTCTCTTTCACAAACAACCCTCTCTTTCACAAACAACCCTCTCTTTCACAAACAACCCTCTCTTTCACAAACAACCCTCTCTTTCACAAACAACCCTCTCTTTCACAAACAACCCTCTCTCATGAGAGTTTTTAATCCTCAGGCAAAAAAGTCAACCGATCTCCTTCTTTCGCGATTTTGACGGTTGTTTCATCGTGAATTTTTCCAAATAAGATGTTTTCCGCCAGTGGATCTTGAATTTCTTTTTGGATAATCCGTTTGAGAGGACGTGCACCATAGAGGGGATCATAGCCTTTATCGGCAAGAAATTTTCTTACATCTGGCTCGATTTGCAAAATTATTTTGCGTTCATTGAGCAAATTTTGCAAATGTTCTACCTGAATATCGACGATATCTTCCATATCGTGGCGTTGTAATCTTTGAAAGAGAATAATCTCATCAATACGGTTTAAAAATTCAGGACGAAAAGCCGCTTTGACGACATTCATGACATCATTTTTTGCCTGATCGGTTGTTTGTCCTTCAGGCAAAGCGGTTAAGAATTCAGCGCCAAGATTAGAAGTCATAATCAGCAAGGTATTGCGAAAATCGACGGTACGTCCTTGACTATCAGTCAAACGTCCCTCATCGAGCACTTGCAACAAGAGATTAAAAATATCAGGATGTGCTTTTTCAATTTCATCGAACAGAATGACCTGATAAGGTCTTCTACGTACGGCTTCGGTCAGCACCCCACCCTCTTCATATCCGACATATCCAGGCGGCGCCCCAATCAGACGTGCACCAGCATGCTTTTCCATATATTCAGACATATCGATGCGCAACATGGCATTGGAGTCTTGGAAAAGAAAAGCGGCGAGTGCTTTGGTTAATTCGGTTTTTCCCACACCGGTAGGACCTAAGAACATGAAAGAGCCAATCGGACGATTTGGATCTTGCAACCCTGCACGGGCGCGGCGTACAGCGCGGGAAACAGCTTGAACAGCTTCGCCCTGACCAATCACACGCTTGCTAATTTCATCTTCCATCCGCAACAGCGCCTCACGTTCTGCCTCCAGCATTCGATCAACAGGAATACCAGTCCAGCGTGAAACGATCCGTGCCACATGTTCAGCAGTAACCGTTTCTTCAACGAGATGATTTTGTTGATCATCATTTTCAGCAATGCTCAATTGTTTTTCGAGTTCAGGGATAACACTATAAGCGAGCTCTCCAGCTTTTTGGAATTGTCCATCACGTTGTGCAATAGCTAAAGCATTGCGGGCTTCTTCGAGTTGTTTTTTCAAATCAGCAGCATGCCCTAATTTTTGTTTCTCAGCCTGCCAAGCGGTTGTCATTTCGCCAGACTGTTGTTCCAATGTTTTGAGTTCATCCTGCACACTTTGCAAACGTTCTTTTGCTGTTGGCTCTACATCTGTTTTCAAAGCTTCACGTTCGATCTTCAACTGTAAAATACGCCGATCAATAACATCAAGTTCTTCTGGTTTTGAATCGACCTGCATCCTCAACCGTGCTGCCGCTTCATCGATAAGATCAATAGCTTTATCGGGCAAGAAGCGATCCGTAATATAGCGGTTAGACAAACGCGCTGCCGTAATCAGTGCACTATCTGCCAAGCGCACTTTGTGGTGCTGTTCATATTTTTCTTTAATACCGCGCAAAATAGAGATGGTATCTTCAAGATTTGGTTCAGGTACAAAAACGGGCTGGAAGCGGCGTGCAAGAGCAGCATCTTTTTCAACATATTTTCGATATTCATCAAGCGTAGTAGCCCCCACACAATGGAGTTCTCCGCGTGCAAGTGCAGGTTTTAGCAAGTTGGAAGCATCCATAGGCCCATCGGATTTTCCAGCACCAACGAGATTATGCAATTCATCGATAAAGAGGATAATTTGACCATTTTCAGCTTGCACCTCTGCCAGCACCGCTTTGAGGCGTTCTTCGAATTCCCCGCGATACTTTGCACCAGCGATAAGTGCTCCCATATCGAGCGCATGAAGCTTTTTATCACGCAAAGTTTCAGGCACATCGCCATTAACAATGCGCAATGCCAATCCTTCCACGATAGCTGTTTTCCCCACCCCTGGTTCACCAATCAGCACAGGATTATTTTTGGTACGCCGTGAAAGCACCTGAATAGTGCGGCGGATCTCTTCTTCCCGCCCAATAACAGGGTCAAGTTTTCCTTCGCGGGCATCTTTTGTCAAATCACGAGCGTATTTTTGCAAAGCATCATACTGGCTTTCGGCATGGGGGCTTGCTGCTGTTTTTCCTTTCCGCAAATCATTAATAGCCTGATTAAGCGCTTGCGATGTCAACCCTCCGCTTGTGAGAATATCAGCGGTTTTTGCGGTCTTTTCCATGATCAGTGCTTGCAGCACACGCTCCACAGTAACAAACTGATCACCAGATTTTTTTGCCAGATCTTCTGCCATGTTAAAGACTTTTGCCAACGGCTGAGTCAAATAGAGTTGTCCATTACCCCCTTGTACTTTAGGCAAAGCACCAAGTGCTTCGTTAAGCGCCTTTCGAATAAGAGTAAGATCACCACCCGCTTTTTGGATCAATGATGCTGCCAATCCTTGAGAATCGTCTAACAGCACTTTCAACAGATGCTCCGGCATAAACTGCTGATGATCAGAAGAGAGGGCGCTATTTTGTGCTGATTGTAAAAAACCTTGCAATCGTTCGCTATATTTTTCTAGGTTCATTTTTTTTCCTTCAACTTAAGCCACCGCCACGCTTTAAACTTTCCCAATATTCCACAAAAGAGACATCTTCAAAGGACCAACACCCCCCACCAAACACCGCAAATTATGCCGCATGAAGAAGAACCGTAGTGCTAAAAGGAATATGGGTTCTCACAATCTCTATAGCAAGAGGGAGAGAAAGGCGCACCATCATTATTTAAATAAAATTATCCTCACCCTATGCACGGGGTCTCACCATTGTCGACAGGAAAGGCCTGTTTGCACGAACTGTTTCGGATAAGAAGCACTTGTCGTCGTTCGTTTAAAAGATGGTGCTTGGGCACCCAATATCTTTTTCCCGCCCCCTTGCCCATTTATGTGGAAATCAATCTTCATAGACAACCGGACAGCTTTGAGTTTCTCAATTCATACCGATCATGAGATACGAAAAGTAACCACATGCCGAAAAATCATGTATATGTCTGATGGAAAAATCTGGAAAATTATGAAAACGAATTAACCTGTTTCCCTCTTGAAAGGGACTCTGAAATCCTCACCTTACTTAAAAACGAGCGTGAGGGATAGTTTTTTGCCTTTTCCACTCCTGTTTTTCCCCTTTTTCTGATTATTTTTAGCCTTGTTTTTTATTCTGGATAAAATAATGCTTCAATTTTAAAAAATTCCTTGTTCCTTCAAACGCCTCATTTATCCCACCAGCTTTAGGCCTCTGCCTACTCTTCAAGCCAAATAGCCAATTTTCTCTCAAACTCAAATGCTTAACCTGCCGACGGCTCTCAAAAGCTAAAACTCCTCAACACCAACATCCAAGCAAACACTCAGATCTCTCCTCAGCCCCAACAGCTCACTTTAAGCAGCACCTTATTTATCCCACCAGCTTTAGGCCTCTGCCTACTCTTCAAGCCAAATAGCCAATTTTCTTTCAAACTCAAATGCTCAACCTGCCGACGGCTCTCAAAAGCTAAAACTTCTCAACACCAACATCCAAGCAAACACTCAGATCTCTCCTCAGCCCCAACAGCTCACTTTAAGCAGCACCTTATTTATCCCACCAGCTTTAGGCCTCTGCCTACTCTTCAAGCCAAATAGCCAATTTTCTTTCAAACTCAAATGCTCAACCTGCCGACGGCTCTCAAAAGCTAAAACTTCTCAACACCAACATCCAAGCAAACACTCAGATCTCTCCTCAGCCCCAACAGCTCACTTTAAGCAGCACCTTATTTATCCCACCAGCTTTAGGCCTCTGCCTACTCTTCAAGCCAAATAGCCAATTTTCTTTCAAACTCAAATGCTCAACCTGCCGACGGCTCTCAAAAGCTAAAACTTCTCAACACCAACATCCAAGCAAACACTCAGATCTCTCCTCAGCCCCAACAGCTCACTTTAAGCAGCACCTTATTTATCCCACCAGCTTTAAGCCTCTGCCTACTCTTCAAGCCAAATAGCCAATTTTCTTTCAAACTCAAATGCTCAACCTGCCGACGGCTCTCAAAAGCTAAAACTTCTCAACACCAACATCCAAGCAAACACTCAGATCTCTCCTCAGCCCCAACAGCTCACTTTAAGCAGCACCTTATTTATCCCACCAGCTTTAAGCCTCTGTCTGCACCATAAACCATATTTTCAACGTTTTGAAACGCCTTGCTATTTTCTATTCTTCTTCATCACTTTTCTGCGGTGGTGGCGGTAAAATATAAGCACCCGAAAGCCACCGATTGAGATCAATAGCTCGGCACCGTGTTGAACAGAAAGGATAGGCGTTTTGTTGTGCCATCTGACCACAAATCGGACAAGGATGCGGAGGACGGATCGGAGATGTTTTTATTTGCATTAAGTCTGACTCTTTTGGCATTTTATATCTTTGTTATTTTGTATTTTTGTTATTGATTTGGAGGTTTTGCTTTATTTTTTTGCTTTTTTCTTTTCTCATTTTGTTGCTTTTCACCTTGCATTGATCTTTCCTTAAAGTTTTTCTAATGCGTTTCTTCAGCCCAGTGAGTGAAAAGTGGATAGTGATAAGCGGTCAAGAGATCGACTGTTTCAGCTAACGGCAAACCAACCACATTGGAATAAGAACCAGCCATATGGACGACGAAAGCACCGGCTTTTCCCTGAATAGCGTAGCCACCAGCTTTCCCTTCCCATTCACCAGAAGCAAGGTAAGCCCTCATCATGGAAGATGTTAAGCGTCTAAAACGGACACGACTTTCGACCAATTTTACGGTTATTTTTCCACGTTCATTGAGCGCACAAACGGCGCCATAGACCTTGTGCGAACGCCCAGAAAGGTATCGCAAACATTCATAAGCCTCGTCTTCACCCTCTGGTTTAGGAAGAATGGTGCGCCCCACAGCCACCACCGTATCAGCAGCCAAGATAACAATTTTCCGCGCTGCTCCCCCTTGGACATTTTGGCTGCGCCATAGCAAAATTTCTTGTGCTTTAAGCGCTTTTTCTTTTGCCAAACGTTTTGCGAGATTTGCAGGATGTTCTCTTAATTTTGGTGTTTCATCGATATTTGTTGCATAAACCTCATGAGGGTCAAGACCAATTTGCGCTAAGAGTGCCAAGCGACGCGGTGATGCGGAAGCAAGCATCAATTGAGTTTCTTGGACAAGATTTTCTGGCAAATGCTGTTTTCTTAAGAAGGTTTTCTTTAAGTTTCTCATTTTAGCCCCCTCTTTATCCCCCTCGGAATGCTTTCAAGCTACCACTCAATTCTCTTGACGTCACAAATATCCTTTACATATCGACTTCATGCATTTCTAGGATCACTTTACCTTCTGTTTCTTTTTATTTTTCAATTGTGAAAAAACAAAGTATTTTAGAAACAATCCGACTGCTTTGATAGAAAACCACCACTGCTAATGACTTACTTATAGCGATATATAATACGTCCTTTTGTCAAATCATAAGGGGTCATTTCCACCATAATTTTATCACCGGCCAACACGCGAATACGATTTTTGCGCATTCTACCAGCGGTATGGGCAATAATTTCATGATCATTTTCTAATTTCACACGAAACATTGCATTGGGCAGGAGTTCGGTCACGATACCAGAAAATTCCAAAACTTCTTCTTTTGACATAAAAAATATTTTCCTTTATAGTGCGCACATTTTTTAGGCTGTGCGTTATTTTTCAGCGTTCATACCCTATTTTGTTGGTTTTGTGAACAAAAATTCAACAAACGGGTAAAGGTTTTTATTTTTATATTTATTCTCTGATACTCTTCAAAAGCTTTATCCCCTCAAGGCAATCCCCTCAAGGCAATCCCCTCAAGGCAATCCCCTCAAGGCAATCCCCTCAAGGCAATCCCCTCAAGGCAATCCCCTCAAGGCAATCCCCTCAAGGCAATCCCCTCAAGGCAATCCCCTCAAGGCAATCCCCTCAAGGCAATCCCCTCAAGGCAATCCCCTCAAGGCAATCCCCTCAAGGCAATCCCCTCAAGGCAATCCCCTCAAGGCAATCCCCTCAAGGCAATCCCCTCAAGGCAATCCCCTCAAGGCAATCCCCTCAAGGCAATCAATGATGAAAACGCTTTTTGAGCGGATTCACAAGAGACTGTCAAAACATTCCCACAAGCTTTTTACGCCTCCTTTTTATTCCACGATTCCAGTTCTTCTCCAGTACTCTCACTTCACGCCCTGCTCTATTTGATTTTTCTCATTTGCAATACTTTGTTTCACCTCAACGCCATGTGCTTTTCAGCTCATCTTCATGTATTTCCTCAGTATCGCTCTTTTTTCTCTCCACTCTGATCTCTCCTTCACCCCGTGCATACGCACTTACAAAAGCCCGCAGAATACTTAATTTCTTTACCTTACTATTTTAAAGATTCACATTTTTACGCTTTTAAATATTTACAGAAAATAGCACAATAGGCTTCTCATAAAAATACTATGGGATATATTTTCATAACAATTTAGAGCATATAGAATACATAAAAATTCTCTCACCCAATCCATTCTCTCACCCCTGCACCCAATTCTTCTCCAGTACTCTCACTTCACGCCCTGCTCTATTTGATTTTTCTCATTTGCAATACTTTGTTTCACCTCAACGCCATGTGCTTTTCAGCTCATCTTTATGTATTTCCTCAGTATCGCTCTTTTTTCTCTCCACTCTGATCTCTCCTTCACCCCGTGCATACGCACTTACAGACGCCCAATACAATCAGATAACCTTTCCAGAGGATTACTACCCCCTGTTCCCCCGATTTAACACATGAAAATGGAAAAAGAGCGGATTATATTGCCAATCGTGCAAGCAGAAGATATTTAAAAAGCAGAGAACGATACATAAGAAGAGCGGTCCATTTTTTACAAATAAACCTTAAAAGACAATGACTTATAAATAACTTTCCAAATCTGAATCCCAAAGCTTTAAAAGCATTTACTACCCCTCTCCGGAGCATTCATGAATACTAAACGATAGGATCTAGGTAACAGAGAATTTTAAAAGTTTTAAGGGTAAAAAATTTCATCATAAAGGCGCAAAAGATCCTAATCGACAAAGCTTCTCATACAAACTTGTGATTAAGCCTTTGACACAGAAAATTCTTGAGCATTTTGCAGATAGCTTTTTCATAAAGATAATACAGAAGATCGATGTTATAGACTGATAAAAGCGATGTCTTACAAAGAAGATCAAAATCTAGGAAGATCAAAATCTAGGAAGATCAAAACCTGGGAAGATCAAAACCTGGGAAGATCGAAAATCTGGATTAAATTTCACTCAAAAGTTTTTACAAAAAAGAGGCGGCGCTGTCCATACTTCTACCTTCTTATCTCTCACCATTAGGATAGGCATGCGGATAGTTTATTGAAAAAGCACTTTAAGACGAGGAAAGAAACCAGTTTGACAACAGCTCATATCTTACTGGATCATCGGCACATTGCCCACCACCGCACTCAAGTATAGTAGAAATCAAATTTGCTGCAATCAAAAACACAAATAAGAAACTTGCTATTTTGCTCAATATAGGAAAAGGAGAAAATATTTTAAATTTGTGCGCAAATTCACTTAAAATCATAACGACGGAAACTGCAAGAATACAAAGAACAGAGATGATGAATGCCCAAGTATAAAAATGCAACCCAAAGAATGTTGAACCATATCCAAGATCATCTGGTGTGATATGCAAAAACACCTGCCTTGCGGCAATGGTACTTGTGACCATACACCCGAGAATGACCATACCATAATGGGTACTTCTCACTTTGTGGTGAATATTGAGCAAGAATCCACATCCTGCAAGCATCAAACCAACACGTTGAAGAAGACAAAGGGGACAAGGCAACTCAAACTTCACCAGCTGATAATAGAAGGCTACCACCAAAACAGCGGATAACCCAATAAGCCCCAAGATATTCATGAATATAACAAAATGGGGATTTTCTTGTTTTGTATGTTCCATAGCTATTTTCTCAAAACGACAAATTTAAAGTAGAAGTTGCATGGTAATTAAAGGTGAGAAGAATGACAAACAACAAAACCATCCACAAGGCATAACTGATATTTTTTTTGCCCGATATCGTCGTTATTGCTGCGCCTAAAGCAATTAAGAACGGAAGAAACATGACCTAAATTCTCCTTTTCTTATTATTGGTTGTGTAACATGTTACAAAATTAGGCAAAAAAGAGACAAGCAATCTACTATTAACACTTCATCATCCACTTTTATCTTTTTGAGATAACAAATGAGACAAGGAGGTATTTAGGGCAGGAGAACCGAAAATCAATAAAAGCTTTGATCTTGTACTTTCCTTTACCAACAAGCAAAAGAGCGTATTTCTCTCTGCCAAGGCGGAAAGAATGATTTGCATGGCAAAATCAATATCATTTACTGAATATTGACGTTTTTACATTTGTCATTTTTACAATGGCGTATTCTTATTTTTAACTTATTTTTGCCATTATTTTTTCTTTTACAAGATTAATTGTTCACATTTCTACAATTCTTACATTTTATGACTTTTTCTCTTCACTTGAGGAGATAAGAAATCATGAGAATTTCTGAAATTCTTCCAACAAACCCTATCTCTGCCGATTTCCGACAACTATCCTTGTATATTTTGACAACCCTTGTTTTCAAACTCTGCTTCTCGTGCGACAATCTGAAGTCAAAAAAGGTTTTTATCTCATCGGACATAATTTTTTCCCAAAGCAAATCATGCTAAGCCTCTCTTCCTCTGAAACACGAGAGGAAAGTTATCCACTTTAAATCTAAGATTGTTTTAAACATCACTTCACCCAGAGATTTATTTTCCTAATGATTAGAGTAACCCGTTCATATTCCTAGAGCAAACGAACGTGACTAAGATTTTTGTCTTAAAATTTACATACGCGAAGAGATTTACCTACTTGAAACTGCTCAAATTTTTTATAGAAAGGATTTTCTGCTACAAAATACTGTTTATATAATAAAGGAGGATCTATCACTATTTTTTCAAATTTTTGTAAATTCCTGTAAATTTTCTGTCTGTGAACTTCGTGTTTCACCCTAGAAGTATGATTAAAAAGCTGTTGCTCTGTCACCAATTAACTTTGCAAAAGGAATATAAAACTCTTACAAGAATAAGAGGAAAGAATCGCCTTGGACATTTAAATTAAGGATATAAAATGGCTAAAAAATCATATAATGTAGCGATTTTAATGGGCAGCCAATCTGATTGGCAAACAATGCGTCATAGTGCGGATACTTTAACATGTCTTGGTATTTCTCATATTTCTCATATTATCTCGGCACACCGAACCCCTGAACGACTTTACCAATTTGCGAAAGAAGCAAAAGCATCAGGTTTCAAAATTTTGATTGCTGGAGCAGGAGGTGCAGCACATCTTCCTGGTATGTTAGCAGCACTAACACCCCTCCCTGTTTTTGGTGTTCCAGTGCATTCACAGTCTTTATCTGGCCAAGATTCACTACTTTCCATTGTGCAAATGCCAGCGGGCGTGCCCGTTGGCACATTAGCGATTGGCAAAGCAGGTGCTATTAACGCAGCGTTATTAGCTGCAGCAGTTATGGCTGTTTACGACGATACACTCGCACAGCGGTTACAAGATTGGCGTCAGCAACAAACAGCCGGTGTTGCACAAACTCCAGTAACTGAGGTTTAAAATGACAGAATCTTCCAACGCACCCACCATATCCGCCACACCCACCACTCCCAACGCACCCACCACATCCACCACTCCCAACGCACCCACCATATCCACCACAACCACCACACCCGCCACATCCACCACTCCCAACGCACCCACCACATCCACCACATCCGCCACATCCACCACTCCCAACGCACCCACCACATCCGCCACAACCACCACTCCCAACGCACCCGCCACATCCGCCACAACCACCACTCCCAACGCACCCACCACATCCGCCACAACCACCACTCCCAACGCACCCACCACATCCGCCACAACCACCACTCCCAACGCACCCGCCACATCCGCCACTCCCACCATATCCACCACTCCCAACGCACCCGTCACTCCCAACGCACCCACCATATCCGCCACAACCACAACTCCCAACGCACCCGCCACATCCGCCACATCCGCCACTCCCAACGCACCCGCCACATCCGCCACACCCGCCACTCCCAACGCACCCGCCACATCCGCCACACCCGCCACTCCCAACGCACCCGCCACATCCACCACACCCACCACTCCCAACGCACCCACCATATCCGCCACAACCACCACTCCCAACGCACCCGCCACATCCGCCACATCCGCCACTCCCAACGCACCCGCCACATCCGCCACTCCCAACGCACCCGCCATATCCGCCACAACCACCACTCCCAACGCACCCGCCACATCCGCCGCCACATCCGCCACAACCACCACTCCCAACGCACCCGCCACATCCGCCACTCCCAACGCACCCGCCATATCCGCCACAACCACCACTCCCAACGCACCCGCCACATCCGCCACATCCGCCACTCCCAACGCACCCGCCACATCCGCCACTCCCAACGCACCCGCCATATCCGCCACAACCACCACTCCCAACGCACCCGCCACATCCGCCACTCCCGCCACTCCCAACGCACCCGCCACATCCGCCACAACCACCACTCCCAACGCACCCGCCACATCCGCCACTCCCAACGCACCCGCCATATCCGCCACAACCACCACTCCCAACGCACCCGCCACATCCGCCACACCCGCCACTCCCAACGCACCCGCCACATCCGCCACACCCACCACTCCCAACGCACCCGCCACATCCGCCACACCCACCACTCCCAACGCACCCACCATATCCGCCACAACCACCACTCCCAACGCACCCGCCACATCCGCCACATCCGCCACTCCCAACGCACCCACTATGTTACCTTCAGGGAATACAATTGGTTTAATAGGTGGAGGACAGTTGGCACGGATGCTCG
Source organism: Bartonella sp. B39 (assembly GCF_053795145.1). NCBI lineage: Bacteria > Pseudomonadati > Pseudomonadota > Alphaproteobacteria > Hyphomicrobiales > Bartonellaceae > Bartonella > Bartonella sp. B39. The sequence continues at coordinate 1,556,138 of NZ_CP200036.1, forward strand.
CCATAGCGGCGGCAGAATTAGGATTTCGAACGGTTGTTTTGTGCCCTGAAGCAGATTGCCCAGCTGCGCAAACAGCCAACGATCATATTGTTGCCTCCTACGATGATACTTCGGCATTAGATCGTTTTATTTCCATGTGTGATGTTGTGACCTATGAGTTTGAAAATCTTTCACTTCAAACGGTTCAATACATAGAGAAAGCCAAAAGTGTTTATCCCTCTTCCAAAGCGTTAGAAATTACGCAAGATCGGCTTTTTGAGAAGCAATTTTTGCAAAAGAAAGGCATAGGGACTGCATCGTGGTATGCTGTTGACAATACTTCATCTCTCCTTTCAGGACTTTCAGCGTTAGGAGAGCGTGGCCTTTTGAAAACACGTCGTTTTGGTTACGATGGAAAGAACCAGATGATGTTGGATCACCCCTGTGAGCAAACTCTTGAAAAAGCTTTTACGACTTTTCGGGATCATTCTCTAATTTTGGAAGAGATTGTTCCTTTTTTATCGGAAATTTCGGTGCTTTCAACCCGTACAAAACAAGGGAAACATATTTTTTATGATTGCCCTGAAAATCAGCATAAAAATGGCATTCTTCATAAGTCATTTGTGCCCTCGCGTGTTCCGTTTGATGTACAAAAGGCCGCCCAAAAAATAAGCGCACGCGTAATGGATGCGCTCAATTATGTTGGTGTTCTTTGCATTGAATTTTTTGTTCTCATAGATGGTCGTCTTTTAGTGAATGAATTGGCACCTCGTGTTCATAACTCTGGTCATTGGACGCAAAAAGCATGTATCACTTCACAATTTGAACAACATATCCGTGCTATTTGTGGTCTTCCATTGGGCAGCACATACCGCCATAGCAATTGCCAAATGATCAACCTTCTTGGCAATAACCTCAGTGAATACAAATATTTTCTCACACAAGAAAATACATCGGTTCATTTATATGGTAAAAGCTCTGTACAACCCTTACGCAAAATGGGGCATGTCATTCAATTAACGGGGCCATCTACCCAATCTTGACAGGAGAATATCTTTGCAAAGGATGCCTCTCGACACACCACCAGAGGAAGAGCAAACAGAGAAAAAACAACCTCTCAAAAATACTCCTCCCACAGATATGACAACACTTTCCCCTTTGACATACGAGCCCTCACATTGCTAGCCCCCATTCCTTTGGGATTATAGTAGAACTTCTCATAACCTTCCTCTATAGCAATGGGTTGTGCATTTTTATGATCTCTCACATCCTCTTCTGCTGTTTTTTACGCAGTGATCCATAGACAGTTTATTGCGCATCATTTTATCAAAAATGAGAGGTTAACTGTCTGCCAAATGCTCTGTCTGAGTACTCACAATCTCTCTCACGCAAAACAAAAATCATGATCTCAGATTCGGGAATCTGATGCATTCCTCAACAATCCCTCATTTCCAGTCGCCGTGCTTTCAAGAGCTCTAAACGATATCCTTTCTTTTTAACCACCACCACAGTGTTCTCCCTCATATGAGGCACAAATCACGTATAGGAAAAAATCATTCCCTCACGATCATTCTTCCCCTAAGAATACCCCAACACCTTGCACAATCTCACAAATCTATCCAAAACACCCCTCCCTACAAGCCTCCCTTGGTAACTCTCGCAAAGCTTCTGTTATCACACGGCAAAATTCACTTATTTCCGTGGATTAAGAGAGAACAAATTTGCCTTTCTTCTCGTTAAAAGCGCTCTCCATTATCTTCTCCAAGAAGATTTCCGCCTCTCTTCCACCCAAAATACCCCGCGCTTTTAGCTACAATACCTTAAGTCTCATGGTATTTTAATCAGAGATGATACTGAAATTTACAAAGGTTTCAAAATTTTATAGGCTATAGGACACAAGAAATCCCCCCATATCCAAAAGCAAAAATGGCCTCTCAGCATAGTTGAATTTGCTTATTTCCGTGGATTAAGAGAGAACAAATTTGCCTTTCTTCTCGTTAAAAGCGCCCTCCATTACCTTCTCCAAGAAGATTTCCGCCTCTCTTCCACCCAAAATACCCCGCGCTTTTAGCTACAATACCTTAAGTCTCATGGTATTTTAATCAGAGATGATACTGAAATTTACAAAGGTTTCAAAATTTTATAGGCTATAGGACACAAGAAATCCCCCCATATCCAAAAGCAAAAATGGCCTCTCAGCATAGTTGAATTTGCTTATTTCCGTGGATTAAGAGAGAACAAATTTGCCTTTCTTCTCGTTAAAAGCGCCCTCCATTACCTTCTCCAAGAAGATTTCCGCCTCTCTTCCACCCAAAATACCCCGCGCTTTTAGCTACAATACCTTAAGTCTCATGGTATTTTAATCAGAGATGATACTGAAATTTACAAAGGTTTCAAAATTTTATAGGCTATAGGACACAAGAAATCCCCCCATATCCAAAAGCAAAAATGGCCTCTCAGCATAGTTGAAAAAGCCCTAGAACGGGTGATTTTCATTTCCTTCTTTTTAAATGGCATACAGAAATCTCCCCAAGAAAGGATAATTCTGAAGGACACTATCGCCATCGATGAAATTGTCGCAAAATCTTTTGCTTTAATGGCGCAATCTTCCACTTTAGCAGCACATAATTTCTGTTTTAACGACACAAATATCGTAGTCGATGACTGAAAAAATACCAAGCAATAACGAAAGGTCCTCCACATTCTTATAAATTATGATGCAAAAGCGCCAAAGCAGAACTTAGTTTATCTCTTAACAAAAAAGAAGTAGATGGCTTTTTCTGTTTTTATGGAGCATTTTCTAAAGTGTTCAACCGAAGATTCACAATTTTCTCTCTCGCTCTAAAATTTGGAATTATTGTAAGCACGACAAGCGCTTTGGCTCTCCAAAAAACCATGGCTTGGTTAAGTTTTAAAACAATGAAAAGTACCGGTTTGTGCTCTTGTATTTTTGTTGATACATTTTCTCCTCGCTTCTACGTGAGAGAGCACAGGTATTTCACCGCCCATATCATCAAAAATGAGAACCTTTGAGATTTTTGCATTTTTTTCTCTTCCATTGGATACATCCTCAGGCATTTTGAGGGGATAGTTCCTTGACAAGAAGAAGAGTTCTTGTTAGAAGTGCTTCAGTTTTTTGCAATTTTCACTTCTTCGTTGTGTTAATGAAATGTGTTAATGCGTGCCTTTGTTTTGAGGGTGCGTTTTTCTTTTTTTGATCACAATGAAAAAGTATAGAGCATAGTGTTGTAAAGGTCTCTTAATTTGTAAAGGTCTCTCAAGAGGAGCAGCATACTGGTTTACAAAAGAACAGCATGTTGTTGTATTGAGGTTATGACAACTTAAATTATGACCTTAATTTGCATGAGTATATATAAACGGTGAGTATGATGAAAATTAAGAATTCGCTTAAAGCACTAAAGGATCGGCACCGTAACAATCGTTTGGTGCGTCGCAAAGGTCGTGTTTACATCCTCAATAAAACGAATCCACGTTTTAGAGCACGTCAAGGTTGATATTCTGTCAAGCTTAATGGCTTGTCATGATAGATGGTTTTTTGCCTGCTTTTTAGCAGGCATTAATTTTTTTATTCTCTTGAAAGTTTATTTTTGCATTTCAGGTCTGTTGTGTAATAATTTGCCGTTTGAGGTCTTGTCGTTATGGTTTTTTTGATTTTTTTTAAAAGTTTACGATTTCGGGATCTTTGTTTTTTCTGGCAAGGTTTTTTGCGTTTCCGTTTTTTGCATTTCGTTGTATTTTTTTTAATTTCTGCAGGCAATTTTGGTTTAGTTTCGACTGGATATGGACAAAATCCTCCCTCACTTCCTGAAGATCCCCCTTCTCCTCAAATGCTTTTACCGCTAGATGAACTTTTACCCAGCTCTCCTTCTTCAACACTGAGAATTCCTGATAGTACTGTGACCATTTTTGAAGATTCTGACGCATCCACCCAATCTCATACTGACAGAGCGAAAGAGCGTAGAGAAGCGGAAATTTTACACCTTCTCAAAGAATTGAAGTTTTGTGCGAATGTTCATGAAGCTAAAAAGATAAGCGAACAACTTCAACGTTTATGGTCACAATCGGGCAGTGAAACGATTGATCTTTTGATGTCATGGGCTGAAAATGCGATCAATACTGACAATTATGGTCTTGCTCTTGATTACATTGACAATGCCCTTGCGCTTGAACCCACTTATGCTGAAGCTTGGGTAAGGCGAGCGTGGATTCACATTCAACTTAGTGATTTTAAGCTAGCGATGCTTGACCTTAACCATGCCCTAGAACTTGAGCCACGCAATTACATAGCGTTCTTTGAGCTTGGAGTTACCATGGAGGCAACAGAGCGTCCACATCTTGCCATCAAAGCCTATAAAAAGGCACTTGAATATTATCCACAAATGCAAAAGCTTCAAAAGCGCATTGAAGCTCTTTTAGAGAAAGCAACACCTCAAACCCTTTAAATTTGCGCTTGATGATAGAGAATAACGCGACTTAAGAAACATCCTTGCGCTTGAACCCACTTATGCTTCAAGCTTGAGTAAGATGAGTATGGTTTCCCATTCAACTTAGTGATTTTAAGCTAGCGATGCTTGACCTTAACCATGCCCTAGAACTTGAGCCACGCAATTACATAGCGTTCTTTGGGCTTGGAGTTACCATGGAGGCAACAGAGCGTCCACATCTTGCCATCAAGGCCTATAAAAAGGCACTTGAATATTATCCACAAATGCAAAAGCTTCAAAAGCGCATTGAAGCTCTTTTAGAGAAAGCAACACCTCAAACCCTTTAAATTTGCGCTTGATGATAGAGAATAACGCGACTTAAGAAACATCCTTGCGCTTGAACCCACTTATGCTTCAAGCTTGAGTAAGATGAGTATGGTTTCCCATTCAACTTAGTGATTTTAAGCTAGCGATGCTTGACCTTAACCATGCCCTAGAACTTGAGCCACGCAATTACATAGCGTTCTTTGGGCTTGGAGTTACCATGGAGGCAACAGAGCGTCCACATCTTGCCATCAAGGCCTATAAAAAGGCACTTGAATATTATCCACAAATGCAAAAGCTTCAAAAGCGCATTGAAGCTCTTTTAGAGAAAGCAACACCTCAAACCCTTTAAATTTGCGCTTGATGATAGAGAATAACGCGACTTAAGAAACATCCTTGCGCTTGAACCCACTTATGCTTCAAGCTTGAGTAAGATGAGTATGGTTTCCCATTCAACTTAGTGATTTTAAGCTAGCGATGCTTGACCTTAACCATGCCCTAGAACTTGAGCCACGCAATTACATAGCGTTCTTTGGGCTTGGAGTTACCATGGAGGCAACAGAGCGTCCACATCTTGCCATCAAAGCCTATAAAAAGGCACTTGAATATTATCCACAAATGCAAAAGCTTCAAAAGCGCATTGAAGCTCTTTTAGAGAAAGCAACACCTCAAACCCTTTAAATTTGCGCTTGATGATAGAGAATAACGCGACTTAAGAAACATCCTTGCGCTTGAACCCACTTATGCTTCAAGCTTGAGTAAGATGAGTATGGTTTCCCATTCAACTTAGTGATTTTAAGCTAGCGATGCTTGACCTTAACCATGCCCTAGAACTTGAGCCACGCAATTACATAGCGTTCTTTGGGCTTGGAGTTACCATGGAGGCAACAGAGCGTCCACATCTTGCCATCAAGGCCTATAAAAAGGCACTTGAATATTATCCACAAATGCAAAAGCTTCAAAAGCGCATTGAAGCTCTTTTAGAGAAAGCAACACCTCAAACCCTTTAAATTTGCGCTTGATGATAGAGAATAACGCGACTTAAGAAACATCCTTGCGCTTGAACCCACTTATGCTTCAAGCTTGGGTAAGATGAGTATGGTTTCCCATTCAACCTAGTGATTTTAACTTACCCTCTGCTTCCCAGCGGCGTAGAATACTGGTCGAAACACTCAAAACTTGAGTCCGCCTTACCTATTCCAACGAATTTATCCATAATAGGCATTATTACAAAGATATAAAAGGTTATAAGTAAACTATTAATTTTCTCCTACAATAACATCTTTATCCAACCAATTTAGACCATATTCTTTATCAGCATTCTTTGTAAGAAAACCCATATCGCGTACAAATTGCGCACCATTTTGAGATTTAAGAAATAAGAGTGATGAGCTGATAAATCAGCCATTGCTAACCATTCCCATGCTGTTTTGTCATCACCAACACGGTCAGCTGCTTCTGATTCAGAGAGATAAATACCATCTTGATCTAAGCCTCCTGTTCATAATTTTTCGCATTCAGCATTGATCATATAACTTTTTGGCAACCCTTTTTTCATAGAAATCCCCTTCTCACAGATGTGTGTTTGTATACTAATTTAACGGTTAAATCTGATCAATAAAAATGCTTATGGTTTCTTTACACAAACTTGTTTTTTTGTCCTAAAATTAAGTCACCCATAAGAAATCGCTCTTTTTTCCTTAACAATTTTAGATGAAACGCCCTGCTGTAATCAACGTCAGTACCCTCTTTTATCTTTGGATGAGGTTTTGAGCCAAATTTTACGACACTGACTTCCAACGCTACCATTGATTCCTCATTCGTTTGCTCTCCAAAATACGTGCACATTCAGCTTGTGCTACAGCAGCTAAAATCATAAATGACTATTTTCTCATTGTTCCTTTTGTACTGAGACCATTTTCCAGAAAAGGAATACCCCTCATCTTGTAACAACTCTTAAAGCATAAGGATCACATCAGCAGTATTCCACCAAAATCTGTATGACTATTCCACCCAAACCGCTCCATTTTTGCACAAAGCAAGAATATCCTCTCATCGCACGTCAAAGCATCTCTGCATCTTCTCATATCATGAGCTCAGACTCGCGTTTATTGAGAGGACTAGCAAGCATTGGTTCTTACAAGTCGGGTGAAACCCTTTAAAGGCGCGCCTAATGGCGTCCTTGACTTAAGAATCATAACAGCTTGTTTTGTTTTTCTCACGCAGATATGAGCTCATGATTTTGGTGAGCGTTCATAAGAGATATCTTCTCATTAGAAAACAAAGAAAGGCGATTTTAATTTCCAATTCCCTGAAATTACTTTACTATCTAAAGGGTGATTTTGGTCGTATACGCAGCGATCAAGAGGGAACTGAAAATTCCAAAATTCGAACGTGAAAATAACCCATTATATGGGTATCATGGGAATTTCGGTGGTTTTTGCTATGTCCGGATTCTTTCAGCACTAAAAGCAAAAGGTTGATTTGAACTCAGTGTTTTCAGACTCCCGGAATATCAATACGAGAGCGTTCACAATCGGCGAGGAAGCTTAAGAGTGAAAATCAAAAATCCACATTTAAACGACATTTTTATAGGCAAAATTTATAAGCAAAAAAATTGGCTTTGAAAGAACAATGCTAAGAATGCCGCAAAAGCAATTAGGTAGCCAATTAGGTGTAATTTTCCAACAAATCCAAAAGCATGAAAAAGGCTTAAATCGTGTGAGTACGGAGCGCTTAAAGGAAATTTCTGATATTCTCAATGTTCCACTTTCCTTTTTTTACAGGGATCTCTCACCAAAAGGAAACACTCCCTATCATTGTGATGAAGCAATATCGAGCAAAGAAGAGCACATCCTTTTGAAAAGTTTTAGAATGCTCAAACTTAAAAAACGGAAAGCGATTTTACCGTTGCTTTCTCATTAGAATAAAAAATTCATCGGTCATTTTTTTTATTTTTGTTAGGCGAGTTTTTGGAGGGTCTCTTTCTTGGGATTTTTTGGGAGGGACTTTCTTTTGGGGGAACGAAATTTTTCCAAGCTAACCACATTGCCAAAGAGAGTCTTTACAAGGGAATATTGGAGAGCAGACATCAAAGAGGGCACTGAAGGAAGGCTACCAAAAATCTGGAATTTCAGGCTTTAAATGAGGACCAATCTGTTTTGGAAACGAAATTTTTCCAAGCTAACCACATTGCCAAAGAGAGTCTTTACAAGGGAATATTGGAGAGCAGATATCAAAGAGGGCACTGAAAGAAGGCTACCAAAAATCTGGAATTTCAGGCTTTAAATGAGGACCAATCTATTTTGGAAACGAAATTTTTCCAAGCTAACCACATTGCCAAAGAGAGTCTTTACAAGGGAATATTGGAGAGCAGATATCAAAGAGGGCACTGAAAGAAGGCTACCAAAAATCTGGAATTTCAGGCTTTAAATGAGGACCAATCTATTTTGGAAACGAAATTTTTCCAAGCTAACCACATTGCCAAAGAGAGTCTTTACAAGGGAATATTGGATAGCAGACATCAAAGAGGGCACTGAAGGAAGGCTACCAAAAATCTGGAATTTCAGGCTTTAAATGAGGACCAATCTGTTTTGGGAACGAAATTTTTCCAAGCTAACCACATTGCCAAAGAGAGTCTTTACAAGGGAATATTGGAGAGCAGATATCAAAGAGGGCACTGAAAGAAGGCTACCAAAAATCTGGAATTTCAGGTTTTAAATGAGGACCAATCCGTACTGCTGAAACCTTTTCTGCTAAACCTGTGCGGTCTGAAATTTCAACCGCTAACCCGCAAAGTGTAGCAGGTCCTCGCGCTGGTTCATAACGATCCTGTTTTTTCTTATAAAGAAAACGGTGTAAAGGCTCTTCCTTATCCATTCCAAGAGACGAATTATAATCTCCACACATCCCCGCATCCGTTAAGTAAGCACTGCCACCTTCTAAAATTTGCGCATCAGCTGTAGGAATATGAGTATGCGTTCCTACAATCACGCTTACACGACCATCAAGAAAATGTCCAAAACATTGCTTCTCGCTCGTTGTTTCTGCGTGAAAATCAAAAACAATTGCATCGGCCTGTTCCATCAAAGAGCAAGCACATAAAATCTTTTCAGCCGTTTCAAAGGGATCCATGACCTTGCAGGGCATAAAAACACTCCCCAAAAGGTTCGCAACCAGAACATGCGCCCCATTTTTTGCTGTAAAAATATCAGAACCTTTTCCAGGCATTCCCTTCATAAAATTTTCTGGCATAAAATTTGCTGGACGTAAAAAACGATCGCTGTCATGCGCATACTTTAATGCTTCTTGACACGAAAAAGCGTGATTTCCGGTTGTCACAACATCAACACCCACCATTAAAAGGTCTTGATATGTCTCTTGTGTTATACCAAAGCCTTGAGAAGCATTTTCACCATTCACCACGACAAAATCAAGTTTCCATCTCTTGATCAGTTTTGGAAGCTGTTCAAAAACAACTTCGCAACCCGTCATTCCAACAATGTCACCTAAAAATAAAAAACGCATAGGCGTTTTAATCATACTTTATCGTTTTAAGAAACCCTTTTCTGTAAAAATTCCTTTCACAACAAGATCATGTTCCGCATGAGGAATGGATTCAACTTCCTGACACGAAAATCCTAAGCCAAATAAATTTACCTGATAACCTTTTTTTTCAAGATCTTCAACCGCACGATCATAATATCCCCCTCCATATCCGAGACGGTGACACTGTTTGTCAAATGCAGAAAGTGGAACAATAATCACATTTGGTATAACAGTGGCATTTTCTGCCCCAGGACCTAATGTTCCAAAACGCATCGATTCTAGCGCCATGTTTTTTGAAAATGCACGAAAAATCATGGTGGTTGAATCAAGCACCACTGGTAAAGCTAAACTGCCACCACGTAACGCGACAGCATCCAATAAAGGACGCGGATCAATTTCTGATTTTATCGGCCAATATCCCGCTAGAATCATGCGTGAAAAATCTTCGCCTTTTTCCTCAAGGCTCTTCATCAGATGGGCACAGGCACGCTGCGAAAAAACAGATTTTTCTTGTGTTGAAAGAGCAGCGCGCTCGGATAAGCCAATCTTGCGGAGCTGTGCACGGATCGATAAAGAAAACTGCAGATTATCTGTATTTTCTACCATTTTTTTCCCAAATAATTAATTATAGCGCTGTAAATAAAAATGAGTGGATTGCAAAAAAGCAGCATGCTCTCTCTTTTTGAAAGGAGAACATGGTAAAGTGACCTGCTTTTGTTTGGCTTATTTGCAAATTGATCGAGCAAACCGAGAATGTTGCACATCATTTTTCTCATTAATTATTCTGTAAACTGCTATAGATGCACAAAACAAGCTCTTTTAAATCGGCGAAGATTCTCATAAACTTCTTGAAAAGATCATAGCAATTCACTTTATACAAAAAAGAGCACAACAATTTATTTTATTATGCAAGAGATAAGGTGATCCACGACAACCGGTGGAAAAAGTTGACCCCGGGAACCTATAAAATAGGTGGGCGCCATATGAAAAAGCCCACGAGCTTTATCAGGGACAGCTCCCTTAGAGATCAATAAGGTCTCAGGAATACGTTATTTCCTGTCGAGAAGCGCAGAACACCCCACTCACTATAAAACATTTTGAACTTTTCTGCTAGATATAAAATGATTTCAATATGCTCTCTTTTGAGCCTCATTCGGTAGAGGTTGTGTCTGCTGTGATGATGATGCAGGATATTGTCCCTAATAAAGCGCCACCAGTGAAGCCATCCTCCAATGAAGTTCCTCCACCCACAGTGAGGTAGCTTACGACACGGATATCTAGAGATGGATATATGAGAGCTATAGTTCTCTTGATTCCATAGTCTTATAAACTCAAGCAATGCACCATCTATCGCGCAGATCAAGTTCCAGAGCCATACAAATTAAAGGACAAATGGTTTACGCTGTTATACGTTGAATGGTAGCACCACATTGTGCTAATTTTTCTTCCAGCCGTTCAAACCCGCGATCGAGGTAATACACGCGATTAACGATCGTTTCGCCCTTTGCCGCCAGTGCAGCCATCTCCCAATAAAGTGCTACCTCAATAAAGCGCCACCAGTGAAGCCATCCTCCAATGAAGTTCCTCCACCCACAGTGAGGTAGCTTACGACACGGATATCTAGAGATGGATATATGAGAGCTATAGTTCTCTTGATTCCATAGTCTTATAAACTCAAGCAATGCACCATCTATCGCGCAGATCAAGTTCCAGAGCCATACAAATTAAAGGACAAATGGTTTACGCTGTTATACGTTGAATGGTAGCACCACATTGTGCTAATTTTTCTTCCAGCCGTTCAAACCCGCGATCGAGGTAATACACGCGATTAACGATCGTTTCGCCCTTTGCCGCCAGTGCAGCCATCTCCCAATAAAGTGCTACCTCAATAAAGCGCCACCAGTGAAGCCATCCTCCAATGAAGTTCCTCCACCCACAGTGAGATAGCTTACGACACGGATATCTAGAGATGGATATATGAGAGCTATAGTTCTCTTGATTCCATAGTCTTATAAACTCAAGCAATGCACCATCTATCGCGCAGATCAAGTTCCAGAGCCATACAAATTAAAGGACAAATGGTTTACGCTGTTATACGTTGAATGGTAGCACCACATTGTGCTAATTTTTCTTCCAGCCGTTCAAACCCGCGATCGAGGTGATACACGCGATTAACGATCGTTTCGCCCTTTGCGGCCAGTGCGGCAATAACAAGAGAAACGGAAGCACGCAAATCGGTTGCCATCACTTGTGCTCCTTGCAATTGCTCTGTTCCGTAGACGGTAGCTGTTTGTCCATAGAGTTTGATCTGAGCACCCAAACGAATAAGTTCCTGAACATGCATGAAACGATTTTCAAAAATTGTTTCAGTAATATGAGCGATTCCCTGAGCCCTTGTCATCAGTGCCATGAATTGCGCTTGGAGATCTGTTGGAAAAGCGGGATAAGGTCCAGTTTTGATGTCGACAGGTATTATTTTTGTTTTTCGCCCATTTCGGCTCACCTGAATTCCTTGAGGTTTTATTTGAATATCGAGTCCAGTTTTTTGAAGCACTTTGAGCACTTGAGATAAATGATTAGGGTTTGCATTTTTGAGAAACACATCCCCCCCTGTCATAGCTACAGCCATTGCATATGTTCCAGCCTCAATTCGATCAGGAATGACTCGTACTCTAGCACCATTAAGTTTTTTAACCCCCTCGATAGTGAGTGTTGTTGTGCCTTCACCGACTATTTTTGCCCCCATAGCGTTGAGAGTTCGAATAAGATTAGCGACTTCTGGTTCACAAGCAGCGTTATCGAGAATGGTTTTTCCCTTTGCCATAGTTGCCGCCATAAGCATCACATGTGTCCCCCCAACAGTCACTTTAGGAAAGCGGTAGATATCACCTTTTAATCCTCTTGGAGCTTTAGCCCGCACATATCCATTTTCAATAGCAATATGGGCTCCTAAAGTTTTGAGACCCTCGAGAATAAAATCGACGGGTCTTGTTCCGATAGCGCATCCCCCAGGCAGGGATACATACGCTTCTCGGCATCGAGCAAGCAGGGGTCCGATCACCCAAAAGCTTGCCCGCATTTTTTTCACCAATTCGTATGGAGCACGTGTTGTGACTATTTTTTGAGCGGTAAAATGGATTGTTCTAGAATCCACACAATCGTGGTGGACTTCCTGTCCATCGACGGCATATCCGACACCATGATTATTCAGAATACGAATGAGCAATTCAACATCAGCAAGATGGGGAATATTTTCTAAAGTAAGCGTTTCTTCGGTAAGCAATGACGCGATCATAAGGGGTAATGCGGCATTTTTTGCTCCTGAGATGGGAATTGTTCCTTTCAGTTTTTTACCGCCAACAATTTGAATAGAATCCATCGTATTTTCCCTTTGTGTTTCCCCTTCCAAAGGTTTTACCCCCGAGAAGTTATTTTTTTTTATGATTTCAAAACGAAATCGATAATTTTAGAATAAATCTTAGATACTATAACGAATCATTGAGACGCTTGGTTGCAAATTTGCCATAAGAAATATTTCTCAAAGCTCTGTTTTCGCTCTTTTTCGACTTTGCTCTTTTCGGCGCTTCAGATTTTGGCGCAACTGTTGAGCTAATCTTTCTTGGCGTCGTTTTGCTTTTTCATCTTTATGATTAATTTCTTCTTGTTTTTGATGCATCTGTGTCATTGCGCAACCTTTTAAGCAGTGTTGAGTTTTTTCAATCAACTCACGGCCTTTAAAAACTCTGTATAAGAAATGTATAACATGACACAAGAAGATTTTCTTGCAAGAATACACAAATGCTCTCTTGCCTATTTTATGACAATATGGCACAAGACAGCGCAAAGATTGAAAACGGCTGCGGTAGCTCAGTGGTAGAGCACTCCCTTGGTAAGGGAGAGGTCGAGAGTTCAATCCTCTCTCGCAGCACCATTGCGCGTAACATTTTAGCATTAGAGTATTTTTACAACCACCATCCCTTCTTAGTATTTTCATGACATTCTCGTAATATTTCCTTTCACAACATTTTTGCAATATTTCTTTTCACAACATTCTCGCAATATTTCCTTTTACAACATTCTTGCAATATTATTATTGTAGTATTTTTACATAATTCAATACTTGCATGCCCATCCTTTTTTCTTTCTTGTTTTATAACCTGTTCCAGTTTTCCGCCCAAGTTTCGCCATATTACTCTCATCTTCCATTCCCACGGCTCTTACTCCTCATCCCCTGATTGTGCGTCTTTCTCTTATACGCTTTTTTCTTGTGCTCCCTTCAAGGATATTTTCCCTTCTGATACCAAACCTTACCTCAGCAGACTTAATTTTCTGTACCATGATCTCCAATTCCTCATTAAATCGGCTAATTTCACTTTCAAGTTTTCGGATATAAACTTCATCACGATAAGCACGCTTAATCAGAGGCGGCATATCTGGCCAATATAGCATTAAATCCACCCATTCACGTTGAGCGATCCACAATCCTCCCTGACATTGAGCTTTATGCTCTTCTGGAAAATCTTTTTGAGCGTAATGAGGGATGAGAATTTCTGGTTTTTTGGTTTTAATTTCCAATAATCCGTTTTTTCCAACAAAAGCATCAGGAGAAAAGCCTTTCATACGATCATCGGCTAGAACAAACCCGATACATTCAGGCTCTGTGTGCGTGAGTGTAGCATACAGTTGGCGCGCATTTAGTTCTAATTTTGTTCCTCGTCGCATAGACAGTGTTGTCCCCTCATCGACAATTTTTCCAGTGATTCTTTCTCCAGCAAGTTTCATCATAATGGAATGATATTTTGAGGTTTTTTGCCCCTGTTTTTTTCGTGCCATAACCATTTCAAACAAAGAAGCCGTTATCAAGCCATTGCGTGCTTGCAGCCATTCCTCTGTTCCCTGAATACAATCGATAACAATTGGCATAAACTTTCATCCCCCAGAATTGACCGCATTTTTTATTTGCAGCCTTCTCTTTCAACCTCACAACATCCTCATTTTTGAGGAATATACCTTTTTTGAAACCCTTCTTCTCTCAAATGCCCCCATCCCACATCTTGCATCCCACATCTTGCATCTCCAACCTTGCATCCTCCGCCCTACAAACGCCACATTCCCTTCCCCAACAATTTGAGGACAGCTTAAAGCTTTTTGTTTTTTTAAAGCCCCCATGGGCACTCCCTCCTAAGCCCGCGTGAACATCTCCAAACACTTCTCCAAACATTCCCTACACGCCTCTTCTCCAAATGTTTCTCCCAGATGCAAGTCCCATTGCTCATGAAACACCGCCATAACACTCTTCTAAAGTCTATCGCCTTAACCCCTTGGCTCAAAACTCCCTCAATGAAGCACTATTTCCAGATGCATCTCACTTCCTTCTCCTTCTCAAATATCCTCACATCCCACATCTTGCATCCCACATCTTGCATCTCCAACCTTGCATCCCACACCTTGCATCCCACACCTTACATCTCCAACCTTGCATCCTCCGCCCTACAAACGCCACATTCTCTTCCCCAACAATTTGAGGACAACTTAAAGCTTTTTGTTTTTTTAAAGCCCTCATTGGCACTCCCTCCTAAGCCCGCGTGAACATCTCCAAATACTTCTCCAAACATTCCCTACACGCCTCTTCTCCAAATGTTTCTCCCAGATGCAAGTCCCATTGCTCATGAAACACCGCCATAACACTCTTCTAAAGTCTATCGCCTTAACCCCTTGGCTCAAAACTCCCTCAATGAAGCACTATTTCCAGATGCATCTCACTTCCTTCTCCTTCTCAAATATCCTCACATCCCACATCTTGCATCCCACATCTTGCATCCCACATCTTGCATCCCACACCTCGCATCTCCAACCTTGCATCTCCAACCTTGCATCCCACACCTCGCATCTCCAACCTTGCATCTCCAACCTTGCATCCCACACCTTACATCTCCAACCTTGCATCCTCCGCCCTACAAACGCCACATTCTCTTCCCCAACAATTTGAGGACAGCTTAAAGCTTTTTGTTTTTTAAAGCCCCCATGGGCACTCCCTCCTAAGCCCGCGTGAACATCTCCAAATACTTCTCCAAACATTCCCTACACGCCTCTTCTCCAAATACCTCACAATATCTCTTAAAAACCAGCGCCTCACATCCCCAACAGCCGGCAACATATGCAATTACAGCACATAGCCCTGAAGCATTTTATTCCCTAGAATTCGGTATTCCCGATGGAAAAACGCTTAAGGGTTGTATCCTTTTTATTGACTAATAATCCGTCTCAATCATGCTGTTGCACAATTCTCAATCATGCTGTTGCACGACGGAAAAATCGTCTCGCTGATATTCTCGAGCCAAATTTTTCGCGACACCTTCTGCAACCTGTTGCGATATGAAAAGGACTGCCTTGTGCTTTTGTGGTTCGAGTCTGATTGTGTTTTGGGTATTTCCAGCGTAGTAAAGCGGAAATCCCTGATAAAAAGTTTTAAGATAATTTGCCATGATTTTTACCACCAGTAATCGTTCAACACATCACATGGGCGCAAACGATGCTGTTTTTCGTAAGAACCATAGAGATTATCTTCATAATCACGCGCCACTTTTTCATCTAAACAGACGTGGTAAGCATCACTATTGAGAATGAATGGCTGGAGTTGGTTATTTTGTTCGTCAATTTCGTAATTTGCGACATAAGCATCAGCGATTTGTTCACTAACATCCTCTGCATGAAGTGTCGTGAGATCAAGACGCAAGATTCTATGAACAGTTTCACACTCTTCAATAAATTCGAGCACTTCTTCGATTTGTTCGAGTGGTCCTTCATAGACATCACCTTTTTCATCTTCACAAAGAAGTATGATAATTTCATCCTCTTTAACGAATGGCATATTTTTCATAATTTCCCCCCTTTCGATAGTTGATAACGCACAGCTTTGTCTTGACAAGGCCGAATATAGCGTTACCCTTATATCCTCTATGGGAGAGATGTCAATTAATATTATCCTTAATAAAAGATATAATTTCAATCTTTACAACGTTGAAACGGCGTGCGTGAATAAAAACCTGTCCTCTTTTGTTCACCTGATGTCCTTACATTGTTCTCTATTTGTTCTTAATTAATGCAACCACCAACAGACAGGAGAGCTAAAATGAGTGATTTAAAATTGATAAAATACTGGTGCACTCTTGACGAAAAAACACAGAAAGAACTTATTCTGAGGCTTCGCCAGTTGACCGCCGCAAAAGAGTTAAAATCGCCTGTCTTTCCTCAGAAGAAAGCTTTGAAACGAGATCTATGAACTCTTTATCTTCTAAACTAGCACCCTCTCCGTAAAGGATATAATTCATACTGATATTAATTTCATGACAAATACGTGAGAGGGATTCAATTGTTGGTTCTTTTCCTTCAATGAGGATAGAATGAAGGTACCCAGCACCTTTACCGGCTGCGAGAGAGATAGATCTTTTTGACCGGCCAGTTTTTTTGAGTGCTGCACTTAATCTTTGCCGCCAACCATCGATATTCATAGTTTCACCATATAGCGCATCTTTTTAAAAAAACACGTCCTTTTTGTAAAACGATCTTGCAATCTCCTCTAAAAAGGATAGAATTAAAGAAAACAAATTTTACTTTTTAAAGGGGGGACAAAAGCGCATTTCCGAGTTAAACGAACATTTTACTACCCCAAAGGCTGCAAAAGGCGCCTCCCGAAAGCTCATGCGTCTCAAATATTGTACCCTTTATCTTTTGTCATCTATACAATCTCAAACTGTAGGGTTGCATGCACCTGAAAATGCAAGAATCATCTGTTAGAATCCATAAAGCTCTTTTGAAAGAGCACGTCCTCTAACAGACAAAATGGGACAAAACCGAAAGCTTCACTCGAGCGTATAAACTTTAATGAAACATCAACGCCTACCAAAAACATTGTTTTCGCTTTTGTTATGAATGGAAATATATAAGAAATAAGAAAGTGGATTGAAGTATGCAACACGCCAATCAACAAGAAACTCCACACTATGAATCGTCTAGGCTTCCTTATGTTTGTTGGTATCAGAATGATTTTCTAGGTGGTGTTCGCGGGATGCGTGCACATGAGATTGGAATTTATACGATTCTTCTCAACGAAATGTACGCACGAGGTCGTCCTCTAGAATTATCGGTAGAACGTTTAGCGCGTCTTTGTGGTTGTGACAAGCGAACTTTTGTAAATGTTTTAGAAATGCTGATAGAGGAAGGAAAAATTTTAAATTTAGCGAATGGTTTATGGAATAAGCGCTGCGAAAATGTGTTTCACGAGCGAGCAAAATTGCTTGAACAGAAATCCCTTGCGGGTCGTTCTTCGGCACAAAAACGCAAGAAAATCAATGCCAAAGTTCAACAACTGCTAAACGAGAGTATAAGAGATGATAAACAAAGCTCAGAATCTCAGAAGGGAGAAGAAAAGGAAACACCTCACGGTGTTTCAGAAAAGAATTTTTTCTTAGCCAAGACACAGGAGGAAAAATCACAAGAAGCAACAGCAGCAAATTTCTGTTTTTCTCCCACCCCCAAGAAATCTTCGCCGCACCTCTTTTGCAAACAAGAGCATGGGAATTCTGCTCCAACTTTTAGTGAAAACGTAAAAGACACCCCCAGCATTAACGAGGAGGGAGAAAATTTGCTCTGTTCTCATAGGAAAACAGAAAACCCTACTGGTGCAAGTGCAATCCCCCAAAATTCATGCATCCCGCACATGAACACAGAGCACATCTCCGCCTCATCGGCAAACACAGAAAACTCCACCCACTGCACGCCAAGCTCAGACAGTTCCCGAGAAAAACCAACGCACTCCAACAGCAAAACCAAAAGCCGCACAACGACCCTCAAAGGAACGGCCTTCAAAGGGCACCGCCTTTCCAAAGATTGGCAAGCAGACATCGCTGCAGCAGTTTCAGAAGGACTGAGTGAAGAGCAAGCGCATTGGCAAGAAAAGAAATTTCGCGATTATTGGCATGCCAAAAGTGGCAAAGAGGCACTTAAAGTCGATTGGCAAGCGACATGGCGCAACTGGTTTCGCCGTGAGATTGAACGGATAAAAGAACATCAAGAAAGACTGAGTGTTTTTTCTTCTCACTCCCCAAAAAATCGCAAAATCGTAGACCCACAATACAGCGACATTGACAACCTTTACAAAACCCTCATCAACTACCAGACGAAATGACCATGAGCACAATTTTTGAAATAAAACTACCCATAATGCAATCAGCCACACCCTAAAATTTAAGCAGATAAAAGAACATCAAGAAAGACTGAGCATCCCCTCAAGAACTCTAGAATCTTAGGCTTACAATACAGCAACACTGAAACTTTTTACTGAAAATCCTAACCATAACCACAGGTATGCACATGAACACAAAGCACATCTCCGCCTCATCGGCAAACACACAAAACTCCACCCACTGCATATGCCAAGCTCAGACAGTTCCCGAGAAAAACCAACGCACTCCAACAGCAAAACCAAAAGCCGCACAACGACCCTCAAAGGGCACCATCTTTACCAGAGGTTAGCAAGCAGGCATCGCTGCAGCAGTTTCAAAAGGACTGAGTGTTTTTTCTTCTCACTCTCCAAAAAATCCTAACCACAACCACAGGTATGCACATGAACACAAAGCACATCTCCGCCTCATCGGCAAACACACAAAACTCCACCCACTGCATATGCCAAGCTCAGACAGTTCCCGAGAAAAACCAACGCACTCCAACAGCAAAACCAAAAGCCGCACAACGACCCTCAAAGGGCACCATCTTTACCAGAGGTTAGCAAGCAGGCATCGCTGCAGCAGTTTCAAAAGGACTGAGTGTTTTTTCTTCTCACTCTCCAAAAAATCCTAACCACAACCACAGGTATGCACATGAACACAAAGCACATCTCCGCCTCATCGGCAAACACACAAAACTCCACCCACTGCATATGCCAAGCTCAGACAGTTCCCGAGAAAAACCAACGCACTCCAACAGCAAAACCAAAAGCCGCACAACGACCCTCAAAGGGCACCATCTTTACCAGAGGTTAGCAAGCAGGCATCGCTGCAGCAGTTTCAAAAGGACTGAGTGTTTTTTCTTCTCACTCTCCAAAAAATCCTAACCACAACCACAGGTATGCACATGAACACAAAGCACATCTCCGCCTCATCGGCAAACACACAAAACTCCACCCACTGCATATGCCAAGCTCAGACAGTTCCCGAGAAAAACCAACGCACTCCAACAGCAAAACCAAAAGCCGCACAACGACCCTCAAAGGGCACCATCTTTACCAGAGGTTAGCAAGCAGGCATCGCTGCAGCAGTTTCAAAAGGACTGAGTGTTTTTTCTTCTCACTCTCCAAAAAATCCTAACCACAACCACAGGTATGCACATGAACACAAAGCACATCTCCGCCTCATCGGCAAACACACAAAACTCCACCCACTGCATATGCCAAGCTCAGACAGTTCCCGAGAAAAACCAACGCACTCCAACAGCAAAACCAAAAGCCGCACAACGACCCTCAAAGGGCACCATCTTTACCAGAGGTTAGCAAGCAGGCATCGCTGCAGCAGTTTCAAAAGGACTGAGTGTTTTTTCTTCTCACTCTCCAAAAAATCCTAACCACAACCACAGGTATGCACATGAACACAAAGCACATCTCCGCCTCATCGGCAAACACACAAAACTCCACCCACTGCATATGCCAAGCTCAGACAGTTCCCGAGAAAAACCAACGCACTCCAACAGCAAAACCAAAAGCCGCACAACGACCCTCAAAGGGCACCATCTTTACCAGAGGTTAGCAAGCAGGCATCGCTGCAGCAGTTTCAAAAGGACTGAGTGTTTTTTCTTCTCACTCTCCAAAAAATCCTAACCACAACCACAGGTATGCACATGAACACAAAGCACATCTCCGCCTCATCGGCAAACACACAAAACTCCACCCACTGCATATGCCAAGCTCAGACAGTTCCCGAGAAAAACCAACGCACTCCAACAGCAAAACCAAAAGCCGCACAACGACCCTCAAAGGGCACCATCTTTACCAGAGGTTAGCAAGCAGGCATCGCTGCAGCAGTTTCAAAAGGACTGAGTGTTTTTTCTTCTCACTCTCCAAAAAATCCTAACCACAACCACAGGTATGCACATGAACACAAAGCACATCTCCGCCTCATCGGCAAACACACAAAACTCCACCCACTGCATATGCCAAGCTCAGACAGTTCCCGAGAAAAACCAACGCACTCCAACAGCAAAACCAAAAGCCGCACAACGACCCTCAAAGGGCACCATCTTTACCAGAGGTTAGCAAGCAGGCATCGCTGCAGCAGTTTCAAAAGGACTGAGTGTTTTTTCTTCTCACTCTCCAAAAAATCCTAACCACAACCACAGGGATGAATATGAGCACAATTTTTGAAATCAAACAGAAGCTTATCTCTCAAGCGAGAGTGATAGCGGAAACGCTTCTGCCAAAAGGGTACCAACGTGGCAATGATTGGATTGTAGGGAGCATACGTGGTGAAGCGGGTCAAAGTTTATCGGTGTGCTTGAGTGGTGATAAAGCGGGGCTTTGGTATGATTTTGCGGAAGGCAACGGCGGTGACCTTTTAGACCTTTGGTGTGCAGTCAAAGGGATAAGCCTCTCTCAAGCCTTAGAGGAAGCGCGTGCCTTCTTCAATCTTACACGTCCCAAACCCTTTATGGCACCCCATCGCTCCTACCGGCGTCCCCCAGCTCCAAAAGGGAACATACCGCAAAATTTGGTAAAAACTTATCTCAACAAAGAACGCTGTATTCCTCTTGAAATTTTAAAGCGTTACCGGATAGGGGAAGAGGGAAATAAGATTATTTTTCCCTTTTATAAGCCAGATGGCACCCTTGCTTTAGTAAAAGAACGGCTGGCACAAGCAGATGCAAAAGCAAAACCGACAGCGGCACAGTGTGAACCAATTTTGTTTGGCTGGCAAGCTCTTTACCCCACAGACCACGCCCACGCCACCATAGACCACACCCACGCCACCATAGACCAACCCCGCGCCACCACAGACCACGCCCACGCCACCACAGACCACGCTCACACCACCATAGACCAACCCCGCACCACCACAGACCACGCTCACACCACCATAGACCAACCCCGCACCACCACAGACCACGCTCACACCACCATAGACCAACCCCGCACCACCATAGACCAACCCCGCACCACCATAGACCACACCCACGCCACCACAGACCACGCCCGCGCCACCATAGACCACGCCCACGCCACCACAGACCACGCCCGCGCCACCATAGACCACGCCCACGCCACCACAGACCACGCCCGCGCCACCATAGACCACGCCCACGCCACCACAGACCACGCTCACACCACCACAGACCACGCCCACGCCACCATAGACCACGCCCACGCCACCACAGACCACGCCCGCGCCACCACAGACCACGCCCACGCCACCATAGACCACGCTCACACCACCACAGACCACGCCCACGCCACCATAGACCACGCCCACGCCACCATACAGCGGGCTTTTCCCTCGACAAAACGTACCCTTGTCATCACTGAAGGAGAAATTGATGCGCTTTCGTTAGCGGCCTATGGATATCCGGCAGTTTCAGTACCCTTTGGCGGCGGTAGTGGAGGAAAACACAACTGGATTGAAAATGAATTTGATCATTTAGAGGCTTTTGAAACGATTTTTTTAGCCACCGATATGGACAAACCAGGTGAAGAAGCAGCACGTGAAATTGCCAGCAGGCTTGGTCGCCACCGTTGCTACCGTGTCCGCTTGCCCCGTAAGGATGCCAATGACTGCTTAACTGCTGGTGTTGATGCCACCATCATAAAAGCCGCCTTTTCCTCCGCTAAAAGCTTTGCACCAGAAGGATTACGGCACGCCTCAGACTATAAAGATCAAGTGATAGGATTGTTTTGGCCAACCCCTAAACAGCATCTTGGTTACACGGTTCCCTATCCTAAACTCAATGGAAAGTTGTATTTTCGTCCAGCAGAATTAACACTCTGGAGCGGTACGAGTGGTGCTGGGAAAAGCCAACTGTTATCAGACTGTATTCCCCACTGGATTTCCCAAAATAGCCGCCTTTGCTTAGCCTCGCTAGAAATGAAAGGAGAACAATCGCTACGCCGTTTAACCAAACAAACGGGAGGCGTGGAACAACCAACAACAGAGATGATTGAGCGGATTCTGCATTTTTTAGACGAAGGACTGCTGCTTTATGAGCATGTTGGCAAATCAAGCGTCGACACATTGCTAGATGTGTTTGACTATTGCCGCGCACGCTATGGTTGTGATCAATTTATCATCGACAGTCTGATGCGGCTAGGAATCTCCTCCGATGACTATGCGGGACAAGAACAAGCCGTTTACAAAATGGTTGATTGGGCTGTTTTAAACGCGGTACATATTCATCTTGTTGCCCATGCCCGTAAAGGAGGACTGGAGAAAGATATCCCCGGTACAGAAGATATTAAGGGTGCCTCAGAAATTGGCGCAAATGCCTTTAATATCATCACCATTTGGCGCAATCGACTGTTAGAAGACAAAATCTTTGCCGCATCACTCAGGGAAGAAAAAGCAGAATTAGCCAAACGCCCTGGCGTTATTATGAATATAGCAAAACAACGTTCCGGAGATTTTGAAGGCAAAATTGGTCTTTGGTTTGACTCCAAAACCTACCGCTATCGCTGTTCCTCTGAACACCCCCTCACTCCAAGGCGTTATCTTGAATGCCCAACCAACACCACTTGTTTCAAAAATCAACTCCACAAAACATCAATACATTTTATTCCTTCCTGAACAAACAAAGGGACAAATTCAACAATGCCCGCAATCACCCCATTATTTGAGATAAAAAACCAGTGAACCCCCATATGCTTCGCTCCCACATGCGCCAATCCAAGGACAGCTCCAACAATGCAACAAACACCAACCCCATCACGAACAACGCCCATGAAAAACCCATACTCCTCACCCTCACAAGAGCAAAAAAAGTATCACTCCAACAATACAGCAAGACAGCACTACCTTCAAAAATACGCCCCACGGTACAGCCATACTCCCCGCCCCTTCAGAACCAAAAACTAAAAACAACGCCCAAAAAGCCAATCCACACCAATACGCTCCGCTTCCGCATAAACAAATTGATTAACAGCGGCAAGAATGAATCCAAACCCCACCCACTTCCGGAACTCTCCTCGTGTAACCCCAAACTTCCTCAATCCCACATAAACAAAACTAAGAAAAACGCCCACAATGCAGCACGACAGCACTACCTTCAAAAATACGCCCCACGGTATAACCATACTCCCCGCCCCTTCAGAACAAAAACTAAAAACAATGCCCAAAATGCAGCCAAGCACCAATCACTTTTCAAGAACCAAGCCCAGAGAATACGAATACACCTAGCTCCTTCATAAGAAAAAGGAAGAGTCAATCCAAAAATGAAGCCAAACCCCAAATCTCCAGAGAACCAAAGCATGCTCAACCCCATATACACCACTCCCACACGCGTACAAAGAAGGAACACTCCCACAATGGCACTAAACACCAACCCATTCAATAACCACAAACAACGCGTCACAACCCCATCCTGCCACCCTTTCATCAGCCAAATAAAGCACCACTCCAGCAATGCAGCAAAACACCACAGCCTTCAAAACCAATTCCCATACAACATCGGTACTCTGCGCTCCCACCAAAATAAAACCAAGGGCAGCCCCAACAATACAACAAGCACTTCCCCAATCCTCCCCTCAAGGAAATATCGGGCAAAACTTACCCCCTCAAACGCTTAAGACCAACTTATATCCGATTTTTTTCAACATAAAACAAAACGACAATTTTTGAAGGAGATAAGATAACATGAAACATCAAGAGACAAGAAAAGACCAAGAGGAACAAAAAAATAAGACACACATTTTTTCCTCTTCCCATCCTCGTGAAGAGAAAGCGCACATTGGCCATTTAAAAACACAAGAAGTGCTCATTGAAACAAGCAATCCTTATTTTCAGTCAACCCACCCAGAAAGTGGAAACAACCCGCGCACTGTTAAAGCCATTGCCAATGCGCGGGGGCGTCCTATTGCGCTTTTATACACAAAAGGGCATATCAGCAAAGCACAATATAGAGCAGCAGAACGTTTTTATGTTTACTGGCGCCAAAGCCAAGCTGACCTACACATGAGCCCTGACTACACACATGAAAAGGTTGAGTGTAGCCAGAGTTATACACACCCTCTTGAACGTCAAATAGAAGCGACCAATCATTTACAAAAGGTCAAAGTTCTGCTTGGTATTCTTGGCTATTCCCTTGTAGAAAAGGTGGTTGGCTATGATCAAGCAATTAAAGACTTAACCCCCTCAAAACGCAAACAAAACTCTCTTGCTGATCATTTACGAGACTGTTTAGAGCTGCTCGCTTTTCACTGGGGATATACAAACCGTAAACCCTCTGAATGATTCCCACACACCTCTCTCTTCCCTCTCTCTATCTCTCCAGCCTCTGCCCCTTTCCCTCCTTCTCCGCACGTTTACTCCTCCCATACCTGCACCTAACCAGAAACCACACCCATCAAAATCCCCCTCACATGGACTTCCTCACCACCAGCCATCCCTCATCAACACCCAAGCAAAGCTATCACCCCATAAAAAATCCTCCCTCTCCTTCTCCGCCTGCTCTTCACTCCCCTCTTCCAAACCCCTACTTCATTCCTCACGAAAGAGCCCTACACAAAAGCCTCATCAACACCCAAGCAAAACTATCACCCCATAAAAAATCCTCCCTCTCCTTCTCCGCCTGCTCTTCACTCCCCTCTTCCAAAACCCTACTTTATTCCTCACGAAAGAGCCCTACACAAAAGCCTCATCAACACCCAAGCAAAACTATCACCCCATAAAAAATCCTCCCTCTCCTTCTCCGCCTGCTATTCACTCCCCTCTTCCAAAACCCTACTTTATTCCTCACGAAAGAGCCCTACACAAAAGCCTCATCAACACCCAAGCAAAACTATCACCCCATAAAAAATCCTCCCTCTCCTTCTCCGCCTGCTCTTCACTCCCCTCTTCCAAACCCCTACTTCATTCCTCACGAAAGAGCCCTACACAAAAGCCTCATCAACACCCAAGCAAAACTATCACCCCATAAAAAATCCTCCCTCTCCTTCTCCGCCTGCTATTCACTCCCCTCTTCCAAAACCCTACTTTATTCCTCACGAAAGAGCCCTACACAAAAGCCTCATCAACACCCAAGCAAAACTATCACCCCATAAAAAATCCTCCCTCTCCTTCTCCGCCTGCTCTTCACTCCCCTCTTCCAAACCCCTACTTCATTCCTCACGAAAGAGCCCTACACAAAAGCCTCATCAACACCCAAGCAAAACTATCACCCCATAAAAAATCCTCCCTCTCCTTCTCCGCCTGCTCTTCACTCCCCTCTTCCAAACCCCTACTTCATTCCTCACGAAAGAGCCCCACACAAAAGCCTCATCAACACCCAAGCAAAACTATCACCCCATAAAAAATCCTCCCTCTCCTTCTCCGCCTGCTATTCACTCCCCTCTTCCAAAACCCTACTTTATTCCTCACGAAAGAGCCCTACACAAAAGCCTCATCAACACCCAAGCAAAACTATCACCCCATAAAAAATCCTCCCTCTCCTTCTCCGCCTGCTCTTCACTCCCCTCTTCCAAACCCCTACTTCATTCCTCACGAAAGAGCCCTACACAAAAGCCTCATCAACACCCAAGCAAAACTATCACCCCATAAAAAATCCTCCCTCTCCTTCTCCGCCTGCTCTTCACTCCCCTCTTCCAAAACCCTACTTTATTCCTCACGAAAGAGCCCTACACAAAAGCCTCATCAACACCCAAGCAAAACTATCACCCCATAAAAAATCCTCCCTCTCCTTCTCCGCCTGCTCTTCACTCCCCTCTTCCAAACCCCTACTTCATTCCTCACGAAAGAGCCCCACACAAAAGCCTCTCACACTTTAGCACACTTTTCGCTATACTCTTCTCTCTCACCAGCATCTCAGTATAGATATCGACGCATACCTATTAGATAATCTCACAGAAATCGCACCATTCTCCAGCCAATCTTTTAGCCACTCTTGGAATCTCCACACCACGCCACTTTTCACCTCTACTCTTTATACATGTTTAACATTCCCTTTGAATTGCCTCTTTAAGAGACACACATAATGCATCATGTTTTTATTCCTCCTCTTTTACATATTTACGTTTTATCGTTTTTACGATTACACAGAAAACAGGAAAAACGCTTTTGATAAAACCCCAATTAAAACATTTATAAACAATATGTTAGCCAATGTGAATAAAAGTAAAACATATGAAAATTTGCTTCACTCATCCATACTTCTCCCCCACCTCTCCAATCTATTTCTCCATCCTCATCAACATACCACTTAAATAAACGCCGCCCCACCAAGAATGCCCTCATATGGTCTTACCTCTTCTCCTGCACCTCTCCCTTCTCCTACCCTTTCCTCCTCTTCTTCCTCTGCGCCTTTTCCTTCTCTAACCATCATATGTTTCAACAAATCTTGTGCCTATGGGAATCAAAAAAAACGCTTTCGCTTAAATCCCGCTATGCTTTAACTTGAAAAAATCGCACAAAATACCGCTTCTCTTTTTACGGAAAGAAAGGTTTTCAGTTTAATTTCAAAGTTTATTTTAAGCATCGCCTCCATAAAGATATCTACCCTATCTATTACTGGAATCATGCCTATCCTATTACTGAAGCCAACAAACTTGATAGCAGTATTTTTCATTAAGATTTACTTGTTTAAATCCGCTAATTTTCTGTAAAAAGCATTTTCTGCGATAAAACACACTTGATATAAAAAAAAGATCCGTCATCCCCACCCCGAAAGCATCGGGGAAGAAAGCTGTAGGTTAAAACATCACACACCAACCAATTCTACAATCAATAAAAGATTGAACAACACACAACATCATCCATAGATGACAGATACACAACAAAGCGCATGAAACAAATCTGAAAAACCGTAAAGAATACCAAACCAATTTCATTGGGAACCACCCCTACTTTGGTTCATTTCATCGGCACCAATCCTATCAACCTCCACCCCACGAATATTGACCCCATAAACATCCATCCTATGGATATCTACCTCACCGGCGTCCATCTAACGGAGAACATTCCCTTCCAATCTTAAAAAATTTGCAGTTTTTAAGATCTTTATCTGTTTAAATCTTCATGCATCAAATACATGGCATTACACTTATCATTTTTTCATGTATGAGCTGCTTTGCAGACTTATTCCGCTCATCAAAGTTGCATTCTGTAAAAAATAAAAGGATTTTTTATAACACTTTCCTAGTGTCTATAGCACTTCGAAAAATTATTGTACCTACAATACTTTGAGAAAGTCTATAACTGTATAATTTGAACATAAAACAACAGTTATTAAAATATTTATGCTCCGTATAATGTTTTAGTATGTTAATTTTTTTGAAAAGTAAGAATTCTATATGCACATGACTTATCAAGCTTGTGCAAAAAACAAAATCAAGAAAAGATCGCAAAGAAGTTCTCCAATATCCAAATTACTATAGATTTTTTAGATTCTTTTGCTATGATGCTATTTTTCCAGCACTTTTTATAATCATTCCAAATATTAAAGATGCAAGATAAATATTCATAGAATATATGCAACAACCAACCACTATAGGACATAAAATACACAAATTTCCTTAACTATTTCCATCTTCGCATGGGAATATACTATGCTTCAAGAGGTGTATTTCAACACACATGAGGTGCATCCAAATCCCTCAATACGGATGCACCCCACCTTGAAGGAGTGCATCCAAACCCTCAATACGGATGCACCCCACCTTGAAGGAGTGCATCCAAATCCCTCAATACGGATGCACCCCACCTTGAAGGAGTGCATCCAAGCCCTCAATACGGATGCACCCCACCTTGAAGGAGTGCATCCAAATCCCTCAATACGGATGCACCCCACCTTGAAGGAGTGCATCCAAATCCCTCAATACGGATGCACCCCACCTTGAAGGAGTGCATCCAAGCCCTCAATACGGATGCACCCCACCTTGAAGGAGTGCATCCAAGCCCTCAATACGGATGCACCCCCCCACCTTGAAGGAGTGCATCCAAATCCCTCAATACGGATGCACCCCACCTTGAAGGAGTGCAGCCCCAATACGGAAGCCCTCAATACGGATGCACCCCACCTTGAAGGAGTGCATCCAAGCCCCCAATACGGATGCACCCCACCTTGAAGGAGTGCATCCAAGCCCTCAATACGGATGCACCCCACCTTGAAGGAGTGCATCCAAGCCCTCAATACGGATGCACCCCACCTTGAAGGAGTGCATCCAAGCCCTCAATACGGATGCACCCCACCTTGAAGGAGTGCATCCAAACCCTCAATACGGATGCACCCCACCTTGAAGGAGTGCATCCAACCCTCAAACCCCAATACGTGCATCCAAATCCCCCAATACGGATGCACCCCACCTTGAAGGAGTGCATCCAAATCCCTCAATACGGATGCACCCCACCTTGAAGGAGTGCATCCAAATCCCTCAATACGGATGCACCCCACCTTGAAGGAGTGCATCCAAGCCCTCAATACGGATGCACCCCACCTTGAAGGAGTGCATCCAAACCCTCAATACGGATGCACCCCACCTTGAAGGAGTGCATCCAAATCCCTCAATACGGATGCACCCCACCTTGAAGGAGTGCATCCAAATCCCTCAATACGGATGCACCCCACCTTGAAGGAGTGCATCCAAGCCCTCAATACGGATGCACCCCATTTCTCACAGGACATTTTTAGCTTTCATAGGCGCTCCGTTGTTAGGAGCATGCCAGTAGCTATTTTGTTATGCATTGCTATATAATTACGCGTATGGACCCCTCAAACTTCATAAAAAGATTATAAAATAGATTCTGAAAGAATTAATTAAGGCAATTAAGGGTAGATTTTGTCAAATTGTAGACAAATTATATTCTTTTTTGTGACTGTTGCATTTTTACTATAGTTATTTAAATTAAATTTATATATGATCCGTTATGATATTTATTTTAGAAAGAAATACTTAGGAGAAAAACTATGAATATCAGATATTTTTTTATAGCAAGTGCAGTAATAAGTGGTTTAGCCCTTGCAGTTCAAGAATCTGATAGTATAGTCAATAAACAACCCTCTCCTGTTGTTGCTAATTATACTGTTCATAAAACTGATTTACAGTTTATTAAACCTGTAGGTAACACATTGGATAAATTGGATATACTAAAAATACAAGTTAATGGTGAAGAAAAAACAACAGATAGCCAAAATTTATACACAAAAAGTAACGAATTATTTTCTATAATAGGTGGATTATTACATGATTTTTTCATGTTTTTCTTACAAATATTCCTTTTAGGATCAGGAAATGGAACACCTAGCAGTTCTTAAAAGAAAATACTAACTATTTTGGTACATTACACAGTTAGCTATTGATAAGTCCCCAATAAAGTGGGGGCTTCATTTTTGTTTTTTCCTTTATCAGCGATACATTATTTTTGTGTTCTATAACATTTTTGTTTTCGCTTAATCTTCTTTTCACCTCATAAAGATTAGATCCCTACCCCCATCAATCTTTCATAAAATTGGTTTCTTTCGCATAGATTTTACCTATTGGTCACTTATGTGATTCACTTCATAGAAATCTCGGATAAATTTTGCCATGAATATTGAGTTCAGCTTTTTTCCACACTTTATTAACGTAAAAGATTAATACAAGAGACATTAAAGGCAAATGCAAACGGCATTTATATTTTTAAGAGGCATGTATATGCCTTATATCAAAGTTCTAAAAGACAATATTTTACAATACTAAAAAGATAATAATCAGCCTTTTTTGAAAATAAAGGAGCGGTCTTTTTCTCAAAAATTGGACACTGACTGTTTTTCTTTCTGCCTTCATTCACATGATTTTCAATGCATTTTTTTAAAATCTTACTGTGATTCTTTATTTTTCTTAAAATTTTTGATTGCATATGAAAGAGTCCTTTATTTTCCTCAATAATGGTTTACCCTCAGTTAATAAATGCTTAATCCATAATTTTTAATTCCCCATCCTGGATATAAACAATATCGGGACAGTGCTTTTTCCTTCAGGCTTTGAACATCACTTTTTCATCACACACAATGCATCCTTGTTCCCTTAATTTCTGTTTTTTCCATTTGCCCCCTTTCCTATGATAAGCTCTCTTTTATTGCACAAGTTAAGATCTCTGATTCTGAAATACCGATAATGATTCACGTTCATGGATAATTTCTCTGCAATCCGTTCAAGCACAGCATAACTGAGCTGCCCTGTTTTAGCCACCTCTTCTGCCATCAACAAAGCACGTTCAAGATGGCTTTCGTCCAGAGTTGCAGATTCAGTAATGCATCAAAGCCCAGATGATCTCCTGCTACAAAGCGCTTTTGATAAGAGCGTAAAGTCTCCACATCGCCAAGCAAAGCGAGAGCCGCAAGATGCAGCAGAGCATAAGGTGCTCCATTGATTTTATCAGCCGACCAATCTACAGTGTCCTTTTCCCAAGGTGGAGCACTATATTGAGAACGAAACATTTCCTGAAGACGAGAATCTTCGCATTTCCATTCTAAAATTTCATCAAGCACCTGCTTTAAACGATCCTCTGTCACTCTCTCTTCAAAAATTTCCAGTCCTCTAGCCACAAAACTCAAGTGTACTGTTGGTAAGGTCTTAGAATTATAAGGATTAATAGTCTAGCAAGCAGCGGCAAGAACACCGGCCATAACTAAAAAGCCGCAATCAAATTGCGGACAATCTTTGCTGATTGCATCATTATAAAGAAATTGTACTTCACAATCCGGTAAGAAGATGGTGGCCAAATGATTACCTTTTCCCTCGATTTCTACTGACCACCCCAAGCTCTTTACAAGCGCCGTCACACTTTCCATAGTCAGAACTTCGCCATCATTATAAACGTCATAGACTTCTTCTCGCTCTTCTTCCTCTCCTGTCTACTTAATACTCACCTTCTTAATCCCCATAATGTTTTTATCATTGTCTCTTCCCCTTTCATAATTGCGCAAGCGCTCTATCACGCTCTTTTCTCATGCGTTTCAATTTTCGTTTCACTCCACAATACACACCCTCGCACATTTGATAACGGAGTAATACAGTGTTAAAATCAACAGCACCATGAAAGTAGAAGATACTATCAGAACTGAACTAAAAGATATGCTTAATGCTATTAAAAGACCACTCATTCCCCTCAGATCTCCTCACTTAAAGTAAAAAAGATGGATAATATCGCATCTAATTTTTCCCCCTATCAGCCAGACTTCACTCTCTTGGGATTTATCGTTCTCTAGACCTATCTCTTTTAGACTATGCATCGCTTTATCGCGCTGCTAAGTTGTTTTTTCCAATTGCTGAAGTTTTTTTCAACAGATGCCCCAACAGAATGCGCAGCACCAAGATCACCGGTATAAAGAGAAAAAGCACCCCCGATAGCATTTCCAGCATCAATTAAGAGAACAGCCATAACGCTAACCTCTCCTTCTGTTAGCTTCCACTCTACTAGGAGTGGTGTATAGAAGATACATCTTAAAACCACAATGATAACAGAAATGCAGAATATTCTTTTATAACCTCTGCTTAAAAGAAACGCTTATTCGAATGAAAAAGAGCGTAGTTCTTTATCAAATGCGAAATTCTTCTTCATTGCTCTTCCCCTTTCATGACAACTCAACCGCTGCACGACATTCTTTAAGAACTTTTTTGCGTTCTTTTTTCACTTGGAAATACAATCTCGCCTGCTTGAATGTAGAATAATAAAGTAGCAAAATGTAAATGATAACATCAGAAGTAAAAATCGTCACGATCAGAAGCCCTAGAGTAGAGAACTCCATAAGACAATTGTTCTCTTTCCCCTCCTCATCCTTGTTATAAGGATCATTTTGTAGATGACTTATTTTATGGCATTTGCGGATTAATTTTTCCAGTCTCTGAATGTTTTTGTTCAGCCGAGTCGTAAAGAATATATAGAGTCCCAACATCACCGATATAAAAGCAACAATACACACCGCTATAACTTCTAACAGCACATAGACAGAGACAAAAGAGTACTATCTTCCCACACGTTGGGCTTCCACTCTGCTAAGATTGGCCCCAAAAGGATCTTTCTGCAAAACTCAAGGATGAGAGAAAACAAACAAATAACGATATAATCTCTCATTGAAAGAAACGCTTGTTCGAATGAAAAAGAGCGCGGTTCTTTATCAAATGCGAAATTCTTCTTCATTGCTCTTCCCTTGCTTTCTCCATTTCCAAAAACCGCCTTATTGTACACTCTTTCATGGTGTGAAGCGCAACAAGCCCTCCTTTTAAGAAAACATAAAGGATCATCTCCACAAAACTTTCCCTTTTGCCTCTCAAATATCCTGTCTTTTTTCGCCCTTCTCTTTCCCTCACAACAACTCAAGCATTACATACTCTTTTTCAGCGCTTTTGATAATTGTCTCATCACCTTGTAGTACGCACGCAAATTCTTGAGAAAAGAATAATACAGCGCAACAACTTCTACACTTAAAAAATATTAAAATGACTCCCACCAAAGGCATAAAGACAGATTAATTTCATCATGATAATCTCAGCTGTCATCACCTGATCCATTTTTCACCCTCTCACATTTTCTTGATGAACGGCTTTATCTTGTGATCGGATTAATTCCTCTACCCGCTGGATCTTTTTTTTCAGCTGAGAAGTTAATATTGCACGGAGCATAAAAATAACAAGAACCGTTGCTGGAATACATACCTAAATAAAAGCCAATAGCGAAAAAGAAATGGCAGCATTCACAATTCTCACTTGTCCTATATCACCCATATTTTTAAGGAAAGCGATTATAAACATAAACTTTGAAAGTCATAATGATGGAAGAGATTTAGGATAGAGTGATATCATATTTTCGAGAAAAAGCGATCATTTTTTTGAACAGTTTTTTTGAAGACAAAGGGTCTTACCTCTGTGTCTAGAGCTGAATTCTGGCCCCATTTTTTCTCATTGCTTTCAAGATCACAAAATCGCTGTGGATGCTTTTTCATCACGCGTTTTGTTTCTTCACCCTATAATACATCCCCCAACGCTTAATAAAAGAATAATAAGGCGTCATGATTATCATATTGACCAAAATGGAAAAAACCACGACACTGAGCAACATAAAAAAGGAACGATACCACAAGAATCATGGCTTCTGATCCCAGAGCACTCATCCTCTATCCGATTGATCTTGCTGTTTAGTTGCTTCTTCTACTTTTTTAACCATTTTTTTCAATTTACGTTCTCGAATACTGTGGATTCCCCAAAGGATAGGGAAAGGTGTAAAAAGACAAAGCCAAATTAAAACTGGGAGGAAGAAAATAACATGCCCCACACCACTCCATCCCTGCAACGACTGTGCCAAGGATTTTGCACAAGCAGGAACTTCTAAAACCATCATGATGGAAGATACGCAGAACATTATAAAAAAGCTGCGTAAGACTATTTTGTAATTTTTCAAAGAAAAAACCAATGGCTCTCTACATGAAAAAGAATGTGACTCTTTATAAGATGCTGAATTTTTCCCCTTCATTTTTTCCCCTGTTTTTGTTTACTCTTCATTGTTTTTAGGTTTCTAACCTATTCTTCATCCTATATAAAGGAGCTGTTAATTTTTCTCAACAATTGATTGCTTTAAGCACCCACTTTTATATCCATAAACTTCAATTTCCCATCCACTATAAAGAGAATATCGTGGCGATAATTTTCCTCATCGACTTCATACATCATTTCCTCTTCATAAACAACGAAGCCCTGTTTCCTTAATTATTGTTTTTTCTCTTCGACTAATTTTTTATGGGAATCACTCTCTATTGCATAACTGCGGGTCTCTGCTTCTGAAATATTGATAAGTTTTACTGTATTTTGAGGAAAGAAAACCACTGCAACCTGCTCAAGCAAATCATAACTGGGCTTCTTTGCCCTTGCCCCTTCTTGAGCCACCACCACCACAGGCCGTTCAAGATGGACTTTTTCGATGCCTTCCTCAAAGCCAAGTCGATCATCTTCTGCAAAGTTTTTTCTGTAAGATTTCAAGGTCTCAACATCACCAAGCAAGGCAAGAATCGAAACAAGCAAGGCAAGAATCGCAAGATGCCTCAAATCATAAGAGATAAACTTGGATTTCTCTTTTACCAAAAGTAATGTATTTTTTTCCTAAGGTTGTGTACCACAATGAGCATGAATCTTTTCACGAACGTCAACAGTTTTCATAGCCTTTTCTAAAGATTCATCAAGCTCTTGCTTTAAGCTCCCCGCACACACCTTTTCTTAAAAAATTTCTAATCCCTTAGCCACAAAGTTCAATTGTAAACCTGGCAAACTTTTAGAATTATAAGGATTAAAAGTTTTGCAAGCAGCAACAAGCATGCCCCTTGTGATCACAAGTCCGCAATCAAATTTATGGTATTTCTTTACTTTCTCATCATTATAAAGAAATTGCACCTCGCGATCTGGTAAATGATAGGTCGCAAGATGATCACCTTTTTCCTTAATTTCCACCGACCACCCCAGAATTTTCAACAATGCTGTTGCACTTTCCATAGTGAAAGTTTTTTCATCACGAGGCTCTTCGTGCACTTCTTCTTCACGAAATCTGCTGAGCTACTGGTTTTCACCCCACATGGTAGGCGGTACTTAAAAGCACCATGATAAGAGAAATAACACAGATTATTTTCAACTCTCTTGGCAAAAAACAAAGATTCTTTAAACCGAAAAGCAAGTACAGCTGTATCAAATGCTGAATTTTGTTCTGT
Organism: Bartonella sp. B39; assembly: GCF_053795145.1. Taxonomy (NCBI): domain Bacteria; kingdom Pseudomonadati; phylum Pseudomonadota; class Alphaproteobacteria; order Hyphomicrobiales; family Bartonellaceae; genus Bartonella; species Bartonella sp. B39. The sequence goes on from NZ_CP200036.1 coordinate 1,591,348, forward strand.
AATTTCCCTCTGCTAAGAATCCAATAGATGGATTGCGTTCTTTTTCAGTTTTTCAAGCATATTGAAGTATAATCTTACACGCTTGATGAAAAAATAATGAAGCCCGATGAAGAATATACCAACTAAAGTAGCCATGATGATGAGTCCTAGAAGACTACAAGATCCTAAAAAAAATAAGCACTTTTCCCCTCTTACATTCTGTATACTTACCGATGGAGCTGCTACTTAAATAAAATTTTCCAATTTTTTCATTCTCTTTTTCACACTCTAATTAAGTATACCATAGAGCACTAAAATCACTGGTAAGATGAAGAATATACCAACTAAAATAGCCATGATGATGAGTCCTAGAAGACTACAAGATCCTAAAAAAAATAAGCACTTTTCCCCTCTTACATTCTGTATACTTACCGATAGAGCTGCTACTTAAATAAAATTTTCCAATTTTTTCATTCTCTTTTTCACACTCTAATTAAGTATACCATAGAGCACTAAAATCACTGGTAAGGAGAAAGAAACAAATGCCACGATCAAAAATACTAACATAGAGAACAGCGCATACACAGTAAATAATACAGGCCCACTACTCATCAACTGTTCTAAGCCCATTCCTTGCTGAAATACCTTTTGTCCCTCTATAAAGGCTAAGACGATAAAGGGCATGAATATGAGGACAAACACACTCAAACAGAAAATGAATATTCTTTTATAATCCTTTGTGAAAGAACCAGGGATTCTTTAAACGACGAGAGATAAGCTCTCGTGTCAAACGTTGATCCCTGCTCCTTTTCTTCCCTCTCATAACCATTCAAAAGCTGTGTCACGCCATTTTTTAATTTCTTAAGGGTTTTGGAAAGTGCTCGTGCACGGATAAGACGCTTAATAAAGTAGTAATAAACTGCAACAATTGCCATAGAATCACAAATATTTCCCACGCTACCCATCACAGCCATTGATACAACGGATACTAGTGCAATCAATACTATCAAAATATCCATTTTTCTCTCCCTATCCTGTTCTATGAAGGAATTGCATCGTGCTGCTCGGGCGATTTTTCCAATTGCTGGACCATTTCTTTCAATTCATAATTCAAGATGAAATGGAAGAGAAAAATGATTGGAAAGAGTGTGATAGGAATTCCCAAAATCAATTGCACAATGGTAGATCTATAAGCCCAAACACCATTTCACCCAGCAGCACGCAACAATTCTGTCATAGACAGTTCACCCAAATAAAATTGTTCCAAGATTAAATTTTTAAAATTTTCCAGAATCGTTTTGTAAAAACTTCCCTGAATCATTTCTTGAAACTGTTTCTTGGATATAACGTGAAAAAATTCCAGAGGTCGAGTATATCCTATAGCAATAGCCAATCCCAATATTATGAACGTTATGCAGAAAATAATGACATAATCTTTTTTTGAGAAAAACAATACCTTTTTGAAAGAAAAAAGCCGAGATTATTTCCCACACATTTCCTATGATACAAGAGCCGTATCACCTTGGAGAGTGTCATTTTGTGATTTGTCTATGGTCATGCTCACTCCTCCCACTCTTTAAATATTTTACATGCACCAACCAGCGTGAAGGCCTGCTTAAAGTGTTCTCACTCTTTCTCCCACACATGAACATTTATAAGAAAAAGGCCATACACCACTATAGAATTTATATCTACTACCAAAAAAGCAGCGCAGAAAATGCGACAGCTCTTCACAACTTAATCAATCAACACAGATATTGAGGCATTTGATCACTTTATACATTGAAAATGTGTGTATCAATCTCTGTAAAATTTTCAAGCCTTACTTTCAAAATTTACATCAAAAAGCTGCATGGCTTATTTTCAATATGGCTACACAGACTTTCGCAAAAAATATTTACGCAAAAGAAAGAACAGCCCTTTTTATTATCCGATCCTCTCATTTTAGAACAGTTTCATGATAGGTTTATTTTTACAGCACCTCAAAAAAGAAGAAAAAAGTTTACATCTGCTCTCTATAAAGGAGATATTTAATAAAGAAAAGACCAATAAAAAGAATTCGCAAACCCGAATAATTTTCTCACGAACTTTGTAAGTAATATTGTATTAACAATATATTATCTATATTTTATTTGAAAATATAAATTCTATTGTGGTATTATAATAGGAGATATGGTTTTCTTTTTTCAGATATATTCTGTTCAAAATATGACAATTTTTCCTCTAAAAAGGATACAAAGATATGCTTAACAAAGTGATGTGCATCAAGCTTGTTAGTACGGTACAAAATAACAAAACAGTTGCTTCTCAAGCAAAACTGGAAGACTTCTACAAAATATCATCGAACAAAAAAACAAATAAAACAAGGCCTCAGGAAACACTCTGCTTTCTATTTAAAGGATGCGATGCCGTTGTGTTTTTTCATTCATATTTGATAAATATGACTCTTCAATTTTTCCACAAATTTGAAAATTTCTATAGAGGGCAAATGGTCTGCTATAAATGACAAGTAAAAATGTTGGTGAAGAACTTGTAACAAAGATTATTTTGCCATTGCCGGAACGTTGCTCTTAACTTGAGGGAAACAAAACACCCCTCCAGCACTTATTTTATCATTCTCCCTCTATTATAGGTTTCAATGGGGGCACTTTCTCAAGTACTTTTTACCTTTCCCCTTTTTAAACAGACAATTTTTTTAATTCAAATGGTAGGTTCATGAAAATACGTAAAAAACGCGGTAGACCGAGAATAACAGGAAAACTAAGAGAACCAAATGGCCGTATTTCACGTGCTCAAAAACCCCGTACACCGCCTCCTCAACAGACAATTGAGATGCGTGCCAAACACTTTGGTTTGAGCATAGAAGAAGCCAAAAATCCACTTTCGAGTTCCTACATTGGACGTCTTTTTTTACTTGGATGTAAACAGGACGTATCTGGCATCAGTAAAGAGCAATATGATACTGCGCAACAATATCTACAAATCAGAAACGACTATTTATGTGCAAAAGGTTTGCCAAACGGTTATTATGATGATTTTACGCACGCATCCGATGAAAAGGCACAAAAACAGTGGATTCAAAAAGCAACCGATCGCTATGAGAACATGAAAGAAGTGATTCAGGAAACGCAACATCTGTATCGCCAACATAACTTTCATGCTGCGTTACAATATCTTGTTGTAGAAGACCAAGCACTTCCTTATCTGGTTTGTTCATTGCGTATTATTCTTAACGCACTTCATAAATACTTTGAAAGTTAGACTTACACCCGTTTTTTTTCCGCTTTTTATTTAAAGAACGAGCACGAATGAAAGCACAGCTGGCACCAATATTTCACGTGATCACGCCGCATACATAGGGCATTATAGTCTATTGTTCATAAAATAACACCTGAAGATTTATTGCACAATTGAAGCGTAATAATCGTAAAGAGTGCAAAGAAAAGATCCTTCCTCACCAACATCACCCACCAACACTAACATCACCCACTAACACCAACATCACCCACTAACACCAACATCACCCACCAACACTAACATCACCCACCAACACTAACATCACCCACTAACACCAACATCACCCACCAACACTAACATCACCCACCAACACTAACATCACCCACTAACACCAACATCACCCACCAACACCAACATCACCCACCAACACTAACATCACCCACCAACACCAACATCACCCACCAACACTAACATCACCCACTAACACCAACATCACCCACCAACACTAACATCACCCACTAACACCAACATCACCCACCAACACTAACATCACCCACTAACACCAACATCACCCACCAACACCAACATCACCCACCAACACCAACATCACCCACCAACACCAACATCACCCACCAACACTAACATCACCCACCAACACCAACATCACCCACCAACACTAACATCACACCAACACCAACACCAACACCCACCAACAACACAACATCACCCAACACAACACCAACATCACCACAACATCACCCACCAACACCAACATCACCCACCCACACCAACACATCAACACCAACACACATCACCCACCAACACCAACATCACCCACCAACACCAACATCACCCACTAACACCAACATCACCCACCAACACTAACATCACCCACCAACACTAACATCACCCACTAACACCAACATCACCCACCAACACCAACACCAACACTGAAAGCTCCTACATCAAAACAAGCAACTTCATAATTTTATCTTAGCACCACCATATTTTTCTTCTCCAAAAGAGAAAAAAGTCATTGTTTTCCGCATCTAAAAAGACTTTTCGATAAAAACAGCAAGCATCACTCCACAAAGCAGATGAGCTAAAATAAAAAATGTAAGATTATATTTTTCTATTGACAGTGTATAGAAAATAGTATTTAATGACGGTTGCGGGGTGTATTTTTTTGTGCACATATTTCCATCATTCTCCCTATAGAATATAGACTTTCTGCAGATTATAGGCATTGTTCTTTAAAACAATGGAGATGGGTGTGTGAGAAATACAATATTGGCTTTATTTAATTTTCTTTTCTGCCTCAACCAAAGAAGTACGAGAGAAACAATAACCGTTATAACACCAACCTGACACACTCGTAAAATACGTTACCATATCTGCAATATCAGTTCATCATCAGAAGCCACCACCACAATCGCTTCATCCCATCTGCTTACTCTATTCCTAATCATAAAGCATAAATTTGAACAGGATATTCAGGGCAAAACTTTCCCAATACGATCCTGAAATCAATCACAGCAGCAATCAAGTGAAAAAATCTGACAAATCTCTCATATTTCACTACCGAGATAAATTTGCCAACGCACTTAAGCTGCTCATAACTGATAGATTTGAATAGACTGTCAACACTAGAATTTTTGCCACTAAAAGACCTAATTATACTGGTTCGAAAAACGCTCTTATAAAAATCGCTTACATCTAAAAGAGAACCTCAACACATTTTATCCAATATTAAAAAACACAAAAAACAATGTTTAAACACAATTTTATATTAGTCACGAAAATGATTTAATACTGATTGTTAAAACATGTGAGTTAATATTATGAAACAACGAGGCTCAGAAAAGACCGGCTGTGATTTATTATACACACAAGAAACTGAGAGCGCCAATACATCATTGGAAAATCTTCCTGGACGCTCACAAAGCGCTGCCAGAGCAGAAAATCTCCCATTTGACCACCAAAAACTAAAAAATATTATTGCAGGCTTAGAAAATGATATCGCTAGTGGTGATTGGATAAAAACGGATTATGCTGAAATGGATCTTGAGGTGATGCCAGCTCTAATAGAGCGAGCAAACCGTAAATATTCAGGCTTGAATCTTAAACTGGCTCTGACACCTCGCGAATTTGTTCGATTAGTAAAAGAAAATATTGAAAATGGGATTTTCTCTTCTAGGTTTATCATTAATATCAAGGGGGGAGGAATTCATTTTGCGGTAATCGATCACAGGACGATCGGAAAAAATACATCCCTAATATTTTTTGAACCCACAACTTTCAAGAGTATGACGTCAGAGATGCTGGCAATAAGGACACAAGCGACTATTAAGACTTGTCAATTACCTAATTTTTATTTTTCCGCAGCAGAAATGGATATTCAACGGAGTTTCTCTGAATGTGGAATGTTTAGTTTAGCTCTTGCCAAAAAACTTCATTCCAAAGCTCACAAATTAACAAAAATGCACGAAGATAATACAAGCGGTGTATTACGCAAACTAGGTATTCCTTTACAATCTGAACAATTGGACCGGTATCTTCCAGCTAGTTTTTACAAACACATACAAGGGAGAGAACGTTTTAGGAAATATGTAAAATCAAATCCAGAATCTCAACATGAAAAGGTGAACAAAAGAGGCGAAACTCTTGCTGAGAGGTTTGAAAAGAACTTAGTTACAGTAGAGGGAAAAACAGTCTCTGTTTCTTCACATAGAAAAAGGATAGGTGAATATAAATCTCTGATGATGTAAATTTTTAACATTTCTGCCGGTATGCGTAGCAAATGAAGCACTGCATTCAAATTGACGGGTGATGACAAATTAATTCATGTCGACAAATTTGTCTCTTGTTTTGATTGGTAAAGTGCAAGCAACGCAAAAGCGGTTTACTTCTTAAAATGAGAGTTGAGCTATTATTCTAAAACAAATACGTTAGTGCCCTCAAAATTTTATGGCTATTGCATGGCGATAAAAGCACAATTAAGTGGAAAAAGAGCAAAAAACTTTCATTTTAAAATATCAAGATGAGGTTTCCAATAATACCTTCAAGCTTTTTACTTTTTACAGATTTAAAGATGCACAGGACACGAGAATTGATGACTTAAAAATCATGCAGTTTCATCTCAAATAAGTCTTCTGACAAAAATTGTCAAAATTGAGAAAGGCGTTTTCATCACTTTTCCTTTCAATGAGAGAAGAAAGCACTACCAACACTAACATAAATAAGGATTAACATTATGAAACCACAAGATTCAAAAAACACCGCTCATAGTTCATCACAAACAGCCCAGGATGTATCACAAACAAAAGGAGCTGATATCGCAAATGAATCCTTAGAAGATCTTCTTGCGCGTTTAGAAACAACCGACACTAGAGAAGAAGAAGAGACTACATTCAATCATGAGAAATTAGAAAAGATAATTACCCGCTTAGAGAAGGACATTGCTGATGGAAGTTGGATCGGAAAAAACTACCATTATGCAAGCACAGACCTTAAACTGATGCCAGCTCTGGTAGAACAAGCGAAACGTAAATATCCGGAGATGAATCTTAAACTTGCGATGACGCCCGAAGACCTTTGCCTCTCAATAAAAGAAGCAATTGATGCTGGAATTCCATCTTCCAAATTTATCCTTAACATCAATGAGAGCGGAATTCATTTTGCAGTGCTCGATCACAGGACCATTGGTGACCAGACGTCCTTGATACTTTTTGAACCAGCAAATATCGATACTCCAATATCCTCATTACTAGCAATGAGGACACAAATAGCCATTCAAAAGCAAAAATTCCCTAATTGTCATTCTATTACGGCGGAAATGAATATTCAACGAAGCCACACTGAATGTGGAATATTGAGCTTAGCTCTTGCCAAAAAACTTCATCTCGAATCTGATAAATTGACAAGAATACACAAAGATAACATTAGCGGTATGTTATGTGCACCGGGTGATTTTTTATCTTATGATAAATTAGATACGTATCTTCCAGCTAGTTTTTACAAACATACACAAAGTAGAAGACGTTTCAAGGACTATCTCCAATCAAATCCTGGGGCTGAAAATGAAACAGTGAACAAAAAACAAGAAACTCTTTCAGAGAGATTTAAGAAAAATTTAGTTAAAGTAGAAGGAAAAACGGCCTCTGTTTCATTATACAAGAAAAGGGTCTCTGAATATAAATCTCTGATGATGTAAATTTTTAACATTTCTGCTGCTATACATAGCAGATGGAGTGCTGCATTCAAATTGGCGTGTGATGGCAAATTAATTCATGTCGACAAATTTGTCTCTTGTTTTGATTGGTAAAATGCAAGCAACGCAAGAGCGGTTTACCTCTTAAAATGAGAGTTGAGCTATTATTCTAAAACAGATACGTCAACACCCTCAAAATTTTATCGCTATTGCATAGCGATAAAAGCACGATAAGTGGAAAGAGAGCAAAAAACTTTCATTTTAAAACATCAAGATGAGGTTTCCAATAATACCCTCAAGCTTTTCACTTTTTACAGATTTAAAGATGCACCGGACACGAGAATTAATAACTTAAGAATCATACAGTTTTATTGTAAATAAGTCTTCTGACAAAAATTGTTAAAACTGGGAAGAGCACTACCAACACTGACATAAGGATTCATGTTATGAAGCCACAAGATTCAAAAAATGCCGCTCATAGTTCATCACAAACAGCCTAGGATGTATCACAAACAAAAGGAGCTGATAACGCAAATGAATTGTTAGACAATCTTTCTGCAGATTTAGAGCAGCTCCACATCGAAAAAGGAAGAAAGATCCCATTCAGTCGCGAACAGTTAAAAGATATTATCGCAGAGCTGGAACGTGGTATTGTGGACGAGAGCGGGCTCAAAGGCGATTATTATTATGCAAATACGGATATCAAGCTGATGCCAGTTCTGATAGAGAAAGCAAATCACAAATATCAAGGATTAAATCTCAAATTTATTACAACATCTGAGGACCTTATCTCTTCAATAAAAGAAGCAATTGATAAGGGAATTCCATCTTCCAAATATATAGTGAACACGACGGACAGGGGAATCCATTCCGTGGTGATTGATCATAGAACCATTGATGGCAAAACGTCTTTAATAGCTTTTGAACCTGCCACGACCGATAGTGAGGTAGCGCTCTTGCTCGCGGTAAGACTACACCTAACCATTGAACGTGGGTTGCCTGATTGTCATTTTTCCATGGTAGAAATGGATATTCAACGCAGTTCCTCTGAATGTTCAATAATAAGTTTAGCGCTTGCTAAAAAGCTGCATTGTGAAGCTGATAAATTGACAAAAATGCACAAGGAAAATATAAGCGGCGTATTATGCGAAAAAAATACAACTCTCTCTCATAATAAGCTGGATCCATATCTTCCACCGAGCCTTTACAAACACACGCAAGGTAGAAGACGCCTCAAGGAATATAGTGAAGTAAATCCGGCAGCTGAAAGCGAAAAAGTGAACAAAAAAGGTGAAACGCTTCGTGAGAGGTTTGAGAAAAACCTAGTGACAACAGAGGAAAAAACTGTCTCCGTTTCATTACACAAGAAAAGGGTCTCTGAATATAAATCTCTGATGCTGTAGTTTTGAATATTTTTACACATATGTGGAGGGGAAGTGAAGCACTGCATTCCGGTTCATGAGGCAAATCCGTTCATGTTGGTAAATGCACTCACTTTTTTGATATGTAAAACACAAACAATACAAACAAACTGAAATTTTAAGCTGAGCTCAAACTGTCATAACAAAAAAGTTGAGACCATATAGACAAAAGAAGAAAGTTTATTTTAAAACATCAAGATGAAAGATGCAATTACACTTAAGCCCTTCACAATTTTTTGCAAATTTGAAGATGCAAAGAATGATCAGAAGCGTTTCTAAGAAGCCTCTCATCTTGCTTTAGAGGTCTTTTTTAATGAAAGACGCCTTCATTTTTTCAAGGCAAAGCAAGAAGAAAAAATCAAGATTACAACATTATTCAGCCAGAATACACAGATAGCGTCCCATGCAAAATGTTAGCATGGAAACTTATATTATGAAGCCGCAAGATTTAAAAAGCCCAGCTCGTAGCTCATCGCAAACGCAAGAGAGTAAGAACGCAAATGAATTGTTAGACAATCTTTCTGCAAATTTAGAGCAACTCAACATCGAAAAAGAAAGAAAGATCCCATTCAGCCCTAACAAATTAAAAGATATTATTATAACCTTAGAAAATGATATCATCAGTGGTTATTGGATCATTGCCGATTATGAAGACATAGATCTTAAAATGATGCCTGCCCTCGTCGAGCAGGCAAACCTTAAATACCCAGGAATGCATCTTAAGTTTGCGTTAACACCTCACAACTTTATCCTCTCACTAAAAGAAACTATCGAGAGTGGAATTAAATCTTCTAGATATATAGTAAACACGCAGGAAAGAGGAAACCATTTTGCGGTGATTGACCATAGAACCATTGCAAACGAAACGTCCGTGATATTGTTTGAATCCACAACATTTATGAATAATATGTGTGCAACGATATTAGGGGTAAGAACAAGACAAGCCCTTCAAGAGCATCAATTGCCTAATTGTCATTTTTCTATGGGTGAAATGGATATTCAACGAAGCCCCTCTGAATGTGGAATATTTAGTTTAGCTCTTGCTAAAAAGCTGTATTGCGAAGCTGATAAATTGACAAGAATGCACAACGATAACATGAGTGGTATGTTATGCGAATCCAATACGCCCCTACCTTCTGCTGAATTAGATAAATATCTTCCAACGAGCTTTTACAAACACACGCAAGGTAGAAAGCGTCTCGAACAATATCTTGAGTCAAATCCGATAGCTAAAAATGAAAAAATAAACAAAAAAGGCGAAACACTTACTGAAAGATTTGGTAAGAACTTAGTAACACCGGAAAATAAAACACTCTCTATTTCCCCACATAGAAAAAGGATCTCTGAATATAATTCTGTCCTTCAGTTATGATGGTGCTTTTAACGTTTTTTCCAATATGCGGAAGGGAATTAAACACTCCATTCAAGTTTTCATGGATTAAATCCATTCATATGAAAATTCATTTGCTTTTAATTTTTAAATACAAACAATGTAAGCTCCTTGCGCACTAAAGCAAAACATGACTGTTATCTCAAAAAATAGCATATTCTAAAGCTATATCAAAAATTCTAAGGTATTTTTAAAGGAAACAGATATCAATTTGAAGAGGTAAAACTTCAATATTTTTGCAAAAGCATAGACTCCACTTATGCTTTTAAAAACGCCTAGAATTTCTCTAGCTCCCTAGCATCAACCAATCTCCACCCATACCAACCCAGCTATCGCCATCAGCACCAATCCACCAACACCACACTAACCAGTCACCCACATACCAACCCAGCTATCGCCATCAGCACCAATCCACCAACACCGCACTAACCAGTCACCCACATACCAACCCAGCTATCGCCATCAGCACCAATCCACCAACACCGCACTAACCAGTCACCCACATACCAACCCAGCTATCGCCATCAGCACCAATCCACCAACACCGCACTAACCAGTCACCCACATACCAACCCCCAGCTATCGCCATCAGCACCAATCCACCAACACCGCACTAACCAGTCACCCACATACCAACCCAGCTATCGCCATCACCACAATCCACAACACCGCACTAACCACATACCAACCCAGCTATCGCCACCCACATACCAACCCAGCATCGCCATCAGCACCAATCCACCAACACCGCACTAACCAGTCACCCACATACCAACCCAGCTATCGCCATCAGCACCAACCAACCACACTAACCAGTCACCCACATACCAACCCAGCTATCGCCATCAGCACCAATCCACCAACACCGCACTAACCAGTCATCCACATACCAACCCAGCTATCGCCATCAGCACCAATCCACCAACACCGCACTAACCAGTCATCCACATACCAACCCAGCTATCGCCATCAGCACCAATCCACCAACACCACACTAACCAGTCATCCACATACCAACCCAGCTATCGCCATCAGCACCAATCCACCAACACCACTAAATCCACCAACACCACACTAACCAGTCATCCACATACCAACCCAGCTATCGCCATCAGCCACCAATCCACCAACACCACACTAACCAGTCATCCACATACCAACCCAGCTATCGCCATCAGCACCAATCCACCAACACCACACTAACCAGTCATCCACATACCAACCCAGCTATCGCCATCAGCACCAATCCACCAACACCACACTAACCAGTCATCCACATACCAACCCAGCTATCGCCATCAGCACCAATCCACCAACACCGCACTAACCAGCCATCCACACACCAACCCAGCCAGCACCCACAACCAATTTATAGTGGTTTCATGAAAGTTTCTCTTCTGATCACTGAAGGACAGGGGAAAGTTCGTTTTTAAGATGTCAGCCAACCTCGCTTGATATGAGGTTTTTTTATGGAGGAGTTTATGCGAAAAATATCAAAAGAAGGACTTGCAATGATTAAGCAATGGGAAGGGTTGCGTTTGAATGCCTATAAAGATGCCATTGGTGTGTGGACAATCGGTTATGGACATACAAGCACTGCTGGAAAACCCTTTGTTCATGAAGGCATGATAATCACTAAAGAACAAGCCGAAAATGTTCTTTGTCAAGATTTAAGACAATTTGAGAATGCTGTTGAACAGGCAGTTCAAGTTTCATTAACGGATGAACAATTCGCGGCATTAGTGTCGTTTTGCTACAATATAGGAACAACAGCTTTTTGTAATTCGATACTGTTAAAAAAGCTCAATCAAGGTGAATATGAAGCTGTCCCTGCAGAGCTACAGAAATGGACCAAAGCAGGCGGTAAGCGTCTTCAAGGTCTTGTACACCGTCGCGCAGCAGAAGCAGGGTTATGGGCTAAAGGTGCTTATGTTTCTTCCAATTATCAAACAGTGGAGAGCAAACAATCAATGGGAGTTTTCAAAGCCGAAGCACTTGCTCCGATTATTGGCTCTTTTTCTGGGCTTGGTGGTTTGTTAGCAGGCAATGGTCCAATTCAATGGGCATTGGCCACCATTATGGTTTTAGCCGCCTGTGCTGGTATTTTATTTGTTGCTAAACGCTTTCAGGAGCATCGTCTATGATCTGGTGGATGAAAAAAAATCTGATGCTAATAGGAGCGGCTTTAGCCGCTCTTTTTATGATTTTAGCAAAAGCTTTCACTCTTGGAAAAAAGAGTGAACAGCAAAAGCAAACAGAGAATTCTTTAAAGGCAGCAACAACACGACTTGAGGTAGAAAATGAAATTAATCAAAAAAGTGATACTGATGTGCGCACTGAGCTCTCTGACTGGTTGCACGATCAATAAATATGCTTCTTCTTGTATAGGTTGGCTTCCCATTTATTTAAGCCAGCAAGATTTGAATGTCATCAGTTCACACTTAGCAAGAGAAATATTAAAACATAATAAGCAGGGTGGACGCTTGTGTGGGTGGAAACATGGACAGAAGAAAAACTGAAAAACGCACCGAGCTTACGGAGGCAGAAAAAGAAATGCTTCAAGAAATAATCATTACCTACCAAAGTGTAAAAATGATGTCCCGCTTGATGAAGTGGATAACATTTTTTATCTTTTTGTTGATCCTTGACTTTGCACGCCTCATGGATGCGATAGACAATGTCTTTGCCCATTTAAAACAGTGGTTCTCAAAAAATTAGATATTTATCCATTGTATATTAAGGAGCATTCTTCAAGCATAGAAAGACATTAAGTAAAATATCGAGAAACTGCTTGAAAAATATAACGCATTGATTGTGTTTACTGTCACCACAAACAAGCTTGAGAAAATCTCCAATTTCTTGCAATAATAAAATTCGTATAGTATTTTATTTTTATATAGCTATAGCTTTTTAAATTAAATTATGCATAATGATCCACCTATTTGAAAATAAATTAGGTGTTCATATGAATACAAAACGTTTAGTTTCGATTTTTGTTGCTATTTTAATTACCGCTTCTCCGGTGCAAGCGGCTGCTAGTGGTGTTTATCCAGTACGAAAATCTGTTAGTGATGTTTATCCAATACGAACAGCTGCCGGTGATGTTTATCCAATACGAACAGCTTCCAGTGATGTTTATCCAATACGAGCAGCTTCCAGTAGTATTTATCCAGCACCAAACTTAGATTATTCAAAGATTACTGTTACCCAACCTTTTTCTTGGATAGGGATTTACCTTGGAGGGCAGATTAGTAGTTTCTCAAGTACAAGTACCTTAAATTACTCTGAAGATATTACTACTGGAAAATGGGCTTGGATTGATAAAGATTTATTACCCAAGCCTTTAGGATACAGGGCAGGTCTTTACGGAGGATCTAATGTTGATATAGGAAGTAACTTTATTCTCAGTTTTGATACAGACGTAATCTTCTCTGGTAAAAAAGATACAAAGATAGATAATGGAACAAAAATTCGAAATGCTGACGAGCTGGGTTCTATTAATACAATATTTCAAAAAGCTAATATTTCGATCACAAAGCCTAATGCTCCTGATGAAACCATACTCGATATTGGTCATCGTATTGTAAGCAGTGTCACTTTAAAAGAAAAATGGTCGGGTGCTATGCGCATACGTCTTGGCTTTACTTCTGATTATGTTATGCCGTATATTTCGGGTGGCCTTGCCTATGCTCAGATGCAATATATCGTATCACTTTTAGCAAAATCACAAGAAGATTTCCTTGTATTAGCTTCTGGCAATATGTTTGACAAAACAAAAATAATGGTTGGCTATACATTCGGTGGCGGTATTGATTTTGCAATGACCAATAACATTATTTTGCGTGCAGAATATCGTTATTCAGATTTTGGTAAAAAGATATTTGAGAAAGATACCCTTGAAATTGACTACAAAACTAATGATTTCCGTGTTGGTTTTGCCTACAAATTTTAATTCACTGCAAGATTGAATTGCTAAAAACCCTGTCTTTAACAGGGTTTTTGTTTTTTCTCACAGTGTAAATATCGCTCCTCAAGGCGTAAAAGAGAACAAGAAATAAAATTTGTACGATTGCACGAGAAAGAAAGTCTATTTTTACGTTATGCTATAAAAAATTTTTATCACACTGTTCTTATATAAATAAATATGACTGATATGAAATATCGTACGGTTGTTTAAAAAAATCACTGTCATGGAGATTTATGTAACTAATTTTCCACTGTGTGGGGAGAAGTAGTTTTAACAATTTCAAATTATGGAGATGTTATTTCTACTTACCTTTCGTAAGCTTAAGCAAAAGCCGCAAAAACAATAAATGAAATTACCAAATTTCCTCTATTTTGTTATGATTGCTACAAAAAAGAGTCTTGATGTTATTTTCTCTAAATCATAATCTCACTTGAGAATACAGCAAAATCCTTACAAAAAGCGACAAGTTGTTTAATTTCGAAATTTTCCCTTCTCCTTGCTCAAAAAGGCGCAAATTTCTTCCACCAAGTGAGAATAAAATACTATCTCCATCAGCACAATACATTAATTTATAATAATAAATCATCCTTTTACAAATTGAAGGAGAGTCTGACATATTGTAGAATTCCTCATTTTATCACTGTTGATAATGAATCAATCAAAACCATTCTCTTGCCCACACAAAGAGAGTGGGTATATTGATAAAAACCGTTTAAGGAAGAAGTAAAAAATCCCTCTCATAAACCATCTCAAGACAAGATCAGTCGTAACATTGCAAAGGAGCACAGGTCATGATGATACCAGCTTGTACCTTGCATAAGTAGAGATGGCAGTGTCTTATAGATATTACCGTTACACCATTCACCGAGCACTGTCAGGAGATGTACTTCACAAACATTAAAAGAGATTTCTTTAAAACAAGCTTGCCCTCACAAACAAAGTGGGTATATTGATAAAAACCGTTTAAGGAAGAAGTAAAAAATCCCTCTCATAAACCATCTCAAGACAAGATCAGTCGTAACATTGCAAAGGAGCACAGGTCATGATGATACCAGCTTGTACCTTGCATAAGTAGAGATGGCAGTGTCTTATAGATATTACCGTTACACCATTCACCGAGCACTGTCAGGAGATGTACTTCACAAACATTAAGAGAGATTTCTTTAAAACAAGTACGTCAAGTGGTAACAAAATGTCGTTCTGTTTTGTATAGAGGTGATGCCTCCATTAAAGAAGGCTCCTATTTGTCGCTTATTTCGTCACCTCATAGGCTCACCGAACAACACTTGCCCTGGATATTGTCCCCCTTTCAACTTTGCATTTTGTCACACAGCACACACACAGATTGTGTGGATTATATGAACTTTATGATGCTTCAACATCAACTCCATGAACATATTTTTCTCCTGCATCGGATTGATATCCCAACGATTATTGTTTTTCTTATATATTTGGCTCATTTGAAATAAAATCGCAATCAAATAGAAATAATATTGTATTTTAGCATCTCTAGATTTGGCTTATATGATCGTTTTGAAGGACAACACTTTACAGCCTACCAAACAAACTACTGGAAATAAGGGGAGAAACTCATGAAGTGGTGCGGGTGGTCGGACTCGAACCGACACTCCTCTCGGAACCAGATTTTGAGTCTGGCGCGTCTACCAGTTCCACCACACCCGCACGCTGTCATAAAGGACAAAATTGTCCATTGTCTCTCTGCACTATATGAAGAAGGACAGATTCGTCAACACTCGATTTCTTGTTTTTTAAGAATCTGTATTATTTCTGTCTCTTTGATTTTGTGAAAAGTTTGTTCCATAGGATTTATGGAGAACAATTTGTAAAGTTTTTACTTCTTAGATTTATGAAAGTCCTCATGATATTAAACAAACTAAAGCTTTGGACGATTTCTTTAGCAAAGCGGCGTACAGCGCCCCATTGGCTTGGATTTATTGCCTTTATTGAAAGTTCTGTTTTTCCAATTCCGGTAGATGTTTTATATATCCCGATGGCACTTGTTTATCCCAAAAGGGCTTATCGCTATGCCTTTATTGCAACTATATGTTCTGTTTTGGGGGGAATAGCCGGGTGGTTTATTGGGCATTTTGCCTATGATACACTTGCTAAGCCGATTTTAGAGTTTTACGGTAAGGTTGAAAGTTTTCAAGCACTAAAAAACAGTGCAACACTGCAATTTCTTATCATTTTATTGATCACTTCAGGTTTTTTTCACCTTCCCCCTATAAAAATTGTCACGATTTTGGCAGGTGTTATGGGTGTACGTATTGAAATTTTCATTGTCATCTGTATTCTTTCTAGGGGGGCACGTTTTTACCTGCTTGCGTGGCTCATTCAACGATTTGGACAACAAGCAATGAATTTTCTTTCCCGTCATTTGAAATGGATTATCCTGATTTGTTGTGTTACTCTCCTTTTTGTTTATGGCGTTTTCATAGCTTTTGTGAACAAGCACTTTTTATTTTAAGGAATATGCTCAATGGAACGCATTTTGTCTTCTCAAAATATTTTTAAGAAGCATTTTTATTGTAAACCAAGCAGTAAAGAGCTGAGTTTATGGGCGTTTTTTTTAGCGTTTTGCCTATCAAGCACGATAGGGTTAGCACTCGGTTTTGAACATATCGGAGGATATCTTCCTTGTGATTTATGCCTGATTGAGCGTTTTCCGTATTACGGTGCCCTGCCATTTTTGCTTTTAGCTGGTTTTGGAGCGTGGTTTTTTCGCATGTTTTTTAGGGTGCAGCTTTTATTTTTATGCGTTTTTGTCCTAATGACCATCAGCTTTATTTTAGCAGTATATCATGCAGGTATTGAATATGGCTTTTGGCCAGCCCCCCCCAGCTGTGGTTTAAACGCGATAAGAAAAACAACAGACGTTAATCAACTGTTCAATCTGTTAAACAACATCCATCCTCCTTCTTGTTCTGAGGCATCCGTGCGCTTTCTTTTTCTCTCATTTGCTGGTTGGAATGTCGTTGCCAGCCTATTTTGCATGCTTATTAGTTTTTATGTTGCCTCAAAAGGGTTCCTTTCAAGCAATAAAGAACTCTAACCATAAAGTAAAAATGAGACCGCATGCACCCGTTCTCTCTAACAACCTTCCTCTAATCACCACCCAAAACTAGTTACCAAAACCGACCCACCAGTCACCAAATCAACCACCAGCCAGTCACCACCAACTCACCATTCACCAACAAGCCTCCTCTCACAACCTCCCCCTAGCCATCACCCAAAACTAGTTACCAAAACCAACTCACCAGCCACCAGATCAACCACCAGCCAGTCACCACCAACTCACCATTCACCAACAAGCCTCCTCTCACAACCTCCCCCTAGCCATCACCCAAAACTAGTTACCAAAACCAACTCACCAGCCACCAAATCAACCACCAGCCAGTCACCACCAACTCACCATTCACCAACAAGCCTCCTCTCACAACCTCCCCCTAGCCATCACCCAAAACTAGTTACCAAAACCAACCCACCAGCCACCAAATCAACCACCAGCCAGTCACCACAAACCCACCATTCACCAACAAGCCTCCTCTCACAACCTCCCCCTAGCCATCACCCAAAACTGGTTACCAAAGCCAACCCACCCGCCACCAAATCAACCACCAGCCAGTCACCACCAACTCACCATTCACCAACAAGCCTCCTCTCACAACCTCCCCCTAGCCATCACCCAAAACTGGTTACCAAAGCCAACTCACCAGCCACCAAATCAACCACCAGCCAGTCACCACCAACTCACCATTCACCAACAAGCCTCCTCTCACAACCTCCCCCTAGCCATCACCCAAAACTGGTTACCAAAGCCAACCCACCCGCCACCAAATCAACCACCAGCCAGTCACCACCAACTCACCATTCACCAACAAGCCTCCTCTCACAACCTCCCCCTAGCCATCACCCAAAACTGGTTACCAAAGCCAACCCACCCGCCACCAAATCAACCACCAGCCAGTCACCACCAACTCACCATTCACCAACAAGCCTCCTCTCACAACCTCCCCCTAGCCATCACCCAAAACTGGTTACCAAAGCCAACCCACCCGCCACCAAATCAACCACCAGCCAGTCACCACCAACTCACCATTCACCAAAATCCCTCTTCTAGCCTTGTACTCAAAATACAAAAATAAGCAGATACATCCATTTTATGGTTTCACCTCTCTGTACTTATGGGCAATATTTTGATAAAAACTCGTGATAGAAAAGCCGTAAAACAATAAGTGAGGGGATCGATAAATATAAATGGTCTGCCATGACTGAAGATAAGAACACAGCGCCTTCTACCCTGTCACCGATTTCCTTCGATATGACAAAACTTGAAGAACCATGTGTTATGATGGAACATGATCATAATGCATGGCGCGATCATATAAGAGAAGGAGATTTAAATGCTCCTTACAAAAAACCACCTCATATAAAACCACGAATCAAATCGGCACCACGCATCAGGCAAGTCTTTTGGTGTGATTTTCCTCATGATTCGATACTACCTGAATTTTGGAAAAAACGGCCTGTTTTAGTGCTTTCTAAGAATGCAAAATTATATGGAAATGTGACAGTTTTGCCTTTTTCAACGAAATCACAACCCAATAATCCCGCTGCGTATCCACTACAATCTCCCATAGAGAATAAAAAAGCCTGGATTATCTGCAATTATGTCACAACAGTTTCCGTAAGTCGTTTAAGTTGCTCACATACCGTTCCAAGACTATCCAGCGAAGATTTTCATAAAGTTGTAGCTCTGATGCTCAAACATTTACCGCATTTACACCATTGACTTTTGAAAAAAATAAGTGTATATATATCATCATACACGGCATCAGTAGTGGTGGCCGCTTCCCCGCAAGGGGAGATAGGAACGAAGGAGTGGGTAACCGCTCCTTTCGTCGTTTTTGGTATTTTTTTGAGAGCTTTTTAGTTATTTTTTGCAACCTTCCCTAAAACATATTCAGCATTCATTCTTCAGCGTTGTTGTTTTTAAATATCTGCGATTTGGGGTAGGTAGAAGACAATATCCATACTGTTGATCCGGTAAAATTTCCCATTGAGATTACCGAGATATTATACATATTTATCATTTTGTTGCACAAAAAATCGTGCTGCCGTTGTGCTTAAGCTTTATATGATTTTCCGCAATAGGAATATTTTTCCAAGATTGAAAAAATATTTTCATAATTTGGCATAACAAATAATCTCTTGTTCTTCGCACTATTGAAATGTTCAATCACTCAATCCACCAAAGGATATTTAACCTTACAATTTGTTTATTTACTTCCCTCAATTCGGATGAAGCGGATGCAAAATCCAACATTTTTGAAAAAAATATAGTAAAGAGCATTTAATGATTCAATTTCTTAAGACTACATAGAATGCTCCATCCATTTTTGAAGACATCAATTTCTGTAAAGATATCAAGCAATACTTATGTAATCTGAATAATATTAGTTTACCTATCATATGATAACCGATTGATAACTATAACAATGAACACAGAACTTACATCACCACACCCCAAAATAGTGTTTTACGATATAACATAAAACGATTACTTCACACCGCAATATATCTCAAAAATTGCATCATTGATTCAAAGCATTTTATAGAAATGCTATGGAATTTGAAAAATTCATGCATATCATATGTCATTTACACCACAATAAAAATACATTTTGTATATTTAAAAATATATGTTAACAATATAGAATTTACTTTATTAATGCACTAAAACAGATTATACAATAAATATAATAAAAACAATAACATAGTTTAAAGTTATTTCTAAATTAACAAAAAAATTACACCTTATAATTTAAGTTAAAAACCAAAATTGAAAAGTTGACAGAATCAATAAACTATGGAAATTACACAAATATAATACAAAATGTACAATTAAACATTTTGTATTAACAACATCTAATAAACATAATGAAATTATGCATCATGGGATGCCACGGTGTTTTTTGTTTTGTTTAAAGGGTGCAATAAAAAAACTTTTTTAGTTAAATCTTTTACATTGGGATCATTATAATGAAAATATTTCAAAAAATTGCGTTATATATTGTTACAATAGCCTTTTTCTTTTCACAGATTTTGGAAGCTAATGCTTATTATTTGAGTAATCATTCTCAAAATTCTAATTTTACTTCTATTTCTATAATGTCAGAAGAAAAAAAAGTTGTTAAAGCTATTAATATGGTTATGGATTATATTTCAACACAGAGAACTAAACAAGGCACTGAACAAGATGTTAAAGAAGGTGTTATAAAGGTAGAATTTTCGGCGATACTTATACCAGCTCTTTGGGGTCTTATTGCGTATTTTGCATATTTCTTTTCTAGAAAGCCGGACCCCTCTCGTAAATTGAGTCAAAGAACGTTTGATGCTTTTATGCACAGCGCATGGGCTCTCACCTAAACAACATTTCACTTGATGCTGTTTAAACAGTAAACTTGTTTGATATTTAATAACATAAACTGTAATTTGAATTACAGTTTATGTTTTTTATATTCAATTAATATCGTTAACTTTCCCCACTCTACATGATGAATAAAATTTAATCAGCTGTATTCATACAAATGCAACGCGATAAATTGAACAATGTTTGAGGGTATTTTGAGTGATAATAGAGTAAAATTGATAGCTTTTTCTTTCTGGTGTAGGATACGCATGTTGGAATAGCTTCATAGGTTGCAAGAATCAAAAACACATCCTCCAGCGTTTTGCACTTTTAGCTACTCTATCTTATAATTCAGGCACACAACTTTATGCAGCAGCGCTGTTTCACAACGATGGAGAGAATTTATCAGTAATTTGTTACATAGCTTAGCTCTTTCATTCTACGGTAGCTATTATGATGCTCACACAATGTCTATCACAAAAAGTCTCTTGCTGTTATTCGACCAATATTATTGCCGAAACCCTGTCTCACACAAAAGACTTCCTCTGTTATCCACCATACTTCCAGTCAACGAACACAAATACGCTGTTTTTAAAAATCAGAGATATATATGCCCATACGAGCTACATACAGTTCTGTCATGATGACTCTTTGAATTTTGTCCTTATCAATACTGTTTTTAGGGAGAAAGAGCTCCCCCAGCACAATCCCTCAACACGCTTTCCTAGCATATAGACTAATATGGTCTTCGAATACAAACAACACCATTTTTTCATAACCACATTTTATCACTTCCCACACGTAATTTTTCTTAATTTTTACGCACCAACGTTATTCTTTTCTCAACACTATTTTTTACCAACTTTTAAATTTTGGATTGACTTTCGTTTTTTTCATTCTATATTTTAGAATTATTCTAAAGTTCAAGGAATAGAAAATGTTGAGATCGTTTTTTTCATTTTTACAACGCAAAGCTCTATCTTTTCGTTCGGCACAAAAAGTGATGATTCAAGCGCTCAAAGCAAAAGAACAACGTGCAGCTCTCTATTTAAAGTATGCGAAAGCTCTAAAACCTTACTCCTCTGAGCAAGCAGCGATTTTTACAGCAATGGGTATGCACGAACTTGAGAATTATAAGCAGCTTCTTTGCCTTTCCTGTGGCAATCGTGCAAGAGCTGTAGGGTCGTTATGTAATCATCCTGCTCTTGTAACAAACAAAGTCTCCAAAACAGCGGCACCTAAAACATCAGCTGTTACAAATAACGACACGAAAAATGCTTCAAAAAAACACCAACAAATGCTCTTGACATGGATTCAACCTGGACTTGCAGGCTTGATGGATGGCTCTGTCTCTACTCTTGCCCCTATTTTTGCTGCGGCTTTTGCAACAGGTGATACGTATCAAACCTTTTTGATAGGGCTTTCAGCTTCAATTGGCGCAGGTCTTTCGATGGGTTTTACAGAAGCAGCCCATGATGACGGCAAATTATCGGGCCGTGGTTCTCCCTTTAAAAGAGGTCTTGCTAGCGGCATTATGACAACGCTGGGGGGGTTAGGTCACGCACTTCCTTATTTAATCAACTCTTTTTACGTCGCAACAGTTATTGCATGTATCATTGTTTTTTTTGAACTATGGGCTATAGTCTGGATTCAGAATAGATTCATGTCGACACCTTTTTGGCGTGCATCGTTACAGGTTATTATTGGCGGAGCGCTCGTTTTTGCTACGGGCATCTTCATTGGCAGTATTTAAACCAAACAGCATGAAAAATAAGCATGTACCATACAAAACAAGCAGCGAGAACTATCGCCTCGTCTATAGATTTTTCGCTGCTTGTTTCAAATGGAATCTTCTGTTAGAGTTGTGTTTGTTTTTTCTATTTTGGAGATGCTTTGACCATGCCTTCCATGCACCTGAACAGCCAAAAGAACCCCTCTTCGTTGAATGCATTTCCTCCTAGCCCTCCACAACAAATAACCTTATCGATCCAGCGTCTTGAGCATGGACAAGGTTTAGAACTTCCTCACTATGCCACAGCGGGCTCTGCTGGGCTTGATCTACGAGCAGCACTTTGTGAAGAAGAAACGGTGGTTCTTGCACCGGGGCAGCGCGCACTCATTCCAACGGGTCTCATTTTCCACCTTCGGCCCGGTTTTGAGGCACAAATACGTCCACGCTCTGGCTTAGCCTTAAAGCACGGCATCACATGTTTGAACACGCCCGGAACAATTGACAGCGATTACCGTGGCGAAGTAAAAGTTCTCCTCATCAATTTGGGGCAAGAAGACTTTTCCATTCAGCGTGGCATGCGCATTGCACAAACGGTCATCGCACCGGTTATTCGGGTCAATGTTTGCGCTATAGAGCAAAATGAAAATACCCAAAGCAATGCAGAAAGTCGAGATGCCACAAGCAGGGGAGCAGGTGGTTTTGGTTCAACAGGGCAAATTTAAACAGCATTCAGTGAAAAAACATCGCCCTCGCATTGCAGGAGCGCGCACTCATTCCAACGGGTCTCATTTTCCACCCTCAAGCCCGGTTTTGAGGCACAAATACGTCCACGCTCTGGCTTAGCCTTAAAGCACGGCATCACATGTTTGAACACGCCCGGAACAATTGACAGCGATTAGCCGATAGCGAAGTAAAAGTTCTTCTCATCAATTTGGGGCAAGAAGACTTTTCCATTCAGCGTGGCATGCGCATTGCACAAACGGTCATCGCACCGGTTATTCGGGTCAATGTTTGCGCTATAGAGAAAAATGAAAATACCCAAAGCAATGCAGAAAATCGAGATACCACAAGCAGGGGAGCAGGTGGTTTTGGTTCAACAGGGCAAATTTAAACAGCATTCAGTGAAAAAACATCGCCCTCGCATTGCAGGAGCGCGCACTCATTCCAACGGGTCTCATTTTCCACCCTCAAGCCCGGTTTTGAGGCACAAATACGTCCACGCTCTGGCTTAGCCTTAAAGCACGGCATCACATGTTTGAACACGCCCGGAACAATTGACAGCGATTAGCCGATAGCGAAGTAAAAGTTCTCCTCATCAATTTTGGGCAAGAAGACTTTTCCATTCAGCGTGGTATGCGCATTGCACAAACGGTCATCGCACCGGTTATTCGGGTCAATGTTTGCGCTATAGAGCAAAATGAAAATACCCAAAGCAATGCAAGAAGTTGAGAGACCAAAAGACCGAGATACAGGAGAAATTTGGCGCAATAAGATAGACTTAAGAAGCGAATGGTAAATCCTTGCACATTACCGGATAGGGGAAAGATTCTTCATTGTGGGACTACTTATATTGTCGACCGCACGGTTGATTGCACGTACTGCAGCATCATTTGTCACATCTACCCCAGTATTACCCGTTGTATTGCCTCCCACAGCATCGGTAGCACTCACGACTCCATCACTGATTGCCGCCTTTGCTGCAACATTGGAAGATTTTTGCAATCCCATAAGACCAATTTTAGTATATCCAGCAGCTCGTATTTGATTAAGCAAATCCACAACAGCTCCATAATCAATTTCACTATCAGCTTTGATCAAAATCTTTGTCCCTAGATTTTGATTTGTTGCCTTCAACAAAACTTCTTTAAACGCCGTTTGGCTAACAAGATTATCACCAACATAAAGAAAACGATCTTTTTGCAAAGTCACATAAAGAGGCTCATCAGGTTGAATCACTGAGGGCACTTGTGTTATAGAAGGAAGTTGAACCGGAATAACAGATGTTGCCAAAGGCGCAGCAACCATAAAAACGACAAGCAACACTAGCACAACATCAATAAAAGGAGTTACATTCATCTCGTTGTGCAATCCACTCTCATCAACCTCCCAATTATCATTAAAGCCCGCTTTCATTTTTTATGACTTTTCTGTTGACGGTGTCTATCCAGTTCACGGCTCAAGAGCCTTTCAATTGCAGCAACAATATCGCCTAAATCATTGCGATAACCACTCAGAGCACGCATAAGGCTATTATACATAACAACGGCGGGAATAGCCACAAAAAGCCCGACAGCCGTTGCCAGCAAAGCCTCAGCAATTCCAGGAGCGACCACATCAAGCCGCGTTGTTTGAGACTGAGCAATACCTATAAAAGAATTCATGATTCCCCAAACGGTCGCAAAAAGACCAACAAAGGGAGCAATTGCACCAATAGTTGCCAGAACAGCACTACCACATGCAACACGCCGCGCAGCAGCCAGCAAGCAGCGTGACAAAAGCGAATGAACCCTTTCCTTTACGCCCTCATTAATATCGCGCATGCCCTCGCCATACCGACCAATTTCCTCATAGAAGAGGTTATCTTCATGCGCAACTGAACCCTCTTGTCTTGCATGCGCTCTTTTACCAGAATCCCCCCCTTCAGTGCCCGTAAAACGAACCTGTTGTGTAGAAAGATACACTTCTTTAAGAACTTCTTTTAGAAAGACCACACCGGCTCCTTTGCTTTCTTTTAAGCTAGCAGCTAAACGCGTGAGGGTATGAGCATTAAGAGCCAATTGAAGTTCCCGACGCACTCTTCGTTTCGCCAAAGAAATCTCAATGATTTTGACGAAAGCAATTGTCCAAGATGCAAGAGACGCTAACAACAAAAGAATAATGACAGTTTTTACAACAAAATCAGCCGCCATAAACATAGAAAAAGGGGAAAGATCAGGCGATGCAAACACAGCAACTGTGTTCTCTAAGGGTACTGTTTCAGATTCCATTTCTTCTCACATCGTTATGAACTTCATTTATTTTATCTTACAGTCACACAACCACCCTCGCAGCATCACCATTTTACAACGCCACGTCCCTTTTAACATCATTCTGTGTTCAGTCTAAAAAATAAAACTTGATAAATCAAGTATAGTTTTATTTCAGGAAAAAACTTTTTCAAGAGGTATGTTTCAAGAAATTTTTCTCCACACAAATTAAAATAAATTTATCTTAAGAAAACAGGTTTCTTGCACAAAATATTTAAACGCACAAACTGCCCTTATAGGCCAACAAGATTCATTTTATCAAAAATACTTTTAAATTACACAAAAGAGGGAACTAAAAAAACCGTTTAACGTTACAAAAGCAGTGAAAATTTCTACTCCAAAGCAAATAATCACTATGAACACACAAATACTGAGTAATGATAAATCAAGAGGAAAAAATCATCATGGCAAATAATAAAACAACACAGGATCACAAAATGGCAACAGAAAAATCCTCACACAGACAATTAGAAAAGTTACGCAATGACGTTTCAGAGGCGACCTCAACATTAGCAAATATTGGTGCAAACAAATTGAACGCAGCCAAAAACAAAGCCGAAACACTGTATAACGCAGCGAAAGAAAGTAGTGAAGACATTCTCTCTCAAGCGAAAGACAAAATCGGTAATCTTGAACAAACCATGAATCAATACGTTCGTAAAAATCCTAATAAAAGCGTTCTTTTTGCAGCGGGTATTGGTTTTATTCTTTCTCAATTATTGCGTCGTTAAGCAATGCATAATTTTATCGCTTCTCTTTTAAACCATCTTGTCGGTGGAGGTCTCAAAAGTACCGTCAAGCAAATGCGCCTTCAAGCAATTTGCTGCGGCATTGTGGGCATTTCATTGTTCATGTCGTTGCTCTTTTTATGCATTATAGGTTTTCTTGCCTTATGTTTGGTTATGAACCCGCTTGCAGCAGCTAGTACAATGTTTTTCATTTGTTTGTTTCTTGCAGGCTTAGGTATTTTCATTGTCCACATTCTGAAAACTTATCAACGCTACGAACGACAAAAGCAATCGGAAGAACAACATCATAAACTTATGACAAATGCGGCGCTTTCCAGTGTTGCACTTTTAAGCAAACATCTGCCTTTTGCCAAATGGAGTGTTCCGGTTCTTGGACTTGCCACCTATTTTCTGTGGAAAAAAGATAAAAAAGACCGCTTTTCAGATTGAGATGTGCAATTGTGTACTTCCAACCCCCCGGTGTTTTCTTTCAATTGAGAGAAAACACCTTTTTATTTCCCATCGTCCCATGTTGTATCGAGATTAATCCTAAAAAATTAATGTTTAGTTTCTAAAGAAGGAATGTAACGAAACCACATCACTTTCAGCATCCTCTTTGCAATAAAACACCTTTTTCATTGTGTTTTATCATTGTGTGCGTGATAAAATCATCGTGAAAATATCCGTCAAATTTAAGCGATCATATATTCGAAGGTATCTGAGAGCTATTCTTCCACAGCGTTTATACCTTTCAACAGCACACTGCCAAGAATCCCCCACTTTGGAAAAGGCATCATGATGGGTGAGCACATCCATCATCTCTGTTACAACAGCATCGAGAATTTCTCGTTTATCTCCTTCAACCATAATGCGGATCGCCGGCTTAGTTCCAGAAGCACGAACCAGCTCACCACACATCTTTTAATGCCACTAAATTCTCCTGCAAGTCTTATAAAAGCACTCACGATTCTTCGAGGGAATCTCCCACTTTGGAAAAGGCACCATGATGGGTGAGCACATCCATCATCTCTGTTACAATAGCATCGAGAATTTCTCGTTTATCTCCTTCAACCATAATGCGGATCGCCGGCTTAGTTCCAGAAGCACGAACCAGCTCACCACACATCTTTTAATGCCACTAAATTCTCCTGCAAGTCTTATAAAAGCACTCACGATTCTTCGAGGGAATCTCCCACTTTGGAAAAGGCACCATGATGGGTGAGCACATCCATCATCTCTGTTACAATAGCATCGAGAATTTCTCGTTTATCTCCTTCAGCCATAATGCGGATAACCGGCTCAGTTCCAGAAGCACGAACCAGCTCACCACACATCTTTTAATGCCACTAAATTCTCCTGCAAGTCTTATAAAAGCACTCACGATTCTTCGAGGGAATCTCCCACTTTGGAAAAGGCACCATGATGGGTGAGCACATCCATCATCTCTGTTACAATAGCATCGAGAATTTCTCGTTTATCTCCTTCAACCATAATGCGGATCGCCGGCTTAGTTCCAGAAGCACGAACCAGCTCACCACACATCTTTTAATGCCACTAAATTCTCCTGCAAGTCTTATAAAAGCACTCACGATTCTTCGAGGGAATCTCCCACTTTGGAAAAGGCACCATGATGGGTGAGCACATCCATCATCTCTGTTACAATAGCATCGAGAATTTCTCGTTTATCTCCTTCAACCATAATGCGGATCGCCGGCTTAGTTCCAGAAGCACGAACCAGCTCACCACACATCTTTTAATGCCACTAAATTCTCCTGCAAGTCTTATAAAAGCACTCACGATTCTTCGAGGGAATCTCCCACTTTGGAAAAGGCACCATGATGGGTGAGCACATCCATCATCTCTGTTACAATAGCATCGAGAATTTCTCGTTTATCTCCTTCAGCCATAATGCGGATAACCGGCTCAGTTCCAGAAGCACGAACCAGCTCACCACACATCTTTTAATGCCACTAAATTCTCCTGCAAGTCTTATAAAAGCACTCACGATTCTTCGAGGGAATCTCCCACTTTGGAAAAGGCACCATGATGGGTGAGCACATCCATCATCTCTGTTACAATAGCATCGAGAATTTCTCGTTTATCTCCTTCAGCCATAATGCGGATAACCGGCTCAGTTCCAGAAGCACGAACCAGCTCACCACACATCTTTTAATGCCACTAAATTCTCCTGCAAGTCTTATAAAAGCACTCACGATTCTTCGAGGGAATCCCCCACCTTGGAAAAGGCATCATGATGGGTGAGCACATCCATCATCTCTGTTACAACAGCATCGAGAACTTCTCGTTTATCTCCTTCAACCATAATGCGGATAACCGGCTCAGTTCCAGAAGCACGAACCAGCTCACCACACATCTTTTAATGCCACTAAATTCTCCTGCAAGTCTTATAAAAGCACTCACGATTCTTCGAGGGAATCCCCCACCTTGGAAAAGGCATCATGATGGGTGAGCACATCCATCATCTCTGTTACAACAGCATCGAGAACTTCTCGTTTATCTCCTTCAGCCATAATGCGGATAACCGGCTCAGTTCCAGAAGCACGGATGACCAATCGTGCATCTTTTCCCAAATGTTGCGTTGCTTGATCTATTGCCATTTTTACCGGATTCTTCTTCAACATATTTTTGTTTCTAACCGTTACATTTTTAAAAATTTGCGGCACAGGCTCAAATCGTTTACACAACTGACTCATAGGAGTTTGACTCTCTTGCATACAGGCTAAAATCTGCAAGGCTGCCACCAATCCATCGCCAGTTGTGCCAAAATCACTGAGCACAATATGCCCAGAAACCTCTCCACCAATATTATATCCTTTTTTGCGCATCGCATCGACCACATAGCGATCCCCAACATTTGTCCGAACAAGATCCAAGCCTTTGCTGTTCAAGAAGCGCTCGAGTCCAAGATTTGACATAATAGTTGTAACAACACCATTGCACCGTAATCGTCCAGTTTTATGCCAATGCTCAGCAATTACAGCAATCAATTGATCTCCATCAATTGTTTGCGCTTTTTCATCAACAAGCAGAACACGATCACCGTCACCATCAAGAGCAATCCCCACATCAGCACGCACTTCATGAACTTTCTTTTTTAAAGAAGCCAAATCGGTTGAACCACATTTTTGATTAATATTGGTACCATTTGGCTCATCATGAATAGCAAAAACCTCAGCTCCCAATTCCCACAAAGCACGGGGAGCAGCTTTATAAGCAGCACCATTGGCGCAATCCACAACAATACGCAAAGCATCTAGGCGAACATCTCGAGGCAAAGTTCGTTTTGCATATTCGATATAACGATAAATATCGCCCTCGACCCGTTTTGCATAACCAATTTCAGCACAATTTGCTAAAGATTTTGAAAGATCTGTATCGATCAATTGCTCAATTTTTGCTTCCGTATCATCTGAAAGTTTAAAACCATCGGGACCAAAAAGTTTAATTCCATTATCATAGAAGGGATTATGAGAAGCAGAAATCATCACTCCAAGATCAGCGCGCAAGGAACGACAAAGCATAGCAACAGCAGGTGTTGGCACTGGTCCCAATAAAAAAGCCTCCATCCCCGCAGCGGTCAATCCTGAAACCAAAGCATTTTCCAGCATATAGCCAGATAATCGGGTATCCTTACCAATCACCACACGCCGCGACTGACGTTGTGACCGAAACAATACCCCCACAGCCATCCCCACTTTCATGGCAAAATCTGGTGTCATAGGAAAGACATTCGCTTTCCCCCGAATCCCATCTGTGCCAAAATATTTTTGTGTCATCCCTCTTATCCTTTGTACACACTTATTCTTTTGCAGCTCTGTCAGAGTGGAAACTTTAGAACAGCGAGATCCCTCATGTGATAAGATCACTTGCATCCCTTCATTCTTTTAGACCATCAAGACGCAACCACACCTGCCATTTAGAATAAATCTCTACTTCCTACAACAACGCCCATCCCACCAATTATGCATCTACATCGCATGCATAAAGCAATACTATCCTCTCACATACTTTATGCATACAACCATTTGAACAAAATCAAAGAATAGCCTTTTTTCTCACACGCATTATCAATCCTCAGACATCAATCTTTTGATCATGCACACGGTGCAAGCACGCAAATCATCAATATCTCTGTTCACATACCGCAAGCATGCAAAGCCCCTAACACCTCTGCCTATATACCTTTCCCCACATTGATTAAAAGGCGCAAGCCCCCTGCTTGCACCTCTCCTAAAAAAACTGCCTAGAATATTTCTCCAAAATATAGCCATTCAAGCGTCGTCAGAAGGCTTCTGTTTTTCTTTATCGCGTCCTTTAACGTTTGGCTTTTTTTCAGTAAGGACTCTACTTTCAGGATGGTTTGCTGCTTTAAGAGCATTTTTTGCGGCATTTTTTATGCTTTGCGTTTTTTTCTCAGCTTCACGAAGCTGCACTTCCTTAAACTTATCATCATCGGATTTATCATCACTGGATTTTTTTGTTTCCTTTCCAGCTTTTGTCTGTACCTTTTTTGCCTCCGCTCTACCAGGATCGATTTTATCCGTGTTTTCTATATCGATATCCGTTGAAGCAATATCTGTTTTGTCTTCTTTTGTTATCTCAGCCTCTGCTTTCATTGCTCCAGTTTTAGGCACAGAGGAAATGCGTGGAGCAGCTCCCTCATCTTTTTGTGTTCGTGAAGGAGGCTTTCCCGCAATAACTTCTTTAATTTCAGCTCCCGTTAAAGTCTCATATTCCAACAAACCTTGCGCAAGAGCAAACCATTCTTGTTTTTTTGTTTTCAAAATTTTTGTAGCACTTTTATAAGCATCATCAATAAGTTTACGCACTTCCATATCAATCATGCGCGCTGTTTCCTCAGAGACATTTTGTGTTCGTGCTACAGAATGCCCTAAAAAGACCTCATCCTGATTATCACCATAAGCAACATTGCCAAGGAGATCAGAAAAGCCCCAACGTGTGATCATCGCGCGTGCTAATTTTGTCGCTTGTTCGATATCAGAAGAGGCACCGGAAGTGATATTTTCTTTTCCGAATTTCAATTCCTCAGCCACACGTCCTCCCATCATGATAGCCAGACGTGAAATCATCCACCGATAGCTCATAGAATATCGATCACCCTCAGGCAATTGCATAACCATTCCTAAAGCTCTCCCCCTTGGCACGATTGTTGCTTTATGAACAGGGTCAGCAACTGGGACATTAAGAGCCACAATAGCATGCCCCGCTTCGTGATAAGCGGTGAGTTCTTTTTCTTCTTGTGTCATGGCGGATGAACGACGTTCAGCCCCCATCATCACCTTATCTTTTGCATCTTCAAATTCTTGCATAGTGACGACTCTTTTATTGCGGCTAGCAGCCATGAGAGCAGCTTCATTAACAAGATTCATCAAATCAGCACCAGAAAATCCTGGAGTTCCCCTTGCAAGAACTTTCAGATCAACATTAGGAGCCAAAGGAACATTGCGCACATGCACTTTCAAGATTTGTTCGCGCCCAGAAACATCGGGATTTGGCACGACAACCTGTCGATCAAACCGCCCTGGTCTTAACAAAGCAGGGTCGAGCACATCGGGACGATTTGTTGCAGCAATGAGAATAATACTTTCATTGGGCTCAAAACCATCCATTTCGACAAGCAGCTGATTTAAGGTCTGCTCACGTTCATCATTTCCGCCCCCCAGTCCAGCACCGCGATGGCGTCCAACAGCATCAATTTCGTCGATAAAGATAATACAAGGTGCATTTTTTTTAGCCTGTTCGAACATATCGCGCACGCGGCTTGCACCAACACCCACAAACATTTCGACAAAATCCGAACCTGAAATGGTAAAGAAGGGTACATTTGCCTCACCCGCAACAGAACGTGCAAGCAAAGTTTTACCAGTTCCTGGAGGACCAACAAGCAAAACGCCGCGTGGAATACGTCCTCCTAAGCGTTGAAATTTTTGTGGTTCACGTAAAAATTCGACAATTTCCTGGAGATCCTGCTTTGCTTCTTCAACGCCTGCGACATCCTGAAAAGTCACACGGCCCTGCGCTTCATTGAGCAATTTTGCTTTTGATTTGCCAAATCCCATTGCCCCGCGTGACCCATTTTGCATTTGTCGCATAAAGAAGACCCACGCCCCAACGATAATAATCACAGGTAGCAAAGAAAAGAGTAGATTGAGGAAGATACTATTACCAGAGCTTTCAGGAATAGCTTTAACATTAACATTTTTATTTTCCAATTTTTGGATCAATCCTGGATCTCGTGGAGCATATGTTGAAATAACTCTGTGCTCAACGGTTTGTCCTGTTAACTTTTGACCTTGAATGGTCACAGATTTCAGCTCATTATTCTCAACCTTTTGCAAAAATTCGGAATAAGAGACATCTCCTCCGCCGGAACGTTGGCTATCTCCATTAAAGAGAGAAAATGACACAATTAAAATTAAGGCGATAACTCCCCAGATGAGGAGAGAGCGGTAATTGGAATTCATATTCGGCTCACACTTAATCAAATATAGATTTTAAATTATTCCCCACCTAACATATAACCTTGTCTGTCCCTTGCCAAGGCATGATAAGACATTTATTATCTTTTAGAGTATTTTTTCCTTATCTTTTCACCTCAATATTAAAAAAAGGTTCCACAACATTGACAAGATCGGCATCTTCACACGACAAAAGCCAATCGAAAGGAGCCATAATCCGCTTTATGATGACATTTTGATGGGAAAGAGCTTGAAAAGTTAGCTCTGGAATATCGTACCCTTTGTCATTTGAGATCATCAGCAACGATTTTAAAGAGGGAAAATGGGGATTTTCAAGATCAACGCAGCTGTTTTGCAATAAAGATTTTAGCTGTTTCAAACTTGCTGCTCCAACCTTTATGGTATTAACTCCATGGTTGACAATCTGATATCGCCCGTCCCACAAGAAAGTTTTTCCTGGTTCAACAATTGCCTCTTTCATGTTTCGAGATTCGCGCCAAAGAGCAATTCCGCTTCTGCTATACTCAATGACAGATCCAGCTAGAGTAAAGCGTTGTTTTTGGGAAGAGTAAAGACAGAGCCTTTGGACAAGAGTGATCAATTTTTGACTGGGAAGCAAATACAAGCCCCCTCCCATCAACACCGCAAAGAGTCCAATAACAAAAGGAAATCCTGGATGCTTCTGTAAAAATGGTGCAGGCATTACAATAAAACAACGTCCATATTCGACGACGATATCCAGAGCTAAAATTAAATCGGCAATAATTTTTGCCTGTTGATGACGCCTCATTGCGGCTTCATGAACTCTTTGTACAATAACGGAAATTTTTTTTTGATGAAGGGATTGGCGCACTCGCACGCGTTCAAAATTGCGATCTTCATTGGTTGGATCATCGATCCATGTTTTGCCATTTAGGCGCAAATAGGTACGCAATGTTTTGCGCTTTACACCAAGAAGCGGACGGATCAAGCGTATTTTTCGACAAAGTAATGCCTCACGTGGGATACACGATAAACCGCGCGCATACATTAACCCATTGTTTTTTTCGGTAACAAGAGAGCTTTTTTGCGCAATATTTTCTTCAGCTTCTATAGGATATATTTCACCACGCATGCTCTCAAAAGATTCACCTGGTAAAATACCGGGAGATGCCCTCGCATAATTGCCACCATACATATTCGAAAAAGCTCGTTTCTGCCTCTCCCCTACATCCTTCTGGAGACGCTGATAGCGCATCTGATAAGTTTCAACCTGATCATTGAGCGTATGCCCTGTCATAATAAGCGTTGCACCTTGTTTTTGCGCCTCTCTAAACAAGAGATTATAGCGTGCAATACGGGCACTTGAAGCGATATGCGTCTTTGGTTTTTTGTCTTCCCACCGTACAATACTATGTTTAATGCGATGAGCACGACAAATTTCTGCAACATTTTCTGCTTCACGGGCTGATTCTTTACGTAATTGATGATCAACAGTGACAGCAATTATTTCCGGAGGAACAGAGAGAGTTTTTAAATGGTCTTTGACCAAAAACAGCAAAGCCAGAGAATCACTCCCCCCTGAGACCGCAAGGATCACCTTTTGACACTGGATAAAATCCGATGTTTTAAAGAGATTTCCTGCTAGTCTAACGCACACCGCGAACAACCTCATTCCTTTTTAGAGGTTTACAAAAAATGGACTCTAACGTTTCAGAGTGTTTTGATTTTTTTGCAACAATTGCACAAGCCTCTTTATTCTTGTCAAGAGCAATCATACTTCTTGCCAATTTCAGCAAAATCTCAGAGGTATAGAGCTTCTTTTTGTCTGTATACCATGCGCTAAGATAAACTTGTGCTGCTTCATGATAGCGTTTTTGTCCCAACAAAGCTTCTGCCAACCAAAACAAAGTATCATCACTCAAAGGATCTTTTTTATAACGCTGTTGCAAAGCACAAAAGGTCTTTTCAGCTTCAACATAATTAGCAGAAAGAATAAAATCGTAGCCCTGCTTATACAATTCTTTAGAAGAGAGAAGAGAGGAATCTTTACTCTGTTGCGCTTCGACATCATTTCTTTCTTCATGCGTCTTCTTTAAACGATTATGGACTTCCTGCAAATTGTCCTCTGTTTTCTTTGCATCTTTATGCAATTCCTTCAGATGTTGATCAGCTTTTTGCAAGTACCCATGCATTTCCTGCAAATGACTTTCATGATCATGGCTCTCTGCGTTGGCAATATTATTCTTATCACCTTTCATACTGTGCTTTTGAACCATCTGTTCCTTTACAGTCTGCAAATTTTTATCCAAAGGTGTGCTCTCAAAAGCACAAGAATAAAGAGAAGAGCTTTTTTCATCAAAAAGGTTATGGAATTGCTTTTGCACACTCTTCAAACTATTATGCTCAAGCACCATTTGTATATTATGCAAAAGTTTGTCTAAATCATAATCTTTAAACAGAATCTTCTGATTTTCTAAAATGACTCCTCCACTTTGAGTCATCCCCTGAAAGTAAGTCTTACCCGCAGCATCAGCACCAGCTTTATTCACCGCATCGGCAGCCTTACCCGCAGCATCAGCACCAGCTTTATTCACCGCATCGGCAGCCTTATCCGCAGCACCAGCAGCAGCTTTATTCACCGCATCGGCAGCCTTACCCGCAGCATCAGCACCAGCTTTATTCACCGCATCGGCAGCCTTACCCGCAGCATCAGCACCAGCTTTATTCACCGCATCGGCAGCCTTACCCGCAGCATCAGCACCAGCTTTATTCACCGCATCGGCAGCCTTATCCGCAGCATCAGCACCAGCTTTATTCACCGCATCGGCAGCCTTACCCGCAGCACCAGCACCAGCTTTATTCACCGCATCGGCAGCCTTACCCGCAGCATCAGCACCAGCTTTATTCACCGCATCGGCAGCCTTACCCGCAGCATCAGCACCAGCTTTATTCACCGCATCGGCAGCCTTATCCGCAGCACCAGCAGCAGCTTTATTCACCGCATCAGCAGCCTTACCCGCAGCATCAGCACCAGCTTTATTCACCGCATCAGCAGCCTTATCCGCAGCACCAGCAGCAGCTTTATTCACCGCATCAGCAGCCTTACCCGCAGCATCAGCACCAGCTTTATTCACCGCATCGGCAGCCTTACCCGCAGCATCAGCACCAGCTTTATTCACCGCATCGGCAGCCTTATCCGCAGCACCAGCAGCAGCTTTATTCACCGCATCAGCAGCCTTACCCGCAGCATCAGCACCAGCTTTATTCACCGCATCAGCAGCCTTATCCGCAGCACCAGCAGCAGCTTTATTCACCGCATCAGCAGCCTTACCCGCAGCATCAGCACCAGCTTTATTCACCGCATCGGCAGCCTTACCCGCAGCACCAGCACCAGCTTTATTCACCGCATCGGCAGCCTTACCCGCAGCATCAGCACCAGCTTTATTCACCGCATCGGCAGCCTTACCCGCAGCATCAGCACCAGCTTTATTCACCGCATCGGCAGCCTTATCCGCAGCACCAGCAGCAGCTTTATTCACCGCATCAGCAGCCTTACCCGCAGCATCAGCACCAGCTTTATTCACCGCATCGGCAGCTGAATCATCTGTAGAATATTGGGAAAACCAACGCGCTGCACTTTGAACAGATGAAGCAGAACAAGCCATGAGAATGGCCATAAAAAAGGCAGTTCTCCAATTTTTCCTACGATATATTGACATACTTTTCTCCCCTTAAGAATAAATTTTTAATTACTATTCATACTATTAAGCGTTGTAACAGCACGACGATTTTGGTTCCAACAGGAAATATCATCA
This sequence comes from Bartonella sp. B39, assembly GCF_053795145.1. Classification (NCBI taxonomy): domain Bacteria; kingdom Pseudomonadati; phylum Pseudomonadota; class Alphaproteobacteria; order Hyphomicrobiales; family Bartonellaceae; genus Bartonella; species Bartonella sp. B39. The sequence goes on from NZ_CP200036.1 coordinate 1,627,768, forward strand.
CACACGACCACAGGTCTTTCTTTTCCATAAGAAATTGTTTGAATCCGTTGCGCAGATACACCAAGAGAAACCAAATAGTTACGCACAGCAACAGCCCGACGCTGCCCCAATGCCAAATTATATTCACGCGTACCCCGTTCATCAGCATGACCTTCGATCATGATAGAATGATGAGGATAACGAAGCAACCATTCTGCTTGTCGTATCAAAACACGTTCAGCATCAGTATCAATTGAAGAAGAATCGAGACTAAAGAAAACGCGATCTCCAACATTAATAGTAAATTCTTGTCCCGAACCTGGCATTTCTTGATTAAAGCCAGCATTATTCAAATAAGCGCCATTCATGCCGTTGAGTGCACCGACATGTCTCTTTCCACACCCCAACAAAAACAGTGAAAAAAACAGAGCCACAGCTAAGGGATGAAGGATAATATTTTTGGTAGAGCGCATATACTGATTCTCCTTATTATGAACATGAAAGCTGAAAGGATATATTCTTTCAAAAGTTCTCCAAGAGTAATTGCTAATTCCTAATGAAGAAAAAATTTTCTTAATTTTTCACCTATTATCCTTTTTAAATATCCATTGCTTTTTTCTCCTAATCTTTCAACATCAACGAGAAATCGTTTTTACACTTAACCATGTAGCCTCTTGTTTATGTATCATCATCCTGACGTTTTTTCTGCAGTGCATTCAGTTTTGCAAAAACTTTATCGGCATCAAAACTCTTTTTAGGATCATTTTCCACTTGATTTTCATTAAGATCAACATTTTCCGTCACTGATGCGGGAAGCAAAGATGGGTCTCCTTCTACAGAGACAGGACGATTTTTTGCAGCACGCTGGAGTTCTAAATCCAAATCAATTTGTGAACACAATCCTAGTCCTACGGGATCGAGAGGAACCAAGTTAGCGCTATTCCAGTGGGTTCTAAGGCGAATTTGTTCAATCGTTGCTTTTGTTGTTCCGATCAACCGTGCAATCTGTGCATCTTTCAATTCGGGATGATTGATCACTAACCACAAGATACCATTTGGACGATCTTGGCGTCGAGAAAGAGGGATATAGCGTGCACCTTTACGTTTTTTTTCAGGGATACGTACCCTGGACTCGGAAATTCTCAAACGTGCGGTTTGGTCAGCCTCTACCCGAGCGATTTCACTACGTGTTAACTGCCCAGAATTAATCGGATTCAGACCTTTAATACCATAAGCAGCTTCACCATCAGCAATAGCTTTTACTTCCAACACATGCAATTTACAAAAGTCTGCAATCTGTTCAAAAGAAAGCGCAGTGTTATCAACCAGCCAAACAGCTGTGGCCTTGGGCATCAAAAGTTGCGTTGCCATTTTTATAATATCCTCTCACTTTGCCTCTTTATTGAAGATTGAGGCAGGTTATTGCCCTCTAGGGAGCATTGGAGTATTTATTCCTATACATCAGGTTCTCTTACCCCACTCTTAAATAAAGCGAGTCATAGAATAAACCAATTTTGCCATGAAACTGTGTCTTTTATAACCTGATTTTTCACGAACGACAAGACATCTGTCTTATGACGGTTCTCAACAGAGTGTCTTTACCTTTAAAGTGAATTTTCTTATAAAGGATTTATTTGATCATTTCACCTTATATTGCGGCACGTTTATTTTGGTGAGGTGCATGTTTTACCACCTTGAATTTAGGAGCACCCCAACTGGAAAGAAAGTCCAAAAACCGGAAGGAAAACTATGGCAGGCCATTCACAATTTAAAAATATTATGCACCGTAAAGGGCGTCAAGATGCGATGCGCTCGAAAATATTTTCTAAGCTTGCGCGCGAAATTACTGTTGCAGCAAAACAAGGCAGCCCTGATCCGGCTATGAATCCACGCTTAAGGCTTGCTGTCCAAAATGCCAAAGCACAGTCGATGCCAAAAGACAACATTGAGCGTGCAATTAAGAAAGCTTCAGGAGGTGATGTCGAACACTATGACGAAGTGCGCTATGAAGGGTATGGTCCAGGCGGTGTTGCAGTCATTGTTGAAGCTTTAACGGATAACCGCAACCGCACTGCTTCAAACGTGCGCGCTGCCTTTACCAAATCTGGTGGTGCGCTTGGAGAAACGGGCTCGGTCAGCTTTATGTTTAATCGAATTGGTGAAATAATCTATAAACTGGAAGCGGGAACAGCCGATAGCATCATGGATGCTGCAATCGAAGCAGGTGCTGAAGATGTGCAATCAGAAGCAACTGAGCACCATATTACCTGTGCATTTGACGATATTGGCGAAGTGTCTAAAATGCTTGAAGCAAAACTTGGCGAAGCAGAATCGATCAAAACGATTTGGAAAGCTGTCACCTTAGCACCAGTAGATGAAGAAAAAGCTTTATCCGTTTTACGACTTATTTCAACATTAGAAGAAGATGATGACGTACAGAATGTTTATGCCAATTTTGATGTCAGCGATGAAATTTTGGCGAAACTCTCTAGTTAATTTCCATGCAATCACCACGGCATGCGCTTTATTTTTCATGAAGGCCTTGCTTACTGCCTCCACAACAATTTAATCATCTCTCATTTTCCATAAACAAATACAAAGTCCCGCTTCAAGAGCGGGGCGTCTCGTACAAACTCTAAAACATTTTCAACAAAAAGCACAAAAGCTTTCTGGTAATTTTTTTCAAAGGATTCTTTCCACAAAGATATGATCCCCCAAAGAAGTTTTACCGCCCACAGACTCCAAAAGATGTGGTATAATACCTTAAAACACATTCAAAAAAATTGAATGTAAATGGATTCCCCTTTGCAACTGATAAAGACAATTTTTGTTTTGCGGATCTCATAGACTTTCGCATGATTTATTTTTATCCAGCCACTCGTTTTACTGTGGAGAGAGCAAGGGCGACCATGCTGGATCAGAGGCATCATTTGGTGTGGGTAGCTGGCGTTCATTGCGTCCAGTAATATCAATCGTATAAATTTTGGGACCCATGCCCGGATTTTTGCGAAAGAACATCAGTACGCGACCATTAGGAGCCCACGTTGGTCCTTCATTGTGAAAACCTGTGGTTAGAATCCGCTCTCCTTGTCCATCGGGGTGCATAACACCGATAGAAAATTGTCCTTCTGATTGTTTGGTAAAGGCGATATAATCCCCCCGTGGTGACCAAATAGGTGTAGAATAACTTCCTTCATTTGAAGAAATACGCTGGATATTACCTCCATCCGCATCCATTGTATAAATTTGCGGCTTCCCACTACGATCTGATGAAAAGACGATCCGTGTTCCATCGGGCGAATAAGAAGCTGATGTATCAATGGCTTCAGTTGTTGTAAGCCTAGTCATTGTGCGAGTGCGTAGATCCATGGTGTAAAGATTTGCACTTCCATCATTTTGCAATAAACTCATGATGACTTTTTGTCCATCAGAAGAAAAACGTGGTGCAATTGTCATATTGTTAAAAGTTCCTATCAACTCCCTTTGTCCCATTTCAATTTGTTGAAGATAAACGTGGGGCACTTGCTTATGCTCGTAGGCCATATAGGTAATTTCTTGCCGTTTGGGCGAAAATCGAGGGGTTAGAACCAACTCACTGCCATCAGACATATAGATCAAATTTGCTCCATCTTGATCCATCATCGCTAAGCGTTTAACACGTGCATTTTGGGGACCTGTTTCATCGATAAAAACAATCCGCGTATCAAAATACCCGCTTTCGCCTGTCATCTCTCCATAGATCTCATCGGCGATCATATGTGCGACCCGCCGCCAATGTTCTGTTGCAGTATAAAAACGCCGCCCTTTGAGTTGACGTTTTCCAAAGACATCCCATAAACGAAAATCGACTCTCAATCGCCCATCGGACTCTCTGATAACTTGTCCGGTAACCAAACCTTGTGCTTTTATTTTTTCCCAATGAGAAAAATACGGTTGTTTGTTAGAATCGGAGATTTTTTCAAAAAAAGTTGTTTTATCAAGGGGTAAAAAAAGTCCTGACCGTTCAAGATCAGCTGTCACCACGGCCGTTATTTTTAATCCAATAGAATCATGGGAAATAAAATCTGTAATTGCAATGGGAATGGGGTTAAAGTCGGCACTAGAAATAGTGCCTTTGAGTTGTGCATGAACCGATGAAAAACCAGAAAGCCACAAACCGCAAGTGATAATAAGCCAAGAGAAAAAATTATGCCTCGTTATAGTCATCATGGAATGTATCCTTTCGTTGAGAGAAAAATATCTCCATATTTCATCGTGTTATTTCTTGGAGGGGGTCAACATTAAAATCGAAACCCTGCCCCCACAAATCATACTGATCGCGTGGAAGATCGGCATAAGGTTGGCATGAAAAAACGGCCGCATACACCTGTCTTATCATAATAGCTTGTTGATTCTGCACACCCCCTAATGGATCGATGACCGGATCTCCTATAACCATTCCTTCACGGTTTAGGTAAAATCGTAAACGCACAACGGGACGGTTTTTTAAATCACCACCAAGCGCCACGAGTTTAAGCTTTTGTTGGATACATCCTCCTACGAGATTAACCAATGTTTGTGCCATTTTTGTGGTATCATCAATATTTTTTCTTGCTCCTAAAGCTTCTGGTGTATTAGAGCGTTTTGCTCCACCTCCTTGCGTGCGGACACGATTAAGCAGATTATTTTCTTCCAATGCCAAAATATCTTCAATGGACTTGTCAATCCTTTGATGCTTTTTCTTTTTCTCATCTTGCATAGTTTGTAAGGCGGATTTTTTAGCAGATTTTGGTTTAAACTGCGGAAAAGGAGATTTCCCTGGTAACATAATTTGAGGAGCTTGTTGACGTTCTGGTGTTTCCTCTACAGGCATTTTTCCTACCCTGGGAATCAATTTTTGTGGCAATATAAATTCCTCATTTTTATGCGTTTCTAAAGGCGCCTTCGCCATAACCTCTGAAGCCTCTTCTGGTGCCTTCTCTAAAGGCGCCTTCGCCATAACCTCTGAAGCTTCTTCTGGTGTCTTCTCTAGAGGTGCCTTCGCCATAACCTCTGGAGCTTCTTCTGGTGTCTTCTCTAGAGGTGCCTTCGCCATAACCTCTGGAGCTTCTTCTGGTGTCTTCTCTAAAGGCGCCTTCGCCATAACCTCTGGAGCTTCTTCTGGTGTCTTCTCTAAAGGCGCCTTCGCCATAACCTCTGAAGCTTCTTCTGGTGTCTTCTCCAAAGGCGCCTTCGCCATAACCTCTGGAGCTTCTTCTGGTGTCTTCTCTAAAGGCGCCTTCGCCATAACCTCTGAAGATTCTTCTGGTGTCTTCTCTAAAGGCGCCTTCGCCATAACCTCTGAAGATTCTTCTGGTGTCTTCCCTAAAGGCGCCTTCGCCATAACTTCTGAAGATTCTTCTGGTATCTTCCCTAAAGGCGCCTTCGCCATAACCTCTGAAGCTTCTTCTGGTGTCTTCTCTAAAGGCTCATCTATTTTTTCCACTGATAATTCTTGTTCTGTAAGCTCTGGTGAATATTTTTCTAGCGTTTTCTCTTCTCCTGATGGTGAAGGTGCTGTCTCAACGGTTCGGAGTTTTTCTTTTGGTCTAAAAGGCACAAGACTATCTATCTTCCCTTCTCCTACGTGGAGCGCATCTTCTTTTTCTTGTGGTCTAACCGTTGGCTTCACAGCGGGAATTGCACGCACAGGCGCATTCACTGCACCCTGTTGAGAGGAAAGCTCTTGGCTCAGAGGAGCAAGGGTAATCGGAATTGCTTCTAGTTGTTGTGGTAAAGAGACGGGACTGATGAAGTAAACAGCTCCAAAGCTAAGAAGGATCACATGTGCTACAAGGGACAAAGCTAAGCCTCGTTTCATGCTATGATAAGAGTCTTTGTTCATCTCCACGCCTTGCATTTTTTATTTTTGAGCACGCTTGATATCATTTTGCATACAGCTGAAAAACCTGCTTTATATGACAGTTTATCATACTCTTATTGTGCCAAACTTGCTAAAGCAACTTGTGAAAACCCTGCTTTTTGAAGTTTAGCGAGCAGTTTTAACACCTGCTGATATTCAACAGTTTTTTCAGCACGCACAAAAATACGCTGGTTTTTTTGTGTATGATCATTTTCCAATTGAAGTTTGAGTTGTGTAATAAGAGCTTCAACTGTGTCATAATAATCTTGATTAATTGCCAAGCGCCCTTGTGCATCGAGTGAAACCGTAAGTGGAGTGTGCTGCATTTGCACAGGCCCAGCTTGACTACGCGGCAAATCAAGAGGAACACCATTGACCAAGAGTGGAGCAGAAACCATAAAAATAATCAACAACACCAGCATGACATCAACAAACGGTGTAACATTGATCTCGCTCATCAATTGGCTGCGTGAATGGCTCCGCCTACGTGTCTTTTTCCGAGAAGAAGAAGCAATAGAAACACCCATAAATAATCCTCTTTAGAATGATGAATTCGTTGTACGTGTTTCATCGATACGCCGTGACACAATTGTTGAAAATTCATCAGCAAAATTTTCTATTTGTGTAATGATCCATACACTTTCATTGATCAATTTGTTATAGGCAATAACAGCTGGAATTGCTGCAAACAAACCAATAGCGGTTGCCAAAAGTGCTTCGGCAATACCTGGTGCGACAATTGCAAGCGATGTATTTTGAGATGCTGAAATAGAAAGAAAGGAACTCATAATACCAACAACTGTACCAAAAAGACCAATAAAGGGTCCTGCTGAACCAAGTGTTGCAAGAAAACCTAATTTTGATTCTATTTTTGCGCTTTCGCGCCCCAAAGTAAGATCCATAGCTTTATCAATCCTGCTTTGCAGGCTTGTTGATGTATGAATACCCTTTTCCAAGGATTTTTTCCACTCCACCATTGCTGCCATAAAAACCGCAGTTATACTATTGGTGCGCTGACTTTTACATTCTGCGTAAAGATCTTCTAGCGCCTTTCCTGACCAAAATATGCGTTCAAATTTTTTTATTTCACGCCGTATTCTCCGATAGGTCAAGATTTTATCAAAAATAATTGCCCAACTCCATATGGAAGCCAGCAGTAAGCCAATCATAACAGCTTTAACAACGGAACCTGCTTGCATAAACAAATGCAAGATTCCAATCACTTCTGGATTCGTGAGTTCTACATGCGGCATAATTTCTGTCCCTCTAAATGAAAAATTCATTTGTTAAATTTCATAAAGCAGATTGTTTTACAGTTTCTAAATTTAAGAAAGCAATTTCATTATCTCTTCCATCAAAGAACCAGTATAACATCACAATTTTAACTGAGCATATTTTTAAACAACAATTGTCGAAAAAAGCCCTTTTGGTAAACGGCGCGGTTTTCCTGTCTCATTAATAAGAGCAATTTCAACTTTTGCTGTTACCAACATGATATCCTCATGAAGGATGTGTTGCTCCATAAAAAAGCGTGCCCCTTGAATGCGATTAATTCGTGTTTTGAGTGTTAAAAGATTATCGATTTGCGCTGGTCGTGAAAAATTGATTTCCATATGTCGAACAACAAAAAACAGTTTCTCACCCTTAACACCCGCTGCCAACATCTTGTTGTTAAGACCTGTATCCCGTAAAAATTCTGAACGTCCACGTTCAAAAAACTCTAGATAGCGTGCATGGTAAACCACACCAGAAAAATCTGTATCAGCAACATACACGCGCACCTTAAAATCATGAAAACCATTTGTAGAATCGTCTTTAAAAGATTTTGTTTCAGCCATCTGCTCCATCCCATAAAATTGTTTGTTGTGGTGAATTATCTTGTATATGTAGCAGTTGAATGCATTTTTGTGTTGAAGTCGTGGAAATCAGAGCACAAAATTTTAAATACCCCCAAACTTTTTTTCGTAAAGTTTTTTTTCGTAAAAATGTTCTCCAAGCAGTGCATTTGTGAGAGAAAATTATTTTGTATTTGCACTTAAAATAAGGTGTTTTAATCATCTTCTCCATCCCACAAAGTTGTTTGGGGTGATGAATTATCTTGTGCATCAAGCAGTTGAGCCCGCCTTTGTGGTGAAATCTGAGCAGGAGGAGGGCAAAGTCCACAATGGCTCCAAGCTTTTTCTGTAAGAATACGCCCGCGAGCAGTTCGTTGCATAAAACCTTGTTGGAGAAGATAGGGCTCCACAATATCTTCAATAGCATCACGCGGTTCTGAGAGAGCAGCAGCGATCGTTTCAATTCCCACTGGCCCTCCTAAAAAAGTTTCTGCAATCAACCGCAAATAGCGATGATCAAGCGGATCGAGACCAAGATGATCAACTTCAAGGCGTGAAAGCGCTTCATCTGCAACCTTACGATCAATTTTTTCTGCCCGTTTGACCAGAGCAAAGTCACAAACCCGTCGTAAAAGCCGTCCGGCAATTCGTGGCGTACCGCGCGCTCTACGTGCAATTTCATGGGCACCATCATCACTAATCTTTACCGAAAAAAGCCGAGCATTGCGTTGAACGATATACTCCAATTCTTCTATAGTATAAAAATTGAGACGGATTGGGATACCAAAACGGTCCCGTAACGGTGTGGTCAACAGCCCCAAACGTGTCGTTGCAGCAACCAAAGTAAATTTAGCAAGATCAATTTTAACTGAGCGCGCAGCAGGCCCTTCACCAATGATAAGATCAAGCTGATAATCTTCCATAGCCGGATAAAGAATTTCTTCAATTGCTGGACTTAAGCGATGAATTTCATCAATAAAAAGGACATCGCGTTCTTCTAGATTAGTCAAAAGGGCCGCCAGATCTCCTGCTTTAGCAATAACTGGCCCTGAAGTGGAGCGAAAATTAACCCCTAATTCTTTGGCCATAATTTGCGAGAGCGTTGTTTTGCCCAAACCAGGTGGCCCAACGAACAGAACATGGTCGAGTGCTTCTTGGCGTGCCTTCGCTGCTTCAATAAATATTTTCAAATTTGCCCGCGCCGCTTCTTGACCAATAAAGTCATCAAGCACTTGTGGTCTTAAGGAACGATCTGGATCGTTAGGGAGAGGAATGGCACCCAAAAGGCGTTTGTCTTCATCTTTATGCATTGTTACCTTTTACTTAAGCGGGAGGAGAAAGCAATTTAAGACTATGGCGAATAAGCAGAGCAGAGGAAACGGTTTCCCCTTCAAGAGCGTTCATTGCTAAAGCAAGAGCACGGGCTGCTTGGTCGCGCTCAAAACCGAGCTTTATTAAAGCAGAAAGAGCCTCATTTGTTGGTTGATTGGTTTCGTCCATATGAGGGAGTGAAGGGCTATGAACCGCATTCTCGTAGAAGGGGAGTGTCTTGCTTTTCAATTCGCGGACAATTCTTTCACTGACTTTTTTACCAATTCCTGGAGCACGGCTCATCATTGCAACATCATTTAAGGCAATTGCTTGTGCGAGTTCATCTGGCGATAAAGTACCCAAAATTGCCAAAGCAACTTTTGCTCCCACACCAGGAACATTTTGCAAAAGACAAAACCACTCTTGTTCCGCTCTTGTCGAAAAACCAAAAAGGCGAATAGCTTCTTCCCGAACATGTGTTTCAATAAAGAGACTTATACTCTCACCAAGCGCCGGTAAAGAAGGGCGCAACCGATTTGACACAAAAACAACATAGCTCACCCCTTGAACATCCACAAGGACATGATCATCAAAGATATGTTCAAGGATACCTTTTAATTTTCCAATCATTCATAGCTCCCATTACATCGCAACCTTTGCATAATAAGATTCGTTGACGTTCCTACGATGCGCACGTAGGCAAGGTGCAAGCGCAAGCGCATCAGCGGCATCACTGCTGTCAAATTCAGCACGAGGAAGCAAAACTTTTACCATCATAACATAAACATCAAAGATACATTTAAAAAAGCTGATCATGCTCTAACCCTTGAACGATGAGAGAGACTGCTACGATGCGCACGTAGGCAAAGTGCAAGCGCAAGCGCATCAGCGGCATCACTGCTGTCAAATTCAGCACGAGGAAGCAAAACTTTTACCATCATAACATAAACATCAAAGATACATTTAAAAAAGCTGATCATGCTCTAACCCTTGAACGATGAGAGAGACTGCTACGATGCGCACGTAGGCAAAGTGCAAGCGCAAGCGCATCAGCGGCATCACTGCTGTCAAATTCAGCACGAGGAAGCAAAACTTTTACCATCATAACATAAACATCAAAGATACATTTAAAAAAGCTGATCATGCTCTAACCCTTGAACGATGAGAGAGACTGCTACGATGCGCACGTAGGCAAAGTGCAAGCGCAAGCGCATCAGCGGCATCACTGCTGTCAAATTCAGCACGAGGAAGCAAAACTTTTACCATCATAACATAAACATCAAAGATACATTTAAAAAAGCTGATCATGCTCTAACCCTTGAACGATGAGAGAGACTGCTACGATGCGCACGTAGGCAAAGTGCAAGCGCAAGCGCATCAGCGGCATCACTGCTGTCAAATTCAGCACGAGGAAGCAAAACTTTTACCATCATATGAATTTGTTCTTTAGCGCCATGACCAACACCAATAACTGATTTTTTGACTTTATTTGGGGCATATTCAAAAACAGGAATATTTGCTTGCGCTGGCACAAGCAGAGCAACGGCACGCGCTTGACCAAGTTTTAAAGTTGCCGTAGCATCTTTGTTGACAAACACATGTTCCACGGCGGCTTCATAAGGCATAAATTGATGCACAACCTCTGAAAGCCCTTTGTAAAGCTGACATAGCCTAGAAGCAAGATCACAGCGTACATCGGAAGAAACTGTCCCTGCCGCAACAAATTGAAAGCGATTACCGGAGAGATCGACAATACCCCATCCTGTACGCCGTAGTCCGGGATCAATACCTACAATACGAATCGTCTCTGCCATAAACCCCAGTCTATATACTTTCTCCGCGTTTCGAAAGAGATTAGAGGGGAAATAAAACAAAAGCAACAGAGAAAACGCTTAAACAAAGCAATTGATCAAAAAGCGTTTTGAGAGCACAAGCACACAGCAAAATAAAAAAGAAAAAGAAAGAAGACTCAAAATTTTCTAGGAACTCCTAAATGCTTTTTTAAGCAATTCCATTTGTTTACCCACCGGATTGTCTTCTTCCAATACATGAGAAAATCCATCTTCTTTTCCAGAACGCATATAGTGCATACGTGCTTCTAGTCGCAGTGAACAAGCAACGAAGTGGCGGAAAACTTCTGGCAACTCTTGCCAATGATCCGTTTCGAATTTTAGCGTTGGTGTATGCAGCGATACCTTTGCGATTTCTTTTTGTATTTGTTCTGGTGTCATTTCTCCCTCACGTTCTGCGCGAAGAAGGAGAAGTTGAGAGGCAATTTGCATGAGTCTTGTACTTAAATACATAGCTTCTTTCGCATAAATTGCAGAAATTTCCGTAGAAAAGGAACGTGCCGCCAATTTACCTTCTGTATCAATATAAGTTGCTGTTTTTTCAATCAAAATCATCGTCTCTTCATAGAGACGATTGAAAGCATTTTCAAAAGCACTATGCTCGATCATAATAATGGGCTCATCATAGGGACGTTTATGTGCGCTCACGCTTTTCTACTCCAAATATCAGCACAACAATTTTGCTACTCAACGAAATGAGAACTGAAAAGTTTCTTTATATTGCCGTATAGAATGCTTTTTTTATTGAGTACCTCTTTTAAAAATTTTACGCAATGTGCTTCTCACTCTAAGGTTAACGCACATAGGACGGCGTTACAGACTTATTGATTTCCCTGAAAAAGATTTTTGAAAAGATTAACGTTTTTCATAATAATAAGCCACCCCAAACTGCACCGCAATGCCACTGATAATCAAGAGACTATCGGAAAAAAACGTTCCCGTCATCACTGTTTTTAAAATTTGTCCAATCATCGCAAAAACGGTGCCAATCACAAAGACGGGTAAACTGTGTTTTCCCAAAATTGCCAAGGGGTTTTTCTTGGAGACATGAAACCACTTATTCAAGCGCGGTAAACAAAGTATGAGTGTTGACAATGCAATGATATGGAGCAGGCGTGGCAAACTTAAAAAAGTTTTATTAAAATTAAACAATGGAGAAGACCATCCAAACCACCCAACAACGCCCCACCAGTTTAAGCGAACACATAGCAATGAGAGCAAAAGATACACGGCTGCCAAAACAACTAAAAAAGGTTTAAAGGTGATGGTTTTTCCTTGTTTGAGAGATAAAGTAGCGGTCAGCCCTATAACAAACAAGAATTGCCAAGACAAAGGGTTTAAGAACCACTGTCCTTGTAGGGGGTAAGAAGGTGGAGCAATTTCATAAAATCCGCAGATGAGATAAAGCATGAAGGAGCCCAAAAGCAGCAACCTTTTATGTTTACAACTCAAATAAAGGGCAAAAGGTGCAAAAAGCATAAGAACAATATAAAGCGGCAGAATATTATTATAGCCTAATTGATGCCCAAAACTTAAAGTGCTAAAAAATGCGACAAAAGGCTGTGTAAAAAAGAGACCCAGATTATTCATCGATAAAAGTTTTTCCACACGCCACAATAAAAAGCCTGCTAAAAAGAGGCTTAACGTTGCAAAAGTTGTAAAAAGATATGCCCCATAAAGCTGAAAAGCTCTCTGCCAAAGTTTGCGCATAATGAAAATAAAAGGCTTGTTCTGTAAATGCGCATGAAAGCTTAACCCAAGAGAAATCCCTGAAATTAAAACAAATGCTTCTGCTGAGTCAGAAAAGCCGAAGTTTCTATGTGTTAGAGACTCATAGAGAGTTCCAGGAATATGGTTGATGAAAATCGTCAATAAGGCTAAAGAACGAAAAACATCAATGCGTGTATCGCGATAAACAGGATGCGTATGATGAAAAATACCTTGATATCCCATAAAGGATCCCCACAAGTTATAAAAGTAATTCTTTAGTATAACAAAGAAAATTTATAAGATGAAGTTTTAATTTTTAAGTGTTAAATTACTTAATATTTAAAGAAACAAGGATTTTGTATGATAAAACAAAAAAATAAAATAATTGATCCTCATTCTTTTCCTCAATTAATTTTGACATTCGATATTCGGCGTTCTATCTCTCCGGATTTTTTGCAAAAAATCTTGCAAAAAAAGTTTTTTGCATGCGTAATTCTCTATGACTCTCGAAATGATGACGTTTTTTTACAAAAACAAGCGCAACTTTACGCACAAGATATTCAAAATAAGGATATCGCCCTTCTCGTTGCTGGTGAGAGCAGAATAGCTGAACGGATAAAGGCCGATGGTTTTCATATAGAGGGTGATCTTAACGCTCTTGAACACTTAAAAAATCCGAAAAGGGAACAAAAAATCATTGGTTATGGAAATATACGTGATCGCCATAGTGCCATGCTTTCTGGAGAAGCAGGGGTTAATTACCTTTTCTTTGGAAAACTGGGTGCTGATAAAAAACCACAACCTCACCCCCGCAATCTCCAATTAGCAGGATGGTGGGCAGAAATTATGGAAATCCCTGCCGTTGTGCAAGCGGGAAGCGATGTTGCAACTTTTGACGAAGTATTAAAAACTGCCTGTGAATTCATCGCTGTCGAAGAAATCATTTTTAGGAATGACAATCCCTTGATGATAATTGAAATGATGAAAGGAAAATGTGAAACCACACCCTTGTGATGTGGGAAAACATTCATACATAAGGCGCTGATAAAAATCCGCGCACACTCACCTCCATATTATCCATGTGGAGTACACAACAGCAAATCAAGAGGATAAAAGTGCATTCCTCTTGTCTCAAAATTCAATAAAATTGAGTGAAAAAGCTAGCGTTTCTTTTTTTACGTAGTATAAGAAAAAGATCATCAAACTTTATATTATAAAAAGAAACCATCATGATTGGGGATAATCATCATTGTTGATATTGATAATGAATACCGGCAACTGATGATAGAAATATGGGCGGGGCATAAAAAATAGAATCCAAATACAAAGGAACGTTTGAGGGTCTTAAAGAGATAATTTACGGGTATGGATATGAAATCATAGAAGCTAAACCTCTAGCACATAAATCCCCTGGAGCATATCAGATCATAATCTTATGATAGAGGATCAATTAACTGGTATGGATGAAGCTTAAGAAAAATTGTCTTTCAAAGCAGTGGCCCCTTACAAGAGAATCTAAAAAAAGATTTGGCTAAACATACAGAAAAATAAAAAGCTTTTTCTCAAAAGACTTCTTCTAATATCTCAAAATCTCCTTCTCAAGAAATATTTATCGTACACTGTCATGATCATGATGCCCTAGAGCAGCTTGAACTTATTATTCGCAGACTTGGGATTTATCCTTACATCTTAAAAGGTACTGACAGTGGTAGTTTAACCATTATTGAATCTTTAGAAAGAGAAATTTGTACGCCAACCCGTTTTATAAAATTTGGTATTGTACTACTCACTCCCAATGACATGGGCTATGCCAAATCTGAAGGTGAAACAAAAGTAAAATCTCGTGCGCGACAAAATATTATTCTCGAAATGGGCATGTTAGTATCCGCGCTTTCTCGAAAAAATGTTGTTATTCTTGTAAAACAAGACACTGAAATCCCTTCCGATGTTTATGGAATTATATACCTTCCTTTTAAGAACCACGTAAAAGAAATAGCTTCAAAACTTATCGGTCGATTATCAGAATCTGGATTCAATTTAGGTCCATCAGCAATTTCCATGCATCAGATTAAGCCTAAACAACGACCAAGAAAGATTTGAAATAACTTCTTGAATATTAAAATGGGAGAGATTTCTTCAATTTTAAAAATGAAGAAAGAAGTTATATTGGGATATTCCTGTGGAGAACATTGAACCTCTAGAGAGCAACTTACTTGCTAATTTATCGTTTAAGCCAAGAGAATATTTAAAGGTTTATGGACAAATATAGGGTTGATGTATTAGTAATCATAATCCTAGAATATAGGACAATGGAAAGGAACGGCCACTATAAATACCGCCCTTTCTCCTCTTGTTTCAAAGTTTGAGACCATTGAACAGGAAATCAACTATGCTACGTGACAAAGTAGCAAAAAGCCTTGCAAATCCGCATCCTACACTTCCACATGGTGAAGTTATGGCTGAAATGGAAACTATAATAGAGCAACTTGAAGCCGAACAGAAGAAGTTCTAATGCTACCAGTTATCTGGTTACCTTCAGCTCGCAATGATTTACATCAGATTTTAACTTACATTGCCAAAAAAATCCACCTGCTGCGGGGGCATTTGAAAAGACTTCTGAAAGCTTGTATAGTACCATTATCCGAGCATCCATACCTCTGTCATCAAAGTAAAAGAGTGGCTCAGATTACGGGAAATCATGGCACATCCAAGCGCATCCGAACTATCTTATATTGTACCAAGTCACTGCAAAGAAAATTGAGATTATTACCGGCATAAACACCCGCCGTGAATTTCCTAACTCCATTTGATTTTACAAAAACGCAGTACCTCTCATTAAAAAATAAGATGCCACAAAAGCTTTTTCATTTTTATAGCACCCCTAAAATCACTTTATCACTGAGCAAATGTTTTTTGCCGTATACGCAATAATCAACAAAGGACTAAAACCCCTAAAGTTCGAGCGCAAAGATTAACCCGTTATAAATGATCCCATACTATGAGTACCTTCAGAATTCCGAGAGATTTTGCTATGTCCAGCTGCTCTCAGCATTAAAAGCAAAAAGGCTGGCTGGAACTCAGTATTTTCAAGCTCCTGGAATATCAATGCAATGGCGCTCGCACCCAATGGGGCAAGCTTTGTAGAATGAAAATTTTTAACATCATGGTTTAGGCCGTTACACGCTCTGTTCATTTAAAAACGCCGTTGTAATTTTTATTGTAAATCCTCTGAAATTACTTTATTCTTTAAAAGATGTTTTGGTCGCATACGCAACGACCAAAGGGGCCTTGAAAACCCTAAGTTCTAGCGTAAAAATGAACCCACTCTATGGGTATCCCGGGGTTCCGGGAGTTTTTGCTATGTCCAGGTGCTCTCAGCACTAAAAGCAAAAAGGCTGACTAGAACTCAGTATTTTCAAGCTCCCGGAATACCAATGCGAGGGCGCTCGCACCCGGTGGGTAGGGCTTTAAAATGCGGGCTAAAAATCTTTTTAACGATATTTTATAGGCAAAAAAATTCGCTTTAGGAGAAAAATGCTAAAAATGTCTCAAAGAGAACTAGGCCACTGCTTAGGTGTAACCTTTCAACAAATTCAAAAATATGAAAAGGGATTGAATCGTGTAAGTGCGGGGCGTTTGAAAGATATTGCCGATATACTGAGTGTCCCACTTTCCTTTTTTTACCCTGATCTCTTAACAAAACAAGAGATCCCATGCCATCACGATGAAATCATATCAAGCGAAGAGGAATATCTGCTTTTAAAAAGATTTAGAGTTCTAACATCTGTAAAACGAAAGGCAATTCTACAATTAATCTCTGATCAGAATGAAAGTTTTTAACATCATGGTCTAGGCCACCACAGGCCCTATTATTGACTTGCCTCACACACACCTCAAAGGACGCAAATCCCTTCCCGATCTTGTTTGTAAACAATCCGTTTTCTCAGAGCGGGGTTCATTTAGATTCCCATGTTACGTGGTTCATTCCATAAGATTATACGGGCAATCCCTACCCTGAATATTCACCATACTCTCTCAATTAAAATACCCCATGGGTAAAGTTTATGCCTTACAGCCCCCCTAAACGATAGCATTTTACAGCACGACAGAATAAATATTCATACCTATTTTTTAAAGGACATCCCTCAAAAAGCAACGCTTGAAAATTTATTTGGTTGATCTGGAACAGCGCCTAACGCATCATTTTATAATGGTGATGGAAGGATTGATCTTAACATACAATGGCAAAAGATTGCTTTTTTATCGCAATCACCAAAAGCAAAAATTTATTTAAAATATACGCGACAAGAAGCACTTCAAAGAAGCCTTGCAATGAAGGCTGGAACCATTATTCCTAGTATTATGATAATTGGTTTGAAAGGTGACTTTCCCAGACAAATCATAGCTCAGGAAAAAGAAAGCGTTTACGATCCAGAACGAGACAAAAAGTTTTAATTCCTATGGAGCGAGATTAGGATTGAAATAACCCGTAACACTAAACATTCAACCAATATTTACTATTCGTCCCAGTTATAATTTCAATGTGATAGAAACAAAAGATATCATTTTACTTGGCTTGACAAGATCATCCAATGGCCGCACTTCCTTATCTGATAAGTCCATCTTAAAAGTACTATGGCTACAAAACACCACGAAAAGAGCTGTACATATAGTATGTTTACAGAGTTTTTATGTACTTTTAACATATATATACTGTATGTTAAGTATAAGCTTTAAGCGCTCTTAGAGATGGTAGTATTTTTCTAAAGAAACGAATGAAAAAATTACCGATTTATTGGAAATAAATATGTTGTTAATGCAGTCATGAGCAAAGTTGCTTTTATTTCGATGTAAGAGCTTCGCAGGAGAGTGTAATAATTATTCAGGGGGATTTTAAGATATTAAAATATTTATTGTTGCCACCACTTGTGTTAGCAGCAGGTTGTGCATCCATAAATAGTAATTCATCAAGTTACGTTGGCCCATGTCTTACAAAGAATGCTGCAAAATCCATTGCCAATGATTATGTTAGCAATACCAAGAGACGTTTGCCGCCAGCTACAACCGCGCTTATTATAAAGAAAAATAATATAGTAGACAACTTTACTCCTCTATTTATCGACCTGTTACGGTAGAATGGATATCACGTGATCTATACAGATCAACCCAAAAAACAGCAGAACATGGGCGTAAATTTGGTTTACACACTAACACCAAGGGATAATGGTTGTGTAACGTCTGTTATTGAGTATGATTGGTCTGGAGAACCAACTGCGTATACAGGTATTTTTCAGAATAGATAGCCCCCTATTTAAAGTAGACATTTTTTATATTTTAGATGTAAAGACCTAGAAGGTCTTACTCAAGAAAAGAGATTTGCACCTCTGTAAAAATCCTTGTTTTTAGCCAGAATGAGCAAATTTTTATATCTTGTAACGATACACGATATCAAAAATGATAGCTTTATGATTTAAACATAAGGGAATTGATAAAAATCCAGTACCTTTAGAGAATTGTGTTTTGCATGATTTTCTCAACAACCAAACACACCCGCCGATATCATCATCAACATTTTTACGCGATTTGTTAGAATTGGGAGAAACCAAGATAGTTGCTCAATATATCGGCAAATGGTGATCTTTCATTAATCAAAATTTTGTTTTCAATGGAAAATATATTGTATTCTCAACGCACATCATCTGTAAAGAGTAGTAGAAAAAAATGCTCTTTTCACTCTTCTGAAATTATTTTCTTTTTCAACAAAATGAAATCTTACACGAAAGCAATTCGTCCTTTTGGGTAGATTTTACAAAGGGGGTTTATAGCAAAACATCCATGATAAGCTGTTGATAAGACTCCCATAAGCATCAGCCGTACATCCAATAAGTATGGTAGCCAACAGGGATTACGCCACACACAGTTATTCAAGTAAGAAGCAAACAACCTTTTATGAGGTTGTGAAAACCGCATGTACATTTATTACCGTAAAAGCCAGCATTTTTCATATGATAATCCTTTTAACCTGCTTGAAATAATAAAAGAAAAATGTGAAAATTCCTAAACCGTTACGAGAAGGGAACATCCATGATTAAAAAAAGCATCCAATTGCTTATCGTGGGAGTTGTTTGGCTTTCAAGTGCTATCACTGTTGCAAATTCTGCTAAAACCGCTGCAATATCCTCAAATCTTGAAAACTCTTTGAATACTGTTCAAAATGCTTCAAACACAGACAAACCTTTCCAACCCTTACAAGCTGGACAATACGATCAAGCCTATGACTATTATATCCAGGGCTATTATTTGAATGCCTTTCGTGAAGCACTCAGACGAGCTGAACAAAATGATCCTTTTGCACAAACTCTTCTTGCCCAAATTTATATGGAAGGATACGCCGTTCCTCGTGATGGTGCGCGTGCCGCTTTGTGGTTTGAACGTGCAGCAAAACAGGGTGAACCACAAGCACAATTACGCTACGGTATTATGTTATTTGATGGTAATTTTATTACACAAAATAAAGAACTTGGTGAAGAATTAATTCGAAAAGCTGCAGAATCTGGAGTAAAAGAAGCCTATTTTTATTATGGAGAATTGCTGCTTTATAAAGCTTCGGATGAAAAGAAAAATCTTCCTGGTGTTACTTCACAAAGTCGCGAAAATAAATCCGTAGAACAGGCACTTAAATGGTTCTTAAAAGGTGCCAAACTTGGTGATTCTGAAGCCGCTTTTTCTGCAGCGAAAATTCTTTCTCTAGGAACTTTAACGCGACCAAAAGATGATCGTAATGCACGCAAACTCATGGAAGTTGCAGCTCAAAACAAACATACCCCAGCACAAATTCTTTTGGCGCAATGGCTTGTAGAAGGTCGCGGAGGAGAAACTGATTTTCAACGTGCTTTTCATTTGCTTCTAAGCAACGCCACCAACATGGTCCCGCCGGCACAGGTTTCTCTTGCAAGACTTTATCGAGATGGCATAGGCACAAAAGGCGATACGGTAATGGCCGCGGCGTGGTATATGCTTGCAAAGCATGCAAACCTACAAGCACCTGATCTTGAAATAATGCTTGAAGGAATGGACGATTCACAATTGGAAAAAGCGCGCAAAGAAGCAATAAAGCTCCTTCCTATTTTTTAAGCAACGCCTTTAAAAGGATGCTCTTTATTTCAAAAAAAGAAGTTAAAAAAATAAATTCCCATAAAAAACTTTGTGCAAATTGTTAAAAGGCTTGCGTCTGAGTACTTTTTATGGTCTTGCAAAGAATTGAAAAGCAAGAATACATAAAAGTTCTTTATTTTGGAGTACTTTCTAGGCTTTTTTCTCTGTAAAAATGATAAGAAATTCTACCACAATAATGACCAAAAAGGCTCGCTACAAAAATTACAAGGGGGGATAACCGTAAAGACAAAATTGGACGTGAACAATGAAAATTAATGGTAATGAAATTCGCCCTGGCAATGTAATCGAGCATCAAGGAAGCTTATGGGTAGCTGTTAAATGCAATGCTGTAAAACCAGGAAAAGGTGGTGCATTTAATCAAGTTGAAATGAAAAATTTGATTGATGGTACAAAGCTCAATGAACGCTTTCGTGCTGCCGAAACGGTAGAACGAGTACGCCTTGAACAAAAGGATTTTACTTTCCTCTATCAACAAGGTGATTCTCTGATTTTTATGGATTCACAATCCTATGAACAACTTGAATTACAAAAAGATTTTGTTGGTGAGCGCGCAGCTTTTTTGCAAGATGGGATGACTGTCACCGTTGAACTTTATCAAGAAAAGCCCATTGGCATATCACTTCCCGATCAAGTCACAGTGACAATTGCAGCAGCTGATCCTGCCATAAAAGGGCAAACGGTCACCTCCTCTTATAAGCCTGCAATTCTTGAAAATGGTATGCGCATTCTTGTACCACCCTTTATTAATGCCGGTGAACGTGTCATTGTTGATACCAATGAGTTGATTTATTTGCGTCGTGCAAATGAAAAAGGATAAGTAAAGGAATAAAAGATGGCCCATTCTGCAATCATGAATGTCATGGTGCAAGCCGCAATGAAAGCTGGGCGCTCGCTTGTGCGTGATTATGGTGAAGTACAAAATTTGCAAGTATCTTTGAAAGGACCAGCAGATTATGTAAGCCAAGCAGATCGCAAAGCTGAAAAAATTATTTTCAATGAATTAAGCAAAGCACGCCCAAAATTTGGTTTTTTGATGGAAGAGTCTGAGGAAATCATTGGAGAAGATTCACAACATCGTTTCATTGTTGACCCTTTGGATGGTACAACGAATTTTCTTCATGGCATTCCTTTTTTTGCTGTTTCCATTGCCTTGGAAAGTCAAGGACAGCTTGTTGCTGCTGTGATTTATAATCCCGTGAGTGATGAACTTTTCACCGCTGAACGCGGTGGTGGCGCTTTCTTTAATGACCGTCGCTGTCGCGTTTCGGCCCGACGAAAATTAGAAGATTGTGTCATTGCAACGGGCATGCCGCATTTTGGTCGCCCAGCTCATGGAGCATATCTTATTGAACTGCGCAATGTAATGATGGAAGTTGCTGGGCTTCGCCGTTTTGGAGCTGCTGCTCTTGATTTAGCCTATGTCGCTGCGGGCAGAATCGATGGCTTTTGGGAAGATAATCTTCAAATTTGGGATATGGCTGCTGGAATACTGATGGTTCGCGAAGCTGGGGGTTTTGTAACTGACAAAGACGGAGGCGACGCTATATTTCGCAAAAAAAATATCATCGCCGGCAATGAACGCATTCGCACTAAATTAGAAGTAACCCTCAAAAAAGGCATTTGAGAAAAAGAGACGTTCGAGAAAGAAGGCAAGGCTGCAAGACACTACCTTCAATTTTCTTAATATCAACAATGATGGTGTATGATATGTTATGATAACTGCTTATTGATGTGAAAATTGCAATTTAGCCAAATAGGCATAAACTCCGTTCTGTGCGACGAGTTCTGCGTGTGTTCCCTCTTCAACAAGAGTTCCTTTATCCATCACAAGAATACGATCAGCTTTTAAAATTGTTGCTAAACGGTGTGCAATCACCAGTGTCGTTCGATTTTGCATCAGTCCTTCTAAGGCTTCTTGCACCAATTTTTCACTGTTTGCATCTAAGGCTGAAGTTGCTTCATCAAGCAGTAACAAAGGCGCATTTCTCAAAATCGCACGTGCAATACCAATGCGTTGTTTTTGCCCACCAGAAAGCATAGTACCACGTTCTCCCACTTGCGTATCAAAACCGTCTGGTAAAGCTCTAATAAATTCAAGTGCATTTGCTGCTTTAGCTGCAGCAATAATTTCTTCTTCATCGATATTTTCTGCCCCAAAAACAATATTATCGCGTAACGTGCCATCAAAAATGGCAACGTCTTGTAGAACATAAGAGATTGTACTGCGTAAATCTTGTAAAGAAAGGCGATTAGTTTCCACTCCATCAAAGAGAATCCGACCACTTGTCGGATCATAAAAACGAAGGATCAAAGAAAAAAGTGTGCTTTTACCTGCGCCTGATGCGCCAACAAAAGCAACCGTTTCACCTGCTTTAATAGAAAAAGAAAGAGAATGCAAAATCTTTTCTTCTGGTCTGGAAGGATAAATAAAATCAACTTTATCAAAAACAATTGCACCCTGCACAGGTTTAGCCAATGGTAAAGGAACTTTAGGTGTTAAAACCGTAGGTTGTTCTTGCAACAATTCGGCAAGCCGTTCAGCAGCGCCTACTGCTTGGATTAATTCTGCACCAAGTTCCGATAATTGTGCAAAGGTTGAAGCTCCAAAAATTGCATAGAGAACAAATTGGCCTAAAGTTCCCACCGTCATAGTGCCATTCAAAACATCCCGGGATCCAATCCACAAAACAGCAACCACACTGCTAAAAACCAGGAAAATTGCAAAGCCAGTAAAAAAGGAACGCAAGATCACAGAAGCACGTGCTGTCTGAAAAGCCCGCTCAATCAACTTTAAAAAACGTGTCGCAACGCGTTTTTCAGCAGTAAAAGCTTGCACAGTTCGAATAGCACTTATCTGTTCGGTCGCCAAAGCATTAGCATCTGCGAGACGATCTTGTGCTGCACGTGTACGTGTACGAACCCTGCGCCCAAAGACAACTAACGGAATAGCAACAAAGGGAATAGCAAGCAAAACAAGCGCAGATAATTTAGCATTAGTGATAACCATCATCACGATTGCACCAATCACTACAATCAGATGACGTAAAGCGGTAGAAGCGGTTGAGCCAACGGCTAATTTTATTTGCGTTGTATCTGTTAGGAGCCGCGAGACAATTTCACCAGAATGAGACTTATCAAAAAAAGCAGGTGAAAGCTTCATAATATGGACAAAAACATCATACCGTAAATCAGCAACAATCCGTTCTCCGACGGTTATAACACAATAATAACGACAAGCCGAAGCAAGTGCGAGAAGCAAAGCCAAGACAAATAAAATAAAAAAATAAAAATTGATATGACCGTGGCTTGAAGTGGAAAAACCATGATCAAACATTTTGCCGATAGCAATGGGCAAAGCCAACGTGACAAGAGCAGCAACAGTCAAAGCAAAAAAGGCAAAGATAAACAACCAGCGATAGCGTATAAGATAAGGACCAAAAGTTTTAAGCGAAGACAATGCAGGCTTCGTATTGGTAGGTTTCACAATTTTTTCTGAATGATTAGAGAGATACATAGGATTTTGCTCACTTACGAGGTTGTCTATAACTCTTGATGCAGTAACCTATCTTGAACACTTGTTTTTTGCTGCGTGCTCAGTTATAGGAGTAGTATTTTGATCGAGTTATCAAAAAGACAATGGAAACGCACTTAAAAAAGTGAAAAAGTTCTATTTAATTTTATAAACACAAAAGGTTTGTCCCATGAAAGCGAATATTCATCCCGACTATCACAAAATTACCGTCGTTATGACGGATGGTAGCCAATACACAACGCGCTCCACTTGGGGAAAAGAAGGAGACATCCTTAATTTGGATATCGACCCAAGAACCCATCCAGCATGGACAGGCGGGTCTCAAACCCTCGTAGACCGTGGCGGTCGTGTTTCTAAATTTAAAAATCGTTTTGGTAACCTCGGTTTATTGCAAACAACTAAAAAACTCTCGTAGGGCGCGTAATTATCTGAGGGATGTATCCATTATAAATCTTGAAAAGAATGTGCTTTTAGAACTTTTATAGTTAAAGTTTTTGTTAAAGGCTCTCTAGCGAATGCAAAACTCCCCGCTTTAAAGCGGGATTTTTTTGCATATTGAGAGATAAATGAAAACTGCTCAACAATTGTATAAAAAACGATTATACAAGAGAGAAGAAGGGCCTCCGTCGAAATATTGAACAAAAAACGCATCCCCTAGACAGATTTCACATACCGAGAAATTGGAATGGTTGTGTCCCTAAATTCAAAAATTGTTTTGAGATATCTTTTTCTCCAGTGTTAACCCGTACCTTGCACACATAGTCCACAGATCGCATATTGAATCTTCGCACCCATCATCCTTTATGCTACGATTGAATTCCTTTTACACATGACAAAAAAATGCATAAAAATGAACCAAATAGCAATCTGAAACTCTTTCAAGCAGCATGAAATTTACCATTGAAATAAATAATCAATATATTGCATCTTTTACAAAGCCTGTTGTTCTTCAAGCACACGATTGTTCTTTGTCTTTTGTCCATTGTCCCAAAGCAGCAAGATGGTTCATCCGTGCACGATGACCAAAAGCCTTTTGCGCAACAGCAATATTTTCATGCCTGCCACCCCACGCCTTCAAGGCTGCTGCTTGCAATGCCCTCCCATAAGAAAAGGTCAACTTCCAAGGCAATGCGCCCAAAGAATTCATGGTAGATAAATGCGCCGTTGCTTCCTGATCAGACTGCCCTCCAGAAAGAAAAGCAATTCCTGGCACAGCAGCGGGAACAGTCTGTTTAAGCACGCAAATCGTCTTTTCGGCCACTTCTTCAACAGAAGCATTGCGCGCATTTTTACCATCAATCACCATATTAGGTTTTAAAATCATACCCTCCAAAACAACACGGGCTTCAAAAAGTTCTTTAAACACCGTATGTAAGACGGCCTTTGTCACCTCAAAGCAGCGCACAATTGAATGCTGCCGCGACGCCCCATCCATCAGCACTTCAGGCTCAACAATCGGCACAAGACCTTCTTCCTGACACAAAGCGGCATAGCGAGCAAGCGCTTGTGCATTTTGTCTTATTGCCCCTCTTGTTGGCAGAGCATGTGCATCAATTGCAATGACGGCACGCCATTTAGCAAAACGCGCTCCTAAAGCATAATAATCTTTTAAACGCTCACGAAGTCCATCCAATCCTTCTGTAATTGTTTCCTGAGGAAAAGCCGCCAATGGTTTAGCACCACTATCCACTTTAATACCTGGCAAAGCACCCGCATCACGAATAAGATCTGTCAACATTCTCCCGGTAGATGCTTTTTGACGAATGGTTTCATCAAATAAGATGACACCAGAGATGGCGCTTTCCATAGCTTCTTTTGCACTAAAAAGCATTTCACGATAAGCACGGCGATTATCTTCGTTGCATTCAACCCCAATAGTTTCAAAACGCTTTCCAATCGTCGCAGTACTTTCATCTGCTGCCAAAATACCTTTACCCGCATGAACCAAAGCAAGTGCAATATCTTCAAGACGTTCATTCATAAAAAAATCCTCTTTGTTCTGTTTTAATTTCTAAAAATGCACAACACTATCAAAACCCTCTTAAACGACTGTATAGTTTTTCTTTAACCTTTCTTCAAAGAAGTCTTTTATCCTGCATGAGGGCGAAAATACCCGGAAGAGTCTTACCTTCCATCCATTCTAAAAAAGCACCGCCAGCGGTTGAAAGATAGGTAAAATCATCAGCAACACCAGCATGATTGAGTGCAAAAACCGTATCTCCTCCTCCAGCGATTGAGACCACTTTCCCTTTTTGACTAAGCTCTGCTGCATGACGTGCAACTGCAATTGTTCCTTGATCAAATGGAGACATTTCAAAAGCCCCAAGAGGTCCATTCCATACCAGGGTAGCGGCTTCCTCAATCACTGCATTTATATGCGCAATAGAACGCGCCCCAATATCGAGAATCATGCCTTTCTCAGGAATATCTCCTATATCATAGAGACGATGCGGCGCATCTTTTTCAAAACGAAATGCAACGATAGCATCCTGAGGGAGCATAAGAACACAGTGGTATTCTTGCGCTTTTTTAATGATTTTTTTTATCGTGTCCATCAGCGCATGTTCACATAGTGACTTGCCAACAGACACACCTTGTGCCGCTAAAAAACTGTTAGCCATGCCCCCACCAATCACTAGATGATCAACTTTTTCAACCAAATGATTGAGCACAAAAAGCTTACTTGAAACCTTCGCCCCCCCCACAATGGCGACCACTGGATGCTTTGGATTTCCGAGCCCTTTTTCTAGCGCCTGCAATTCAGCCTGCAAAGAACGCCCTGCATAAGAAGGCAATAAATTTGTTATTCCCTCTACGGAAGCATGGGCACGATGAGAAACTGAAAAAGCATCATTAACATAGAGATCCCCATGATGAGCTAAAGCTTCAGCAAAACAGCAATCATTTTTTTCTTCTCCTGAATGAAAACGGACATTTTCAAGCAGCAACACACCTCCATTTTGCAATTCTTCAACCGCTGTCTCTGCTACTGGGCCGATACAATCTGGCGCAAAAGTAACCGGTTGATTGATTGTTTTTTCTAGCATCTCTACAACGGGATGCAGTGAAAATTCTGGTTCCACTTTTCCCTTAGGGCGACCGCAATGCGAAAGAAGGATAAGCTTAGCACCACGCCTTTGAAGTTCAACGAGTGTTTCTTTATGCCGCTCTAAGCGCGTCGTATCACAGACCTTGCCCTGCACCATTGGCACATTAAAATCCACCCGCACAAGAATACGCTTCCCCGCTACATCAACACCATCAAGTGTCCGAAAACTCATCACTGCTCCCTCTTCACCATCATCACTGCTCCTTCTTCACTATCATCACTGCTCCTTCTTCACTATCATCACTGCTCCTTCTTCACTATCATCACTGCTCCCTCTTCACTTTTTTTGTTTCAAAAAAACGTACCCGTTCAAGTTCTTTCCCATACAATCTTTTCTTATCTTCGGTTAAAGAGATCTGTTACAGCATGTATTCTCTCAATCTCTGTAACCTTTATTCCCCCTTATATTTTTTCAATTCTCTTATCTTTTTACAATCTTGGTCTTTTCCAACACTCACTTTTTCAAATCCCGCCTCTTTGATGGAAAAAAATACGTCTTCTCATACCCAAATGAAACGTAACAAAACTTACCATCCATCATGCGATAAGTATTTTTTCTCCAGCACACCACGAACACTTTTCGTTACTGTTTTTTTCAAAAAGAATACACTCTATCGTTTCTATTACAAAAATGACCTTCTGTTGCAAAAAAGGACCCGAAGGCCCTCTTTTATATTGTCTTGGCAAAAGCCACAGCAGTGTCACTCATACGGTTCGAAAAACCCCACTCATTATCGTACCAAACCAGAACACGACAAAGCTGACCATCGATCACCTTGGTTTGATCATTGTGGAAAATACCTGAATGCGGATTATGGTTAAAATCACAACTCACCAGCTTTTCCTCTGTATAATTCAAAATTCCTTTAAGCGAACCCCGTGCAGCAGTACAAATAGCCGTATTAATTTCCTCAACTGTTGTGGAACGCTTAGCAGTAAATGTCAAATCAACCACAGAAACATTGGAGGTTGGAACACGAATCGACACCCCATCGAGCAACCCCTTTAATTCTGGCAAGACCAGTCCTACAGCTTTCGCCGCTCCTGTTGATGTAGGGATCATAGAGAGTGCGGCAGCCCGTGCACGATAAAGGTCACGATGCATTGTATCCAACACAGGTTGATCACCTGTATAAGAATGGATTGTTGTCATAAAACCCTTTTCAATACCAACCGTGTTGTGCAACACTTGTGCGACAGGCGCTAAGCAATTAGTTGTACACGAAGCATTTGAAACAACGCGATGCTCCTTGCTCAAAGACTGATGATTAACCCCATAGACCACGGTAAGATCAGCGCCTTCAGAAGGTGCAGAAACAAGAACACGCTTTGCCCCCGCATCTAAATGCGCACTTGCTTTATCACGCGCAGTAAAAAGTCCTGTACATTCCAAAGCAACATCAACATCCAAAGCCTTCCAAGGCAATTGTGCTGGATCCCGCTCTGCCAATACCTTTATCAAACCGCGCCCAATATCAATCGCATCACCAACAACCTGAACATGACCTGGAAAACGCCCATGAACAGAATCATAGCGCAACAAATGGGCATTTGTTTCCACGGACCCTAAATCATTAATTGCCACAACCTCAATATCTTGCCGTCCACTTTCCACAATGGCACGTAAAACATTACGCCCAATACGACCAAACCCGTTAATTGCAACGCGCACACTCATTTCACATTTTCCTCATCAAATTTTATAGCGCAATAAATGGACACTTGTTTCTACCGCCCCAAATCATTAACGACCACAATCTCAATATCTTATCTATCACTCTCCATAATGGCATTCTTCACAATAGCATAAAAAGCCTTTTGCCTAATACGAACAACCCCATTCATTGCACCATGAACACTCATTTTACATTTTCCTCATCAAACTTTATAGCGCAATAAATGGACACTTGTTTCTACCGCCCCAAATCATTAACGACCACAATCTCAATATCTTATCTATCACTTTCCATAATGGCACTTCTCATAATGGCATTCTTCACAATAGCATAAAAAGCCTTTTGCCTAATACGAACAACCCCATTCATTGCACCATGAACACTCATTTTACATTTTCCTTATTGATCTTTCTAAGCTCTTTTTCAACGGCATCGACCACATTCTCACAAGTAATGCCGAAATGCGCATAAAGGGCATCAATCGTTCCACTGGCACCAAACCCCTCCATACCAATAAACACACCATCACTGCCAATAAAACGATCCCATCCTTGCCGAATTGCAGCTTCAATAGCAATTTTAATCGGTGCATCCCCAATGAGGGCATGCTGATAGGAGAGAGATTGTTGTGCAAAAAGTTCAAAACAAGGCACAGAAACCACACGCGTTGGGATGCTCTTTTCTTCTAACACCGCATGTGCCTCCACCGCAATTTGCAATTCTGAACCAGAAGCAAACAGCGTCACTTGTGCATCATCGCTAGCCGTTAGCAATTCATAAGCACCAAGCATACAAAGATTTTCTTCTTCATACTCTTGACGCAAAAGCGGTAAATTTTGTCGGCTCAAAGCCAAAGTAGAAGGCGTTTTGCGTGCTTTCAAAGCCAATTGCCAGCACTCTACTGTCTCCATAGCGTCAGCAGGGCGAAAAACAAAATGATTAGGCATTGCACGCAAAGAAGCCAAATGCTCCACGGGTTGATGCGTAGGTCCATCCTCACCAAGACCAATGGAATCATGGGTCATGACATAAATCACCCGCAATCCCATCAAAGAAGAGAGCCGCATAGCAGGACGCATATAGTCAGAAAAGCATAAAAAGGTTCCCCCATAAGGAATAAAGCCGCCATAAAGGGCAAGACCATTCATCACGGCTCCCATCACATGTTCGCGAATTCCATAATGCAGATAACGCCCTGAAAAATCTTCAGCAGAAATACTTTTCATCTGCCTGCTTTTGGTATTATTAGATCCGGTTAGATCAGCCGAACCACCGATGGTCTCAGTGACGACTTCATTTATAACGTCAAGAGCCATTTCTGAAGCTTTACGCGTAGCAACAACAGGGTGCTCTTCAACCAGTTTCTGTTTATAAGTATCAATAGCGCCATCAAATCCGCCCACGAGATCGCCTCGCATCAATCTTTCAAACTCCACACGCTCTGAGACAGGAAGATCAGCAAATTTTACTTCCCATTTTTGTCGTTTTTTAGCGGCATTGAGACTAGCCAAGCGCCAATTATCGAGAATATCGGCTGGAATAACGAAAGGTTCAGCATCCCACCTTAAAGCGATACGGGTTTCAGCGATTTCTCGTGCGCCCAAAGGGGACCCATGAACTTTATTGGTACCCGCTTTATTTGGCGATCCAAAACCAATCATTGTTTTACAAGCAATCAAAGTTGGTTTATCGGAATTCTGTGCCGCCTCAATAGCCCGTGCAATTGCTGCTTGATCATGCCCATTGACTTTATGTGTCTCCCAACCAGAAGCTTTAAAACGTGCAATCTGATCTGTACTATCAGCAAGGGAAATTTCTCCATCGATGGAAATATTATTATCGTCCCACAATATAATCAATTTATTGAGTTTTAAATGACCAGCAAGGGAAATGGCTTCTTGAGCTATCCCTTCCATAAGGCATCCATCCCCAACCAACGCGTAAATGTAATGATTGATGAGATCGCCAAAACGTGCATTTTGCAAGCGCTCACCAATCGCCATTCCCACGGCATTCGCCAATCCTTGTCCGAGTGGCCCAGTGGTTGTTTCGATTCCTGCAACATGCCCATACTCTGGATGTCCAGCAAGTTTGGACTCTATTTGGCGAAAATTTTTGAGATCCTCAAGAGAGACATCTTCATAACCAGAAAGATATAAAAGGGCATAAAGCAACATAGACCCATGCCCAGCCGATAATACAAAGCGATCACGGTTGGGCCAATGAGGATTTTTGGGATCATGGGCAAGGAATTTTGTATAAAGAACAGTAACAATATCGGCTGCCCCCATTGGCAAACCAGGGTGACCAGAATTTGCTTTTTCAATCGCATCAATAGCAAGAAAACGGATAGCGTTGGCCATCTGATTTTGTTGTTCAGTATTTGTCATGAATGATAGACCATTTCGTTAACACGTTTGTTTGTTGCTTCTTCCGTATTCTTTTCATTTTTTAAGAAACACTCTTCAATTTTTTAAATCGTCAACGTAAAATTTCTTGTTATCACTTAAATAACATTCCTCTTACGCTTCCTTCATGCCATATCATTTATGCCAATACTCTCAAAAAATCCAGCTTTTAATTAACAGCTATCCCCTGCTTTGCTTGCTAAAATATCCTAGATACTTAAAAATAAAATTCACATAAAAAAATAAAAAAAGTGATTCGTTTTTGCATAAAGAACTGATAAAGGATACAATCACCCGAAGGATAGAAGCATCATGAGCCAAGAAACGACGGTTCTGCCACACGCTTTAGAGCAATTGGAAAAAGCACTCAGAACCTTAGAGATTACCATTATAAACCGTAATGCCATTATTGATAAAAATAACGAATGGGAAGAAGAAATTCAACGAATGAATGCTGATCGTAGCCATCTTGCCCAGGCGCTTGATAAAGCTGAAGCCAAAGTGGAACGACTAGAGGCAGTAAATAAGGAAGTTTCTAAACGTTTGATTAAAGCGATGGAAACGATTCGTGTCGTCATTGATAGATAAAGGTTTGAAACTATGGAAACTGTTTCCGTCACCATTGATGGTAAAGTTTATCGCATGGCTTGTAATAAAGGGCAAGAGGGCCATCTTATTGAGCTTGCGGCTCGATTGGACCAATATATCGCACATCTGAAGGCAAATTTTGGTGAAATTGGTGACCATCGTTTATCGGTTATGGCTGGCATTATGATTATCGATGAAATGGAAGAAATAAAACGAGAAAATAAAAAACTACAAGAAGATTATGGGACTCTTTTACGGCTCCACAATGAAAGAGATCGCACCATGGGAAAAATTGTACGAGACACAACGGAACGCATTGAAAAGCTTACCAATCAATTGCTTAAAGATGCCCAAAATAGTGTTGGGCTTCAGGAGCAAGAAAATTCATAAATGGGCATGTTGCCACAGCAACAAACAAAAAGATGTCCTCCAAGAAACAAGAAAAAAGCAGTGCGCGCGTTTCACCTACACTGCTATCACTACACCAAAAATATTTCTTCATGACTGGTATTCATGCGAAGTCCATTGAATACTGCCATCTTTACACTTAATATAACAAATAAACCAGCACCATTATTTTCTTGAGCCGCTGCCAGTATATTTATCTTTTTTCAATGTGCATTACCATTGTATTTAAGACGATTTATGAGAAAGTTGCTAACTTCTTTTAGACAGTTTTATTTCCGTGCTAATTCCTCTTATGTCACGTAAGCAAATATTTTTTTACCGTTGAATTAAGGGGATTTAAAATAAAAAATAGTCCTCTATTCGAACCTCTCATTTAAGCTGCAAAATTATGAATTATTATGACAAATCAATATATTGACCGTATAATAGATAAAGCTTGTGCAAAAAATGTCTAAAAAGACGATAGGGTATAAACATCCCGATTAAATGCCTAAATCCATTATAGGCACGGTTTTTTCAGGAAAAAACCAGAGGCAAATTCAGCAGATAAAACCATAGCTATCGTCCGCAGAAACAACTGCACATCAAATATCTCTACCTCTGTATGCTCGCACCGAAAAAGCAGAGAGAATATTGCGCATAAATATTCAAAGGCTCTTTATTCCATCTTGAGAGACAGAAGCAATACGCAAGAGGTTGGTAGCACCAGGCGTACCGAAAGGAACGCCTGCTGTCACAACAAACCGATCTCCTCCTTGGCAAAAACCCTCTTGAAAAGCAAGTACTGCCGCACGATCAACCATATCCTCCAAGTCCCGTGCATCTTGCACCACGACACGAATAGAATCCCCCAAACTAAGCTCAAGCGCCGTGCTGTTTCCACGATAGGCGATAATGTGATAATGAAGCTGTTCAGACAGTTACAAAAAGAGCATCACGTATAAATGTCTCTATCAAATCCCTTTTATTCCATCTTGAGAGACAGAAGCAATACGCAAGAGGTTGGTAGCACCAGGCGTACCGAAGGGAACGCCTGCTGTCACAACAAACCGATCTCCTCCTTGGCAAAAACCCTC
Source organism: Bartonella sp. B39 (assembly GCF_053795145.1). Lineage (NCBI taxonomy): Bacteria > Pseudomonadati > Pseudomonadota > Alphaproteobacteria > Hyphomicrobiales > Bartonellaceae > Bartonella > Bartonella sp. B39. The sequence continues at coordinate 1,660,307 of NZ_CP200036.1, forward strand.
TTGAAAAGCAAGTACTGCCGCACGATCAACCATATCCTCCAAGTCCCGCGCATCTTGCACCACGACACGAATAGAATCCCCCAAACTAAGCTCAAGCGCCGTGCTGTTTCCACGATAGGCGATAATGTGATAATGAAGCTGTTCAGACAGTTACAAAAAGAGCATCACGTATAAATGTCTCTATCAAATCCCTTTTATTCCATCTTGAGAGACAGAAGCAATACGCAAGAGGTTGGTAGCACCAGGCGTACCGAAGGGAACGCCTGCTGTCACAACAAACCGATCTCCTCCTTGGCAAAAACCCTCTTGAAAAGCAAGTACTGCCGCACGATCAACCATATCCTCCAAGTCCCGCGCATCTTGCACCACGACACGAATAGAATCCCCCAAACTAAGCTCAAGCGCCGTGCTGTTTCCACGATAGGCGATAATGTGATAATGAAGCTGTTCAGACAGTTACAAAAAGAGCATCACGTATAAATGTCTCTATCAAATCCCTTTTATTCCATCTTGAGAGACAGAAGCAATACGCAAGAGGTTGGTAGCACCAGGCGTACCGAAGGGAACGCCTGCTGTCACAACAAACCGATCTCCTCCTTGGCAAAAACCCTCTTGAAAAGCAAGTACTGCCGCACGATCAACCATATCCTCCAAGTCCCGTGCATCTTGCACCACGACACAATGAATCCCCCAAACTAAACTCAAGCGCCGTGCTGTTTCCACGATGGGCGATAATGCGATAATAGGTGTATTTGGGCGCTCACGAGAGGCACGCACACCTGTTGTTCCTGATGCGGTATAAGCAACAATTACTTTTAATTGAAGGGTTTCAGCGATCTGTCGCGCCGCAAGAGAAATTGCATCTGTTCCTGTTGACTCTGGTGCAGGATGCTGTGCACCCACTTGAGCCTCATAGGTTGGATCTTGCTCGATTTGCCGAGCAATGCGATCCATCATAAGCACTGCTTCCTCAGGATAAAGACCAGAGGCTGATTCAGCAGACAACATCACAGCATCACTCCCCGCATAAACGGCTGTAGCCACATCAGAAACTTCTGCCCGCGTTGGAACAGAGGATGAGATCATAGACTCAAGCATTTGTGTAGCCACCACAACGGGCTTTCCAGCTAAACGACAGGCTTTTATGAGCTCCATCTGAAGTGCAGGAATCCTCTCCAATGGCATTTCCACACCAAGATCTCCCCGTGCAATCATAATACCATCAGACACATCAATAATCTTCTCTATCTGCTCCAAGGCCTGAGGTTTTTCGATCTTGGCCATCAAAGACACTTTGTTTTTCGTCAACTGGCGCACTTCTAGTATATCTTCCGGACGCTGAATAAAAGAAAGAGCAATCCAATCAACAGGCTGTTTCAACACGGCGTCAAGATCAGCCTGATCCTTTGGCGTCATTGGACCAAAAGGCGAAACTGTATCGGGAAGACTAACCCCTTTTCGATCAGAAATACGGGTTCCAGTAACCACACGGCACTGAACAGAATGGCCATCACACAACTCAGCACGCAGTTCCAGTTTTCCATCATCAACCAACAGTCGATCACCGGGTTTCACGGCAGCGAGTACATCTGCATGCGGAAAATAAACACGCTGTGCATCCCCAAGAATATCACGATCATCTAAAGTAAAGTTTTGCCCAACACACAAATTCTCTTGACCTTTAGCAAAATGACCGACACGCAATTTTGGTCCCTGTAAATCCACTAAAATACCAATTGGACGACCAACAGTTTTTTCAACCTCTCGGATTCGTTTGACCAAATCAGCCATTGTTTCACGATCCGTGTGACTCATATTTAGACGAAAAACATCGGCTCCTGCCCTAAAAAGCTTCTCAATCATCGAAATAGAAAAAGAAGAAGGACCAAGAGTAGCAATAATTTTTACTTTACGTGTACGCTTCACGGTGGGGAAACTCCCGAAAGAGGAGGAGAATGTATAACCGAATCATTGAACAAAGACTCATCGGTCAGCTGCACCATCCAACTAGTTTGGTTGCCTGTGTCAATTTCCTTAAATTCTGCCTTTTGATACCCGCGAGGGAAACAGTCATGCACCCCCTGAATGGTAAATTGGCTATCTTGTACACACATGGTTATAGAACCTGACCAGCTGCCTTTTTTCTGTGCACCTTCTGCATAAAAATAATAAAATCGCGAAGAAAGTGGCCCCTCGATCAAGGTTTTACACTCCGTCACTGGTACTGTCCACCACCCTTCACTTACCCAGCCTGAAAAAGTACGATAACCAAGAGCAACACCAACGGACTGTTGGGTCGAATTACAAACGCGGAAATCAGCTTTTGCAAAATGAACAAGTGAGAACGAGAGCAAAATGCTCAAAAGAAAAACCCCCAGCCCTCTGTGAAACACCCATTGCTGTTTTTTGGCAACCACAAAACCACCTTTATGCTGTAAGCCCTTAAAACAAAACATACATCCCTTTATCTTCTCTTTTTTCAAGAATCTTCCAAATGTATCGAGGTATATATTTGTTTTCTGCTTCTTATCACCCTTTTGTCAATGTATAAGCTTAAACTTTTACAAAATATTTAAAGTCAACTTGTAAAAAAGTTTACAGCTTGATTCACTGTTTGTTTTTCAAGCTTCCTCAACACAACTTTTTCGTCGAAAAACAACTTAAAACAAAGACCCCGGAGAAAAATGCAAATGGACACAGTCACTGATCAAACACATGCTATATCCGTCAATCAATTGCGTGCTTTTATCGAACGTATTGAACGACTAGAAGAAGAGAAAAAAACCATTTCTGATGATATTAAAGAGGTTTATGCCGAACTTAAAGGCTCTGGTTTTGATAGTAAAGCTGTTCGCAGCATTATACGATTACGCAAAAAAGAAGACCATGAACGAATGGAAGAAGAAGCAGTTATCCAACTTTATAAAAACGCGCTTGGCATGACTTAACGCTGCAGTATTCTTTCACGGAAAAGTTCCAGTCTCAACCCTTCTTCTTCTTTTTGCGTTTTTGCGCACAAGAGTTTTTCTTTTCTTAACAGCATTGATGACAATACTGTCAAGAGTTGTATGAACGAGAAAACCATAAACAAATGGAAGAAGAAGATATCATCTAATTCTTTAGAAGTACCTTTGTGGTATATGAGTACCGTTGAGAACATGCAACATTTTCTCAAAATGAAAAGGAAATGCAAAAAACGAATAATACCTTTAAATTGCTACCAGAAATTTTAGCAATTTGTGTAACTTGTAACGATGATATATCGCCATATCACCTAATTTTGGAAAGGATCGCTTGAGAGCGCATAAGGTCTCTTATCCCTAAGAAGTATTCTTCTCTTTCATCCAGTTCTTGAGACGTGAGATGAGGAGGCAGGTTGGCGTAACAACATTGTGCGATCCCACGCTATATTTTGCACAAATTAAATGACAAAAGTCGCTGCAAGAACCAGTATTGTACATAAAAAATTTCTCAAAAATGAACGCACTGATGAATATCAAATTGTAAAAAAATTGACGCCGAAACGGATTGGCAAGCTGCTTAAGAGATTCTCACACAAGCGCAAACAATTTGAAAATATAACAAAGAAAGCAGAGTGATGATTCGACATAAATTACGCAATCATTCAGGTGATTAAAGACTAAACTGTCACAAGACAATAAATTCACAACCGTGAATCAAAAAAACAACATGTTGAGCATTTCAAATTTGCCCGCCTGAGTAATATTGGTGATAATTATACCTCTATGATTTACAAAATACTCTGATTAACAAATAAATCAGAGACAACAGAAAAGCCATAAGCAGCAATACGCACATCGTCCATACACATAAAATAAACTTATCCATATAAAACATCGCGTGAGTAATAAGCGAGAATTGTTCCATTTTTAATGTGAACTCGCGAGGTTTTCTCTACGAATGATGAAGGAGATTTAAAAATATAAGAACCACGAACAAAGTGCGATTAAAAGCGACTATGCATTATCAAAATTACACCCGCTTGATTTATAATTTTTGCTCCCATTCTACTGCTTCTGTATAAAGGTTATTGTTTTTGATAAAGTTTGTTGTTGACTTCCCACTTTTTTGAGGAGGATTTCATCAAGAAAGGAAGAGATCTTTGAAAAAATCGAATAAGAATTGTACGAATCCGCACATGTCATTATCTCAGGGGAGGAAACTATGGCAATCGAAATAAAACGAACAATTTCCACATTGATAAATTTGGAAGATGCTGGTGAATTGTCTTCCTATTATCGGCGTGTATCGGCGCGATACAAACTTTTTTTGTCTTTTTGAACCTATAAAATCTGATGATTATCATACCCTAATAGCTTAGAAACATGTGCAAATCCATTCGCTTATACAAATGCACAAGGACAAGCATATCGCTATACCGTACGATTGAAAAATGAGAGCACAATCATCGCCATTGTTCACTTCACAAATGTAGTGCGTGGTGTTTTTCAAGCCTACAATCTTGGCTTTTCTCTTGATGAAAAACAATAAAAACAAGGCCTCATATTCGAGATTTTATCTGCTCTAATACCTCACATCCTCCATTTTTATCATCTCCATAGAGTGATGGCAAACTATATGCCTGAAAATATCAGCAGTGGAACTTTATTGGAGCCCTTTGATTTTGAGAAAGAAGGCCATGCCAGAGACTCATGCCAGAGATTATCTGATAATTTCCGGCCAATGGAGAGATCACATTCTCATCTCTTGAATGGATGATGCCTAACGAAATTCAAAAAACGTTTCTTTTTCACTGTTTTTACACACTTGTTATCTTTCACTGCCCTCCCACAACAATTCAAGCTCTCAGCATTTTTCTTTTACGCATAGAAATTTTTCTTCTCTAAATACATGCGCTCATCTCATAAAGAATGATTCAAAAACAGATATAACGTACAAAAGAAACAATTACCAAAATCTATAAAAATCCTCTTGAGATAGATTAATGCTATAGCGTTTTTATGACTTCACACCCTCTATATCTTCGCGCAATAATTCCAGTTCCAACCATTCCTCTTCCTTTTTTGCACAAGTATTTTTCTTTTCTTCCAGTATTTTTGATAAACGCTCAAAACGCTCTTTATCGTTGCAATATAGTGTTGGATCAGAGAGTTCTTGTTCAATTTTTTTGATTTCATCCTGCAAAGCAGCAATTTGTTCAGGCAATTTTTCCAATGCATAAACCTGCTTATAAGATAGTTTGCGTGATTTTATTTTCTCCCGTTCCATAATGCCATGATTTGGCGATGAGAGATGTTTTGCATTCTCCTGTACGCGAGACTTTGACAGCTCTTTACGCTGTGTTAGTTCATTATCTTTACGCGTTAACAGTGCGTCTTGCTTTCGTTGAGCCATCATATCACTATAACCGCCAGCATATAAAATCCAGCGACCCTCTCCTTGGGGTGCCAATATATGGGTCACAGTGCGATCTAAAAAGTCTCTGTCATGGCTAACCAACAACACAGTTCCAGCAAAATCGGCAATAAATTCTTGCAACAAATCCAGTGTTTCCATATCCAAATCATTGGTTGGTTCATCAAGAATCAAAAAGTTTGCAGGTCGTGAAAGGAGCCGTGCAAGCATGAGGCGGGCTCTTTCTCCACCGGATAATTCTTTGATTGGTGTCCGTGCTTGTTCGGGTAAAAACAAAAAGTCTTTCATATAAGAAACAACGTGCCGCTCTTTCCCATTAATCAGGAGAGTATCTCCCCTCCCACCGGTTAGATAATGCGCTAAAGTATCTTTTTCATTTAAAATACGTTGTTGATCAAGAAACGCCATAGAAAGATTATATCCATGCTTTACCGTTCCACTATCAACCGATAGTTTCCCAATCAAAGCGGAAAGTAAAGTTGTCTTTCCTATACCATTGGGACCAACAAAACCAATCCTATCCCCACGCTGAATACGCAAAGAGAAATCTTTCACAAGAACGCGTTCACCATAGGATTTTGAAATCCGCTTCGCTTCAAGCACCAATTGACCAGAATCGTGATTTTTAGCAGCGGCTAAAAGCGCACTTCCAGTTGGCCCTTTATAAGTTTTATGTTGCTGTCTTAGTTCTTTTAAGACCCCCAAACGCCGCACATTACGTTTACGCCGTGCCGTTACTCCATAGCGCAACCATTGTTCTTCACGCGCAATCTGTCGCCCCAATTTGTGCTGTTCTAGAGCTTCCTCTTCAAGCGCCTTATCACGCCAATTTTCAAACTCCGAAAAACGCTTCTCCAGTCTTTTGGTCGTGCCCCGATCAAGCCATACCGTTGAACGCGTAACATTTTCTAAAAATCGCCGATCATGAGAAATCACCACAACCGCTGAACGTAGAGAACATAAAACGCTTTCGAGCCATTCAATAGTTTGTAAATCAAGATGATTGGTTGGTTCATCTAAAAGAAGAATATCCGGTTTTGCAGCAATCGCTTGTAATAATGAAACACGCCGCTTTTCACCGCCAGAAAGCGTCGCCAACGTCTCGGTTCCTAAAAAACCAAGATTTGTCAAAAGTGTATTTATCCATTGCACATCCGGCGTATCACCCAGCCCCGCTTCTACACAAGTGCGAATATCTCCACAGCCTGAATACTCAGGGTTTTGTGATACATAACGAAGCGTCGCCCGCGGATGGCGAAAAATTTCCCCCCCACTCGGTTCACTTATTCCAGCGGCAATTTTTAACAGCGTCGACTTTCCGCAACCATTACGTCCTACCAACGCGATACGTGCCCCTTGCTCTACCGATAGACCAGCTTGGTTGAGCAAGGGAGTTTTTCCAAAAGTTAGGAAAACACGCTCAAGCCGCAGCAGCGGCGCCGCCATTAACGAACGTGTTGAGGACAAGGTACCTGATGCATGATACCTCTTCCATCACGATAAGTGCATAACTTTTTCGCCTGCACTCTCTGAGGACAAGGTGCTTGGTACATGTATCCTCCATGACCACGATATGTGCACAATTGTGCAGACTGAGGCTGTTGTTGTCTTTTCTGATTCGCAGCAGCACCTGTTATTGTTCCTGCAAGAGCACCAAAGGCAGCACCGGTCAGTGCCGCTTCAGGACTAGCGCCAGCAATTGCTGTTCCTGCCAAGGCGCCTATTGCGGCTCCACCCACGCCATAACGTGCAACACGCTGATCATTAACAGAACAAGCCACCGTACTGAAGCCAATAGCTGAAACAACTGTCACTTTTAAAATTGATTTTAACATATAAAAACCTTCCCTTCTCAATATAGAAATATGTCATTGATGCTAGCACTTCACCACCACGCCTCCCCTCTGGCTTATTCCAATATACCGAAAGAGCTTTCTGGAATAGGTACAGACGCCAACAATATAGCTTTCCCAGAACCTAAATAGCAAGAAAAGGTTCCACAAATACGGTTAGAAAGTGTTAAAGAAGACCCAAAAGACACATTTTTATCATAAAGTGGCCATTTTACACCTGAGAGTGTTAAGCCTTGTAAATCAGAAAAACCGATAATACTAAACAAACACCCATCAGGTAAATCACATGAAAAAGGCATTGGCAAGATCGGCCACCCTTCCTCAAGACCACTCGTCAATAACACTGAAATGCCTTTCTCGGCCATCACCAGTGCTTGCATCATATGAGAAAGAGTATGATCGCTTCTTTCACCTCCAAAAGCACCACACAAAATAAGCTGTTTTGCCCCCTTTTGCAGAGCTCTTTCACATGCCAGAGCACTATCGGTCATATCTTTATCAGAAGGAAAAACCTCACGCGGAATATCACTATATTGACTTACTAAATCCTGATCAGATGAATCGAAATCCCCCAACCATAACTCAGGCACAACATTCAACGCTGCTGCATGACGCATCCCACCATCTGCAGCAATCACTCGACTCTTGCGAATTTGATTGAGCAAACGATCAGTGATACTGACGTCTCCATTTAACAATATTGTAAATGTTGTCATGCCCTATTTTGCCTTTCGCAATATTTCCCTCTGGTAAGCCATTTTTATAAAAAAGATCTATTCTTAATAGATAGTAATCATGTGATATAGCCAAAAGAATCCTTATTCTGAAAGTTTCTTTATTGTAAAAAATACATACAAGACACAAATGGAGCTTGCCACAATATACTCCGAAAATGCGATGTACATTGATCAACGACACCAGTTTTTTTCAACGAAATTTTCTTTTTCGCAGCAGAATATATAAAGCGACTCTCGTAAGCTTTATATTTCTCCTTTCTGCTTGTCACATGCATCTCCCCCAACATGATATGCTTTCCTCTTTAGATTCTTCTGGAACAATCAAACGTACCAGCAAATACAATATCCCAGCAAATACAATATCTATGTCACATTAAGCGCTATACAACATCCGCGTATTTTGCAAATATATGGCGTTGCATACTATGATGCAAAACTTGAACGTTCGTTAGCAAATTTTGTGCACAAACTCGCGACTGTATCACAAAATTCTCAACAAACCTATTCTATAATAATTTTAGACTTGCAAAGTATTAACGTATTTACCCTACCAGGTGGCTATATTTACTTAACCCGCGATATGCTAGCATTAGTCAATAACTCTTTAGAAGTTGTGGCAATTTTAGCTCATGTAATAACTCATATCACTGCTAATCATGGCATTTTACGCCTGCAAAAAGAAGCACAATTGAAGATGACAGAGTGCATATCACCGAATTTTTTCTCTCACGCCAAAAAAAATCCTACCACCCACTTAAAAACAAGCGACAACTTGCACAATTTTCACGCAATCAGGAATTACAAGCCGATTCAGTTGCATTGGAAATGCTTCAGCAAGCATGATTTAATCCATTTGCTTCACCGCGCTTTTTCCAAACACTAGAAGCGTATAGCGCCTTTCGCAATCTCTCAAACGCCATGAATGCTTCCTTGTATTTTCCAGCAACGCATCCACCCACTCCGCAACGCATTTGCCTTGCGATAAAATCAGTACAGCAAACAGTGGAAAGACTGATTGTCATTCTTTTCTCAAAAACATTGATGGCATGCTTTTTTTGAGACGACCTTCATACAGGTTTTATTCGAGGAAACCAATTTATTCACTCGCAATTGCGCATAACTTTTTCCATTCCAAACACTTTCACCGTAGAAAATTCAGGACACACTGTTTGAGCCAGTAGCCCAGATAAAATTGCCATTCGTTTTGATGCTATCCCGCACTCTGCTGAAATATCTGCGAGTAATTATTTAAAAAACGGATGGATTACAGGACTAGATGCATTCTCTATCCGCCCAATCACAATCCATGGTCCACCCGGAGCGCAAGATGGCAATTTGATATAGCTGTCATTTTGTTCAATAAACACATCTTCTTGTTCAATAAACACATCTTCTGCTCCCTTACCTCTGCCCATCATAATTCTCAAAATTTTGCAGCTATTGCCAAAAAACACTACACAGTTTTCATTCTCTTTCATTATCATAATCCAACAAGCTGAAACCCCTGAGAATCCGTGTTGTACACATTAAAGAGGGAGAACGTGTCGCAAGTCTTGCCAATACAATGCAAAATACATTGATACAAAGAAAAACTGTTTTACATTCTCCATGCACTCTCACCAACCTAAATTTTACGTGTCGGTACAGACACTAAAATTATTGCAGAATAGATCGGGTTATCTTTATCATTTTTTGCATTTTTGATTCCCTCATACCCTCTTTAATCACCCTCTGCATTCTGAAACATTTTCCGCATACATTTAGCTGATCTTTAAAACTAGTCACAGCACGCACACAATCATTCCCACATCCACTTCAGATTTACTTCTCATAAAACTTTCAATACTTACATCTCATAGGCATCTTCTGGATGAACGGTAAGGAGAGCAGAACGCAACTTTTGCAAGGCCCGTGCTTCAATTTGGCGCACTCTCTCTTTCGAGATTCCGAGCTTTTCACCTAAAACTTCTAAAGTCGCTCCCTCTTCATTGAGGCGACGGAAGCGAATAATTTCAAGTTCCCGTTCATTGAGAATTTGCAACGCATCATAAAGCCATTGTGTCCGCCGCTGACTATCAATTGCTTGCTCAATTAAAGCATCGGGCAGCGGACTGTCATCTACCAGAGCATCCATTTTAGCAATGGGATTATCACTGTTCTCAGAAACAGAAACGCTCAAAGAATTATCAGAACTAGAAAAACGAAAATCCATTGTTTCAACATCATGAACTGAAACGCCGAGTTTTTCAGCGATTGCGCGAAATATATCTTGTTTTGAGAGAGCCCTATCATCTTGCACCAATTTTGCCCGCAAACGCCGAAGATTAAAGAAAAGCGCTTTTTGCGAAGAACTGGTTCCTCCTCGAACGATGGACCAATTTCGTAAAATATAATCTTGAATAGATGCGCGAATCCACCATGTTGCATAAGTCGAAAAGCGCACCTCCCGATCAGGTTCGAAACGCGCAGCGGCTTCCAAAAGCCCCACATAACCTTCTTGCACCAGATCTCCCAGCGGCATTTTGAACCGTTTAAAACGATTAGCAATCGCAATCACCAAACGCATATGAGCCGCTGCAATTTGGTGCATAGCCTCATCATCGTGTTTATCTTTCCACCGCAGAGCCAAATCATGCTCTTTTTGTCGTTCAAGATAAGGCGCTTGCATCGCAGAACGCATCATATTACGTTCCAAGCTTTCATCTGCGTCGCTATAACCCTTGCTCTTTCTGTAAACAGCATTTGAAAGATTGCCCATAATAACCCCTTGCGATTAAAATTATCAAAATTGATCTGGTAATGACATCATCGTTCTTCCCCAAAAAAAGAACTTATAAGTTGTTTGATTTAATCTCGCTACTTTAGCGTGTAATTTTATAATCGCAATTGTTTTTTTATTACAATTTTAAAGCTTATCGTCATAAAATACAGTTTTGTCTACAAAACGACGATATGGTATACGCTGTTCACCGGCGAAAAATATATGAAAAAGCTTGTTTTGTAATATTTTTGTGACAGCCTGTAAAAAAATAAAAAAGATAAGAAAAATAAATGCTGTTTTATTTAATTATTGGCTAACTTGCCTTTTGAGCAAAGGGTTTATTTGTGCTTCCATCTTTACAATACAATCAACGCGTGTAATGAACATCTATGAAATATCCAAGGTAAATAAAAAAGGAAGCATTAAAAAACGACAAGAATGATTGAAGAAAATACAACAAACGTGTTAAAAGAGCAACACGATGATAGAATTGTCGAAATTAAGTTTTTTACCAGTCTAGCACTGAGAAAGAAAATAACCATGGATAGCAAGATTATTCAACAGAATGAGATTTTTCAGGATGATATTCTTATTGAAAAACAGGGAAGTGGTAAATTTGAAGGTTTTCGTTTTTATGCCAACAAAAATGATGTTGATCAAAGCACTGAACCGCAAAACTTCATAGAGAATGAAAATTTGATTCTTGCTTTTTCCAAACGTGCAACACGCCTTTGTGCTTGTGCCAACAAAGATTTTACACTCAGTTCTGATGGAATTGTGCGCTGGATTGGTCAACCGGTAGGGCAACTTGTTGCCACAGAAGATTTTTTAAAACCCAAACTGATTGTTTTAGCAGATACACAATTGACAGGAGAGGCGCGTGATAACGTTGTAAAGCGCCTAGAGCGTTTTGTAATTTTTCATTTTGAAACGGCCTTAAAACCTCTGTTTGATTTGCGCGATGCCGATAGCTTAACAGATTCCACAAGTATTCTTGCCTCAAAACTTGTCAATGCCTTAGGAATATTACCACGTCGAGAAGTAGCCGAAGTTGTCAAAAGCCTTGACCAAGAATCGCGTGTTGTGTTGCGGCGTCTAGGTGTGCGTTTTGGTGCTTTTCATATTTATGTTGCTGGAATGCTTAAACCAGCTCCAGTCCAAGCCACTACATTGCTATGGAATCTTCAAAATGAGAGTCATGACCAAACTGGCTTAGGGGAAATTTTTGCAGCGCTATCTGCGGGACGAACCTCACTTGCTGTTGATCCTACCTATAACCAGAAATTTTATCAGCTAGCCGGCTACCAGATCCTAGGGCAACGTGCTGTGCGCATTGATATTTTAGAGCGTCTTGCAAACCTTATCCGCTCTGCTGTTCATTGGAAACAAGGGAATGACCCCAAACCCGAAGGCGCCTATGATGGCAAAAGTTTTTTTGTCACACCAACTATGCTGTCGATTCTTGGAGCCAATGGAACCGATATGGAAGAAATTCTAAAAGGGCTTGGTTATCAATCGCATGCCGTGAGCAACATTGTTTTTGAACAACATCTCCTTGCGGACAAAGTCCCTACTGATGCATGTACAACAAGACAAACTGTTCCAGAGGCAGAATGCGTTGGTGATCACTGGCAGACAATATGCACATCAGAAACGACACAAGAAAAAAAAGAAGTTTTGCCCGCTTCTGTTGAAACACACCCCAACGCCACAGATTGTTTACCAGCCGCCGAACCTGTTGGTGATTTTGCCAAACAAAAACACCTTGCAACAGAAGATAAGGTTGTTTTACTATGGCGATATAATCACCAATTTCACCACTACGCACAAAAAAAACGCGATAAATCTGGCTATAGGTGGAAAAATAAACCGAAAAAATCGTTTAAAAAAGGGGAAAGTGCGAATGAAAATACCTCCCAGGAGGCTGTATCAGATACAAGGCATTCTTATAAATCTCATAAACCTCGTATTAAACGTGGGAATAATAAATCGTTTCAAAAAGAAAAACACCTTAATCTTGATTCCCCTTTTGCAAAATTAGCTGTGCTACGTAATAAACTTATAAATAATAAAGACACAGATACACTTTCCTCCAAAGATCACTAAAATAATAAATGGAGCTGGATCTTGGCTTATGTAGTGACCGACAACTGCATTCATTGCAAATATACTGATTGCGTTGACGTTTGCCCTGTCGACTGCTTTTATGAAGGTGAGAATATGCTTGTCATTCACCCTGATGAGTGTATAGATTGTGGTGTGTGCGAGCCAGAATGTCCAGCAGAAGCCATTAAACCTGATACCGAACCGGGGCTAGAAAAGTGGTTAGAGCTTAATCTTCATTATGCAAACAAATGGCCTAATCTAACTACCCGCAAAGACCCTCTTCCTCAAGCGAAAGAAATGGATGGCGTTCCAGATAAATTAGAAAAGTATTTTTCAGAAAACCCAGGAAGTGGTGAATAATAATGATACAACACACGTCATATAGCTTCAAAAGTGAAGAAAATTCTCTTGTAAAAATAAAAATTCCTGAGTGAAATGATTGATTCTTTTGAACTTTGATGTTAATGTTATTTTAACGTGATCATCTTTCTAAGTATTGTTTTTTGCTTTTTTTGTAGAGCGATGTGTTTTTTTGTTGGATTTAAAAGTACTCAACTTTTATGCTCACTTAATTATTGTAATATACTTGGTTAAGAATACTCAATATCAGGTTTATAGCCTGTTTTCCGATACATTTTTTGGTCATAAAGGGAGTAAACTAAAATATGGCATCCCAGCAAGGAACGTCCTCCAATGTTAAAGAATTTTCAACCTCTGAATATATTGTTTATCCTACCCATGGAGTGGGGCAAATTATAGCGATTGAAGATCAAGAAGTTGCAGGACATAAACTAAAACTTTTTGTCATTCATTTTGCAAAAGATAAAATGGATGTCAAAGTGCCCATTGCAAAGGCCCTTTCCGTTGGAATGCGCAAATTATCAGCTGTTGATTCCGTCGAACGCGCATTAAAGATTTTACATGGAAAAGCACGTGTTAAACGGACCATGTGGTCACGGCGTGCTCAAGAGTATGATGCTAAAATCAATTCTGGGGATCTTATTTGTATTGCTGAAGTGGTGCGCGATCTTTTTCGCTCAAATCTACAGCCTGAGCAATCTTATTCTGAACGTCAGCTTTATACTGCTGCACTTGAAAGAATGGCCCGTGAGATTGCTGTTATCAATAATCTTTCTGAAACAGAAGCTATCAATCTCATAGAGAAGCATCTTTCAAAAAAATCAAAGCATGAATTTAAAGCTGAGAGGAATGAAGCGAACACAAACGGTGAAGCTATCTACGCTGCATAATAAAATAAGCTAAAAAATTTTGATAAAAAACGAAACCAGCATATCGATGGTTTCGTTTTTTATTTTTAAATCTTGATCGAAAAAAGAATATTGAATAGGAGATTAGGTTCTTTTATTCAAAAATAACATTAGTGGAATTAAAAAAGATGTGAAGTAACATCACAACTTCACATATTATAATAAAACTGCTATTTAAACTTTCTTTAGCCCTTTTTATACTCTATATTTTAAGAATATCGCTTAGGAAAAATAATTTATTATAAAACTTATTTCATCAATACTTACAGAGATCTTTTTTATCATTTTGTTCATGACACATGGCCACATAAAACGCCTTCAATCCAGTGCACGAGGGGAATATTTTGTGCTTCACTATCCTCATTAAGAAAAATAACTGCAAAACATATCCCACCCGTGCATACACCTACTTGTGTATAAAATGGATATTAACCCTTTTATAGAAAGACAAAATGCTCAATCTTTAGCAGGCAAAACTGAACGTCCGCGATACATCCCTGTTTTTAAATCAATATGATGAGGGCGACGCAATTCACCGGAATTTTTATCCTCGATATAAGTTGGCGCCTTCAAGGCATCAGCCGAACGGCGCATACCCCGCTTCGATGGAGAGGTTTTTCGTTTAGGTACAGCCATAAAGAGACACTCCAAATCCGTTAAAATAAAACAGGCAGCATCAATAATGATACAGCCTTTATCAAAAACACCATAAAATTTAGGGGAGTTATACACTGATTAAAAGCTTTTGGCTAGACTTTCATTGCATTTTTTGTTTGGCTTTAACAGAGACTTCTGCATACAGTGGGCATAAGTATCAAGAAAATGATTTTTTAATAAAAAAAGACTATGCAGATTGACTAAAGCAAGAAAAAGCAGCAACCTTCTATCTTGTAAATTCCAAGATTCTATTTTGCAAAAACACAAGGAAGAAAGAATGCACGAATTTACTACCCTTCTTGCAAAACATGGTCATACCATTGAAAAGCGACTTGATACGCTGTTAAGTGATAAAGTTCAAAATGGTGAAATTGCTCGTCCTGAAGTCCTTATCAAAGCCATGCGTCATGGTGTGCTGAATGGCGGTAAGCGTTTGCGTCCTTTTCTTATTATACAAAGTGCTGCTCTTTTTGACATCCCTGTTGAACACGCTCTTGATGTCGCTTGTGCCTTAGAATGTGTTCACTGCTATTCGCTTATTCATGATGATCTTCCCGCCATGGATAACGACACACTTCGACGCGGGCAACCCACCGTCCACGTAGCATTTGATGAAGCAACAGCGATTCTAGCAGGCAACGCCCTTTTGACTTTTGCTTTTGAAATCATTGCCGATAAAGCCTGTGCCCTCTCTTCTGACACCAGAATAAAGCTGATCACAACTCTTGCACAAGCATCAGGAGTTGGTGGTATGGTAGGCGGTCAAATGCTTGACCTTGCGGCGGAAAAAAAACCACAAGAGTGCAACAACATTATCACCCTCCAACGCATGAAAACAGCCGCCCTTATAAGCTTTGCGTGCCAAGCAGGAGCAATCATCGGCAATGCTTCAAAAGAATTAACCCAAGAACTTGCTGCTTTTGGAACATATCTTGGTTTAGCTTTTCAATTGACGGATGATCTTCTCGATGTCACCACTACAAGTGAAGTCCTAGGCAAAACCGCCGGTAAAGATGAAACAGCACATAAAGCCACCTTTGTTCGTCTTTACGGCATTGAAGAAACACAAAAAAAACGGGACGAACTCGTCGCTAAAGCAGAAGCACTGTTACACCCTTTTGGCGACAAAGCAAAGCCCCTTCAACAAGCAGCCCGCTTTAGTGCAACACGCAAAAATTAAAAATTCACTTGCTACACAAACAACAAAACACAAGGAGAAGGGTATGCACAACAAAAGATTTTCTTTGTTTTATGCTCAATTCAAGGATTTTTCTTCAGTTTGCCCAAAGCGTGTATGAATGTAGTCACCGAGTATTGTTTCAAATTCCTCAGCAATATTGTTGCCACGCAAAATCTTCACCTTTTTACCCTCAATAAAAACAGGAGCCGCTGGATTTTCACCCATTCCAGGTAATGAAATCCCAATATCAGCATGCTTTGATTCCCCTGGTCCATTGACAATGCAACCCATCACCGCGACCTTCAACCCTTCAACACCAGGGTATTTTTCACGCCAAACGGGCATATTCTTACATAAATTCGCTTCAATTTTTTGTGCTAATTCCTGAAAGACTGTCGAGCTCGTGCGACCACATCCAGGGCAAGCAGTAACAACAGGTAAAAATTGCCGAAATCCCATCACCTGCAAAAGCTCTTGAGAAACTCTCACTTCTCGTGTCCGATCTCCGCCAGGTTCAGGTGTTAATGAAATACGGATTGTATCCCCAATCCCTTGCTGTAACAAAATACCCATAGACACTGAGGAAGCAACAATACCTTTTGTTCCCATACCTGCTTCTGTTAATCCCAAATGGAGCGCATAATCACAACGCTCCGCTAAGGCAATGTAAACAGCAACGAGATCTTGCACATCACTCACTTTAGCAGAAAGAATAATTTTATCACGCCCCAACCCTAGCTCTTCAGCCCAAATGGCCGAATGAAGAGCCGACTGAACGACGGCTTCCCGCATCACTTCAACAACAGGTAAAGGACTTTTCTGCTTAGCATTTTCATCCATAAGCCGTGTCAACAAAACATTGTCCAGTGATCCCCAATTCACACCAATTCGAATAGGTTTATTATACCGACAAGCAATCTCGATAATTTCCGAAAATTGACGATCTTTCTTTGCACCAAAACCAACATTTCCAGGATTGATCCGATATTTTGCAAGAGCCTCAGCACATGCAGGATGTTCTGCTAAAAGTTTATGACCAATATAATGGAAATCCCCCACCAATGGTACGACAACACCCAACTTTTCCAATTTTTCCCGTATTTTAGGTACAGCAGCAGCAGCTTCGTCACGATCAACTGTTATCCGAACCAATTCCGAACCAGCCCGCCAAAGAGCAGCAGTTTGCTCGACTGTTGCATCAACATCAGCAGTATCAGTATTTGTCATTGATTGAACGACGATTGGGCTGTTACCACCAACAACTACACCGTCCACCGCAACAGGAACAGACTGACGGCGCTCAAAAGGTTTAGAAAAATAATATGTTTTGCTCATTATATCCTCAAATTGTGAAACTTCGCATCTATCAAGCACCATTTACAACAATATGTGTTAAAGTACAATTTTAAAAATAGGATAATTAAAAAAAAGAAGGCAAAAATTTCCTCTTTGAACCACAATTATTAACTTTCACCACACACCAACAAGCAGCGCAATCAATGCAACTGTTCTATTTTCAAGTAGTTATATAAAAATCCCCGCCACAATTTTAACTGTTATAAAACACTATAAAATATGAAGGAACCAGCAGATGTGCCTATTCTCAACACATTTCAAAAATGCTAAAATTAAAGAACATATTGTACAATTAAAAAATGAACTCGTAGCTGTAAGCCCTTCACATTCCAATAGCAGCAGCTTTGAGAACATCTCCGATATGCTTGACACATAGAAACAAAAAGGCCGTTATGCGCTTTACCATCTCAATGAGCACGCTACGCAATTGAAGAAAAAAGCTAAAGCAAACCCTAAAACAACCATCGCATGAGCCGCAGGGATAATTTTAACGATCTTCTTACTGGTACGTAAAAATTAAAGACAAAACCAACAGTAAAACTTTTCAATACCCACCTCAAAGTAGGCATTTTTCTACATACCCGAAAAAATAACGTACAGAATATCAGGATTACTTTTGTAGGAAAGCAAGAACTTTAGGAATCTAAAAAGCTCAAATATAACAAACCAAATCAAATCTCCTAGGGTAAATGCCCACTTGCTATAAGTAAAAGATACAGACATAAAACTAAGGGAATCCAAAATCTTAACCTCCAGAATTGGCTCGCGGTGCAGTATCCACATAAGTAACCACAGACATTCCAGGGATGAGCTTTTCAGCCCCTTCCTGTCCAGGATCTAAGGCAATACGTACCGAAATACGCTGTGCAATCTTAATAAAATTACCAATTGTAGTGTCCGTTTTTAACAGTGAAAATTCTGAGCCTGTCGCAGGCGCAAAACGGACCACACGTCCTGTTAATTTTTTATTGTTCAATGCATCAACAGAAAAAATAACCGGTTGTCCTACACGCATTTGAAAAAGCTGTGTTTCCTTATAATTTGCAATAATCCAAATATCATCAGAAATGACCGACACCAATTGCGTACCAGGCAAAACATATTGTCCCACGCGCGCGCCAACCAACCCAATATACCCCGTTCTAGGAGATAAAATCTTAGTATGACCCAGATTGAGCTTAGCCAATTCAACACCAACCTTTGCTTCTGTAACTTCTGACTCTAAATTTTTTCGTTCAAGGTCTAATTGTTTTTGCAATTGACGTTTTGTGTCAAGTGCTTCCAACAATTGCGAAAGAGGACGAGACACAGAATTTGCAGTATCACCAAAATCCAACTTCTTGTGTTCATGAAGAACATTAGAGAATGCGCGAGAACGTGCCAATTCCGCTTCTGCTGTATTAATTTCTCCCTGCAAAAACTGCGCCTGCAACATAATACTTGCAAGTTTTGCATTTTTTGAATCCAAAACAGCCTGTGCTCTTGCAAGCTGCTGGCGAAAAAGAGAATCATCGAGTTCAAATAACAGCATTCCCTTTTCAACGCGTTGATAATCTTGAACATAAATGCGCGAAATCACCCCTGAGATCTGTGAACTCACCAAGGTAACATTACCTTTAATGGAAGCATTATCGGTTATTTGAATGGTACTGACAAAAGGAGGGAACCTCCAAGCCCATAAAATCAACAAAACACCCAAAACACCTGAGAGGAATGCAATAAGCGTCGCTCTTGACCGTAATGCTTTTATCACTTTTTGTACCCCTCTTCACTGATATTATCCTGCTTCAAGAATGTAGAAAAAGAGCATGACTTGACAAATATTTTGACAAGAAAAATAGTAAAAACAACCATTGCAATATAAAAATAAAGCCGAAAGACATCATCATAAGCAAAAATATTTGCTGTTAACTTAAAATCTTCAATCAGCCTAGTTGCCCCTTGTCCATCTGCTAAAACATTTGAAATAGGAACACCGTAAGAAGGCGAAAATAAGGCATTCAACTCAACCGAAATACGTGGATCTGTCACAACAATATTTTGTGTTAAAGACTCAAAGTTCTTATGGGCGAAAAAAAACTGCAGACTACCAAAAAGCGCTGACCCCATCAATCCGCCCGTCACTTGCGTGAGCAGAAAAACAGCAATAAAACTCAAAACGTAACGTGGTCCTCTCTCACCAGCAATAACAAACCCCCTAAAAAGAACAGCAGGCAAAAAGAGTGCATAACTAAAACTCACCAACCCTTGGCTCAACATCATATCTTGGGGACGCGTTAAGTAGTTCACATGACTATCTAAATAAGCTCCAATTGCCAAACAAGCCAAAGATAAAAGATAAAAATAATCCTCCCGCCCAGTGCGTAAAAAAAAGACACAAACACCACCCCCTAAAAGGCTACCCAATATAACCGCAAGATACATAGGTGCCATCTCACGATTTAATAAACCAAAAAGATTAAAAAATCCTACTGCTAAAGTTGACCGTTCTAACAAGAAAACGTGAAAGACTAATAAAATGAGAACAGATTGCACCATTTCTTTACTGAAAAGCCAGCGTAAATCAATCAACGGATTTTCTCTATTAAGTTCAATAATAATCGCAATAACCAAAAAGGAAATAGCAAGTGCAAGCCCCCAACCAATCCATGGTGCTTCATACCACCAATACAATATGCCAACAGACATGATCACT
The DNA here is from genome assembly GCF_053795145.1 of Bartonella sp. B39. Classification (NCBI taxonomy): domain Bacteria; kingdom Pseudomonadati; phylum Pseudomonadota; class Alphaproteobacteria; order Hyphomicrobiales; family Bartonellaceae; genus Bartonella; species Bartonella sp. B39. Next base: position 1,680,317 of record NZ_CP200036.1, read on the forward strand.
GCATTGAGTCCAAGACCAAGCGCAATCAAACCATAACTCACCCAGTCCAACTTCTGAATAACCTTGTTGCGTACAACAGGGGTCAGTGGAAGAGCATAAATACACCCCAAACTTATGAGAACCAACCCCATTTCCATTGCTGAAAGACTAGAAAATCCACCATGTTCCAACAAATCAGGCGAAATTAAACGCGATAAAGGTGCTGCTAAAGCTGCATTCATATAATTCAAGCTAAGACCAACAGTAAACTTCTTTGCTGGCGCAAAAGCTTCCATCATATAAAGGAGTGCTAAGGAAGCCAAAGGCGCCGCAGCAATACCAGCAAAAAAGCGAATAATCAGCGCGGAACGTAAATCCGTCACAAAAAGTTGTAAAATGCAAACCAAAACGAAGCCAAGAATTGATAATTCGGCAAAAGCCCGAAGCCCAAACTGGTAGCGTATCTTGATCAACATAATCGCAACACTGACATTTGGTGCCATATAAGCCGCAACCAACCATGTGGTTTCCGTCAGAGTTGCGTGGAAATCTCCCGTAAGATGGACAATGTTAGACTGAACAACATTTGCGCCTAAACCATAAGCCCATTGTAAAATAAAAGAAGCAAAAATATAAACAAAACATTTTGGCAAAGGCCCAGCGAAAACACGACCTGGATGTGGAAAAGGTTTTCCTCCCCTTTTAGCAGACACAACCGTACTCCTTTTTCCGCCCATGTCGCCTTTTCCTGTATAATCCTTTACACCTCTACCAACTCAGCACCAGCTGCCAGTTGATGAAAAAACTCCTCTATTTTGCGGTTTTTCTCATCACTTGAAAGCCCTTCTAACGTTGCTCGAACTTGCAAAATCTGCCGTTCCAACACATCAAAAGAAAGATGCTCAATAGCAACAACTTTTTCTACCAAAAGAGAACACACCGAAAAAGTAACATTCGCAACACCCCCACAAACAGCAAAGAGCTTTTCACCCGAAGAAGTGAGAATACGAACACTGCCCAAGACAATACTTGCTACCAAAGGCGCATGATGCGCCATGACTGTGAGAGCACCTGAAGCCGAAGGAAGAACAACAGACACCACTTGTCCTGAAAATACGAGTTTTTCAGGTGACACAAGCTCAAACAAAAAACATTCTACTCTATTGTTTTCCACAATAACCTCCACGAAGCTCGATCCAAAGACCTCTTGTCCTTTTTACAACAAGCATTCGTTACAGATTTCTTCTTATGAAGAAGCTTCTGCAATGAGACGCTTTCCTTTCTCAATGGCTTCATCAATCGCACCAACCATATAAAAAGCCGCTTCTGGGAGATCATCATAATCACCAGCGCAAAGACCTTTGAATCCTTTGATTGTGTCTTCTAAAGGCACGAGTTTTCCAGGCGATCCAGTAAAGGCTTCAGCCACATGGAAAGGTTGCGAAAGGAAACGTTCAATTTTACGTGCCCGCCCTACCAACAATTTATCATCTTCAGAAAGTTCATCCATTCCAAGAATAGCAATAATATCCTGCAGCGATCTATAACGTTGCAAAATGGTTTGAACCTGATTTGCAACAGAATAATGCTCTTCACCTACAATCAATGGATCCAACATGCGTGAGAAAGAATCAAGCGGATCAACTGCTGGATAGATTCCCTTTTCAGCAATCGAACGCGAAAGAACCGTTGTTGCATCCAAATGGGCAAAAGATGTTGCGGGTGCCGGATCTGTTAAATCATCTGCTGGAACATAAATAGCCTGCACAGAGGTAATAGACCCTGTTTTTGTACTTGTAATACGTTCTTGCAAAGCCCCCATATCTGTTGCCAAAGTTGGTTGATAACCCACAGCAGAAGGGATACGTCCTAAAAGCGCTGACACTTCAGCCCCTGCTTGCGTAAAGCGGAAAATATTATCCACGAAGAAAAGAACATCTTGACCTTCATCACGAAAACTTTCCGCAATAGTTAACCCTGAAAGAGCCACACGAGCACGCGCTCCTGGTGGTTCATTCATTTGCCCATAAACGAGCGCGCATTTTGATCCTTCCGTTGACCCATTATTTTCTTTTGGATTCACATTCACACGGCTTTCGATCATTTCATAATAAAGATCATTTCCCTCACGTGTACGCTCTCCAACGCCAGCAAACACTGAATATCCTCCATGGGCCTTTGCAATATTGTTTATAAGCTCCATAATGAGAACGGTTTTACCAACCCCAGCACCACCAAACAAACCAATTTTTCCACCTTTAGAATAAGGTGCTAACAAATCAACAACCTTAATACCAGTGACAAGAATTTCTGACACTGTTGACTGCTCCACATATTCAGGAGCGTCCTGATGAATAGAGCGCGTTTTTGTCGTTGCAATTGGTCCAACATTATCTACTGGCTCTCCAATCACATTCATAATACGACCAAGAGTTGCTTCTCCAACAGGCACGCTGATCTGTGTTCCTGTATCAACAACCTTCTGACCACGGACAAGACCATCTGTTGTATCCATGGCAATTGTGCGCACCGTATTTTCACCCAAATGTTGAGCAACTTCTAAAACCAGTCGACTGCCTAAATTCTCTGTTTCCAATGCATTAAGAATATTTGGCAACGCACCCTCAAACTGCACATCAACGACAGCGCCAATCACTTGTTTGATCTCACCGACTGCCCTTTTTTCACGCGTATCTTTAAGAGAAGCGCGCACAGGATCAGAAGAACTCTTTATGCCAGTTTGAGACTTCGAGGCGGATTTTTTCACCCCTGAACGAGCAGCTGATTTCTTTTTCTCAACTTTTGCGGCTTCCTTGCTTGACGTCACTGCTTTTACCATCAATCCTTACCTTTTCAATTTAAAGCGCCTCAGCGCCCGCAATAATTTCGATTAACTCTGTCGTGATTTGTGCCTGACGCTGACGATTATAAGCCACCGTCAATTTATTAATCATTTCACCGGCATTGCGCGATGCATTATCCATAGCAGTCATCTTTGCTCCCATTTCACCAGCGACATTTTCAAGCAAAGCCTGAAAGATTTGCACTGAAAGATTGCGTGGCACAAGCGCATCCAAAAGGGATGCCGCATCGGGCTCATAATCATAAACAATCGATTGTAGCTCTGCGCTTTTATTCGTTTTTTCAACAACGTCTATTGCCTCAACATCCCCTTTTGGAGAAACCATTGGAATTAAGCCAAAAGCCGTTGGACGTTGATTAATTACTGAAACAAATTCAGAATAAAACAGCGTACACACATCAAAAGCGCCCTTATTGAACAAATCAACAACCCGCTGACTAATCATTGCCGCCTCTGCAAAACCAATCCGCTTAACAGAATGCAAATCGATGTGATCAATCATCAAAGCTTTGTAATCGCGCGATAAAATATCTGCTCCCTTTTTGCCCACGGTTAAAATTTTAACGATTTTACCGGCAGAAAGCAGTGCCTTAATCTGTTCGCGTGCACGACGCGCAATCTGCACATTAAAAGCACCACACAATCCACGCTCTGCGGTACACACCACCAAAAGATGCACATCATCTCGACCTGTGCCACGCATGAGAGGTGGCGCATCAAGCACATCAACATCAGCAGCAACATTGGCTAAAATAGCAGCCATCCTCTGAGCATAAGGACGCGCGGACTGAGCCATTTCTTGCGCACGATGCAATCTTGCCGCCGCAACCATTTGCATAGCTTTGGTAATTTTTTGTGTTGCCTTAACCGAGGCGATACGGTCTCTAAGATCCTTTAGTGACGCCATTCGAGCATTCCATCAATTCATCACGAAAAATTCTTCGCGTAAGTATTAAGAACAGTAATCAATCTATCCTTAAGTTCATCGGTTATTTGTTTTTGATCAGCAATTGCCTTCAAAATATCTTGATGATCACTACGGAAGAGAGTCAAAAGACCCTGCTCAAATCGACTAACATCAGAAACAGCCAAGGAATCAAGATAACCATTCACACCAGCAAATATAACAACCACCTGTTCTTCGGTTTTAAGTGGAGAAAATTGCGGCTGCTTCAACAATTCTGTCAAACGCGCACCACGGTTCAAAAGACGCTGCGTTGATGCATCCAAATCTGAACCAAACTGTGCAAAAGCTGCCATTTCCCGATATTGTGCTAATTCACCCTTGATCGAACCTGCAACTTGCTTCATTGCCTTAATTTGCGCGGCAGAACCAACACGCGATACAGAAAGACCAACATTTACAGCAGGACGAATTCCCTGATAAAACAAATTTGTTTCAAGAAAAATCTGCCCATCGGTGATAGAAATCACGTTTGTCGGAATGTAAGCAGAAACATCATTTGCCTGCGTTTCAATCACTGGTAAAGCCGTCAAAGACCCGGAACCATTCTCAGCATTTAATTTTGCAGCACGCTCTAAAAGACGCGAGTGGAGATAGAACACATCACCAGGGTAAGCTTCACGACCAGGAGGGCGACGAAGCAAAAGAGACATTTGGCGATAAGCAACAGCCTGTTTTGAAAGATCATCATAACCGATCAAAGCATGTTGACCATTATCACGAAAATATTCCCCCATTGCGCAACCAGCAAGAGGTGCAATAAATTGCAACGGAGCAGGATCAGAAGCTGTAGCCGCTATAATAATGGAATACTCAAGGGCCCCGCGCTCTTCTAAAACCTTAACGAATTGTGCAACTGTTGAACGTTTTTGACCAATGGCAACATAGATACAATACACTTTTTCTTGGTCTTTTCCAGCATTTTTTTCATGAAAAGGCTTTTGATTTAAAAATGTATCGAGCAAAATCGCTGTTTTTCCCGTTTGACGGTCTCCAATTACCAATTCACGCTGTCCACGTCCAATAGGGATGAGTGCATCAATGGCTTTCAATCCAGTCGACATTGGCTCATGCACTGACTGACGCGGAATAATCCCAGGAGCTTTAACATCGACACGACGACGCTCTGTTGCTTTAATAGCCCCCTTACCATCTATAGGGTTTCCGAGTGCATCAACGACACGCCCGAGCAAAGCTGTTCCAACAGGAACATCGACGATAGCGCCTAACCGCTTGACACAATCACCTTCACGAATATCACGATCTGATCCGAAGATCACGACCCCAACATTATCGACTTCCAAATTCAAAGCCATACCACGTACACCATTTGAAAAGGAAACCATTTCTCCTGCTTGGACATTATCCAAACCATACACACGGGCGATACCATCACCCACAGAGAGAACCCAACCAATTTCTGAAACTTCAGCCTTTTGGTCAAAGTTCCTGATTTGTTCTTTGAGAATTTTTGAAATTTCAGATGGTCTAATATCCATCAACTGACCTCTTTTTTCAACACAAGCTTAAGCGAAGATAATTTTGTTACAAGAGACGTATCAATCTGAGACGACCCCACACGAATGATCAATCCACCAAGGATTGTTGGATCAACAAAGATATGTAGCAAAATTTTTCCCCTAACGACACCTTCCAAAGCCACACGCAACTCTTGTTCTTGTTGAGAACTCAATGGATAAGCAGAAACAATCTGCACCGAAATTTCTCTACGAAAAAGAGCAACACGACGTTGAAAAGCATGCAAAATACCAGACAAAGCACCAAGCCGACGGTTTAGCGCAATAACGCGTAAAAAATTACCAACAATCTTACCAGCGCGCTCATCAGCAAATTTGATGCTCTTACAAACAGAATGCATAACTTCAACTTGTTCTTTTACTGAAAAGAATGGACTCTCCACAAAGCGTTTTAAGTCTTCATTTTGATCCAATACAAGCAAAAAAGATGCCACTGCCTTCTCAACTTTTTCAACAGCCTCTGCTTCTTGAACGAAATCAAAAAGCGCCTGCGCATAACGTTGATCCACCAATGGCAGCGGTATAAGAGAAAATGAATCTGACACGAAATACCGCCTCTTTCCCTTGAGCGACTCTCTGATAATTATCAGATGATAATGAAACAGACATTCTAAATTTTAAGAATCTCTTTCTTAAAACCCAAAATAAAAATCTTCTTGATTTCTAGCATAGAGATAACCGACTCGCAACACTCCAAATCGACGCTTTCTTAAAATTTTTAAATAAAATATTCAAAATAATTTTGAAAACGATTTTTCAAAGAGTCATCCGTTTTTCTATATCTCTTTTTGGCATCCTCTGACAGTTTTTTCAAGTCTCTTTTCTTATCGTTCCATAAACGGTATGAAACCAGAAGCAAAACGATCTTCTTCGATCTGGAAATGGAACATTTTCCCTAAAATGCCTTTCCACCGAAAAAATGTATCATTTCAAGATGATAAACAAGCAATAAAACGGAGTTCCCTTAAAAAATAAGCAACCAATCTTTTTGCTTAAAATTACCTCTCTTTTAAGAGGGCATCGCCAAGCAAGAGAATATCCCCACAGATTCTTTTTAAAAGACTCTTTTTAAGAGCATTTTTTGGGCAAATGAACCTCCATATTATACTTCTTTGTCTTCAGAGAAAACTTTGCGGATCAATATCAATTTGGACCCGAACCGTAGAAGGCATTTTTGGTGCATTTGCAAGCATGGTACGAATAAACCCTTGCATATCAAAAGAACGTTGTCCCTGGAGCAAAAGCCGAAAACGATAACGCCCCCGCACAAGAGCCAGTGGGGCTTCTGCCGGTCCCATGACTGAGACATTTTTCTCTCTTGGTGCCGTTTGGCGTAATGCACGCGCATACTGTTCCGCAATTTGGCGTTTTTCTGCAGACACAATCAAAGCAGCAAGCCGCCCATAAGGCGGCAAATGATGCTGCTTCCGCATAGCAATTTCGTGTGTATAAAAGTCCTCACATTGTTGCGAAAGCAAAGCTTGTATCACTGGATGATCAGGTTGATAGGTTTGCAATAACCCTAAACTTTCCAACCCTATACGCCCTGCCCGCCCTGTCACTTGAGACAAAAGTTGAAAGGTGCGCTCAGCCGCACGTAAATCACCATTAGCAAGACCAAGATCAGCATCGATTACTCCAACCAGGGAAAGACCAGGAAAATGGTGCCCCTTAGCGACAAGCTGCGTCCCAATAATAATGTCAACATCACCATTTGCAACAGCTTCTAATTCACGTCGTAACTGGCCAATCCCACCTTTGAGATCGGTTGACAAAATCAACAACTGCGCCTGTGGAAAAAGTCCCTGTGTTTCTTCGGCGATTCTTTCCACGCCTGGTCCGCAAGCCACAAGATGATCTAAAGTGCCACATTCAGGGCACGCTTCTGGAAGCGGCTGATGATAACCGCAATGATGGCATTTGAGCTGTCCTTGCGAACGATGCTCCACCAGCCAACTTGAGCAGTCCGTACAATGAAAACGATGTCCACAAACGCGGCACAATGTTAAAGGTGCATAACCACGCCGATTGAGAAAAAGCAGTGCTTGCTCACCCTTCTCGAGAGTTTGTGTCAAAGCATGCTCAAGAGCAGAAGAAATAAAACGCCCCTTTTGCACACCGCCCTGACGCATATCAACCACCTGCAACTGCGGAAGTGCTGCTGCTTTAAAACGCGATGGCAAATTTACCCGCTGATAACGCCCTGCCAAGACATTTGCCTGACTTTCAATCGACGGTGTTGCTGAAGATAAAATAACGGGAAAATGCTCAAAAGAGCCTCGTGCAACCGCCATATCACGTGCATGATAAAAAATGCGCTCCTCCTGTTTATAAGCACCATCATGTTCTTCATCAACAACGATTAAGCCAAGCTCTGGAAAGGGGAGAAAAAGTGCCGAACGTGCTCCCGCAACCACCCGCACCCGTCCTTCTGCAACTTGCCGCCATACACGTTCCCGACGACGCGGTGCCAAATCTGAATGCCACTCTGCCGCTGATGCTCCAAAACGTGCATAAAAACGATCTAAGAATTGTTGTGTTAAAGCAATTTCCGGCAATAAAATCAAAATCTGCTTACCACAGGTCAGCGCTTGAGCTACCGCTTCAAAATAAACTTCTGTTTTTCCTGACCCCGTCACCCCATCAAGCAAAAAAACTTGAAACCGAGAAGACAAAACACCCTCTCGCAAAAGATGCGCTGCTTCATTCTGCGCTTCCTCCAATTGAGGACGACAAAAATCAGGATTAGGAATCCCCACAAGAGCAGGTACTGGCACCATAACATCTTCAAAAACCCCCAATGCTTTCAACCCTTCAACAACGGAAACAGAAGTTCCTGCCGCATGTGCAAGACCAGAACGTGTCCAAACCGCACCATCGCGCACCAACTCTAAAACCCGCAATCGTGCTGGTGTGAAACGCTCCACATCTCCCCCACAATACCGCAAGCCCAGCATTGGTGCTTCAGGTTCTAAAGCAGCAGGTACACATAAAACCAATCGTGCAACAAGACCAAAAGGTGCCATCGTATAGCGGCTCACAAAACGCAAAAACGCGATCATCTCAGCCTTTAACGGCGGACAATCAAAAACATGAAGGAGAGAACGGAGTTTTTTACGCGCCACAGAAGCAGTTATTTTCCTATCTTTTGTCGTCTGCTCTCCAACATCCACAACAATACCACAAACTTGGCGCCCCATTACCGGAACACGAACAAAAGATCCAACCTCACATTCCATAGCAGATGGCATCTCATAACTATAAGCCTGAGCAACAGGCAGAGGTACCAAGACTGAAACAATCTTTCCCTCTCTAACATCTTCTCCTCTCACGTTTTTTGTCACATATGACTTCATCTTTTGTCTCAAATTTTATACGAATCTCTTATACAAACAGCATCTTGCTTATCTTTTAAAATCTGTTGCTGAAGAATCCTTTGCGAGACTTACCATTTCAACCCTCCAACAACACCTTACAAATGCACCAACCATCACTAAACCACAAAAAAAGAGCCACGTCTCCCCTATAGCAGATGAATGTAAGCCAACAACGATAAGCATACACAGCAAAAAAAGCACCAAAAGGGGAACAATTCTTCCGTTACATTTTCCATCATGTTCTATAGTAACTTTACACGAGTTCTTTTATACAATCAGTGTTCACACATTTAGTATTCGCACCGCTTGTTTTGTAATGGCATTGCACAAAATCATTTGCCTGATTTATCATTATTTCCTTATCGAAAACACCTTTTCCGCAATAAGCGTTTTCACACACCACTCCCCATTGGAAAACAAATAAAAACTCACATCACTCTTCATAAAATGGAGTTTGATGCATTAAATAAGGATACCTTAAATGCTCACAATATAAACAATCCCTCCCAGATTTTGTTCTTTTTCCAAATTTATGTCGTGGCTAATCCTATAATAGAGTGTAATTCTCTCTCTTGCTTTTACCATAAACAATAACGCATAACTAAAAATAGGATGAAACGTCCGAGGTTTTAAATAAGCGTTTAAAGACAAGGAGATTTGGCATGAAGTTTTTTGTGGACAGCGCCAATATTGAAGAAATAAGAGAATTACAAAATCTAAGCCTCGTTGATGGTGTCACCACCAACCCCTCCCTTATCCTAAAATCAGGACGTAATATTCTTGAGGTAACAAAAGAAATTTGTGCCCTCATCGATGGGCCTGTTTCTGCTGAAGTTACAGCAACTCAGTTTGAAAACATGATGAAAGAAGCGGCTGTTTTAGCAAAAATTGCCGATAATATTTGCATCAAGCTTCCTTTAACGCTCGATGGATTAAAAGCCTGTAAAGCCCTTACAGCACAAGGATTAAAAACAAATCTCACACTCTGTTTTTCTGCTAATCAAGCCCTTTTAGCCGCCAAAGCAGGTGCAACATTTGTCTCACCTTTTATTGGCAGGCTCGATGATTGCGCAAGTGATGGTGTGGAATTGCTTCACGAAATTCGCACAATTTATGATAACTATAACTTTGAAACACAAATTTTAGCAGCCTCAATCCGCACCGTTAATCATGTCAAAGAAGCTGCCCTAGGCGGTGCGGATGTTGCAACTGTTCCACCAGCAATCTTAAAAGCGCTGGTCAAACATCCCCTAACCGATAAAGGCTTGCAAATCTTCCTCGATGATTGGCAAAGAACCGGATAAAATATCGCTTAATGATTTGAAAGATTTTTTGAAAGCAACAATAAAATCTGTTCAGCCAGCTCCTCAGCCACATGCTTTCGCGCATTTTCTTCTGCTTGCATCGTTGCATATTCTTGGCGAAGCCGTTCAAAAGATGCGCTCAGGCTTATCGTGCTTTCGGCAATAAGAACACCTTCCATATCTTGTAAAACATAGGAAACTTTTCCCATCACAGTTCCAACCGAAGGTCTCCCCTCTCTCTTTTTCTCAAAATCCACCTCTATCTGTACAGATTCCCTTGTAAACGTGGATGTTTTCAATGCCAATTGATAAGCTGGAGTAGAAGGTTTGCGCCCGTTTCCATAAAGAAGAAACAACAAATGATTGCGTACCATTTGACCAAAACGATCGGAAGGTTCAGCAACGACAATGGAGGCTAGTTTTTCGGAAAGAATAAAAGATTTTAGTTCTGGAGATGAAGCATCAAAAACAGAATCCACAGAACCTATTGTTATCGAATTCTGCGATACCTGCTGATAAAGCGGTTCAATTCTGCATCCAGACAAAAGCGTGAGAAAACTGGTTAAGCCTGCAAAAATAAATTTTCTAAACAACAACATTCACAATCCTTTTTGGAACAATAATCATTTTTTTCACCGATTTTTCAGCCAACTGCGCCTTTACAAAATCAAGAGCCAACACAGCCTCTTCAATCATTGCCTCATCAGCGGTTGCAGCAACAGTTACCTCACCGCGCTTTCTACCATTAATCTGTACCGGCAAAGTGTAGCAGTCTTCAACAGTTAACGTGGGGTCGTAAACGGGCCAAGGAAGCTCAGAAACAAGAGATTTTCCCCCTAAAGCAGCGTAGCATTCCTCTGCTAAATGAGGCATAATAGGCGCAATCATCGCAAGGAAAAAATCCATTGCTTGGCGTAAAGACGCCTTCATTTCATCTTCAACATTCCCTACATTATTTAGTAAAGGCGCCATGATATTCAAGAATTCATAAAGGCGTGCGATTGCTCGGTTAAAGGCAAATTTTTCCAAATCATCTTCCACCGCACAAAGTGTGCGATGGGCTACTTTTGAGAGTTCTAAAGCTGCACCCTTATTCCCAGCACAAGGCGCCACATCCCTTAACACTGGAGCACCTAAAGCCACATAGCGCCAAACGCGTTGCACGAAGCGATATGCTCCTTCAACACCAGATTCTGTCCAAATGACATCCCGTTCAGGAGGAGAATCTGACAAAACAAACCAGCGCACGGTATCGGCTCCATAGGATGCGATAATATCATCAGGATCAACAACATTCTTCTTTGATTTTGACATTTTTTCAATCAAACCAATCGTCACCTCGCTTTGATCGGTTAATTTATAAGCCTGTCGTTTGCCATCTTTTTCAACAATCGAAATTTCTTCTGGTGAAACCCACCCCTGTTCATCCCGATACGTTTCATGAACCACCATACCTTGGGTAAAAAGCCCCTTAAAAGGCTCATCAACAGTCACATGTCCGATCAATTTCATGGCACGCATAAAAAAGCGTGCATAGAGAAGATGAAGAATGGCATGTTCAATTCCACCAATATATTGTTGCACAGGCAACCATTCACAGATTGCTTGTTTGTCGACAGGTTCTTGTGCACAAGGTGCCGTAAAGCGGGCATAATACCAAGAGGAGTCAACAAATGTATCCATGGTATCAGTTTCACGTTTAGCAGGTTGACCACAAACAGGACAAGCCACTTTTTTCCATGTTTCATGACGCTCAAGTGGATTGCCAGGTTGATCAAAAGTCACATCATCAGGCAACACGACCGGCAAATCGGTGCGCGGCACAGGAACCACTCCGCAAGAGGTACAATGGATCATCGGAATCGGACATCCCCAATAACGTTGCCGCGAAATCCCCCAATCGCGCAATCGAAATTGCACTGTTTTTTTCCCCTGAGGCTGCCCTCCAAGCATTTGTCCTTCAAGCCTTTTGGCTGCAGCTTCAAAAGCTTGTTGTGGTGTCAAACCATCCAAAAATCTGGAATTGATCATCACGCCATCACCAGTATAAGCCGTTTCAGAAATCACAAAATCTTCTCTCTCAACCCCTTTTGGTAAAACCACCGGCTGCACACCAAGGTCATATTTATGTGCAAAATCCAAATCCCTCTGATCATGCGCAGGACACCCAAAAACAGCTCCTGTTCCGTAGTCCATGAGCACAAAATTGGCAATAAAAACGGGAATATGCACCGTTGAATCAAAGGGATGAACAGCCAAAAGCGGCGTGCGAAATCCTCGTTTTTCAGCTGTTTCAAGCGCTACGGTTGTCGTTCCACCACACCGACACTCTTCAATAAAAGCGCTGAGTGCTTTGTCTTTTTGTGCAAGAGCTTGTGCAATGGGATGATCAAAAGACAATGCCAAAAAAGAAGCACCAAAAAGCGTATCAGGACGCGTTGAATAACAGACAACCTCATCAAACGCCTCACGAACCGCATCAGCACCCTCTGCTGTCTTTAAAGCCCAACGAATCAGCAAACCTTGTGACTTCCCGATCCAATTCTTTTGCATCGTGCGGACTTTTTCCGGCCACTGCTCCAGCTCTTCCAGGCCTGCCAAGAGATCTTCACTAAAATCGCTAATTTTAAAAAACCACTGCGTCAATTCACGCTGTTCCACCAACGCACCAGAACGCCATCCCCGCCCATCAACAACCTGCTCATTTGCCAAAACAGTGTGGTCAACGGGGTCCCAATTCACCTTAGCCACTTTACGCGTAACCAAGCCCTTCTGATAGAAATCAAGAAACAACATTTGTTGACGATGGTAATAATCCACATCACAAGTCGCAAACTCACGCGCCCAATCTAGAGAGAGCCCTAATTGCTTTAATTGCCCGCGCATCACAGCAATATTCTGATAAGTCCACGTTTTGGGATGCACTTTATTTTGCATAGCAGCATTTTCCGCCGGCATCCCAAAAGCATCCCACCCCATAGGATGCAACACATTAAACCCCTTAGCGCGTTTATAGCGGGCAACGACATCTCCCATGGCATAATTGCGCACATGCCCCATGTGAATGCGCCCAGAAGGGTAAGGAAACATTTCTAAAACATAATATTTTTCACGGCAATCTTCTTGGACAGTCTGAAAAATTTTCTTTTCATCCCAAATTTCTTGCCATTTTTTCTCGCGGGCACGTGGATTATAGCGTTCACCTAAAATATAACGTTCAATCGTCATTTCTATGATACTCTTTATAAAATTGAACTAAAACCTGTTTCATGCTTGACCACGAATTAACTCTATCGTCAATATTTTCAATAAATATTTTACTAAGTATTTTACAAAGCTCTGACAAACAATCGCCCAATAACTGAATAAAAATAGAAAGTATAAGAAGATGAATACAGCAAATACCTCGCCTGGTGTCCCTTCCCCTCGTACCCCTTGTGTTGAAACATATTGCGTTGAAACGTGGAAAAACCTTCAAAAAGACATTGCTGAAACATGTCAAGACTACAATCGGCCCACAGATAAGGTCGAACTTATCGCTGTTTCAAAAACTGTCTCTGCAGATAACATACTTCCCCTTTTACAAGCAGGGCAGCGTCTTTTCGCAGAAAACCGTGTGCAAGAAGCTGCTGAAAAATGGCCTAATCTACGCCAACAATTTGCAACCATTAAACTTCACCTCATCGGTCCCCTACAATCGAATAAAACAGCAGATGCGGTAAAAATTTTTGATGTCATCCAAACCGTTGACCGCGAAAAAATAGCCAAGAATTTGGCTAAAGAAATGGAAAAACAAAAAAAACATCTCCCCTGCTATATTCAAGTCAACATTGGGCTAGAGCCGCAAAAAAGTGGTATCGCACCACAAGAAGTGATATCTTTTGTCAACCAGTGTAAAAATCACTATGGACTTAATATTATTGGCCTTATGGCGATTCCCCCCGTACAAGAGAATCCTGGTCCCTATTTCGCGCTGTTAGCAAAATTAGCAAAAAAAGCGGGTCTCCCAAAACTTTCAATGGGCATGTCTAATGACTTTAAAACAGCTCTTCAATTTGGCTCCAACGTGCTCCGCATTGGCTCTGCTTTATTTGGAACACGCCCTGTCTGAATTTATTTTTACTGAAATGTAAGGAACCTACTATACAGCAAAATTTTCTTTTTTCTGCTTAAATTTCTTTCCCTCTTGCCATTTTTTTTAATTTTCTGTTAGTTTTACGGACATTTTCAGTACTAACAGGTTTAGTTGGTATAAATTCATCGATTGTTTCTATGCCTAAAGAAGTGCTAAGATATGAACTTGCGTATTTTATCTGCTTTTTAAATTTTGTAATTCACTTTTTGACATTGACTTTAATCTTCAATGTTACCCCCACTTTAGACCCTCTGTTGCAACCAGAGGGATTTTTATTTATCGTCATCTTTATTAATTAATAATTTTGTTATAAGATTTTCCAGATTAAGTATTTTTTAGATGATTATTATCTTTTTCAGTTAATTTTATTTTTTTACCGTCTATAGTGAGATAAAAATCAACACTTTCAATATCATCAATCATTTCCTGTACCTAAAACAAAGGCAAAATAATGAGAACGATAAAGATGCATTATACACTCATGGAAAAGAATATTGAAAGCTAAATGATCACGAAAAAATTCAGCACAGTTGCACAATAGTTCTCATTAAACACTACGAATTGTATCAACCTCACCAATCCATGTAAATAATTCCTCCACTTACCAAGTACGCAAAGCAGGCAAGGATAAGCTTAAAACATGGATGTAAATACGGCACCCAAATTCGCATCTGAGCCTATGAGCCAAATAAACCCCTAAATGCTCATAAAAGTAAGTGCTAAGAGCCACGATAGACAGCATGGATAGCAATCATAACGACCAAGCATGACATAAAGGCTTTCCACATGCTTGAAGGGTAAGATGCGGTCAACAATCGCCTAAAAAACAAAAAGATTACCCAGCACGTGTGTGCAAACAAAGACAAAGAAACTGAATTCGAAGATAGTATGAATATATTTCTTTGTAGTTTTTCTGAACTAAGAAAAACTACCAATTTTCAGCATTACCTATTTGCTTTTATTGTTTTATTAAAATAAAATTATAATCAATTTTATATTTATAATTAAGAATATTATTTGTTTAAAAATAATAATTTATATATAGTAAATATATTCCATAATATATTTTATTTTTATACATATTTTTATTACTATTTTTCAAAATTATGTTTGACATCTTAAAAAGATAAATCATAATCCTTTTCATGTATCATTATGATACGTTTATTTCAAAATTAAAGGAGGATTTATATACGTAATTTTGGTCCAGGTTTAGTTTATAATTTAAATGATTCAACACCTGTTTATGGAAGAGCATGTAGCCCTAGTGATTTTATTTCTCACATGAATACACAAGGCTTCAAAACAGGGAGGGCCGGCAGGAATAAGCGGAGCTATTGCTAGGTGGTATAGCTGGAAGAGCAGCAGGTGCATTTTCAGCTGGAGTCGCATCTTTCACAGCGGGATACACGGGAGGTGCTCTTTTGGGTCTCGGACAGAAAATTTATGGAGGATGGAGCAACAAATGTTGCCTATAACTGCATTGATCGCCATTTAAAAACCCATGGTGACAACAATGTTAGTTCTAATTTATAGAGAATAGCTTGAAGATATCTCTGAAGTTGGTAATTTTGTAATTGTTTTAAAAATATACCAAACTTAAATATCTATATCTATGGATAAAAGGTTTTTCAGAGATATCTATTAGCATTATATACTATAACCAGGTTTTTTTTATAATGGATATTCGTTATGAAATCGTAAAGTTGTTTTGGATGCTTATTATAATTGTCCCTACAACTGCTACTCTTATGAAATTATTCAGTAGTTTTAGTTAGAAATTATCTATAATATCAGCATTATCAGGAGGAATTATGCTGCTTATTGTAGACAATTTATGTAGATATTTTGGTTTATATTAATACATTAATGAATGTATTCTTTTTAAAATAAAAGAGAGCAAACTAAAAATTCAAATCGATAAATTATCCGATACACTCCACCATTACTTTAATGATATTTTAAAGACGTGCATAACCGGATAGTTCACCTAATTTCTTTTTTCCCTAAAAAACAAGCAAGAAATTCATTTTATCTTTCAATTTATTCGTATCTTATATGGATCTTTAAGAAACATCTCTCCTTGCTCTCAATCCCATCTCCTAGCATCGTCTCTCAGCATATTCAGTGAATGGTATAACGGCACAACACTGAATACTAGTATTTTTTACATTTATGGAAGTAATAAACCTGTAACATGGCAATATTCGCCCTTCGAAGATGACTTTACAAATAATGCCGATAACCTACGGACGCTCTCATCTCATCTCCTTTTAACTTTTATATCAAGTTATTTTTAAACTTTAATTTTTTTCTCGGTTTATAAAAAGCTCTCTCAAAATATAAACGTAATGACAAACGCGGCTAATTTTAAAAATTGACTGTGCAAACCTTCGTAAATTAGTCTAATCTCAAGAAGCTTTTTATTGAATAAAAAGCTTTTTGGGAAAGTTCTGCTAAAAAACACAAAAATATAGCAACTGACTTTTCCAAATAATAAATTACAAGAGAGGGAAATTATGTCTGAAAAAAACTATCCAATACCAGATAATATAAAAAAAAATGCTTTGATTGATGAGGAAACCTATCAACAATGGTACCGGGAGAGTATCGATGATCCAGAAAGTTTCTGGGCAAAACATGGTCAACGCATTGAATGGTTTAAGCCTTATACAAAAGTAAAAAATACTTCCTTTAACGAAGAGGTATCAATTAAATGGTACGAGGATGGAGTAACAAATGTTGCCTATAACTGTATTGATCGCCATTTAAAAACCCATGGTGACAACATTGCGCTGATTTGGGAAGGAGATAACCCTTATCATGATAAAAAAATAACCTATAACGCGCTTTATGAATATGTCTGTCGATTTGCCAATATCTTAAAGAAGCACGGCGTAAAAAAAGGCGACAGGGTTACCATTTATCTACCCATGATCCCAGAAGCCATTTATGCCATGCTAGCCTGCGCTCGCATTGGTGCCATTCATTCGGTTATTTTTGCTGGTTTTTCTGCTGAAGCAATAGCAGGACGTCTTGTTGATTGTAAATCGACCTTCATCATTACCGCTGATCAAGGCTTACGTGGAGGCAAACGGATCAACTTAAAAGACAATGTTAACCATGCCATTGACATAGCAGCCCACCAGAATTTGCATGTGAATAAAGTTATGGTCATACGGCGTACCTGTGGAACAATTCATTGGGTAGAGGGACGTGATTTTTGGTACCATGAGGAAATACCTCACGCCAAAACGGATTGCCCAGTAGAAAAGATGAACGCTGAAGATCCACTTTTTATTCTTTATACCTCAGGCTCAACGGGTAAACCCAAAGGTGTTTTGCATACAACAGCCGGCTATCTTGTTTATGCATCGATGACACACCAATATGTTTTTGATTATCATCCCGGTGAAATTTACTGGAGTACTGCTGATATTGGCTGGATCACTGGTCATTCTTACTTGGTTTATGGACCTTTATGCAACGGTGCTACTACTTTAATGTTTGAAGGAGTACCAACCTTTCCCGACCAGGGTAGATTCTGGGAAATTGTCGATAAACATAAAGTCAATACGCTCTACACCGCACCAACTGCTATTCGTGCATTAATGGGTGCAGGAGATTCCTTTGTCGAACACTCGGCAAGAACATCGTTGCGTCTTTTAGGTACAGTAGGAGAACCGATTAATCCAGAAGCATGGGAATGGTTTTATCATACGGTGGGAGACAGCCGATGCCCTATTATCGATACATGGTGGCAAACAGAAACAGGAGGGCATATGATCACGCCCCTACCTGGTGCAACAAGCTTAAAAGCAGGATCAGCCACCCGTCCATTCTTTGGTGTACAAC
Source organism: Bartonella sp. B39 (assembly GCF_053795145.1). NCBI lineage: Bacteria > Pseudomonadati > Pseudomonadota > Alphaproteobacteria > Hyphomicrobiales > Bartonellaceae > Bartonella > Bartonella sp. B39. Next base: position 1,698,332 of record NZ_CP200036.1, read on the forward strand.
CTCAAATCGTAGATAGCCAAGGCAATATTTTAGAAGATGAAGCAGAAGGCAATCTTTGCATTATTGACTCATGGCCGGGTCAAATGCGCACGCTCTATAATGATCATGAACGCTTTGTTCAAACCTATTTTTCCATATATGATGGAAAATATTTTACAGGCGATGGCTGTAAACGCGATAGCGATGGCTATTATTGGATTACAGGACGAGTTGATGATATTCTCAATGTCTCTGGGCATAGGCTAGGAACAGCTGAAATTGAGTCAGCACTGGTTTCTCATCCCGCTGTTTCAGAAGCAGCCATTGTCGGATATCCTCATCCCATTAAAGGACAGGGAATTTATAGCTTTATCACCTTAATGGAAGGAACACCGGCTAGTGAAGAGTTACATAAAGACCTTATTCGGCATGTCAGAAAGGAAATTGGCTCCATAGCCATATTGGATAAAATTCAGTTTGCCCCGCAGCTTCCAAAAACACGATCGGGCAAAATTATGAGACGTATTTTGCGAAAAATTGCTGAAAACAATTTTGATGATCTAGGAGATATTTCAACCCTTGCCGAACCACAAGTCGTTGAGGATCTTATTGCCAACCATCAAAATAGAGAAACCACTGGTTAATTGGCAAAACACCAACGGCGACTTTAGCGTTGCTGCTAGAACTGTCTCTGCATTTTTGCTAAAGTCACCGATAAAAGTAAAAAAGAAAACATCGCATGAAGCTATCTAATCTCTCTGAAAAGAGACAGTTTTTCTCAATAATAAATCAAAACGGTTGAAGAAAAACATTCAAATTATGGAGTATGAATGCTGAGAAAAACCTGAAAAATAAAAGCAAAATAACTTTTGCCAACTACAAAACATGAAAGACCATTACTGAATCAAAAACGGGCGTGTTGGCTTTCTTGTTTCTGCTAGAAACGCCTTGGAATTCCTGCTAAAATCACAGATAAAAATGAAATTAGGGAAATACAATAATTGATAATATTCTTACAAACAATATTTCTTAATAATAAACTGGAAACGATGAAAGAAAATATTGAAAACTGTAAAGTATGAAAACAACCAAAAGCCTCACGCAATGAGAGCAAAGGTCCTTAGAATAATAATACACTATAAAAGCAGAAGTGGTAACGAAAAGTGATTCATTTTGAAAACGTTGGTCTGCGCTACGGAATGGGCCCTGAAGTCCTTCGTGATATTAGCTTTCATATTCCTCCTGGATCATTTCAATTTCTAACTGGTGCCTCTGGCGCAGGGAAGACATCGTTAATGCGTCTTATGTTTTTGGCGCTTAAACCCACCCGTGGTCATATTGATCTCTTCGGAACGGATACAGCATTGCTCAAACGACAAGAGCTGCCTGCACTACGACAACGTATAGGTGTTGTCTTTCAAGATTTTCGCCTTCTCGATCACATGACCACCTATGAAAATGTCTCTTTACCTTTACGCATTAAAGGACAAGAAGAAGCAACTTATCGCAGTGAAGTGGAAGATCTTCTCTGTTGGGTAGGTCTTGGAGATCATATTCATGTTTTACCACCAGTTCTTTCCGGTGGTGAGAAACAAAGGGTAGCGATTGCACGTGCACTCATTGACCAACCTGAAATTCTTCTGGCTGATGAACCAACAGGAAATGTTGATCCACCTTTAGCAAAACGTTTGCTTCGCTTGTTTATTGAATTAAATCGTTTTGGAACAGCGGTCGTCATCGCCACCCATGATATCGCACTAATGGAACAGGTTGCAGCACGGCGTATGCTTCTCCATAATGGACGGATGACAATTCATGAATAAGTCTTTCTCAATTTTTATAAGCAACAAAAAAAACACAACTGCTATTATTCCTAGCGGCAACATTTCTGGACAAGCACTCGTTGCAGTGATTGCTATTATGACATTTCTCTCCAGCCTGACATTGATCGGTGTTGATTTCGTGCAACGTTCTGCTAATAATTGGAGTAATCAAATTAGCTATGAAGCAACGATACAAATACGCCCCATTGAAAATATCAATATTGAAAAAGCTCTCCATGATGCGGTTAAATTGGTTAAAACATTTCATGGTGTAGAAAATGCCAAAATTGTTGATCAAAAAGCCACCGAAAAATTACTCGAACCATGGCTTGGTACGGGTTTAAGCTTAAATGAATTACCCCTTCCTCGCCTTATCATCGTGACACTAAACGAAAAAGAAAAAATCGACTTTCGCGCCATCAATCACGCCATCAAAACTCAAATTCCAGGAGGCCAATTTGATGATCACCGTGTTTGGGTAAATCGTTTTACAACAATGGCACACACAACTGTTTTTATTGGTTTTTCAATTTTAATACTGGTTCTAAGTTCACTGATACTCACGGTTATTTTTTCCACGCGCAATGCATTGGCAGAGAATGCGCATATTATCAATGTCCTCTACTTCCTCGGCACTGCACCTCTTTTCATTGCGCGACAATTTGATTGGCATTTTTTTAAAACCGCACTCCGCGGTGCATTATATGGTGGTGCCGCAAGTGCATTGCTGTTTGTTGTTTTTAGCTTTTGGACAAATTATAACACAGGGACAGTAGAAGCAAACCAAGTCACGGCTTTGTTTGGACATCTTTCCATAAGTTCTATTCCTTATGGAAAAATCATCGGTCTTATTTTTTTCGTTTCTTTTCTGACCATGTTTACAAACCGCATGACTATTTTGGCGCAACTTAAAAAAATTGATCAATGCGAAAACGGTTTATTTTAATTTTATGACCCATAACTCATATAATTCTCAATCACTGATGCAAGACAATCAAGAGCACTCCCTCCCCAGGCGCACCAATCTATGGCATCTACACTGCTTGTTTCGCTATTTGCCCCCGATAGCATTTACGCTTTTAATGATTGTTCTATTCTTTTGTGTAAGTTTCATTGTTTTTTCTGAAAAAACCGAACGGCTTCAACCACCAAATCCTTTACCAAAAGCAGATGCAATCATTGTTTTTACAGGAGGAGAAAACCGAATAGAGACAGGACTAAATCTCTTACAAAAGAGGGTTGGTTCACGCCTTTTGATTAGTGGAGTAAATACCACAACCAATCTCCAGAAACTGCAGCACAGCACGCATATTACTCCACAGCTCTTCGCCTGTTGCGTTGACATCGGTCATAAAGCGACGAACACAAAAGGAAATGCTGAAGAAAGCGCAGCTTGGATCAAAAAACATCACTACCAAACAGTTTATATCGTCACCCATGATTACCACATGTGGCGCTCTTTGCGTGAGCTTAAATATTTAATGCCTGAAGTTAATTTTATTGCTTACCCTGTTAAAAGGAGTGGCGATGAAAGCACAATACAACAAATCAATCAAATACGTATTCTTATATTCCAATATATCAAAACAATTCAAGTATACATAAGAACCGTATTCTAATCTTTTCTCTCCTAATTTCCCCCAAATTTGCCACAAGCAATATCATCGCTCTTTGCCAAGCCAAATATTATAACAAGCACTCGAAAACATTCACAAAAGGCATCTTTATGCCTTTCTTCAGTATCCAAACGCAACTCCACTTATAACGTGCAGGCGAATAATTTTGATTGCTTTTAAGAGGAATTGACTTCCTCCCCACCCTAAAAAATAAAGCTCCTTAACCTTCTCCGGTTTTTTAAACAATCCAGCTTCTTGTCTAATAGGTTCCACCTGCTGATCACGCACCGCTGTTCACTCCATGAGGCTCGACAAGCAATCTCTACCCTAAATATTCACCACATCCGCTAAAAACACCTCATGTAGAAAGCTTTCCATAAGTTCTACTACAGGCCCTTTATCGATACTGTTTTATCACCACACCCCAAAAGACACTGTTTTATGACACATGTTTTATGTCACAATGGATAACTTAACATTTTCAATTTCTCTCACTTCCAATTTTGGCAGACTACGAACTATTTTCATTGTTTCCAAACTTACCGTAATAACCCGCTGAAACAATTCTAAAGGATAGGCTGGATTACCCACCGACTCAACAGCATAGCGATTAGCATCATTGACAAGACCGCTTGCTTTGTCGGTCTTGATAATCTGCCGTTCCATAACCCATTCGAGAGCAGGTCTGCCATTCACCACATAATCATAAGCCTCTATAGGAATATTTTGCATAGTGATGTTTGCGTTATAAATCACTGTACTTTTATCAAGTGCATCTCGTTTGCCAGCAAATTTCATCGCTTGAACACGGTAGAAATTCACCTCATCAGAAATCATCCAAGTGTTTGGATCTCCCTGTTTATATGTAACGGGATATGGCTCAACCTCTTCATAATTCATATGCAAATCACCAAGCTTTCGACCCGCTGTAACAAAAGCCCAAAAATCTTCTACCCTTTTAACTGTTGGAATACGCGGCAATTGTTTGTATAGATTATGCGCATAACGCACACGATAATCCTCAGAATGCAACACCCCATAAACATAATAAAACAAATCATCCTTTGTAATCATCTCACCAGGATAAGCCGCTTTAAAATATGCCAACCCTTCATCAGTAATTGCATCACGCCTCTGCAAGCCAGATTTTTTGCTTCCCTCTGTAAAATGTGCAAATAAATGAACCTGATCACCCTGTTTATCTTCTAAAGACTCAGCATTTTCATAAACATATCGTGGAAAACATTGGTTAGCATCCATTGTAGCAGAATTAGATAAATCCTTAGTCATCAGAACGGAAAAACCACTTCTTGCTCCCTTGCCTGTGACTTGTATTACCCTATTTTCAACCGCTTTCTCTAGAGGAAATATACGTGGAATTTGATAAACCATTTCATTAAAAATACGATCATAATAGAGCCACTGCCGTATAAAAGGACGATAAAGACTTTTAACTAAGCAATTATTTTCAAATTCGGAAAACTTTCCCCTTATTAATTCTTCTTTAAGACTACGACTCCAACTGATTTTTCTGGCATCTGTATTGACAAAATCATTCACAGAATTTGCCCGTGCCTTGCGGTCAGAGTGGAGATGTGTAGCATTAAAACGTTCCACCTCACTATTATAGAGGGCGATCATATTGCTCATATTCTTTGCTAAAGCTTCACGACTTGCGTTGTATGCCCAAGTATCACGACCAGTTGAAATGCCACAAGAAAAAGTTTCAAAGAGTTTTTTATCATTACCCTTCTTATCACCTAAGGCTAGAAATTTTTCAAAATCACTGTTGCGCTGATCCAGCCAATCACCATACTCATCTGGTGTAATCATTTGCCAGCCATGTTCACGCTTAATACCACCAACACTGCCCAATCGCTGAAGTGCAAAAAGTTTCTCTTTTGTTGTGAGATTGTCACCAATATCATAATAACAAATTTTGCACTGCTTTGTGACATTTGGATTTTTAATAAACAGTGTCACAGCAATACCTGTCATGCTTCCACTTCCAAAAACATTTTGCCCCTCTTGAGCACGTCCTTTGCTCAGCATATTTTTGCGAATATCTCCCCGCAAATTGAGAACATAAATGCTTGAAAATTCTTCATTCAATTCTTTTCTGAGACCATCCATTGCTAATTTTTCAGCATAACCAGAACCAGTAACAAAACCAATAACACCACAGTCTTTTATGCGATCACTTGCCCACCGAATTGCACGAATGTAACTATCATAAAGCCCATTAACATTGCTAGCTTTGGATTGAGCGGCATAAGTCTCACGAATACGACGATCTAATTTTGCATAGCTGATATTCTTTGCATTGTCGTTTTCGCTTTTTTGTCCAGTAGAATAAGGAGGATTGCCAACAATAACACGAATATCCAGTTCCTTCTGGCGTGACCGACGTGTACTATTATCCATCATCAAATCACTAATCAGGTCTTTTCCCTGCTCATAAAGCTGAAAAGTATCGGTCAGACAAATTCCCTCAAACGGGATATAATCACCCCCCATAAGGCCATGATACGTCGTTTCAATATTAATAGCGGCAATATAATAGGCTAAAAGCACGATTTCATTGGCATGAATCTCATGACAAAATTTGTGTTTCATCTCTTCTGGTTTTATCAAACCTGACTGTAAAAGCCGCGTGATAAAAGTCCCCGTTCCCGTGAAAGGATCCATGATGTGAACACCAGATGAACCAAGCGTTTGCTTAAATTCATTTTGTAACACCTCATTCACTGAGTGAATAATAAAATCTATAATCTCAACGGGAGTATAAACAATCCCTAATTTTTCTACCGTGCGTGGAAAAGCGCAACGGAAAAACTTATTATAAAGCTCTATAATCAAGTTCTGCTTGGCTTTTGGATCCGTAATTCCACTTGCTCGTAATTTTACACTTGCATAAAAATTTTTAAGATCTTTAGATTCCTTATCAAGGTTCGCCTCATCAAGAACATCGAGCATACGCTGCATAGCACGCGATACAGGATTCTCACGCGTAAACTGATATCCTTCAAATAACACCTGAAATACAGGGCGCGTAATGATATGCTGTGCCAACATCTCAATCGCATCAGTCTCTGTGACAGTATCGTTTAAATCACCACGCAGTTCTGCTACAAATTTGTCAAATGCTTGACGCACTTCAGTATCTGGTTCAGCTAAAATGCCTGTTAAGCGCATGATATGATTCTGAGCAATCTCAGCAATATTACTCGCCCAATCTTCCCAATAATCACGCGTACCGCATTTTTTGACGATCTTTGCCATGATTGCACGAGAAAGTTCATCGACAGAAAAAGAAAGTTCCCCTTGTACATTTTCTGTGATCGTGAAATCATACTCCGGTGTTCCAATTCCCGATTGTGCAGATTGTGATCGAATAGGAAGATCCTCTACAACAGCAGTAACAGCCTGTAATTCGGAACTTTGAGTGACACCAATAATCTCAATCACATTGCTCACATCTTGCCCTAAGGATGCCTTATTAATCGTAGCATCAAAACGATCATCATGCGCACGCAAAGCATTCAAAATTTGCCAAACAACTCGATACTTCTCGTTATTGTTTAAAGCCTGTTCTACCGAAATACCAGAAGGAATGCCAATCGGCAAAATGACATATCCCATCTTTTTGCCTTCAGAGCGACGCATTACCCGCCCAACAGATTGAACAACATCAATCTGACTCTTGCGTGGATTTAAAAATATGATTGCATCAAGAGCCGGAACATCCACTCCCTCAGACAAACAACGGGCATTGGTCAAAATACGACAAACATCATCACCACTATCCGCTTTCAGCCAATCGAGCAATGCACCACGCTCCTTCGCATTGAAAGTGCCATCAACATGCTTGGCGTCACACTTCAGAGAGTACTCCTTTTCAATATCCTTTTTAGTATAATCAAGATATTCTTTAACAACTGCAGAAAATTCATCACGAATTAATTTGGAACTTCGAATGTCTTTACAAAATGCCAAAGCACGATGCATAGGATGTGGATCAGCACCAACATCAGACCTTATGTCTTGTTTGGTGAGCGCCTTATAACAACCAATAATCTTCGTTGCATCATCAAGAACAAGTTCAGACTCACCGTCACTAAGACGTTTCTGAACAGCTGAACTGACTAATTTTTCATCCACTGCTAAGACAATAACCTTATAATCTGTTAAAAGATTATTTTGTACTGCCCATGAAAAACCACGATAAAAAAGTGTTTTACCAAAGAGCTTTTCATCATCCATCGAGGTAAGAACTGCATCAACTTCATTCGCACGACTTTTTGCATTATCACCAAAAATGCGTGGTGTTGCTGTCATATAAAGGCGCTTCTTGGCACGAATAACGTCATTAGAATGCACTTTAACAAAATTGGATTCATCCTCTCCAACCAGCGTTGCACCTGTTGTACGATGAGCCTCATCACAAATGATAAGATCAAATGTCGGAAAACCATGCTGTTTCTGAGCATCCGCAATAACCTGAATGGATTGATAGGTTGCAAACACAACTGTCATTTTATCTGCGATGCCATCTCTCGCACATTCTGCAAGTTTAGCAGCATCGGTTGTCGCCGGAAAAGCAAGATCAAACACATCAATTTCGGCAATATCATGAATATTTTTACGACGCTTTCCAACCTGTGTATCTGAACACACAGCAAAGGATCGTAATCCGATTTCTGTATCCGCTGTCCATTCACGTACCGTCTGTGACATCAAAGCCAAAGATGGCACAAGAAACAAGACAAACTTCCCTTCACCAGCTAAGTCCTCAGCAATCTTGAGACTGGTAAATGTCTTACCTGTACCACAGGCCATAATGAGCTTGCCACGATCTGCTTCAGCAAGTCCAGCACGCACGCAACATAATGCATCCTTCTGATGTGGAAGGAGTTTCTTTTTATCCGCCAACACAACTTTGCCTTTGGCTGCAAAAGTTTCCCAACGGATCGGACTTTCTTGCATATCGGAAAGATTAATTCGTATAACAGGAATATCCTGTCCTCTTATCATTGTCTCAGCGTTTTCACTCCAAGCTTTTTCAGTGCTATCTATAATAACACGCCGCTTGAACGGATCCTTACCTGATGCTGCAATGAAACTATCAATGTCTTCTTTTCTAATCCGATACGCTGCATTATAAAATTTACATTGAATTGCTGCAAAACCCTCTTCATTACGAATCTTGGCAACAAGATCAATACCAATATCACGACCATCCCAACCATGTTCGTGAGCCCAATCTTTAAAAGTTTGAACCTTTTCATACTGATCAAACTGGAGAGGATCATGGGTCAGATACGCAAGAGTAAAACGCTCAAAATATGTACCTTTGTCCCGTTCGGTGAGCGCTTCATCACGATATGTCTGTAAAAGCGATTGTAGCGTCGTCATGCTTTCCCCCAATGATCCCCAATAAAATGCCTTCAACTACTGTATCTAGAAAACATCAATGTCTATTATCTGTCTATCGTTACACTTAAAATACTTAAAAACGGCTTAATCTACCGATTATGTACAATGGAATATCTTCTAAATAGAGATCTTCTCATTTTACTTAAACTGCTTTGAGGCATAATTTCTCAAACATTTTCAATTTCTCTCACTTTCAATTTTGGCAGATTACGAACAATTTTCATTGTTTCCAAATTTACCGTAATAACCCGCTGAAACAATTCTAAAGGATAAGCCGGATTACCCACCGTCTCAACAGCATAGCGATTGGCATCATTGATAATTCCGCTCGCTTTATCCGTTTTGACAACCTGCCGTTCCATAATCCATTCCAGAGCAGACCTGCCATTGATCACATACTCTTAAGCTTCAAAAGGAATATTCTGCATCGTGATATGCGCATTATAAATCACTGTGCTTTTGTCAAGTGCACCACGTTTACCAGCAAATTTCATCGCTTAAACACGGTAGAAACTCACCTTATCAGAAATCATTCAGGTGCGTGGATCACCCTGTTTATATGTAACGGAACATGGCTCAACTTTTTCATAATTCATATGCAAATCATCAAGTTTTCGACCCGCTGTAACAAATGAATGCAGCAACTAACATTCCCAGCAATATAAGCCTATAAGTGTGTATATCTAGTTCTCCCTACAAAACTGGGGCTTCGCAGAAAACCTGTATCCCCATCGCATAAAGTTCTAAAGTATCCCAAACTAAGTGTTGCCAATACTAACACTGCTCCTTTTTTCCATATCACTTATGAGAAAAAACTAGTCTAAAAATAAACAAAAGGAAAAGAAAAACTATAGAGACCAACCCACCTCATATACCCGTTCATTTTGTAGATATAAGCTGTTTTTCATTTAAACTTTCTTCTTTTTTATCATGTTTATTAACAGATATACACTCCACTTCCTCGCCTATTTTTAGGTTAAAATCCTAAAGTTATCGCGCCTTGTATTTTTATAGCTATACAAAATACAAGGGCAATTTATTCATGATCCGTTGTGCCATAAAACTTCATCGTCTAACGTTATACAAAGTATGCTCTGCTTAACGAATAGAGCGTTTTCTAAAATAGAGCAGCGAATAATGCTAAACTTTTCCCATTCATATTTTGCATCATAAACGCTTCATCCAAGTGGAAAGCCTTGCAACAAACATGGCCTACTGCAAGGATTGGTTCTTAATCGCGCGAAAGAGCGACAACGGGGTCAAGCCGTGAAGCTTGCCGCGCTGGTGAAAATCCAAAACATATTCCAATAAGGGTTGAAAAAGTAAGAGACAGAATGATTGAATCAGCTGTATAAGCCAAATAGATAGGCGCCTTAAAGAGCAAAAACAAACCACCAATAGAAAGCCCAAACAAGATTCCCAAACCACCACCAATCACACAAACTAAAACCGCTTCAATTAAAAATTGCTGCAAAATATCACTCTGACGCGCTCCCACTGCCATACGCACGCCAATTTCATTGATCCGTTCAGAAACAGTGACCAGCATAATATTCATCACCCCAATTCCGCCGACGATCAGTGAAATAGCTGCAATTGAAGAGACTAAAAGCGTTAAAACATCTGTACTCTCCATTATACGATCACGGAATAACTGAGAATTTCTAATGAAAAAATCTTCCTTACCATGACGCATAATGAGAAAACGCTTTACCATGGTCTCCGCCAAATGAGAATCAATATCATCAGCAATCCTAACTGTAATTGCACGAACTTCTGTTGTACCAAGAAAACGCGTTTGCACTGTTGTATAGGGCAAATAAACTTGCAACGTATTTGACGCACCTCCATTATGTTGTGGATCTACCACACCAACAATACGTGCAGGAACCTTTCCCACATGCACCACTTTTCCAAGGGGGCTCTCATGACTATAGGGGAAAAGAACAGAAAGCGCTTCTTTTTCGATCACGAGATCAACCGTCCGATCACGCACACTTTTTTGATCAAACAACCTCCCTTGAATAACATTGAGTCCTTGTGTCTGAAAGAACTGTTCTCCCACCCCCGTAATCACAGCATTGACTTCAACTGCACCAAAACGTACTTTCGAGTTTGCTGAAATCTGAGGTGTTACACCAGAAACATAAGGTAACCCAGACAGGGCTTCTGCATCAGCCTCAACAAGACTTGTTATTTTCTCTGCTTGTGGATCAGAAAAGCTTTTGCCAGGAAAAATTTTCAATGTATTAGACCCTAAACTCTTAAAATTCTCCATAATTTTTTCTCGTGTGCCGTTTCCCAAAGCCACCATGGCAATAATCGCAGCAATACCGATAATCACCCCAAGCATTGTTAAAAAAGTTCGCATTCGATGAGCATTCATTGCCAACAAAGCCATAACAAATGCCTCACGAAACCGCTCAGTAAAAGCACGAAAAAAGCCAAGCTGTTGTTTTTCATAAAAAGATTGACTATCCGTCCTTATTTTTTTCTCCGTTGCTCTTTTTTTTGCAACTTTTGTCATACTGTCAGCAATAATTTCTCCATCACTGATTTCAATAATACGCTCTGCTCTTTTTGCCACCTGCATATCGTGGGTTACAATGATAATAGTGCGTCCTTCTTGATGAAGCTCATCCAAAATACGCAACACTTCCTGTCCACTCTGTTTATCCAGTGCACCGGTTGGCTCATCGGCAAGAATAACCTCTGCATTATTCATAAGAGCACGAGCAATAGACACGCGTTGTTGCTGACCGCCGGAGAGTTGATTTGGACGATGATTCACCCGATCACCCATGCCCAAGCGCGTTAAAAGATCTTGTGCACGCTTTTTCCTTGCTTTCACGGCGCATCCTGCATAAACAGCTGGAATTTCAACATTCCCAAGAGCTGTTAATTCATTCAACAAATGATAGCGCTGGAAAATAAAACCAAAATGATTGCGCCGCAAAGCCGACAATTCATCAGCTGAAAGAGAAGCTGTTTCTCTCCCTGCAATCCAATAACGACCAGAAGTTGCCCGATCAAGACAGCCTAAGATATTCATCAATGTGGATTTTCCGGAACCAGAAGCTCCCACAATCGCTACCATTTCACCGCGCTTAATGGTAAGATTGATATCCTTCAAAACAGTAACAAATGTTTCGCCCGCCGGAAATTGACGTACAATATTTTCCAACACGAAGACAGCATCTGCTTGGTTTGTGTTCATGGTTTAAATCTCGTCTTCGCTGTGCATGTCAGAAGACTCTGGCATTACCCTATCGAGCGAGCCGGTGATAACAACATCGCCCTCATTAAGTCCTGAAATAATCTCTGCCATCACCTTGTTATTCAACCCAACGCTTACCTGTTTAGTAACCACCTTGTTCCCCCTCTCCAAAACAGAAACCCATGCCTTATGCTCTTTTGTCTCATCGCGTAAGGCATCACTTGGCACCAATAAGACATTTTTAGCACGTCCTAAGATAATATGAACTTGAGCAGTCATGTAGGTTCGCAAAAAATTGTCTGCATTATCAACATGTAAAATTCCGTTATAATAAATAGCTGATGAAATTAAAGCGCTAGATCCACTCACTATGCTAGGATTAATACTCACATCAGAACGAATTGCTTCAGGAGCAGGTTCTACCTTTTCTAAAACGCCCTCATAACGACGCTCTGAATTCCCTAAAACTGTAAAATAAATTGGTTGTCCAGCCCGCACTTTAAGCACATCAGCTTCTGAAATTTGCGCCTTAATTGTCATCTTTGACAAATCGCCCAAAATAAGAATTGTTGGCGCCGACTGAACCGCATTCACATTCTGCCCTTCTTCCACAATTGTTGCCAAAACGGTTCCAGCTGAAGGGGCAGTTATGCGTGTATAACCTAAATTGACCTCTGCACTGTTCACATCAATTTGTGCTTGCACAATTTGCTGTTGAAGTTGAGCAATTTGCGCCTCACGTATTTTCACTTGTGTTGCAGCATCATCCAGGTTAGCCCGTGAAATTGCATGTGCTTCGATCATTTTTTTCTGACGCGCTAAATTTTTCTGTGCAAGAGAAAGATAGGCTTCTTGTTCTACCAAACTCGCATAATAGTGAGACAATGCTGCTTTTTTTCTTTTTAAATCATTTTCTTGATCTGTAGGATCAATCTCTGCTAAGAGATCGCCTTCTTTTACGACACTCCCAGGGGAAACACGCATTGACACCACACGCCCTGTTGCACGCGCACCAACAGCCACCAACCGATAAGGACGTACAAGACCAGAAGCTAAAACACTTTCCTCAATATCCCCACGCTTTACCACTGCTGTCATATAAGTTGGACTAGATGTTCCAAAAACAATGGAGCGCAACCATAAAAACAAGAGAAGAAGGAATATAGCAGTTAAAAAGAAGGAAAGTTTTTTGTGTTTTGTAATGAAATTTTTGAGTAAGCTTTTTTTCATTTCCCTACCTTTGCACGCGAACGAGGTGCACCATCAACGACTTCTGGACGTGATACATCAACAACACCATCCCAGCCCCCCCCTAATACTTTCATCAACGTGATATATTGCGTAACCAAAGAAACACGGCTATCTTTAAGTGCCATTTGTGCAGAATAATAAGAGCGATCAGCATTTAACAATTCAAGAAAACTGGTATTTCCATTCTCAAAAAGGCTCTGTGAAAGTTTTAAGGAATGCAGAAAAGCTTTATTCGCAATGATTAGCTTTTCTAAGCGTTGATGTTCTTTAGTTAATCTTACCAGCGCATTTTCTACATCTTCTAAAGCTCCCAACACAGCAGCCCGATAAGTAATAAAAGCTTGATCACGCTGTGCACGCGCAACCGCAATAGAAGCTTCGATCTGACCTCCATTAAAAAGAGGAAACCGCAGACCAGGTCCAAAAGACCATCCAATCGTTGAATTTTTCCATAACTGACCAATCGCCGTTGCTGCTGTCGAAATATTACCTGTTAAAGTAAGTGATGGATAGCGATCTGCTTCACGTTGACCAATCCGCGCTGTTGCTTGCGCATATTGACGCTCTGCCCGTCGCAAATCTGGACGTGTTAACAAAATATCGGCTGGAATTCCTGCTTGTATCGGCCAGTGCGGTTGTGGAATCTTTGCATGCTTAGCATTTTTTTGTAAAAGATCCTTCAATGCCGTAGGCACACGACCAGTTAAAACAGAAAGGCGATGAACGCTCATTGCTAAATTCGCTTCCATCTGTGATATATCTGCTTCTGTATTTACCATTTGCGCTTGCGCATTTGAAACATCGAGCTCAGAAACATCACCAGCTGTTAATCTAGCACGCATCAACTCATAGGTTTTACGTTGTGATACAGCAATTTGCCGTACAATCAACAATTTCTGTTGCCAGCCACGCATTTGCACATAATTTATTGCCACATCTCCTAACAGTGTCACCATGGTAGCGCGCATATCTTCCACAGCTGCATCAAGACCATAACGCGCTGCTTCAACTGCTCGTTTATGCCCACCAAAAAAATCAAGTTCCCAACTTGCATCAAAACCACTATGATATTGGTTTAACAATGCATCAGACTGTCCAGAACGACTACGGGTTCCTGAAATTGAATTGGACAAATTTGGCAAAAGAGTTCCCACAACCTGTCCTAAACCCGCACGCGCCTCACGCACCCGAGCTTTGGCAACAGCAACATTATTATTTCCAGAAATCGCATAATCCATTAATGCATCTAGAACAGGATCATTCAAACGCCGCCACCATCCGGCAAGCGCAACTGGTTGCCCTGCATTCTGTGCAGATTTTTCTCCCCAAACTGCTGGAACACGAAAAGATGTTTTCTGGTAATTAGGACCAACCATACATCCCGATAATATAAAAAAACACAGCAAAACACCATAGCCTAATCTATTATAAGCAACCCCTTCGAGATTTTTGATATACATCTAATCTCCTGCATTTTCTCAGAATCAGTACTATTATTAATACTTTATTTACTTCTTATTTCAAACTTAACATAAAAAATCAAATACAGTTTGCACTGGAACATGATCTGAAGGTTTCTCCCACCTACGAGCGTTACGAAAAATCGAAAGATAAGCAATAAAAGAAGTTAAATCCGAAAAAGACCAAAGATAATCAACTAATCGGCCACGATCAGCAAGTGCCCAATCGCGTACACGGTAACTCCACCATGTGTAAAGCTTGGTAGGAACAAGGATATGCAACCGCATAAGATTGACCTTTCTTTGCCGATTATTACCCCCAAACAGCTAGAACCTTAAAGGATATCT
The DNA here is from genome assembly GCF_053795145.1 of Bartonella sp. B39. Lineage (NCBI taxonomy): Bacteria > Pseudomonadati > Pseudomonadota > Alphaproteobacteria > Hyphomicrobiales > Bartonellaceae > Bartonella > Bartonella sp. B39. Next base: position 1,713,462 of record NZ_CP200036.1, read on the forward strand.
TATGATAATGAGAGTTGATCATACAACTTAGCAGTAATATATTGATTTATAATAATAATTTATTATTTTGTATGTTAAATGACAGACATGAATATCGTAAGATTCTTTCACTTCAAACCTGTTCATGATGAATCAATCAAAATCATTCGCTTATCCCTCACAATGGGGGATCAACATGTGGTAAAAAGCACGTTAAGAAAAGAATGAAAATGCCTCTTATGGACTGGCGTAATGCAAAAACTATCGCAACATTGAGAACTGACAAATATAAAGATAATACTGGTTAGTTACAAAAAAACACTATAAAATAAACTGTTTGAAACAATTTATTTTAAATTTTTAATCTGTATTCATTCTTTTGCATGTCATCAGAATTAACTTATTAACATTTCATTTACTAAGTTTTTATTGCAAAACTACTGTAAAAAATCAAATACAGTTTGCACTGGAACATGATCTGAAGGTTTCTCCCACCCACGAGCGTTACGAAAAATCGAAAGATCCACAACAAAAGGTGCTAAATCTTGAGAAGACCAAATGTGATCAAGCCGCCGCCCACGATCAGCAAGTGCCCAATCGCGTGCACGGTAACTCCACCATGTGTAAAGCTTGGTAGGAACAGGGATATGCAACCGCATAAGATCAACCCATCCACCTTGACAGCATAAAGCTTTTAAACGCTCGGTTTCAATGGGAGTATGGCTTACAACCTTCAACAATTGCTGATGAGACCAAACATCTTCTGCCAAAGGAGCAATATTTAAATCTCCCACCAAAAGAGAAGAAAGACCATCTCCTTGATCCGCACGAATGGAGGACATTTCTTCTAAAAAATCAAGTTTATGCCGAAATTTTTCATTCACATTAGCGTCAGGCACATCACCACCAGCAGGAACGTAAAAGTTATGAATCCGTATGTTTTTGCCATAAGCTTCAACAACAACTGAAATGTAGCGACAGTCTTCCTTTTGGCAAAAATTATGCTTTTCAACGCTCTTAAAAGGCAAACGTGAAACAATTGCCACACCGTTGTAAGATTTTTGTCCACTCAATGCGAGATACTTATAACCCGCTGCTTCAAAAGCCTCAACGGGGAATAAAGCATCTGGACATTTTGTCTCCTGTAGACACAAAACATCTGCAGAAAAGATCTCTAAATACTGAAAAACCTGCGCAAGGCGCAAACGAATCGAGTTAATATTCCAAGTTGCAATACGAAAAAACATCCATTTCAATCCCAATGACAAAACACCGCACTATTTCTTCGAAGGAAGTGTGAACATCCCATCAGCAAACCTAACACCCGTACGCACATTCATGATTTGAACCGTAGTTTCCAAGTTCTGTTGATCAACAATTGTCCATTGACGTAGGATGCTGCTTTTAGAATCAAAAATCATTCTTATTTGCCCTGCTCCAATGCTTTTATCACGCAAAACAATCGTCACCGCTCCAGGATCTTCACGAAATGCCAATAAACGCCCCGAGGATACATCAATTTTGTCATCTAACAGAAACTTCATCGGCGTTTGAAAAAGCTGTGAAAAATTCCAAGTATTCAGCGCGCGATTATTAATGCCCACAAATTGACCATCTGCAATGATCTGTAAAGGTATCTTTTTGTAAATGAAACGAATTTTCCCTGGGCGCTCTAAATAAAATGTCCCCTGAGACATTTTTCCCTTTGGACTAAACTGAATAAAATCACCCGTCATTGTTTTAATTGCCGCAAAGCGATTAGCAATATTCTGAGCCCGTGCCACTTTATTGGATGTCTGCGCAAAAGCAGAAAAAGTTAGGCAACAAAAGACAATGATTCCAACAAATCCAAAGATTTTTCTCCCAAAGATTCTTCCTTTTAGTATAAAAGATGTTTTCATAGAAAATGCTCCCAAACAATACATATTTATCTTATTATTAAGTAACAAATGCTGAATAAATAGCCTCCTTTACAGGAGAAAGATATTATTTGAAAATAACTATCAAGAGATTTTTATTTCAAAATTATTCTTCTTCAGCAGATATCAAGATTTCTCGTTTTCCCGCATAATTTGCTGGACTAATAATACTCTCTTCTTCCATACGCTCAATCAATGAAGCGGCACGGTTATAACCAATGCCTAAACGGCGTTGAATGTAAGAAGTTGAAGCCTTACGATCACGAAGCACAATAGCAACAGCTTGCCTATAGAAATCATCTGTTGCATCTTCACCGTTAACCGTCATCAAATTCGCCATTTCATCAAAAGGGATCTTCTTCAGCAGATACCAAAATTTCTCGTTTTCCCGCATGATTTGCTGGGCTAATAATACCCTCTTCTTCCATACGCTCAATCAGTGAAGCGGCACGGTTATAACCAATGCCTAAACGGCGTTGAATGTAAGAAGTTGAAGCCTTACGATCACGAAGCACAATAGCAACAGCTTGCCTATAGGGATCATCTTCTGAAGGTGATGTGAAGGAAACATCTTGCATATTTTCTGCGATCTCTTGCGTAATAGTCTCCAAATAATCAGGGAGGCCTTGTGCTTTGAGATGCGCTACAACTTGCTCCACTTCATCATCAGCCACAAAGGGTCCGTGAACACGCTGGAGACGCCCACCTCCCATCATAAAAAGCATATCTCCTTGTCCCAACAATTGTTCAGCGCCCTGTTCACCAAGAATTGTTCGGCTATCAATTTTTGAACTCACAGAAAAAGAAATGCGTGTGGGGAAATTGGCTTTAATTGTTCCAGTAATCACATCCACCGAAGGACGCTGGGTTGCCATAATCACGTGGATACCGGCAGCACGCGCCATTTGTGCCAAGCGCTGAACCGCTCCTTCAATGTCTTTACCCGCAACCATCATCAAATCGGCCATTTCATCAATAATGACAACAATATAGGGCATAGGACTAAAATCGAGTTTTTCCGTTTCATAAAGAGGCTCACCAGTTTCATGATCAAATCCAACTTGAATTGTCCGCGCCATTGTTTCTCCCTGACTTTCCGCTTCCCTAAGACGCGCATTAAATCCATCAATATTACGCACACCCAGTTTTGACATTTTGCTGTAGCGCTCTTCCATTTCACGAACAGCCCATTTAAGCGCAATCACAGCTTTTTTAGGATCTGTTACTACAGGTGTTAACAAATGGGGAATGCCATCATAAACTGAAAGTTCAAGCATTTTTGGATCCACCATAATGAGACGGCATTGTTCAGGTGTCATCCGATAAAGAAGTGATAAAATCATTGTATTAATGGCAACAGATTTTCCCGACCCTGTTGTACCAGCCACTAAAAGGTGTGGCATTTTTGCTAGATCAGCAATAACCGTTTCACCACCTATTGTTTTGCCTAAAGCAAGTCCCAATTTTGCTTTGCTGTCAATAAATTCTTGTGCCTGCAACATCTCTCTTAAATAAACCATCTCACGCTTTGCATTAGGCAATTCTATTCCAATCACATTACGTCCTGGAACCACCGCAACACGCGCTGAAATCGCACGCATCGAGCGTGCAATATCATCTGCCAAACCAATGATACGGGAAGACTTAATGCCAGCAGCCGGTTCAAATTCATACAAAGTTACCACCGGACCAGGACGCGCATCAATAATTTGTCCCTTGACACCAAAATCTAACAAAACACCCTCAAGTTCCTGAGAATTAGCTTTCAAGGCCGTAGGGGAAAGTCTTGCATCTCTCGCGGTTGGAGGTGGAACCGAAAGATAATCCAAAAGTGGAAGAAGAAAGCCCCCATTTGAAGAAGCTGTTAAAGACTTTAAAACACGGCTTTTCGAGGGAGAAACAGGCATCTTATCTTGAGACCCCTCACATTTTATTTTTTCATCAAAGAAAATTGGCTCAATTCGATCAAAGGGCTTTTTTTGTTTTTTAGATTGATTTTTGAAAGAGAAAAGGCGAAAAAAACGCGCTTGTAAAAAATAAAAAAGATGTAAAACAGCTCCAAAAGCTGTCGTAAAAAAGCTGTACTGTACTTCATCTGTAGCAGATTCTGTCTCTTCTGATATATCCAAAACTTGATCCACTATTTCATTCTTCCGGACATTTTTTACTTTTCTTTTATTTGTCTGGCGCCGCCATACAACATTGCCCGCAAAAGCAGCTATCAGAAAACCTAAAACGATAAGAGCAACGCCCAACAGCACATTCTGAAAAGAAGAAAGCGGGATAGGGAAAATTAAAGAAGCAGCACTTAAAACTTTATCTCCCAAAACCCCTCCCAACCCCATCGGCAATGGCCAGTACGTAAAAGAGGCAACAGGAGTCATAAGAGCAAAAGAAATTAAAAAACAAATCGTTGAGACCAGCCACAAAAAAAAGCGAAAAATCAAATTGTGGATATCCTGTTGTGCTAGCAAAAGAAACGACCAAAATAGTGGCGGTAATAGAACACCAAGACTTGCCAAACCAAAAAACTGCATAACAAAATCTGAAAAAACTGCCCCTGGCCACCCCATAAAGTTTGTAATTTTATTTGTACTTGCATGGGTTAAAGATGGGTCTGCAACATTCCAAGTTGCCAAAGCGAAAACACAAAAAACAATAAAGCCCAAAAGCCCAAGCCCAATGAAAACACCAATCTGGCGCAAAAACATTTCAATAAGCCGTGAACTATAAGATTTTTGCACTTCTAATGAATCATAAGGAGAAGAACTTTGGTGCATCCATTAATTCCAAATACAAAATCTTCATGTTAAAAGGTCGTAAAATTATGACCGCAAAATATTAATACAGTTTTAACCATCATAATTATAACAATTCCCTATCCTGTAGGGTCATAGAACATCACCCTTCAAAATGGTGGTACTAAGACGCTTTCATGTATCATTAAAATAGAATGCCATCACTGTTTGATTTCAGTTTTCTTTTACATCAACTAAGTATACAGGTGTAAAGTTAAACGGAATATTCAGAATAAGATTTGCTGAAGGAAACTATGCAGTAAATTACATGAGTGGTTATCAGGAGGAATAAACCAAAAGCCTCCCTATTTCACAGATCCGTGCAAATCAATGAATCTAGTTCTGTAGAGCAAAGAGGAAGTCAGAATATAGTGAAAAGATAATGATAAAGAAAAATACCCTATTTAAGAACAAACAAACTACAAATAATGGAATGAAATACTGTGTATTCTGATCTCAATAAAAGTAAAAAAACCAATAAAAAGATAAAACAATGCGATATTCTCATTGCTGGGGGGGCGGTTGTCGGTTTAACTCTGGCAATAGCACTCAAGCAATCAGCTCCTGAACTGAAAATTAATATCATTGATGCTGCGCCTCAAGAAGGAATCCCCGCTTCCAATATACGAACCATTGCCCTTTCTGCTGCTTCTATTCGTATGTTAAAACAATTGCAATGTTGGGAACATATGAAACCCTATGCTCAACCCATTTATTCTATGATCATCACGGATTCACGCACAAATGATCCAGTCAAACCAGTTTTTTTAACCTTTGAAGGAAATGTTGCTCCTAACGAACCTTTTGCTGCTATGGTGGAACAAAGAGAGCTCATCCACGCTTTAAAAAAGCGTATAAAAAGTCTCGATATCACCGTCATTGCAAACATGCGTGTCACTGATTTTCACCAAGAGGACCAGCATACAACTGTCACTTTAAGCAATGAAGACATTTGGCAAACGAAGTTGCTTATCGCAGCCGATGGAGCACATTCAAAATTACGTGAAAAAGCAGGCCTGAAAAGCTTTTCTCACACTTACAAACAAACAGCAATTATCTGCACGATTGAACATAAAAAACCCCATCATGGACAAGCAACTCAACATTTCTTACCTGCTGGACCTTTCGCTCTTCTCCCTCTCAAAGGCAATCGATCTGCTGTTGTATGGAATGAACACCATAAAATTGCGCAATATTACCTCAAAGCTGATGCCCTTATTTTTGAAACAGAACTCGAAAAACGCATTGGTCATCGGTTTGGAAAAATCTCTTGGAATGGTGAGCGTCAAGCTTTTCCCTTGAGTCTTTGTTTAACACGTCACTGTATCAAACCTCGTTTTGCTCTTGTTGGTGATGCTGCCCACACAATCCATCCCATTGCAGGACAAGGACTCAATTTAGGACTACGTGATAGCGCTGCACTCGCCGAAGTTATTATCGAAACAGCACGTTTGGGTCTTGATATCGGATCCCTTACAGCCTTGGAACGCTACCAAAGCTGGAGACGTTTTGAAACTGTGCGTATGGCTTTAAGTAATGACTGGCTTAATAGACTTTTTTCTAATGATAATCTCTTCTTACGAATGCTTCGTGATACTGGTCTTGGAATTGTCAATCAGGCACCAAAAGTAAAAAAATACTTTATTCAGGAAGCTTCCGGACTCACTCCTCATGCTCCACGTTTGCTACACGGACTGCCACTTTAAGAAAAATGAATCAAAATCGTACTTTTTCACTTTTTACAATTCATGAATGAGACTCCCTTTTATCAAAATGGGCCTTTTTCTTATTTTGAAATATCAAGATTTTAGAGGAAAATATGACGACATGCAATAAAGCTGCCAATACCCTGTAGCATCACACTACGTAATAACCTGTACATTGAAACCTACTATCTTCCACACAAGAGAAAATAGATAGAAGTTAAAAACTGCTCCACCTTTTTATTTTCAATACGCCTTTTAATTTTATAAGCAATCAAACTGAGTAATGAACACTTCAAATATATCAAAAATTATATTAATACCAGTATTAACCATAAAAAATTTATTTTCCAAGACACTTCCTCATCAAAAGCACAAAAACAATAAAAAGATAAAATTTGATGCCTTATTTATGTAATTTTAAAAGAGAAAGACTGGATCTAAATTCATAAAAACCCCAGAATAATAATAAAACAGTATTTCAAAAACATAATGGCATGCATCTGGCAATATATTTATTGATAATGATAATTTATCAATTTTACATATAGAGTTGAGCCTCTCAAATACAGTAAAATTCGTATATTTCAATCCTTTTATGATAATTCAATAAGAACAATTCGTTTGCACGTTACAAGAGGGGACAACATATAAACAAAACTGTTTGAGATAAAGAATAAAATGCTTTCATACATCATCTTAATAGGAGGAAGATACAATATTTTGAGCTGGCAAATAGAATAAGAGTACCGGCTATTATGGTGATATACTATTTGCGCTTGAGTAGATTTATGTGCTTTTTATAACTTTATTTTATCACCCAGCACTTTAATATAGCAGCTTTTAATACACCAACTGGCTCAAAAGAAGGCGCTTTTTAAGTTCATATCTTTTGCTATTCTTTTGACCTTGCAAAGATTGCATATGTATTAAGTTACTTCTAGTTCTTCAAGAGTATAACCATTCTCCAACCATTCTTTAATCCATTTAGGTCTACGCCCACGCCCATTCCACAATTCCCATTGGTTATTGGGATTTCTATAATGACGCTCTTTGCTCACAAGATCAGCTATATCAATTCCATGCGCACTTGCGATTTCAAGAATTTTCCGCCGTGCATTTTGCTTCTCTTTTGCTTGCCGTTTTTTTAGTTCCACATCGATTTGGGTACGCATCTCTTGTAACTCATCAAAATTCATATTTTTGAGATCATTCACCTTAATTACTCCCCTTGCAAAAAAAGAATTATGCTTTGCCATATTTTAAACACAATTATATACAAGTTTTATCTATTTATTATCGAAATTAAAATTATGATGAATATATCACTTTGCTGGAGATGTGCTTTGAACCACGAGGAACTGTTTATTTGTGTCTCAGTTGTCACGGTCGTATCCTTTTTCAATTGGATCGTTGGAAGTGGTGATTGGAATGCAAAAGACACTCATTCCTCTGAATCCCATGAAACAGCGGCCAGCAATGAATATAAATCGTCACTTTATAAATTATGGCAATACGTAACAAAGAGCAAGCCCTCTCCGTATAATGATAGTGCGTTTCATTCTAACAGTGAGAAATGCTTTCTTATGCAACGAATTTTTGCTTCATCTTTCTATTCTCCTAAAAAGTTTAGACAATCGGAAAATTACACAAGACCGTTGATATCTGTGGCTACTTCGCAATGGTTACCATTTGGAAGTAATTTCCCTTTTTGCAAACATAATGACTATAATATTGATTGTGGTTTAATTCCACATATTTATCCAGTTGGTCTAGTGTTGGCGTATGTTAAAAGCCGAATCTATGATTGCAAAAAATATTCTAAGCTAAGCGATTTCATTTTGCGAATCTACAGAGATATAATAGGGCAACAGTCGGAGAAATTGCGCGGTCTCAACACCTACATTAATAATATTTTTCATCATTGGGTGTGTTGCTTATGACTATTCAAAATTTTATGATGTTTGCTGCTCTATGTGCATTTACCGTACATCTTATGTCGTTTTTGGCTGTCATCGTGCAAAGAACACAGGATGATATCTATGTGACAGATGTGCATGATAATAGTGGATTATCATATCGAGCATCTATGTTTAAAGAAGCAAGCATCATAACTGATCAGTTTAAGCTAGATAGACATAATTTTGACTTAAACTTGAGACAAATTAATGTCGAAAATCGGGAACAGTTTGGTATCTTTTTCTCTAATGTGTTTGATCCTTGTAAGAATCTTGAAATTATAAGAGCTGCTTTGGCACGTTGTTACAATCAAATAGCATCGAGATACAGGTCTGAACGGACTTCTTTACAAGATGCGTTAAGTTCTTATAACGCAGGAAATTTCAAAGGTGATTTTACGAATGCTTATGTACAGAAAGTTACTTCGCGTGTCCAAGTGGAAGATCCTATGCTTTTAGATAAAAAATCGCAAGGGCCTGTAAAGCTTCATGCAGAGAGGTCAAAGCAAGAAATTGATACGAATTATCTTTCCGTCCCTTCGGAAGAATTAGTGGATGTGTTTACGCATAAGGCAAGCGGTGTTCGTGATGCTTTCGCAGCAGAAGACACTTCTTCATTGGGAAAAAAACAGGAATAGTGCTTACTGCATTTACGGATTACAACTATGATTTTGATAGGATACAAGAATGGAAGGTAGATAAGGAAGTGTTAAAGCTCTAATTAGTATAAGGTTGAATGATTTTTTCTAATTAAGGGCAAAAACAATGAAAATGATAGAACAAAATAGTGTCGATATGGCATTTAACCAGAAAGCAGCACGTGAAATTACAGTTGTGATGTGTTCAGAAAGAGAGTGGTACTTTACGTTTGTTGCAGATGACCCAATAACTGGCAGTCCCAATAAGTATACGCTTCTTACGCAAAGAGGAAAACTAAGAACTTGGGCTGATCCGAAATATCTCTTTAAGTTTCTTCATGAAAGAGGTGTTGTTTATGGCAGTTTTAAACTTAATCAGGACAAAAAACATGAAAAGATTAAATATTCTTCGAACAGCAGTTAATAATAAGATCGTTGCAGCTAGCACGATCGTAACAGTATTTTTTATGGCTCATCCTGTATGTGCTCAAGCACAGAATTTAACTAAAGCGAAAGGTATTTTAGAAAAATTCAAAACAGAGTTGGGTACAATTATTCCTGTTGCTGCTACTGTAATCCTCTTGTGCTTAGCAATTGGTTACGCAGGACGTTATATTGAAAAAGATACTTTTGTACGGTGGGCAATTGGCGTTGTCATTGCGGGGTCGGCAGCTGAAATTGCAAATCTTTTACTTAGTTAATGAGAATCAATCATAAAGAAAGCCGTGCGAGAAGATAAACCTGAATTTTATTGTTGTTGTATATATCAACGAAGATTCTGCTTGCATCGGGAAAAGAAGGTTATTCGTGCTAATTATAATCTGAATTAGGGTAAATAATATGAAAAAATTAAATACTTTTGGAGTGATAATTAGTGATAGATTCATAAGAACTATCGCAATGGCAGTTGTGTTTTTTATGGCTCATCCTGTATATGCTCAAGCGGAAAAATTGGAAAAAGTAAAAAATATTTTAGAAAAATTTAGGGGTGAATTGAACTTGATTATTCCTGTTGCCGCTGCTGTAATCCTTTTGTGCTTAGCAATTGGTTACGCAGGGCGTTATATCGAAAAAGATACATTTGTACGGTGGGCAATTGGTGTTGTCATTGCGGGCTCTGCAGTTGAAATTGCCAATTTGTTGTTTAAGGGTAACACTTAAAGGTAACTGAGAATGAGATGTAGAACTATTTAGCGTAGAGTGCTTTTTCTATGCGAAGAGAAGGCTTTTTTCTATTAATTTTGCTAATCAATAAAAGTGTTTCTTGTCTTGTAGAAAAAGCTATTTGTGTCAGTTAAATCTAATGGGATTACACAATATGGGATGGTTAGATAATTTCCAATCAAAAAATGACAACAAGGATAAGATAATTGTTGCGGTTGTTGTTATGTTTGTTATGACTAATTCTCTATTTGCTTCGAGAATCTTAGAGAACGCTAAAAAAGTACTAGATGCTCTGCAAATAGAAATCTCTGTAACCATCCCTCTTGCCGCTACTATAATATTTTTTGGTTTGGCAATTGGTTACGCAGGATGCTCTATCAAAGTTCTATCAAATAGAGATATGGTACGATGGGTAAGTCTGCGTCGTTATTGCAGACTTTGCAGTCCATTCCGACAGCGCATGATTTAATTCTAGTTGTTACTTATTGCAAATGATGGATAACAAAATGTTTAAAATAACATCTTTTATAGCGTCCTATCGTAGACATACTAATGGTAATTTTCGTTTATGCTGCGAATGAATGGACATCGTTTATGACAATTTCAAGAACAATGAGAATAAAGATATGAAATGCTCCAATACTCTTCAGATAAAAGTTAGCGGCAAAATCAGGACTGGTTTAGCATTTTTGATTATGTTTCTAATGATTCAGCATACATATGCCCAAGAAAAAATGAATAAGATAAATGTTCTCATAGGTTTGCAATATGGGCTCAGTATGATTATTCCTATTGTTGGTGCTGTTATTCTTTTATTTCTACTGCTTATTTATGCATTTAATTTCATCACAAAAGCCACATTCTTACGATGGGCGTTCAGTGTTATCATAGCTAGTGCAGCATTTTATATTAGCAGGATATTGTTTTACATCACTTAATTGGAGTTCATAATGAAACCACAAAAACATAAAACATTTCCCTTATTTAAAGGAGCGACTCGTGTTCCGACAATTTGGGGTGTCCCAATGATGCCGCTTATAATTATGACTGTGAGTGTAGCTGCCATCGCCATGACGGTAAGTATCTTTCTATGGATGATTGCACCACCACTCTGGTTCATTATGGCGCAAATTACCAAAAATGATGATAAAGCATTTCGAATTTGGTGGTTGTGGATCGATAGTAAATTCCGCAACCGCAATAAGAGCTTTTGGGGTGCATCAAGTTACAGCCCCTCTAACTACCGTAAAAGGAGATAAGTATGACGGCTGTTGAGAGCAACAAGCGTCTTGTATCAGAGACGCCGGTAAGCCTGTTTATACCCTATTCACACCATATTACAGATACAATTATTTCTACTAAAAACGCGGAATATTTATCGATTTGGAAAATTGATGGACGTTCACATCAAAGTGCTTCAGAAGAAGATATTTTTCAGTGGACTACGGAGCTAAACAACACTCTACGTGGTATTGCATCAGCTAATTTATCGTTGTGGACACATATTGTGCGCCGCCGTGTTTATGAATATCCTGCTTCAACATTTGATAAAATGTTTTGCCACCAACTTGATGAAAAATACCGGCAAAGCTTTACTGGTTATAACCTGATGGTTAATGATCTCTATTTGACCATCGTTTTTCAACCGGTAGCTGATAGAATTATGTCATTTTTTTCTCAGCATGAACGTGAGACGCTCGATCAAAAAAAGATGCGGCAAGAATCATGTATCAAAGCTCTCAATGATATCAACCGTACCTTAGGTGTATCATTTAAACGTTACGGTGCGGAACTTCTTGGTACTTATGAAAAAAATGGTCATGCTTATTCTTCTGCGCTTGAATTTCTCGGAATGCTTGTCAATGGCGAATATCGACCTATGCCGATTTGTTACGACCGTTTTTCTGACTATATATCTGTCAATCGACCTTTTTTCTCAAAATGGGGTGCTTTTGGTGAACTACGTACAACCAGTGGAATACGTCGATTTGGAATGATGGAAGTTAAGGAATACGACGCAACAACAAAACCAGGCCAATTGAATGTTTTGCTGGAAAGTGATTTTGAATTCGTATTGACACAGAGTTTTTCTGTACTCTCACGACATGCTGCTAAGGATTATTTGCAGCGACATCAGCGTAACCTTATCGATGCTCGCGATGTTGCAACAAGCCAAATTGAGCAAATTGACGAAGCACTGAATCAGCTTGTAAGCGGGCATTTTGTCATGGGTGAACATCATTGTACATTAACCATCTATGGAGACACAATTCAGCAAGTTCGCGACCATATGGCAAAAGCAAGTGCAGCTATGTTGGATGTTGCAGTATTGCCAAAGCCCGTAGATTTGGCCATAGAGGCCGGTTATTGGGCACAACTTCCCGGAAATTGGAAATGGCGACCACGCCCCGCACCAATTACATCATTGAATTTTTTGTCATTCTCATCCTTTCATAATTTTATGTCAGGTAAACCAACTGGAAATCCATGGGGGCCAGCAGTTACAATTTTTAAGACAACAAGTAAAACGCCGCTTTATTTCAATTTTCATGCCTCCAAACTTGAAGAAGACTCAACGAACAAGCGATTGCTCGGTAATACCGCACTCATTGGACAATCTGGTTCTGGTAAAACTGTACTGCTTGGATTTCTGTTAGCACAGGCGCAAAAATTCAAACCGACAACTGTTGTTTTTGACAAAGATCGCGGCATGGAAATTGCCATTCGGGCGATGGGTGGTCAATATCTGTCATTTAGAGCTGGTAGGCCAAGTGGTTTTAACCCGTTCCAACTTCCCCCCACACAAGACAATCTGATTTTTCTGAAACAATTTGTTAAAAAATTGGTGGAAATTGGTGGTGAAGTCACGCACCACGACGAAGAGGAAATTAATCAAGCCATCATATCTATTATGAGTAGCAGCATTGACAAATCACTGCGTCGCTTGTCTTTTCTGGTGCAATTTTTGCCAAATCCGCACTTAAGTGATTATAGTGCACATCCATCTGTTCACGCTCGCTTGATAAAATGGTGTGAAGGTGGTGATTATGGATGGTTATTTGATAATCCCCATGATGCACTCAACCTCTCGACACATCAAATTTACGGATTTGATATTACCGAATTCTTAGATAACCCAGAGACTCGTACTCCTGTTATGATGTATTTGCTTTATCGCACGGAAGGAATGATTAGTGGTCAACGGTTTATGTATATCTTTGATGAGTTTTGGAAATCTTTGCAAGATCCGTACTTTGAAGATTTGGCAAAGAACAAACAAAAAACTATCCGTAAACAAAATGGTATTTTTGTTTACGCTACACAAGAGCCCAGTGATACCCTAGAAAGCAATATTGCCAAGACACTCATTCAGCAATGTGCAACCTACATTTTTCTAGCTAATCCCAAAGCAAATTATGAGGATTACACAGAAGGCTTTAAATTAACAGACGCTGAATTTGAACTGATCAAAGGACTTGGTGAATTTAGTCGCCAGTTCCTCATCAAGCAGGGTGACCAATCCGCGCTTGCAGAGCTAAATCTCGGTAAATTCCATGTAAAAATCGATGGAGAAACCATCGAACACGACTTTAGTGATGAACTCTTGGTGTTATCAGGCACACCTGACAATGCAGAATTGGTTGAAAGCATCATCGCCGAAGTAGGCAATGATCCTGAAGTATGGTTACCAATTTTTTTGCAACATGTAAAAAAAGATAGGAGGGAAGTATGAAAAGAGTAATCATTGCAATAGTATTAGTAGTAACTTTAGGGACAACAAACTCAGTAAAAGCTTGGACGTGGGGAGCGGGAGCTGCAGATTTAGGTGCAGCAGTTCCAACAGGGTGGCCTAATTTCTGGGGTTCACCCCAAAAGCCTTCTATGCCAAAACACTATGTAGAAATCATTAATTTAATAAAACAACAGCTTAAGTTACACAAAGAGCATATCGAAAAAACAAAAGAAACTTACGATTCTATAACGGGAAAAGGGAAATTAAATATTGAGAAAGTAAACTATTCTAGTTTTTTTCTCAAAGATCCAAAATCGATCTATAATAAAGAAAAACGTTCAGAAATATCGGCATCACTCACAGACATGCAGCAAAAAGAAAGTCTGATAGGATCTGTCAGTGATATGCGTAAATCTATTGAAAAACGCATATTATATACAACAGCTATAAATAGGGATGTAAGTTTGAAGGCTTTTGAAAACACAGAAGCTCGTTTAAATCATATTTTAGTATTATTAAATAAAATCGATGAAGCGAATGATCTGAAAAGCATTGCTGAATTACAAGCACGCATTAAGGGTATGCTAGCCATGATTCAGAATGAAACTACGAAATTACAAATGATTGCACATTCACGCAACACTGAGCAAGAACTTATCAAACAGCAAAAACAGAAACGAAATCTAAAAATTCTGTCAAGTGAGAATAAAACAATGCCAACTATACGACCTATTCGCTGAAGTTTTTATCACAATTTTTTGTGTTATCAGTCCTTTGTGCTCATGGAAATAAAATTCGATGCATAATATCCAGTGTAATCTTAAAAGTTGGAGGAAATACAGGAAAAATTTGATCCACTTGCAAACGATTCCGATGAGAAGTGCCGATAGCAGAGTGCATAAATGTGCTATAAATCATATAATATGCATCCGTATTTCAAAGATAATAAAAAATTGAAAATTCGCTAAAGAGGAATATTATGGACTTTAAAATGTTCACGCAATTGTTCAATGCAATTGACATAGCGACAAAAACCTATGTTACAGACACTTCCTCAAAAGCGATTGTTGCAATTACACCGATCGTATCAATCGGCCTCACCATTGCCTTTATGGTATATGGATGGCTCATTATCCGTGGTGCAATAGATATGCCAATCTCTGGGTTCTTGAGCCGTTGCCTGCGTATAAGCATTATTGTTTCAATAGCACTAACTGCAGGGCTTTATCAAAATAAAATTGCAAATTTGATAACGGAAATGCCTAATCAACTTATAGATACACTCATACAAAATCCACAGATTAGAAATAGCAACCAATTCGCCGGTTTTATTGATAATGTCGCAAGAGTAGGATTCAAATATGCAAGTGACGCTTTTGAAGAAGCTGCTTTCTTGGATGCTGATGGGCTTCTTTACGGTCTCTTCGGTATCCTCATCTTGTTGGCAACAAGTTTTCTTGTGGCAATCAGCGGCGCATTCATCTTGCTAGCAAAAGTCGTGCTTATACTTCTTGTCGGACTTGGGCCACTCTTTATCATTGCTCTGCTCTGGCAACCAACCTATCGCTTTTTCGAACAATGGATAGCTCAAATCCTAGGCTATATAATTTTCATTGTGTTGATAGTCACTATATTCAGCCTGATGATGAGCATCTTTGAAAGTTATATGTCTGAACTGAAATTTGATGGAAGACAGAATGTAGGTTATGCACTTGGCGGTGCTCTCATCTTGTCCATTATCTCTATTGTACTGTTATTTAAACTATCAAGTGCTGCTAGTGCTTTGGCAAAAGGCATTACCTTTGGACATCTTTGGAAATTAAATGCTGTAGGAAGTAATACTCCTCGCAGAAGCCGTATGGCTAAATAGCCAAAATGTCTTTGTTATGCGGTGGAAAGTATCTACACCACCGTTGAATATTGCCGTAAATAAAGTAACAAAATTAAAAAAAGAGAGATAACAGCAAACTATATACTTTTTATTTTATAATCAAAATTGAAATAATGATAAAAAAATGTTATGGGAGTATGTTACAATTATAAAAGATGAATATTAAAATGAAAAAGATCATTTTTACAATTTTGATTGCCGGTCTTTTATCGGCTTGTGCATTAGCGCCAAAACTAAAGCAACCAAGTGGCTGGAACCGCGTGCCTATTAATAAAACAATTCCTGCCGAAATTCAGCGAGGAACAATATGAAAAAAAACAAGCTAAACCAATAAAAGCCGAACGACTTAATAGTTATTATGAAGAAAGTCGAGGTTTGGAACGTGAACTCATAGATGAGTTTGTGAGATCACCGGTAATTAAGCAATATAATTATCGATTTTTCTGTAGTATGTGCAAACTAAAAGGAATTGAACATGAAAAAGCTGATTATTACAGCAGTAATGAGTGTAATTCTTGGAACATCGTGTGCGGTATCGAAAAATTCGAATCAAGCACGAAATGATTTAATAAATTCAATAAAGCAAAAATACAATTCAGGTCAATTTGATAAAATAATGTATGATGAAATAAAAAATTCATTGCAAACCAAAGAAAACTATGGCAGATTGTTAAATCATGAGGAAGTTAGTAAAGAAATAATAGATAGATTTTGGGCGGATATTTCGTCGTATGATCAGCAAGGAAATCTGCAATACGTCCCCGAAAATCAAAATGGTGTTGTAAATTTGCAGTCACCAGTATCCAAACAAAACTCTGATACGCAGGGTGAAGATTTCGGACGCAAAATATATAATTCTATAACAGGTCTTCGGACAATTCCCATTGTACCAAAAAGTGATAGCAGTTGGTTTTTAACTGGACCACAATTCATCTACGATAAAAGTAAAAAGTCATATATTTCCAAACGAATTCCTGAATTAATCGATCAAATCATCGCAGAGGAAGATTATCGTGTATCTGACTTGCGTGAAACACGCGGTTCTCTTAGCGTGCGCAGCCAATATGCAGCAATAGTTGATAAAGCCGTAAGTCTGCGGACTTTTCAAGAAACAGAACAGCGCTTTGATCAGATCGTGCAGTTATTGATGAATGTCGGTAAAATGGAAGACCTAAAAAGCATTGCCGAACTGCAAGCACACATTAAGGGTATGCTAGCCATGATTCAGAATGAAACTACGAAATTACAAATGATTGCACATTTACGCAATGCTGAGCAAGAACTTATCAAACAGCAGAAACAGAAACGAAATCTAAAAATTCTGTCAAGTGAGAATAAAACAATGCCAACTATACGACCTATTCGCTGAAGTTTTTATCACAATTTTTTGTGTTATCAGTCCTTTGTGCTCATGGAAATAAAATTCGATGCATAATATCCAGTGTAATCTTAAAAGTTGGAGGAAATACAGGAAAAATTTGATCCACTTGCAAACGATTCCGATGAGAAGTGCCGATAGCAGAGTGCATAAATGTGCTATAAATCATATAATATGCATCCGTATTTCAAAGATAATAAAAAATTGAAAATTCGCTAAAGAGGAATATTATGGACTTTAAAATGTTCACGCAATTGTTCAATGCAATTGACATAGCGACAAAAACCTATGTTACAGACACTTCCTCAAAAGCGATTGTTGCAATTACACCGATCGTATCAATCGGCCTCACCATTGCCTTTATGGTATATGGATGGCTCATTATCCGTGGTGCAATAGATATGCCAATCTCTGGGTTCTTGAGCCGTTGCCTGCGTATAAGCATTATTGTTTCAATAGCACTAACTGCAGGGCTTTATCAAAATAAAATTGCAAATTTGATAACGGAAATGCCTAATCAACTTATAGATACACTCATACAAAATCCACAGATTAGAAATAGCAACCAATTCGCCGGTTTTATTGATAATGTCGCAAGAGTAGGATTCAAATATGCAAGTGACGCTTTTGAAGAAGCTGCTTTCTTGGATGCTGATGGGCTTCTTTACGGTCTCTTCGGTATCCTCATCTTGTTGGCAACAAGTTTTCTTGTGGCAATCAGCGGCGCATTCATCTTGCTAGCAAAAGTCGTGCTTATACTTCTTGTCGGACTTGGGCCACTCTTTATCATTGCTCTGCTCTGGCAACCAACCTATCGCTTTTTCGAACAATGGATAGCTCAAATCCTAGGCTATATAATTTTCATTGTGTTGATAGTCACTATATTCAGCCTGATGATGAGCATCTTTGAAAGTTATATGTCTGAACTGAAATTTGATGGAAGACAGAATGTAGGTTATGCACTTGGCGGTGCTCTCATCTTGTCCATTATCTCTATTGTACTGTTATTTAAACTATCAAGTGCTGCTAGTGCTTTGGCAAAAGGCATTACCTTTGGACATCTTTGGAAATTAAATGCTGTAGGAAGTAATACTCCTCGCAGAAGCCGTATGGCTAAATAGCCAAAATGTCTTTGTTATGCGGTGGAAAGTATCTACACCACCGTTGAATATTGCCGTAAATAAAGTAACAAAATTAAAAAAAGAGAGATAACAGCAAACTATATACTTTTTATTTTATAATCAAAATTGAAATAATGATAAAAAAATGTTATGGGAGTATGTTACAATTATAAAAGATGAATATTAAAATGAAAAAGATCATTTTTACAATTTTGATTGCCGGTCTTTTATCGGCTTGTGCATTAGCGCCAAAACTAAAGCAACCAAGTGGCTGGAACCGCGTGCCTATTAATAAAACAATTCCTGCCGAAATTCAGCGAGGAACAATATGAAAAAAAAACAAGCTAAACCAATAAAAGCCGAACGACTTAATAGTTATTATGAAGAAAGTCGAGGTTTGGAACGTGAACTCATAGATGAGTTTGTAAGATCACGCAGGACGGCATGGCGTGTAGCGAGCGTCGTTGGAATTTTTGGGTTGTTTGGTATGATGTGCGGAGTTGTCGGTTTTTCCCAACCAGCTCCCGCTCCCTTGGTGTTACGTGTTGATAATACAACTGGCGCGGTTGATGTAATTTCTGTAATACGCGAACATGAAACCAGTTATGGTGAAGTTGTAGATAGGTAC
Source organism: Bartonella sp. B39 (assembly GCF_053795145.1). Lineage (NCBI taxonomy): Bacteria > Pseudomonadati > Pseudomonadota > Alphaproteobacteria > Hyphomicrobiales > Bartonellaceae > Bartonella > Bartonella sp. B39. Next base: position 1,732,372 of record NZ_CP200036.1, read on the forward strand.
TGGCTCAACCAGTATGTCCTTAACCGTGAAACTTACGATTACGACACCATTCAATTGAACTATGATACTGCAGCACTTTTAAGCGCACCAACTGTTCAGCAAGAATTTTATAAGATCTATGAAGGTGAAAATGCGCGTGACAAAGTGCTTTCCAACAAAGCACGCATCACAGTTAAAGTACGATCGATACAACCAAATGGACGTGGTCAAGCGACTGTGCGTTTTACAACACAACAACATGATAGCAATGGTGCAGTTGGAGCAAAACAACACCAGATCGCGACAATCGGATACACCTATGTTGGAGCGCCAATGAAATCATCTGATCGATTGCTTAATCCCCTTGGTTTCCAAGTGACAAGTTACCGTGCTGACCCGGAAATACTGTTGAATAATTAAGGAATTGATTATTATGAAAAAACTTGCGTTCGTTGCCCTACTGTCTTTGTTTTCCTCTCTTTATACGATACCCGTGCAAGCGCTTAAAACCCCATCTAATTCACAATATGATCACCGTATTCGCTACGTGACGTATAACATGGATGATGTGGTTCAAATTGAAACCGTTCTCGGTGTAGCGACACATATCATTCTTGAAGAAGGCGAACAGTATATCACCCACGCCTTTGGTGATTCGGATGCCTATGCCTTTGCGCATAAGGGACGGCATATCTTTATTAAGCCTAAAGCAGAACTTGCCAATACGAATCTCATCGTTGTAACTGACAAACGTAGCTACAAATTTCGACTACAGTTTCGAAATGACCGTGCTGGTTCCACCTATGAATTAGCTTTCCATTATCCCGATGCGAATACGCAAAAACCAGAGGAAAATAATCAACATCTTGCTATTGAGCGTGGTTTTCTCAAAGGTGTGAAAGGTTATAACCTCAATTATACCATGAGCGGCAATCAAGATATTGCTCCGATAAATGTTTGGGACAATGGACGCATTACTTATTTTAAATTTTCCGCCAACATGGATATGCCATCAGTCTACGTAGTAGATGCTGAAGGCAATGAAAGCTTAATACCGCGTACTGTTGTAGGCAGTTCCAACGATATTATCGCTGTTCATAAGATCAATCCTAAGTGGCTTATACGACTTGGCACACGCGCTTTAGCCGTTTTCAATGAAGCCTATGACCCTAATGGTATACCAAATACAACTGGAACGATATCTTCGGTGGTTCATCGCATCAATAAAGGAGAGAAATAATGTTCGACGATAAGAAAGGAGATGACATCAATAAAGGTGCGGAACTAAATTACACCGAGCAGGAACACATTGAGGGTGCATATGGTAGCTCCGAACTAATTTTAGAACGCCGTCCAACGATTCCTGGCGCACGTATATTGTTTATGATAGGATTTATTATCATAATCATTATACCGATTGCTCTAACCTGGAAAGCTTTAAAAATGCGTAATATTGTAGAGGTGGAAGAGGAAAAACCTCAAGAAACAGTGCAACAAATTATACCACACTATACTCCTCGCATTATAGAAGAGCCGAAGATTGTAGAAGAGATAGAAAAACCAACACAAACAGAAGATTCGACACAGGAGATTCCAGCGGCTTGGGCTAAACTTCTTCAAACAACGCTTCCGCCACATTTGGTTAAGGATTCTGAAGAATTAGCGCGCAGGCGTATGTTAAATTCTAGCCTTAATAGCGGTGGTAGTGAAGGTGCTGTAGAGTATTCGAAAAATAATACATCTTACAATTATAGGAATAGTGGTGCATTACTCAATAGCCTACAACCTATACGTTTAGATCAATCACACGCAGTTCAGCTTCGTAATCGTGATCTCCTGATTACGCAGGGAACACAAATGGATTGCACACTGGAAACGAAAATCATTACATCGCAACCGGGAATGACAACCTGTCATTTAACGCGTGATGTTTATTCTACGAGTGGCCGTGTTGTTTTACTAGACCGTGGTTCCAAAGTTGTTGGCTTTTACCAAAGCGGCTTACAACAAGGACAAGCGCGTGTCTTCGTGCAATGGTCGCGTATTGAAACGCCTTCTGGTGTTATTGTTAATCTTGACTCACCCGGTACTGGCCCTCTTGGAGAAGCTGGCATCGGTGGTTGGATTGATACACATTTTTGGCAACGGTTCGGTGGTGCAATCATGGTGAGTATAATCGGTGATTTGGGAGAGTGGGTAAAAGGCAAAATTGGTCAAAAAAGTAAAGAAAAAACACAATCTCAAGGTGTGCAGAATGCTGAATCGGTAGTGACTGACGTCCTTCAAAACTCTATCAACATTGTTCCAACACTTTACAAAAACCAAGGTGAAAGAGTGAATATTTTTGTTGCTCGTGATCTGGATTTCAGTAATGTCTACAGCCTCGTTACACGCTAACCCGATACAGAAAGATCAAGCAGTTGCACAACTTCTGCAACCACTTGATCATTTCTTGGAAGATCCGAAAATCACTGAATTATCAATCTGCCGTCCTTGTGAAGTGTGGGCAAAAAGCCTTGTAGGTTGGCAAGTACATAGCGTACCAGAATTAACAACTGCTTTTTTGCAGACACTTATCACAGCTATTATTGTTTATAACGGTATGGCTCCCAAAAGCATCAATTACGTGCGATTACCTGGAGGACAGCGTGGTACAATTATACAAACACCAGCTGTTATCGATGGTGCACTATCCTTTATGATTCGTAAACATTCCCTTACGGTTAAAACGCTAGAAGAACTCAACGATGAGGGTGTATTTGATGGCTTTACCGATGTAAGCTTTAATAAGCCTTCAGAAAAAGAAGCAAATAACTTATTATTGAAACAGGATTTCACACGATTAGAGCCATTTGAAGTTCAACTCCTGCAACTCAAACGTGATGGAAATATTCTTGAGTTTTTGAAAGAATGCGTACTTCATAAACGTAACATCATCATCGCGGGCAAAACAGGATCGGGTAAAACAACATTTGCTCGTTCCTTAATTGAAAATGTGCCTGTAGAAGAGCGTATTATCACGATTGAGGATGTCCATGAGCTTTTTCTACCCAATCATCCCAACCGTGTACATATGATTTATGGCAATGGTGCCGGTCGTGTTTCGGCTAATGAGTGCCTGGATGCGTGTTTACGTCAATCACCTGACCGCATTTTTCTTGCTGAGCTGCGTGGTAATGAGGCGTGGGAATATCTCAACTCGTTGAACACTGGTCATCCTGGTTCAATTACAACAACACACGCCAACAATGCTTTGCAAACATTTGAACGGTGTTCCACATTGATCAAAAGATCAGAGGTTGGTCGTCAACTCGAATTGGAAATGATAAAGGTAGTACTTTACACTACAGTGGATGTGATATTGTTCTTCAAAGATCGAAAACTTTCTGAAGTATTTTACGACCCAATTTTTTCTAAATCAAAGATAGTTTAAAAGAACCCACCAGTATCATAAAGGTCACAATAATCACAGCAATTTGTGGCGGCTTTTTATCAATTTTTGAAATAAGCTTCCACCTCCGCTTACTTTTCTGGTGAACCTTTCATGCTCTTATAACAAAGAAGGCGAAAAATTGATGATACAATTCCAAAGAAAAATCATTACACAACAAACATTTCAACAAAAGAGAGAGCTCTTAATTTACATATCAGCGTAATTTCTGTGCAATACCCATACCACAAAACCACAAGTGATTGTGGTATAACAACTTATCGTTCCAAAATTCCACGTTCTACTCTGTAATCATCAACACAGATGTTTTTCTATCAAATAACTTCTTCATATAATTTATCAATGTGTACAGCTTAATGCGTTATAAGTTCCGATTGAATAGTAACAAATTGCATTTTCAATTCGGTAATGGATAATATAACATGCTGCACCTCATTACCGTTTCATTACGAGCAATTGCCATTGAAGTCTTTTTTGCACCGTACTCTATTTTTTGCAGCAAACCAAACTTGTATCACAAAATATCTTGAAACAGATTTTATTGATTCTTGATGATAACTCACCCCATTTTTTGCTTCTTCTTTAGCATAATTTGCAGTATTGCAGGTTACTTCCTAACCATAGGAACGATTGTACAGGTAGGCTTTTGCTCTAAAATCATACACAGCCTATACTTCTCTACCCAAAGATTGTGAGAAAATAAAAACCTAAACTACAGCAAAAATTTCTATTTTTCATGAAGAAATGCAAAAGAATTGTAGTTTGGCACTAGGTTTTGTACTAAGTAGGAAGAGGTGGGATTAGTTAGGAATAGGTGGTAATTTGTTGTTTTTATGTACAATTTTTACCATTAAATGCGCGTTTTGTAAAATTAGATTTTGACAGCTAAAATTGCCCAAAAGAGCGAAAAAGAGCAAAAATCGGAATTTTGTGCTAAAAATGAGAGAAGTCTGTAAAAGGTCTTTGAAAATCCTTTGAAGAATTTTAAAAAGTCTGTGAAAGCCCAGAAAACCGGCTTTGAAAGACCTTTGAAAAAAATCAGACAAATCGCAAAAGCGATTCCAAAAACAACCAAAAATGACCAAAAAAGCAAAAAAGATTTTCATATCAGTTTTTCATTTTATAGAGGCATTAAGCCGTATTTTGTGTAGCTGTTAGATGTGCTCTTTCAGCTTCGATTTGACGTTTTAAATGCAATTTTAAAAGAGGGAAAGTTGCCTCTACTTCTTCCATGTCGTTGATGTTTTGAACAAGCTCTTGCAGTTTTCCATAAAGTTCCGCCGCGATTTCCGCTATATCTTCAGGGGGGAGTTTTATTTTTGCATCACGATAGGTCGTATAAGCTATGCGACCGAGCTTTTTCATGAGGCCAGAAGGAAGGATAGGTGCCTTAAAACCTGCTGCTTTAGCCTTTGCCATGTCACTAAACATTTCACCTTCACCAGTGAGAAGCCAATTGACGTCTATACCACAAATATTTTTGTAAATTACTAACATTGATGAAGGCGGTTCGCGTAAGCCAGTTTCATAATTATACATAGTACTTTCTGGTACTGTAAGATGATCAGCAAACTGCTTGCGTTGTGTAAAACCAAGAGCAAATCGTATTTCACATAACCGCTTTGCCAGTTCTGTTTTGGGTTTTTTTTCAGATATTGCCAAAAAAAATCACTCCAGATTTACATTTAGGGTTAATAAATTTATAAATGTAAATAATAACTCTTATTACCGCCCGATATAGCGGACATATATTCTACAATTAACCCGACAAAAAACGGATATTTGAGCATCCGTTTGAAGCAGGAGCGAAAGTTATAACCATCACCCAAACATGGGATCGCCATAGTATTCTAGCCGAGCTACGCCGTCGTAATATGACCTTGGCGGAACTCGCAAAAGCTTATCAATTATCGTCATCCAGTGTTCAACATATCTGGACACGGTCTAACGAGAAGGCTGAACGCGCTATTGCCGATTTTATCGGCTTGCCCGTTGAGCAGGTTTTTAGCGACCGCTACCCCAAAAGTCGCCGTCGCATTTTCAAAACAGCAAAACACGCTAATAAGAATGCAAAATTGGACGCCTATAAAAATTTATCAAAATTAAGCATAATTTCTATGAAAACTACAATCGTTTAAGCGACACCAATCCGTTACACTTATTTATTCCACATTCAAGACGTATTTTTCAACGAGGCATTGCTTTTACTCAAAACGATAGACATCCTTTTTTAAAAGACGATAAGTGCTTTTTTAAATTCGCACATAACAGCCAATAAATTTTTATAGATTAAACTTCATTCTTCAAAAAAAGCGAAAAAACCCTACATACCTTCTCGCCTTTTTCATAACTCTTATTAATTTGTCAATTTTTAAAAACGACGTTCAACCATGAGTTTTTTAATCTCAGCAATTGCTTTAGCTGGATTTAAACCCTTTGGACAAGTTTGCGTACAATTCATAATCGTATGGCATCGATAAAGCCGAAAAGGATCTTCTAGATTATCAAGACGCTCACCACACATCTCATCACGTGAATCAGCAATCCAGCGATAAGCTTGGAGCAAAATAGCTGGTCCCAAATAACGATCACCGTTCCACCAATAACTTGGACATGATGTCTGACAACATGCACACAAAATACACTCATAAAGACCATCAATTTTTTGGCGGTCGGAGTAACTTTGCAACCATTCTTTCGCAGGCTCAGGCGAAACAGTCTGCAACCAAGGTTCAATCACACGATGCTGCGCATAAAAGCGCTTCAAATCAGGAACCAAATCTTTGACAACCGGCATAGAAGGCAAAGGATACACCTTAATTGGATGTTTCACATCATCCATACCTTTAGTACAAGCCAGCGTATTAGTCCCATCAATATTCATCGCACATGACCCACAGATACCTTCACGGCACGATCGGCGAAGTGTCAAAGTTGGATCAATATGATTCTTGATAAACAAAAGTCCATCGAGAATCATCGGGCCACAAACTGAGCGGTCTACATAATAAGTATCAAGATGAGGATTTTCTTCATCATCAGGTGACCAACGGTAAACGTGAAATTCTGTCAGCTGCGTAGCGCCCTCAGGCTTAGGCCAAACCTTTCCAGCTTTTACTTGAGAATTTTTGGGAAGTCTAATTTGTACCATAACTCATTCTCCCCTTAATAAACACGTTTTTTAGGCGCAATGCGCTTTAAGTCGATACCACCATCTTCTTCAGATGTTAACGGATCAACATGAACAGGCCGATACGACAACGTCACCTTACCATCTTTTGACAAGTGCGAAAGCGTATGTTTACGCCAATTTTTGTCGTCACGCTCTGGATAATCTTCACGTGCATGGGCTCCCCGACTTTCTAGACGCGCCTCTGCAGAATAAACAGTCATGATTGCATTTGCCATCAGATTCTCAATCTCTAATGTTTCAACCAAATCAGAATTCCATATCAACGAACGATCCGTTACTTTGAGATCAGACAATTCACCCCAGATTTGGCTCATCCGCTGACATCCTTGTTGCAAAGAATCTTCAGTACGGAAGACAGCAGCATCTTCCTGCATAGTACGTTGCATTTTTTCACGCAACACAGCTGTTGGCATCGCTCCTTTAGCAAAGCGTAAACGATCAAAACGAGCTATAATTTTGTCAACAGCGTCCTCATTAAGAGGAGGAATTTCCGCATCTCGATCAATCACTTCACCGGCACGAATTGCAGCTGCACGACCAAACACAACAAGATCAATTAATGAATTTGACCCCAAACGATTAGCACCATGAACAGAAGCACATCCAGCTTCTCCCACCGCCATCAAACCCGGTTGAACACGATCAGGCGAATCAGGGGTTGGATTGAGAACTTCCCCATAGTAATTTGTGGGAATACCACCCATGTTATAATGAACCGTTGGAAGGATGGGGATAGGCTCTTTTGTTACATCAACCCCTGCAAAAATCCGTGCTGATTCAGAAATCCCCGGCAAACGCTCGTGCAATATAGCGGGATCAATATGGTTAAGAACCAAATGGATATGATCTTTTCTTGGCCCAACACCACGACCTTCACGAATTTCAAGCGTTATACAACGAGAAACCAAATCACGTGAAGCCAAATCTTTAAAGGAAGGGGCATACCGCTCCATAAATCGTTCACCCTCAGAATTGACCAAATAGCCCCCTTCACCACGCGCTCCTTCTGTGATTAAACAACCAGAACCATAAATACCTGTAGGATGGAATTGAACAAATTCCATATCCTGAAGCGGCAATCCAGCACGCGCAATCATTCCACCACCATCACCCGTACAGGTATGCGCCGATGTTGCCGAAAAATAAGCACGTCCATATCCACCAGTTGCGAGAACAACCATCTTGGCAGAAAAACGGTGCATTGTACCATCATCAAGATTCCACGCCACAATGCCCGTACACACACCATCAGTCATGATTAAATCAAGCGCAAAATATTCAATAAAAAACTGCGCATTATGTTTTAAGCTCTGCCCATAAAGCGTATGCAAGATCGCATGTCCCGTGCGATCAGCTGCTGCACAAGTGCGTTGGACTGGTGGCCCTTCTCCAAACTCTGTCGTATGTCCACCAAAGGGGCGTTGATAAATTTTGCCTTCTTGCGTACGCGAAAACGGTACCCCATAATGTTCTAATTCATACACAGCAGCCGGTGCGTTACGCACCAAATATTCCATTGCATCGGTATCACCCAACCAATCAGATCCCTTTACCGTATCATACAAGTGCCACTGCCAATTGTCAGGCCCCATATTGGAAAGTGATGCCGCAATACCACCCTGTGCTGCAACCGTATGCGACCTAGTTGGAAAAACTTTTGTGATACACGCTGTCTTTAATCCCTGTTCAGCCATACCAAGTGTTGCACGCAAACCAGCACCACCTGCTCCAACAACAACAACATCAAATTTATGATCCACATAGTGATAAGGGGCGTTACTTACTCCAACGCTCAGAGACGATCCAGTGTCTACCATATTGTCTAAACCCCTAATGCAATTTTCAAAAGAGAAAAAATGATTACACCACCAAGAACAAAACAAAATAAAACGTTCAACGCTAAAAATAATATCCGCACGCTTTCATGCCGAATATAATCTTCAATAACAACTTGCATTTCAAGTTTCATATGATAAAGGGCTGAAAAAGTTAGCAGTCCCATTGAAATAGCAACAAGAGGATGTGCAAGCCGCGCACGCACGATACTATAATCATTCCCAATAAGTGACAGAATAAGAACGATAAAAAAAACAAAAAACGGCAGATTAATAAAACTTGTCAAACGCTCTAGCCAAAAATGTTCTGTTCCCTCATGCGCACTCCCAAGTCCACGCACTTTTCCAAGTTCTGTTCGAAAATCTTTTTTCATACCTTTTTCCACCCCCAGCTAGACGATGCTATATCCAATAATCCAAATCGTAAAAGTAATAATAAGAGAAATAAAAACTGTTGCCCAAGCCGTTGCTGTTGCCTTTTTTTTATCCAAAAGGCAAGGCTTCATATCCCAAGCAATATGGCGGATACTACCAACCATGTAATGAACTCCAGCAAGCGTATAAAGAAACAAAATACAAAGCCCAAGAAAAGAACTATAAATCCCATGAACTGTTTTAAAAGCCTCGGCCCCACAAGCAATGGAAACGAGCCAAATGGCGAGAAAGACCATTCCAAAATAAAGAGCCATACCGGTGATACGATGCGCGATCGACATCGCCATAGTGATGGACCAGCGATAAATACTCACATGTGGGGAACGAGGGCGCTCTTTTATCCTAGTTGTCTCTGCCATAAAATATCCTGACCTAGTTTTCACTGCAACCGTATCATGATCGAAAAGACTCGCGCAAAACGACCAAGTACATTATGTTTCCACTTAATTTGGCACCTAAAGAGCCAATATTTACAGGTCGGTTATCTCAAATAACGGATTAAAGGTCACGCATAAAAAAACCGATAGCTCTACAGAAACAAGCCGTAAAACCCGCTTTAATCTAATACAATTTTCTCTTCACGTCAAAGGTCTAACATCGTTTCTCAAATATAAACATGCATTTTTCAAGTACATTCACCCCTGCTTCAAAATATCAACGCTACACGTCTTGAGATTCTGAATTTAAGTCATAATCTAAGAAAAACAAAAATACAGATTTTAAAGGCTCAACATTTTTACGCGCACTCAAATTTAGCTGCAAACACGAATCATGGAAGACACAAAAAAGCGACGTCAATGCTGCTTCTGCATAAATTCTAGCAGATACAGCATTTATTCGGCGACTTTCGTTGCGACATCTGCACCAACAGCTGTTTCTTGTGCTCTCTCAGCAACCTTTTCACCTTTTTTCCGGTGATCTCTTTTTTCAGCGATACGCGCAGCCTTACCTCTCAAACCACGAAGATAATAGAGTTTTGCACGACGCACTTTACCACGACGCACAAGATCAACACCTTCAATCAAGGGAGAATAAATTGGAAAGACACGTTCAACACCTTCACCGTAAGAGATTTTGCGCACTGTGAAGGTTTCATTCAACCCACCACCTGAACGTGCAATACAAATTCCTTCATAAGCCTGAACACGCGTGCGTGTTCCTTCAGTCACGCGCACCATGACACGAACTGTATCCCCTGGTTGAAAGGCAGGCAATTTGCGTTTTGCTTCAATTTTTGCACATTGTTCAGCTTCAAGCTGTGCGATAATATTCATTCCTTTTATCCTTCACGTTTTTTATCGAACAGTCAGAGCGCTCGACCCTTGCCGAAAAAGCCTTTTCATAAGAAGGAAAGAGGTTCTTTAGGCTATGCTTTATGCAGGAGCGAATACACCATTTCTTAATTTAATTATGGAACTACAGAAAATCCTTCGCAGAAAAACTCTCTAAAAAGAGAGCTATGCAATACACCACCTTGCAACATGAATCAAGTTTTCTGACGATTTTTATTATAACGAGCATAAAGATCAGGGCGACGTTGACGTGTTAACATCTCGGCTTTCTGTTGACGCCAATCAGCGATAGCTTTGTGATGACCTGATGTCAACACTGGCGGAATACCCCGTCCTTCGAAAAGAGAAGGACGCGTATACTGAGGATGTTCCAGCAAACCATTCTCAAAACTTTCACACTTTCCAGAAGCCTCATTGCCCATAACTCCTGGTAAAAGGCGCACAATAGCATCTAAAAGGACCAACGCAGCTGTTTCCCCACCTGAAAGAATATAATCACCAATGGATACTTCTTCCAATTTCCGCGCTTCTATTACCCGCTCATCGACGCCTTCAAAACGCCCACAAACCAAAGTTACTCCCGATTCATGTGCCAAAGAGCGCGCATCAGCTTGATTAAAAAGCCGCCCACGCGGACTCATCAACAACCTTGGCGAATCATGTGGACAACTATCAAGCGCAGCCGCTAATACATCCGCCCGCATCACCATACCAGCACCACCACCAGCCGGTGTATCATCAACACTATGGTGTTTATCCAAAGCAAAATCCCTAATTTGCACTGTCTCCAATGACCATATTCCCCGTTTTAAAGCTTGCCCCGCTAACGAATAACCTAAAAATCCAGGAAACATTTCAGGATAAAGTGTTAAAATGCGCGCTTGAAACTTCATTTCTTCATTCTTTCATCCTCACCTTTAGCCTAAGCCGTACTAAATCTAAATCAGCACCAACTGGTGTATCATCAACGCTATCCACGCGAACCCATCAACAACCTTGGCGAATCATGTGGGCAACTACCAAGCGCAACCGCTAATACATCCGCCCGCATCACTATATCAGCTTCCCCACCAGCCGGGATATCATTAACGCAATAGTGTTTATCCAAAGCAAAATCTCTAAATTTCATTGTGTCCAGCGCCCATACCTCTCGCTCTAAAGCTTGCCCTGCTAACGAATAATCTAAAAATTCAAGAAACATTTCAGGATAAAGTGCTAACACCCGTGTTTGGAAACGCATTTTTGCCTTCTTTCACTTTCCACTTTTATTTTGTTGCCTTCACCTTTGTTTTTAATTCGAACCATCATTCTCTCTATCATCGCTTAAACCAGCGGCCAATGGATCAACAACAAGAAGACCAGAGGTAATGCAAATTTCTGGCACGGCTACCTTGCTAAAAGGAATAAGTATAGTTTTATGCGTATTCAACCGTATTTCAAGCAAATCGCCGGCTCCAAAATTAAAAAAACCACTCACCTCTCCTAGAACTTGACCAGCACAATCCTGAACACGAAGCCCAATGAGATCAACTTGATAAAATTCATCCTCATCCAGATCATCTACCAATTGATCGCGAGTAACATAAAGGCGAATCCCTTTTAAGTTCTCAGCAACACTGCGGTCTTCAACCCCTTTAAAACGCACAATCGCATTATTTTTCTGCACACGAAGAGTTACAATTTCATAAGAACGCCCCATATCATCATAGAGAACATCGTAAGTCTTTAAACGCTGTGGTTCAGCGCTTAAGACCTTAACCAAAACGTCCCCTTTTATACCATGAGGCAAACCAATAATGGCAAGATAGACTTTATTTTTAAGCTTTTTTTTATTATATTCCATGTGAAAATGTCATCTCTCAAAAACGAATCCTTCAATCTCTTAGTTTTTCAATCTTGTTGCCATACCGAAAATCTTCCCAAAAGACCTCTCTTGGTAACAAAAGCAAATTAATTAAAGGAAAAATCTTATGGCAAATATTATGCTGTTTTACAAAGATATCATCCCAATCAACAAAGTTTCCCATAAAAACCTAAAATTTTCTCCTCCGAGTGATATGTCTTTCGCCAAAGATACCCACTGGGTTCCTTTAGCAAGTAGTGAATATTTTCAAGCAGCACTAGACTATCCTATTTTGTTTATGTGCGCAGAAGATGAACAAAAGAAGCGGCACTATACATCCGCTGCTCTTGTAGGTCTTTCTAACGATGAAAATGATTATATCGCCTCTGATAAAAGTTGGAAAACAAATACTTATGTTCCAGCTTTTGTTCGTCGCTATCCTTTTGTTCTTGCACAAATTCAAAATGAAAAAGAGCTTTCTGTTTGTTTTGATCAACAATCAGGTATGTTTAATGAAGTTGCAGGTACGGAACTTTTTAATTCCGATGGTTCTATTTCTCCTTTTATGGAAGAGCGTATTCGTTTTCTTGAAAGCTTTAAAATCGCTATGGAAAAGACCTCTGAATTTATTGACGCCATTGTGGATATGGATCTTCTCAGTCAAAAATCTATCAACGTTAAAAACGACAAAGGCCTTTCAGCACAATTAGAACATTTTTGGATTGTCGATGAGGAAAAACTGAATAAACTTTCCGCGAGCCAACTTGCCAAACTCCATAAAAATGGCTTTTTGGGATTGATTTTTGCGCACCTTATGTCAACGCATAATCTTTTAAAAATACTCTCGCTAAAAGGTGAAAAGCAGCTTATCAAGCGTGAGGAACAACCGCAAAATGAGGACGATCACTCTAACGACAAAAAACCTAAAAAGAAAGAGACTCTCAATTAAGAAATGTCCACAAAAGATGACACGAGAAAAGGCAAAAATGTCTTCCTAATTCCGGCAAACCATGCCATTTTGACCGCAAGGAAAAACTGGTTAGATTCTCTTGTGCAAACACGTCGTATGGCGACACAAACAGCACAAGCCTATGAGCGTGATACACGGCAATTTTTGTTTTTTCTTTGTCAACATTTGGGGCACGAACCAACTATCAGTGATCTCGCCAATTTACGCGTTATTGATTTGCGCGCTTATTTGGCTTATCGTCGTACATATAACGTAAGCGCCCGCTCTTTAAGCCGAAGCATGGCGGGTTTGCGCTCTTTTTTCAGATACTTATCTCGAGAAGGCATCGTCAATGTCCCCGCTGCTAAGCTTGTCCGGACTCCAAAACAGCCAAAATTGCTCCCAAAACCTTTGGCTATAAAATCCGCACTTCATATAGTAAAACAAGAAAATCAGCAGGAAAATAAACCATGGATTACTGCCCGTAACGCCGCTGTTTTAATGCTTCTCTATGGCTGTGGCATGCGTATATCAGAAGCTCTAGCACTCACACCAGAACAGTTTTCTGCCCCTGAAAAAACAAGTTTGTTTGTCACTGGAAAAGGTCAAAAAGTACGTCTCGTGCCCCTCATAAAAATTGTTTACGAAACAGTACACGATTACCTCAAATGCTGCCCGTATCCCTTAGTGGATAACCAACCAATGTTCCGCGGCGCTCGCGGTGGTCCCTTGCAACCCGCCATTATCCAACGAGCTGTCCGAAATTTACGCGCGAATCTTGGTTTACCAGAAACCTCCACGCCTCATACACTGCGCCATTCTTTTGCGACTCATCTTTTATCACGTGGGGGAGATTTACGTACCATTCAAGAGCTTCTTGGCCATGCCTGCCTCTCCACTACCCAAGCCTATACTCACGTTGATACAGACCGCTTATTGGAAATTTATCAAAAAGCGCACCCCCGTTCTTGAAAAATTTAAATAAAAAGAGCAATTAAACAGATGCAATCTCAAGCGCCAAGGCATGAACACATGTTGCTAATTCTTTCTGTAAAACTTGATAAATTGCCCTATGTATCTCCACGCGTGTCATGCCTGAAAAAGAAGAAGAGAGAATTTTTACTCGAAAATGCGTTTCCCCTTTACCGTCAAAAGCATGCTCTTCATGATGATGCCCTGCATGAAGGTGGCTCTCGTTAATCACCTCAAGTTTCTGCGGATGAAAAGCATCTTGGAGCTTCATTTTAATCGTTGTTTGAATTGTAGTAGACATTTTTATTCCCTCACAAAATGAACAGTGCAATGCACCTTATTTCATTACCAAATGAGCGTGAAAACAAATTTTCCAAAAGTCAATTCTTGTCAAACCGATTAATTTTGCATAAACCTAAAGACATGGTAACAACATCTAAATTATTTGACTCAATTCGAATCAGCTCCAATAAAAAAGAGCAAACTGAATCACAAGAACAGCAATGTCAATGGGAAGGTTGTGAAAAATCAGGCACCCATAAAGCACCAGCGGGTCGAAATCACGAAGGTCAATATCTATATTTTTGTATCGATCACGTGCGTGCTTATAATAAAAATTTTAATTACTTCTCTGGTCTTAGCGATAAAGATATTGCAAAGTTTCAAAAGGATGCCCTCACAGGGCATCGTCCAACATGGCCTACCGATTTTAGCAATGGCACATCAAAAAAAACAGCTGCTAATTATGCACAAATTCGCTCTGGAACAGCTGCCTACCAAAACCGTATGCGTGATCCATTCACATTATTTACCCAACGTCATTCAACCAATAATTTCTCACGAAAATTAAAGCCCTTAGAAGCCAAAGCTTTTGAGACATTGGGGTTACCAGCAAACGCTTCTGCTGAAGATATCAAAACAAAATATAAAGAGCTGGTAAAAAAACACCATCCTGATTCCAATGGCGGCAACCGTTCTTCAGAAGAGCGCTTTCGCGATGTTTTGCACGCTTATAATTTGCTCAAGAAATCTGGTTTGTGCTAGGGGAGCGCATACCTATACAAAACAATTCTCATACAAAGTATCATTGTTTTCGCAATATATTATAGAACATCTGGTAAAAGACTTCTTGGATATCCAATACTTTCATTATAAGGCATTGCATAAGTGTTTTAACTCTTGTATCGTTTTCAAATGAACGAAAATAAATAACGTCCTTTCACTTCCAAAAAAACAATGACAAAAACAAAGCTTACAGTCGAAAATGTGCCCGATATCACACTTTGTGCTTGCGATCTTTTCAATATTGATACGGATATGAAAGTCCCTGCTTTTAGCGCAAAAAGTCTTCACGTCCCCGATATAGACCCCGATTATCTTTTTGATCAGCAAACAACTTTAGCGATTTTAGCAGGTTTTGCATTTAACCGCCGTGTTATGATTTCTGGTTATCACGGCACTGGTAAATCGACACATATTGAACAAGTTGCTGCACGTCTTAACTGGCCTTGTATACGAATTAATCTCGACAGTCATGTCAGCCGTATTGATCTTGTAGGAAAAGATTCCATCGTTTTAAAAGAAGGCTTACAAATCACTGAATTTAAAGAGGGCATTTTGCCATGGGCTTATCAGAACAATGTTGCTCTTGTTTTCGATGAATATGATGCAGGCCGTCCCGATGTTATGTTTGTCATCCAACGCGTCCTTGAAGCTTCTGGAAAACTAAGCTTGCTTGACCAAAGCCGTGTCATCACTCCTCATTCAGCCTTCCGTCTTTTTGCAACCGCAAATACGATAGGTCTTGGTGATACAACAGGACTTTATCATGGCACACAACAAATCAATCAAGCCCAAATGGACCGTTGGTCTATTGTAACGATACTCAATTATTTGCCTCATGATAAAGAAGTTGATATTGTTTGTTCGAAGGTCAAATCTTTTCAGACGATAGAGGGGAAGAAGATAATTTCACAAATGGTTCATGTTGCTGATATGGTACGCCAATCTTTTATTAATGGAGATATTTCAACAGTCATGAGCCCGCGTACAGTCATCACTTGGGCAGAAAATACGACAATTTTTCAAAATGTTGGCTTTGCCTTTCGACTGACCTTTCTCAATAAATGTGATGAACTCGAACGTGCCACTGTCGCAGAATTTTATCAACGTGCCTTTGGAGAAGAACTTCCCGAATCACTCATTCATGGTGTTTTGCCTTAAAGGAACATGTCAATCATGACTACCGATACTGGCGATAACAGCAAAAATTTAACAAATGATTCTTTGCACACAACTCTTGATACTATAGCTTTTAAAAAAGCACTTTCCACCTGTATTCGCGCCATTGCTGGTACACCCAAGCTTGAAGTTTCCTTTAGCCATAACAGACCATCTTTGAGCGAAAATTGTGCACGTTTACCGGAACTGCCACAACATGCAACAAATAAAGATATAACGATTACTCGCGGATTAGGCGATTCCATGGCTCTGCGCACAGCATGGCATGATAACCGCATTCACACACAATTCGCTCCCTTAGAATCAGAAGCACGTGCTGTCTTTGATGCTCTTGAGCAAACACGTGTTGAAGCAATCGGCACTTTAGCCATGGAAGGAATTGCTCAAAATCTTGATGAAATGCTCGCCGATAAATATCAAAGAGCCCATTACAAAAAGATTAGCACTCAAAGTGAAGCCCCCATTCAAGAAGCAATTGCGCTTTTATTGCGTGAAAAAATAACTAAACGCCCTCCCCCAAAAGAATCTGGAGCCGTCTTAGAGTTATGGCGTCAAGAAATCGAAAAAAAAGCCGCAACAGAATTGAACGAACTAACACACTATATTTACAACCAACATGCTTTTGCACGGATTGTTCGTCGAATGCTTGTTGCATTAAAAATGGCAGTTAAACTGGAAGAAACTTCTGACAGTGAAAACAATAAAAAATTAAAAAACGAGTGTGATCCTCAAAATCAATCAGAAGAAGAAAACAACAACGAAAAAAAAACACAAAGTGAAGAACAAACAACAACAGAACAAGAAAGTGATGCGCAAAACGAAGGAAAAACGCAAGCGACACAATCAAATAACAGTGATAAAGCCGAAGACGAACAAGACAGAAGTTCTTGGCGAGAAAAATCGAGTCAATCCAAATACCTTTTCACTGTTTCAGAACAAATGGAAAAACTTGGTAATTATAAAGTTTTCACCCGACAGTTTGATGAAGTTCTGGAAGCGACGGATTTTTGTTCTGAAAGCGAATTAGATCACTTGCGCCATTGCCTTGACAAGCAAATCAATCATCTTCAAAACATTGTTGGGCGTTTAGCCAATCGCTTACAGCGCCGCCTTATGGCACAACAAAATCGCAGTTGGCATTTTGACCTTGAGGAAGGATATCTCGATACAGCGCGACTTCCCCGCCTTATCATCGACCCAATGCAACCACTTTCTTTTAAAATGGAAAGCAATACGCAATTTCGTGATACGGTTGTTTCGCTCCTCATTGATAATTCAGGATCAATGCGCGGACGACCAATTACTGTTGCGGCAAGTTGTGCAGATATTTTAGCACAAACTCTTGAGCGTTGTGGTGTCAAAGTTGAAATTTTAGGCTTTACTACAAAAACTTGGAAAGGGGGAAAATCGCGCGAACAGTGGCTTACCCAAAACAAACCTCATAATCCGGGACGTCTCAATGATTTGTGTCACATCATCTATAAAAGTGCTGATACCCCATGGCGTCGAGCACGACGCAATTTAGGTTTAATGATGCAAGAAGGATTACTGAAAGAAAATATCGATGGTGAAGCATTAATTTGGGCACATCAACGCCTTTTATCACAGCGTGAACAACGCCGCATTCTCATGGTCATTTCTGATGGAGCCCCTGTAGATGATTCAACACTATCGGTTAATTCCAGCAATTATCTGGAAAAACATTTACGCGCAGTGATTCAAGAAATCCAAACACATTCTCCTGTAGAACTCATTGCTATTGGTATTGGACATGATGTCACACGCTATTATCAACGCGCTGTCACAATTATGAGCGCCGAAGAACTTGCCGGTGCTATAACAAAACAATTAGAAATGCTTTTTAGCAATAGAAAAGCTTATACTCAGAAAAGATTTTAAAAAACTTTTTAAATCAGCCACACGATAACATTTTGTGATATTGAAATACGCATCTATACAAACCGGCACTATCATTATGTTTGTCAGCTCTCAATATTATCAAAAACTTTCACATTTAAACGGTTCGTGAGAAACATTCTTAATTTTTTCTTAAATGATTTTTGCTCCCACATCTCTACTTCTACCATACAAATGAATAATCTTTATTGATCTATTATGAGGTGATTTTAAATCAGAGAATCTGATTGTATTCGGAACTTTTATTCAAGTTGAATAATGATAAATTATCATTATAAATCAATTTGTTATTATAAATAACATCCATACTATATATACTACTAAAATGATCGAACAAAAGACAAGACGAGCCCCTCCCACCTTAAAGAATAATAGGAGGATAAATAAATATTATTCGTCACTCACAAAAGATGAATTATCTTTTAAATGATTTTTGTAAAGAGAGATTTTTACAGCTCTAAGGATTGTTCCATAAGGAATTAACATAAACAGACTCATAACAATTTTTACTAAAAAATCACCACTAGCAAGTAAGAGCCAAATTGGAATCTCAACCTCTCTCAAAGGAGTAGTTCCCGGGAGTGAACCATCGATATAACCTGTTATCTGATCGATAAAGGCAAAAGAGCTAGAAAACGCAAGAGCAAAAAATAAAATTGTATCCAAAGCTGAACCGACCAATGCAGCTGCTAAAGGTGCTTTCCACCATGTTTTACGCCGCAAAGGAGTAAAAACAACAATATCGAGAAGTTGCCCAAATAAAAATGCTAAACTAGAAGCAACTGCCAGCCGCGGAGTAGCTAATATCCAAGAAACAAAAACACCAGCAACAAAACCAACATAAACCACACGTCGCGCTGCAGCTGGACCATAAAAACGGTTGGTCAAATCATTAATCAAGAAAGCAAACGGATAGGTAAAAGCACCATAGGTTAAGAATTCATTTAAACCAAACCAATAGACAGGATACTGAACCAAAATATTAGAAGTAGTCACAGCAAAGCACATTGCAAAGATAGAAAAAGCAATATACCTTCTCTCCTGCTGTGCAAATAAAAGATCCTGTACTGAAGACATGTTTCTTAACTTTGGGGTATGGAACCAATAAAATACAGCAATCAAACAGTAAAAAGCGAAAACGTACCCCCTTAGAGTAAGAAAGATACGATACAACTTTGAAACTAAAAACAACTACGCTGCTTTTTCAGCCTTATCTTCGGCTTTTTTCTTAATAATTTGGCGTTTTAACAAACGCGCACGTTGCGATAATTCTTTATCATCAGCTTTGACCAAAAAGCTATCAAGCCCACCACGATGCTCAACAGTACGCAAAGCACTTGCCGAAACGCGCAAGCGATAACTTTGCTGCAACACTTCCGAAATCAATGTCACATTGCACAGATTTGGTAAAAAACGACGACGGGTTTTATTATTCGCATGGCTAACATTATTGCCATAAAGAACCGCTTTTCCTGTCAATTCGCAAGCACGAGACATGAACTTCACCTTTAAACTCTAAGAAACTCTTAAATCTCAACACCCGAAAAACAGAATAAATGCAAATAGCGCAAAAAACCCCTTTAAACGAGCCCATTGAGAAGTTGTGTTTTTAATAGGGTGTCGATAACAAAAGGTCAAGTCTTTTGTAAAGCCTTTTGCATCTCTTGTAAGCTAATTTTTGCATGCTTTCCCATAAAAGACGCACAAAATATTCTTTTTAACGCTTAACCATGTTAGAAGTGTATACACTCTTACTGCAAAGGAAGCATTATAATGAGCAAAACAGATTCTTCCATGATAGATCCTCAACAAAAACATATCCGTTTTTCTTCACTTCTGTTCGGTACTTTATGTGTGTGTTTTTTTCTTCTCTTCAGTGCACTAGGTGTTTGGCAAATACAACGATTAAACTGGAAAACAAATCTTATCACCAGCGCTCATCAACGTATTCATTTACCCCCCATCAAAGCCCCCCCAAAAAATCAATGGGAGCACGTTACTTTTGAGAAAGATGAGTATCGACCTGTCATCATTACAGGAAAATTTTTGACAAACAAAAACATTTTTGTCACAGCTGTCGCTCAAGAGACCACCGGCTACTGGGTTTTAACCCCTTTACAAACAGCCGATAATGCACTGACCTTTATAAATCGCGGTTTTATCCCCATGGATGCACGCCATAACTTTCAAAACGCAGAGCAATCACACTCGGATACCTCAACACATCAACATTCTACGCAACACACAGAGCAAACCACGATAATAGGTTTATTACGCATGAGCGAAAAAAATGGCTTTTTTCCACGTAAAAACAACCCTGATAACGATCTATGGTATACACGCGATCTTCCCACTATGGCACAAAAACTTGGTCTCTCGACTGTTGCCCCTTATTTCATTGACGCTGGGAAAAAAACCGCCACACAAAAAGATCTACCCATTGCTGGCTTAACGGTTGTTCATTTTCAAAACAACCATCTTGTCTATGCAATCACGTGGTTCATTTTAGCTGCTGGTGTTCTAGGCGGTTCTCTTTTCCTATTACAAAAAAAGCGCTAAAAAAGACAAAAAACAAAACACTCCCATGTGAAATATGGCTGTTAAACGACCTTGCTTTAAAAAGCAGATGCCCCTCAACAGAACACATCCTCATCCTGTTATGTTGAGAATTCCATACTCCACCATTTGCTTTCTCAAAAAACAGCACGCAGCATCAACCATCGCACACACGCAAATACCCTTCTTACACGTTCTCTCTTTAATGTACAAAAAATGAAAAGAAAAAACGCCCAATCACAGCCCCCCTCTCGCACAAAGTACACTCTCAAATACCATCACAAATAAACTTTAAACAGACTTATGCGAATAATGCCGAGCAATTGAATTAATATTACCACGATAAATGCCAAGGTCATTCAATTCATACGTTGAAAGATGACTCAACGCATTAACTGTCCGCCGATAACGGCGCCAATTACTATAAGAACGTAGAATATTCATATTTTTCACCCCCAAACCTTATTTGACTCTTAATAGGAGGCAAGATAGAGCAAATTACAAAAAAGAGTCGTGCTATAATTTCATAACAGATATGCGACTATAACATGAAAAGCTTCTCTTATTCGAAAGAGAAACCCAGTCAAAACCATTAATGGCAAAAATGCCGCACACCTGTAAAAACCATTGCCAAGCCATGCGCATCTGCTGCAGCAATGACCTCTTCATCACGCATGGATCCGCCCGGCTGATTCGAAAGAGAAACCCATCCAAAACCATTAATAGCAAAAATGCCGCACACCTGTAAAAACCATTGCCAAGCCATGCGCATCTGCTGCAGCAATGACCTCTTCATCACGCATGGATCCGCCCAGCTGATTCGAAAGAGAAACCCATCCAAAACCATTAATAGCGAAAATGCCGCACACCTGTAAAAACCATTGCCAAGCCATGCGCATCTGCTGCAGCAATGACCTCTTCATCACGCATGGATCCGCCCAGCTGATTCGAAAGAGAAACCCATCCAAAACCATTAATAGCGAAAATGCCGCACACCTGTAAAAACCATTGCCAAGCCATGCGCATCTGCTGCAGCAATGACCTCTTCATCACGCATGGATCCGCCCAGCTGATTCGAAAGAGAAACCCATCCAAAACCATTAATAGCGAAAATGCCGCACACCTGTAAAAACCATTGCCAAGCCATGCGCATCTGCTGCAGCAATGACCTCTTCATCACGCATGGATCCGCCCGGCTGATTCGAAAGAGAAACCCAGTCAAAACCATTAATGGCGAAAATGTCGCACACCTGTAAAAACCATTGCCAAGCCATGCGCATCTGCTGCAGCAATGACCTCTTCATCACGCATGGATCCGCCCGGCTGAATAACCGCCGTTGCACCCGCTTCGGCAGCTGCCAATAGGCCATCTGCAAAAGGAAAAAATGCATCCGATGCTACCACCGACCCTTTTGTGAGAGATTCTGTTAAACCTGCTCTCTGTGCACTTTCTTTAGCTTTACGCGCAGCAATTTTAGCTGAATCAATCCGGCTCATTTGGCCGGCGCCAATTCCAACTGTTGCACTATTTTTTGCATAAACAATAGCATTTGATTTGACATGTTTAACGACCCGAAAAGCAAATTTAAGATCACGCATTTCATCTTGGCTTGGTGCCCGCTTTGTCACCACTTGCAGTTTGAGATCGTCAACCACCATATTATCACGCGACTGGACTAAAATTCCGCCCGCAAGTGTTTTGGAAATAAGCTCTCCACAACGTGGATCAGGTAAACCACCTGTTATCAACAAACGAAGATTTTTTTTCCTCGCAATGATTTCTCGTGCAGCCATTGTTGCATCAGGAGCAATAATCACTTCCGTGAAAATTTTGATAATTTCTTCCGCACATTCTTCATCAAGGGGTTTATTTAAAGCAATAATCCCACCAAATGCCGACACATTATCACATAGAAGAGCCTTCAAATAAGCCTCTTTTAAACTCTGCCCTTCTGCGACACCACAAGGATTGGCATGTTTAATAAGAGCAACAGCAGCAGTTCTTTTGGGATCAAATTCTGCCACAAGTTCAAATGCTGCATCTGTATCATTCATATTGTTATAAGAAAGTGCCTTACCTTGCAAAAGTTTGGCTGTTGCAACACCAAAACGTTTCTCATTATTGCGATAAAATGCCGCCTGTTGATGCGGATTTTCCCCATAGCGCATAACGCTTGCAAGATGACCAGAAAAGCTCTGCCAAGATGGTGTTTCAATCTTTAAATCCTTTGCGAACCATGTCGCTATCGCCGTATCATAAGCAGCAGTGTGTGCAAAAGCCCGCATTGCTAGTTGGTGTCGCATGGATAAGCTCAAACACCCATCATGCTGCTTTAATTCAGCGAGAACCAAATCATAGTCACTCACTACTGTTACAACACCGGTATAAGCATGATTCTTTGCCGCCGCACGAATCATTGCCGGTCCACCAATATCAATATTTTCAAGAATGGTTTGTCCATCGGCACCAGATTGAGAAGTCTCTTCAAAAGGATAAAGATTTACCACCAGAAGATCAATTCCATGGATAGAATACTTTTCCATAGCATCCCTATGGCTAGGATCCTGTCTTACGCCTAAGAGAGCACCGTGAATTAAAGGATGAAGTGTTTTGACACGCCCATCCATTATTTCCGAAAACCCAGTAACTTCAGCAACATCTTTTACCACTAACCCAGCCGCCATTAAGGCTTTCGCTGTTCCCCCTGTTGAAATCAATTCAACACCGTAAGCGTGAAGCGCTTGTGCGAACGCAACCAAACCTGTTTTATCAGACACAGAAAGAAGAACACGACGAACCCGATGAAGATCAGGTATGGGAAAATTTTTTGCAACAACACCCATAACAGGAACCCTAAAAATAAACCGAGAAAAATACACTTATGTGTTTATATCACACGCTTTTATCAAAATATACCGAAAGGGTAGAATGCTTTTCTTTTAACACACAAAGAATAACTCTCACTTTATCAATATCATGAAAGAGTGCATCATTGCTCCAATTGATGACGCATAAAGCGCCAACGAACCTTTTCTTGAAATGCAGGGCGAAAATACAAAACAATCTGTTGTGTGCGTTGCGGACCTTTTAATCCAGTAAAATCAATTGAATCTTCAAGAAAAATATCAGCATCAGGTGATATAAAATACCATTCTTGACCATCTCTAGCGGCTAAACGCACACCATCGCCATCATAATTAACTTCAACTTGCGGATGAAGATGAAACCGAACAGCAACATTATTCTGTTCATTTTGCCCTGCCTTATATCTCTTTGATTGACCTTTGTTTGGCATAAAAAAACGATCAAAACCTTCAATCATTGCACCATTTGCTGCTAAAATAAGACCGCGTTCGTGAACAAGATTAAAAGGTCGCACATAACCATTATGGCTGGCAATAAAACCAGTCTTCTCTGAATCCTCTATACGCTGCACTTTAACATCCGTTGCTCCCTCAAGTAAAAAGGGAGCCCCACGGCTATTTTTTTTACGAAAAACACCTACCGAACAATCATTAACCGTCGCTGTTGAATGTGCTGCAGTGACACGTCCGAAATGTCGATACTCCGCACTCCCATAAGAATTAACACCCGTATTTATAATAAAGCGGCTCCCTTGAGAAGACATTTCAAAAGATAAACATCCCGAACAAGCATGCTCCGCAGCAAAACGTGGTGGAAAAGAGCCTGTATCTGC
The DNA here is from genome assembly GCF_053795145.1 of Bartonella sp. B39. Taxonomy (NCBI): domain Bacteria; kingdom Pseudomonadati; phylum Pseudomonadota; class Alphaproteobacteria; order Hyphomicrobiales; family Bartonellaceae; genus Bartonella; species Bartonella sp. B39. The sequence continues at coordinate 1,756,733 of NZ_CP200036.1, forward strand.
AAGAACTGTCGTTCGATTGGCTTGTAAACGCTGAAACCCTGAATAACGTGCATAACTAAAAGGATGCCCCACCGTTTCATCACGATCTAAGACTGCCGATAAACGTTCAGAAACAAGAGGCCCAACCCCATTAAAATGAGCCAATGTTTGATCTTCATGGATGAAAAATCGCAAAGCAGGCAACATACGTTCAACAGAATCAATAAGAATACGCGGCGCTGTTTCATTGCTATGCATAAAAAGATGACGTAACGACAGTAAATCTGATAATAAATTGAGCAAAATGAGAGGACTACGCGAAATATGTCCACCATCGACCAAAATCTGACGCGAAAGCTCCTCTGCAAGAGTGGTTTGCGCCTTTTTCTTCATTGCCGCAGAAACAGGCAAAGCGAGAGATGCAAATGTCAACGCCACTGCTGCGTGTAAACGCTGATCATCGTGTTCCATGCCGCAAATCACTATGCGTAAATAACGAAATTGAAAACCAAGCGCACGCAAAAAACGCTTTTCAAACCGCTCACTTGCCCCCTCCAACAAAATTTTCGAATGACAAATCCACGAAATCAAACGCCGTGCTACAACCGGCCCACTCCAAGGCAGCCCTTTTACTTTCTTACCACCATGATCAAGCCAATCTTCTAAGAGAGAACGTGCATGTGCTACAGCTAAATCACTCTTCGCTACCGTCATATGTCGCAACCAATGAAAATCATGCAAGGCTGCTTCCCATTCTGGCGTTGGTGAAACTAACGAAAAAGGTGAAACAGCACCAGAATGAACAATATGGCCAGCAAAAGCAAAACGACCGTAGTAAAATTCATGCGCCATCATCGGATCAGCTAAGTGCAAATCGATGGGGTGCGCTAAAATTTTATGAGGACGAAACCCCGAAAATCGCCAACGAAACAGGGGGCCAACTGATAAACGCCGCATAAATTGGTGTATCATATACACGAAGTCCGACGCCTTTACCTGAGAACCTTTTACCGCAACTGCCACAATCTCATCTCCGCACGTACCGAATCGTGTACAATTTCAGCCATTTTAGTAAATGAACCGTTAATTAAGCCACTTTTCGGAAACGCGCTGCAAAAAAACCATCCATTCCTAACAACATTTTTTTCTCAGCATTAAAATTTTTATGACAAAAATCAGCAGGCGTTGTGCGCAAAATCCCCGCAGAAGAAAGCAAATGCGCCAGTTCTCCCATCTCCTCTTTACAAATAGGCTCTAAAACAATGTCACCACGCGCCGATAAAATTTTTTCAACAAGATCTTCACCTTCTTCTCTTGCCAACGAACAATTAGAAAAAACAATGCGCCCATCTTTTTTAACCAAAGCAATTGCCGCCAAAAGCAAATCATATTGCAACGCAGCAAGTTTGACGACATCGTCCATCGATTTCGTCCATAAGACATCTGGATGACGACGTATCGTTCCTGTAGAAGAACAAGGAGCATCAAGAAGAACAGCATCAAAAAGCTGAGCGGGATGAAAATTTCTCACATCCCCCTGCCACGTATTGACTGAAAAATGAAGCCGCTTCATATTTTCTTTTAAACGTTTTAACCGATTAGCGGACATATCAACGGCTGTCACATCAGCTCCTTGCAAAGCAAGTTGCGCCGTTTTCCCCCCAGGGCTCGCGCAAAGATCAGCAACCCGTTTACCCCGAATACTCCCAAGTAAACAAGCAGGCAATGCCGCTGCAAAATCTTGAACCCACCAAGCCCCGTCTGCATACCCTGGTAAATCAGAAACAGCACAATCTAAATTGCTCAGCCGAACGGAATCATTGGGCAAAACAACACCTCCAAGACGTTTAGCCCATCCAACACTATCAGATTTCACAGTTAAATCGAGAGGGGGCTCAACACTTTGAATTGCCAAAATCTGATCAGCATTTTCTGCTCCATAAGTTGACACCAACAGCTGTCCAAACCACGCTGGAACCCCTTCAATGACAGGCGCTTGCTGACGTAACACACCCGCCTCACGTGCAACATTGCGTAAAAGAGCATTCACTACCCCTGAAAATCGGCGAAGACGGGGATCAATTTTAGCCACACGCACTGCTAAATCGATCGCAGCATGATCGGGAATATCAAGATAAAGAATTTGTGCCACACTGACATGCAAAAGATGCTGAAGTGAAAATGCTTGTGAAGGCAACGGTCGTGATAAAAAGTGCGATAAAGCAGCTGAAATCTGCCCCCGATGGCGTAATGCTGCTCCCAAAATGGCTCTACACAACAAACGATCCCGATGAGAAAGCTCTAAATACTGTGTATGCCCATACTCATTATCGGTCAAACCAGACAGAGACACCTGTCTATCAAGAACCGCTCCTAAAAGACGAACACACACCTGCCGAACACCTAATCCCGGAACATGCTTTTCGGACATACGCCCCGCTTTCATGCGTTTCAATACAACACCTTTATGTCTTTATTCCCTTAAGAGCTCTACGATTGAGATTTTTTTGAACCTTCATAACGAAGCCAAGAAGGGCGTTTTGTAGCGCGCTGAAAAGCACTATTTTCCTGATTACCTGATACACTAGATTGAGCACTACGGTTTATATCTCCATAATCTAAGCCCCTGCTTTTTCCATGAAAACTGTCTTCTTCACTCCACCCCATGCTTTTGCCCCTTAATTCATTCATTTCTTCTGCTTGGCGACAAAGAGCGGCGATACGATTTGCGGTCGCTGGATGCGTAGAAAAAAGGCTATCAGCTCCCTCACCACTCAACGGATTGATAATAAACATATGTGCTGTCGCTGGATTATGCTCTGCTTCTTCATTGTATTGCACGCGTCCACCGCCTGCAATTTTACGCAAAGCTGAAGCCAAACATAAAGGATTACCACATATTTCAGCTCCCCGCCGATCAGCAGCATACTCACGCGTACGACTAATAGCCATTTGCACCAGCATCGCTGCAAAAGGTGCTACAAGCACAGCAATGATACTCCCAATTGCCCCAGCGCCATGAGAATGTTGTGAAGAATTACGCTGCCCCCCCATAAAAAAAGCAAAATTGCCAAGCATCGAAATCGCTCCGGCAATTGTTGCTGTCAGAGTCATTGTTAAAGTATCACGATGCTCAATATGTGCTAACTCATGTGCCATAACGCCTGCAATTTCCTCTGCACTCAACTGCTCTAACAATCCGGTACTTGCAGCAACAGCTGCATTCTGAGGATTACGTCCCGTAGCAAAAGCATTTGGCTGTGCACTCTCAATAACGTAAACTTTTGGTTGAGGAAGAGAAGCTTTTCGAGCTAAATCGCTTACAATCTGATAATAAACGGGTGATGAATTGTGATCAACTTCACGCGCACCGTACATGCGTAAAACAATTTTATCCGAATTCCAATAAGAAAAAAAATTTAAACCGCTTGCTATCAAAAGCGCAATGATCATACCACTGCCCCCTCCAATCAGAAAACCAACTCCCATAAAAATAGCGGTCATAAAAGCCAAAAGCATAGCCGTACGCATTATGTTCATTACTCAAAAAACTCCATGATAAAAATCAATCAATACTATATGATGGGGTTTTCTTTCTGTTTCTTCAATGGGATAAGTATAAAATGAATAAAAAAGACGAGAAAATAAGCAAACAAAAAGCAACGGTTGATAAACTGCAATCCCTCTCTCCCGCAGCACAACGCGCCCTCCATGAAGCTGAAGAAAGGCGTAAACATGAAAAAAATGAAGACAAACCTTTAGAAAATGGAGGACGCGGCGGCAAAGACCCGTCACGCTATGGAGATTGGGAAATTAAAGGCCGCGCCATTGACTTTTGAAAGTCTCACGTCAATTCTTTTAAAAACCAACCATCTTTTCAAGAGGATTCATTTTTATCGATAAAAATGGAAAGTGGCTGTATTTTCTATAAAAACCTCAAAATACGCTTAATTGTGTTTTCAGAATAATCATGCCTCTGCTGCTGAAGCAGCTGCTTCTTCAGCAGCTTGTTTTGCAGCAGCTATGCGCTCTTGCGCTTTTTTGCCAGGCTCACCTTTTTGTGGATTATTGCGAACTGGGCGCTTTTTTAAGCCAGCAGCATCCAAAAACCGTAAAACACGATCTGTTGGCTGTGCTCCTTGACCAAGCCAATACTGTATACGTTCTTCATCAAGTTTTACACGCAGTCCATCTTTAGGCAACATTGGATCCCACGCACCAACACGTTCAAGAAACCGACCATCGCGCGGACTACGAACATCCGCAACAACAATATGATAATAAGGCCGCTTTTTTGAACCTCCACGGGACAAACGAATTTTTAACGCCATATTTTATCTCCTATAATCAACTCTGGCTTTCGTTCAAAATTACTTGTTTCGTTTTTTGCTCTTTAGCAATAACTTCATGGTTATGTACAACTTCTTTAATGATAAATTTTAAAAATCTTTCTGCAAAATCGGGATCAAGATAACTTTCTATAGCCAATTGCCGCAAACGTGTCACCTGATGTTGCTCACGCACAGGATCTACTGTAGGCAAATCATAACGTGCCTTTAAGCGTCCAACAGAATCCGTACAACGAAAACGTTCTGCCAAAACATGAATCAAGATTGCATCAAAATTATCAATGGACGTCCGTAAACGCGCTAATTCATCCAATATTTTTTCCTGCATCACACTTCCTTTCCTCTTTGTACCTTATTTTTTTTGGGGACGCTGAGGAAAATTTCCCCTATCGGCAATGCCATTGGAAAGACCAGGAAATGTAAGCCCACGGCTTGGGAGACCAGGTAAGACCTTCCCTCCATTACCACTCTCAATCTGCTTTTGAAGTGTTGAGAGCTGCTTTGGATCAAACCCTGATAAATCGGGAAGTGTTGCAGAATCTCCGCCAACTTCTCCCATACCACCAAACCCCATTTTGGCGCCAAGTCCTCCCAACATTTTTCCCATCAAACCGCCTTTTCCTTTACCTCCCATTGCTTTCACCATATCAGCCATTTGGCGATGCATTTTCAAGAGCTTATTAATATCAGCAGCACTCGTACCAGAGCCCTTAGCAATCCGTTGTTTACGGCTATGTTTCAAAATTTCAGGATTAGCACGCTCAAGAGGCGTCATTGACGAAATAATAGCCAATTGACGATTAAACAAACGGTCATCAAGTCCCGCGGCAGCAATTTGATCTTTTACCTTACTAAAACCCGGTAGCATTCCCATTAAACCACTCATTCCCCCAAGTTTTTTCATTTTCTGCAATTGTTCTGCCAAGTCATTGAGATCAAATTTTCCAGCTTGCATTTTTTTTGCAAAAGCAGCTGCTTTTTCATGATCCATTGTTTCAGCAGCTTTTTCCACCAAAGAAACAATATCGCCCATTCCGAGAATACGATCAGCAATACGACTGGGATGAAACTCTTCTAAAGCATCTATTTTTTCACCGGTCCCGATTGCTTTAATCGGCTTTCCCGTAACGGCTCGCATTGAGAGAGCAGCACCACCGCGCCCATCACTATCCATCCGCGTTAAAATAATTCCTGTAATTCCCACACGCTCATCAAAAGAACGGGCGAGATGAACAGCATCTTGACCGGTAAGACTATCAGCAACCAGCATAACTTCATGAGGAAAGGAACAAGCTTTAATCTCAGCCAACTCAAGCATTAAAGCTTCATCGATATGGTTACGTCCTGCCGTATCAAGAATCAGCACATCATAACCACCTAGTTTGGCTGCTTGTACCGCACGTGTTGCGATATCAACGGGAGACTGGCCGGCAATAATAGGTAAACTCGCAAGTTGTGCCTGTTCTCCTAATTGGCGTAGTTGTTCCTGTGCAGCAGGACGGCGTGTATCTAGTGACGCCATGAGAACTTTTTTATTATGTTTGTCAGTGAACCGTTTTGCAAGCTTTGCTGTTGTGGTTGTTTTTCCAGAACCCTGCAAACCAATCATCATCATAACAACGGGCGCTGGTGCGTTTAAATCACTTAGAGCACCTTCATCACCAAGAACATGAACCAGTTCGTCATGAACAATCTTAACAACCATCTGTCCAGGTTTAATTGATTTAACAATTGCGGCCCCAACAGCTTTTTCACGAACCCTATCGGTAAAAGAACGCGCGACATCAAGTGCAACATCGGCCTCTAACAAAGCACGACGAATTTCGCGTAGCGCCTCTACCACATCCTGATCCGACAAAGCACCACGCCCTGTCAAATGAGACAGTATGGAGCCAAGCCGTTCTTGTAAGGATTCAAACATCATCTACCTCATTGCTGCATAATAAACAAACCAAAATGGCATCCGAGAACGCATCGCGCCGTCGGATGTTGACCTCTGAGATCTCTTTATACCCTTAAAACGGGGCCTCAGTCGGTGGCTCCAAGTTAATTTTGTCACTGAAAGCTTTCCCTTTCAAACAATAAAACCCCCCCTTTGTCAAGATTTATCATACAAAACCTTTCACACGAAGAAAAAATATAGCAAATTTTACGCCTCAAAACTCCCAACCTCAACACGTATAAAATGACCTGTTTCCTGTTCGATAGTCCACAATTCACCACTTGAAATATCAAACCAAGCCCCGTGCAGCGTCAAAATACCCTGATCTTTGCGCACCTTTATCCAGGGAAATGTCTCTAAATTTTTCAGCGAATGACAAATAGAAAGTTGCTCTAATGTGGTTTGCTGCTCCTGGACAGTCAACGCTTTATTGCTAACTATTTTTTTTGCTGCTGGTACCAAAAGATTTATCCATTGACCAATAAAATCATCTGATGTTAAAGACCTACACGTCTCCTTAAGGGCGGTATTCACTCCTCCACAATACGCATGACCTAAAACGACAATATGCTTAACCTCAAGCAATTGTACTGCGTATTCAAGAGCTGCTGATGTAGCATGATATTGTCTATCAGGAGAAAAAGGAGGAACCAAATTTGCCACATTGCGCAATACAAAAATTTCGCCTGGTTTAGCATTAAAAATTGTTTCTGGCACTGCCCGCGAATCACAACAAGCGATTATTAAAATTTCAGGTTTTTGCCCTTCAAGGGCCAATTTTTTATAATGTGCTGTTCTATATGAAAAGTAATGTTTTATAAAAGACCGGTAACCGTTTAAAAGTCTTTCTGGCAAATGCGTCATTCCTTATTTACTTTCCATTTGTATACTTTTAAGAATAAGCTACTAACACAAAAATATTAAAAAGTATCTTTTTAACATATCCGAGACAACTTCATTTTTTATCTTAAAGAATTTTTTAGATAAAAAGACCTTCCCTGCTTCATTATCTTTTATGATATTTATTTTTAATTTATTTAGATATTTATTATAATGAATAAGTTGTTTTTTTGTTTGTGGATATGCTTTAAAATGAAATGCTTTATTCGGAATAGTTTCATTATATTTATGTGTTTTTATCGCAAAATTCTCTTTTTTTGATTAAATCATTTTTTCTCTTGCCGTTTTTTCAATTCCCTGCTAATTCTCCGTACATTCTTAGCATTAACAGGGTTACTAGATATAAATTCAGGCATTGTTTCTATACCAAGTGATGTGTTAAGATGTGAGTATTGCATATTTAATACGCTTTTTTGATTTTTGCAGTTCTCTGTTTTTAGACATTGTTGCCTCAATGTTTATCCTGTTAACCCCATGTCCATGGGGTGTGTTTTATTTTTTTCTAATTGTAACCGTCCACTAATATGGACGGTTAATTTTTGTGAAATAAGTTTAATCATTTCCTGACCCGATAGTTCTTATTGAATACCAAGTTTTATCTTTTTTAACGACTTTAAATGTCCTTTCATCGACATAAAATATCTCCTTAGAATGGTAAATAATTACTGTAAAACAGAAGAAACAGTTTTATCATAACCAAATAAAGAGGCTATTCTCGTTAGCAAGAAGATGTTACACTGCGAGAAATGATAGAGTGGTCTGCTTCACTGAAGAAAAGACCCCTAAGAGCAAAAAAGGGAAGGTTATTGTGTTAAAACAAAAAGCATCAGAAATAAAAAGCAATATAGAACAAATCCTTTTTGCTCATACCGATAAAGAAGATATCGCCTGTTACGAGAACACGGAACTCCAAAAAGCAGCAACCACCGCTGTTAACGCCTTCAATCTCCATCAAGCGGGAAAAAGTACCATCTGTTTTGAACAAAATTTGACCCGCAACAACAAACCTATAACCGTTATCACGCTTGTCAACGATAACAAGCCTTTCCTTCTTGATTCTATTTTAAATATCTTTAACCAGCACAAAAATCATATTTATTTGATTGCGCATCCCATCCTTGATTGTTCCTCCGGACAACGCATTAGCTTGATGCAAATTCACATCGAACCATTAAACGAACAACAAATAAAAAAGCTCAAAGGTGAAATCGCCTTAGTCCTTGAACAGGTCAATGTTGCTGTACAAGACTGGAAACCTATGCTTAAAGAAATCGAAAAGCATATCCACGCCTATCAAACAAATCTTCCCGCACACTACAAACAAGAAGGCGAAAAAGCTGTTGAATTTTTTAACTGGTTGATGGATAATAATTTCATCTTCCTTGGCATGCGCACTTATAACTTCACCAAAAACCAAGAGCCTACCAAAGCCTTTACAACCAGCGACATTGAATTGGGTATTCTCACCGATGCCTCTATTCGCATTATTGGCGATGCACGCGTGAAAGAACCTCCCCAAGAAATTTTATCCTTTATGGAAAGCGATAACCTACTGATTGTGACGAAAGCCAATAGCCGTTCAAAAATTCATCGTCCTGTTTGGCTCGATTATATTGGTCTTAAAATCTTTGATAAAGAAGGCAAGCTGTGTGGAGAATTACGCATTGTAGGATTGTTTACTTCCTCAGCTTATACGCGCTCTATCTCACAAATCCCATTCTTAAAAGAAAAAGCCAAAACCATTATTCAACGTCTTGGATACAATCGCGCTGACTATTCTGGAAAAGCACTCGTCAGTGTTTTAGAAACATACCCTAGAGATGAAATGTTTCGCTCTGACGTTGATACATTGACAGAAAATGCCAAACTTATCATGCAATTAGATGAACGTCCACGTCTACGGGTACTCGCTCATATTGATTCTTTTGGACGCTTTGTTTCTATCCTTGTTTATGTACCTCGTGACCAATATAGCAGCAATATCCGCGAAAAAATTGGTGAGCATTTTGTCGAACTCTACAAAGGTGATTTTTTTGAGTCCTATCCGTTATTTTTAGAAAGCACACTCATCCGCGTTCATTATATCATCCATCGCAAAGGGAGTGATGGCGCTCCTGTTGTTGAGCGCACCACGTTGGAACAAAATGTTCGTTCCATAGTACAAAGTTGGGAAGACAGTATCCAAACCATAGCTCTTAACTGCAAAGCAACAGACCAACAAATGCGTTTGGCTGGCCAATTTCCCAATAGCTATCGCGACTTATTCTCAGCGAAAGATGCAATTGAAGATGCAGGCCATATTCTAAGTCTTAATGATAAAAAAACTCTTTTCGTTACTTTTTATCACACACACAACAAAGAAAAACGAAACATTTCTCTCCGTCTCTTTCACCATCATGAAGCACTAGCCCTTTCCAAGCGCGTACCACTGCTTGAAAATATGGGATTTCGGGTCATTGCTGAGCAAACTCTTGAATTACCAGATGGCAACGGACACTCTGTATATCTTCATGACATGCAACTAGAAAGTGCCTTCCAACTCTGTATTGATTTCGACAAAAATGGTCAAAAGCATGCCGAAACATTTGAAGCAATTTGGTCCCAAGATGCTGATAATGATGCCTTTAATGCCTTAACTCAAACAGCTGAACTTAATTGGCGTGAAATTGTTATTTTACGCCACTATGGACGCTATCTCCAACAAACTGGAATTCCATATTCACAAGAACGCGTTGCCCAAACTTTAAACGCCTATCCTGATATTACCCAAGATCTTTATGCTTTGTTTCATTTGAAATTTCATCAAAGCCATACAGAAAAAGAACGGAGAAAAAATCAACAGATCATTCAAAGACGCATTGAAGAAAAATTGCAGAAAGTATCAAGTTTAGATGATGATCTCATCTTACGGCGTTATCGTAATCTTATTGATGCGAGTTTACGAACCAATGCCTTTACTCCTCTAATCAATGGTAGCCCGCGACGTATTTTAGCAACCAAGTTAGATCCACGCCAAATTGAAGGTTTACCCGAACCGCGCCCTTATCGAGAAATTTTTGTTTATGGACCAGAAGTTGAAGGGGTTCATTTGCGCTTTGGTCCTATTGCACGTGGTGGAATCCGTTGGTCTGACCGCGCATTGGATTATCGCACTGAAGTGCTTAGCTTAGTTAAGGCCCAACAGGTTAAAAACGCGGTTATCGTCCCTGTCGGCGCAAAAGGTGGATTTTATCCTCATCGCCTTCCCCAAACCAATGACCGTGCCGTAATCATAGAAGCCGCACGACAAGCCTATATTGACTTTATCACAGCTTTACTTTCCATTACTGATAATCTGATCAACGATAAAATAAGTGCTCCGCATAACATCATCTGCCATGATGACCCTGACCCTTATTTTGTTGTTGCAGCAGACAAAGGCACAGCAACCTTTTCTGATACAGCAAACAGCATCAGCCAAGAAAACCACTTTTGGCTTGATGATGCTTTTGCCTCTGGAGGATCAGCAGGCTATGACCACAAAGCCATTGGAATTACCGCCAAAGGTGCATGGGAAGCAGTCAAAAGACACTTTCGAGAATCTTTCAATCACGATATTCAAACAACCCCTTTCACCTGTATCGGTGTTGGTGATATGTCTGGTGACGTCTTTGGTAATGGAATGCTTCTTTCCAAACAAACAAAACTTATTGCCGCCTTTGACCACCGTGATATCTTTATCGACCCAAACCCAAACATAGCTGAAAGCTATGCAGAACGTATGCGCCTCTTTCAACTCCCTCGTTCAAGTTGGCAGGATTACGACCAAACAAAATTATCAAAGGGTGGTGGTATCTTCTCACGTACAATGAAAACCATTACGCTTTCACCTGAAGCGGCACAAGCCATTGGTTTTGAAAAACAAACAGGAACACCCTTTGAAATTATCTCTGCACTTCTCAAAGCACCTGTTGATCTTTTATGGTTTGGCGGCATTGGAACTTATATCCGTTCCACCAAAGAAACCGATGCTCAAGTAGGAGACCGTGCTAATGATGCACTTCGCATTACTGGTGAAAAAGTTCGTGCAAAAGTTATTGGTGAAGGAGCTAATCTTGGTGTTACGCAACGTGGTCGGATTGAATATGTCTTAAACGGTGGGCGCTGTAATACGGACGCTATTGATAACTCCGCAGGAGTGAATTGTTCTGATGTTGAGGTCAATATCAAAATTGTTCTAGCATCAGCTCTTCGTGTAAAAACACTGACCCGTGAAGCACGCAATAAACTCTTGAAAGAAATGACTCCACAAGTTGAGCGTTTAGTTTTGCGCAACAATTATTTACAAACCCTTGCTCTTTCATTGGCTGAAAGCCAAAGTATTGCGGATTTGCCTTATCAAATCCGCTTTATGCATGATTTGGAACAGAAGAAACTTCTAGATCGCAGAGTTGAAATTCTCCCTGATGAACAAATTTTGCGGCAAAGAATAACAAAAGGCCAAGGACTCATACGTCCAGAACTCGCTGTTATTTTAGCATATGCTAAATTAACCCTAAAAGAAGAAATTGCCCATAGCACTATTATTGATGAGCGTTATTTTGATGAAATTTTGTTGCACTATTTTCCAACTCAAATTCAGACAAGCTTTGGGAAAGACATCATTAACCACCAATTGCGTCGTAATATCATTGCAACCCTCATTGCCAATGATATTGTGAATCGTGGGGGTCCTACTTTTGTTAGTCGACTACAAGATGCGACTGAACAAAAGGTTGAAAATATCATTCGTGTTTTCATCGCATTGTGTGATGGTTTTGAAATACCTCAATTGTCTGATCAAATTGATAATCTTGATAATAAAATACCAGGTCTTGTCCAAAACAAATTTTACGCAGCCATTATGCCAATGCTTTTTGAAACAACAAATTGGGGTTTGCGTAATATGGATCTCTCGATTCCATTAGAAGAACTTGTGAAAACAATAAAGCAAGCCCGTACTGTTATCGAAGAACTGCTGTCATATTCCAATGATAACGATATCAATCAAAAAATTAAAGAAAAAACAATACATTATAGCGAAGAAGGCGCACCAAAAATTTTAGCAAAACAATTAGCTCTCTTAGAGGCTGCTCCAATAATTTGTGACATTTCTTTAATTGCAAAACAAAGCAACAGCGACCTTATTAAAACCGCAGAGATCTATTTCTCACTCGCGCAAATCATTCGTATAAATCGCATTAATGAAGCAAGCCGAACAATTCCTGTACTTGATTATTATGATAGTATGGCCTTAAGCCAAGCTAAAGAAAATATTGCTGAAAGTTTACGCAAAATTGTTCTGAAAATCCTGAAAAACTACGGAGCAAAAGAGGATCCCTTTGCAACTTGGAGTAAAACAAAAGAAGATCAAATTCATAATGTAACAAGCCGCATTGGTGCTCTCATTGAAAATGATCTCAATATTTCTCGCTTTACCTTCGCAGCAGGTATGATTGCACAACTTTAAAACAGACCTTTCAGATTTAAAGCAGTGCAAAATGGCTAAGTAAAAAACTCCGTTTTTCCTACCCATGAGTAATCAGCGAAGGAAGAGCGGTGAAGCCATCTGTATTTTTAAGCATAGTGCCTAAAACAAAAAAATCTCACTACCTTTCCAGAAGAGTTGATTGCACAACTCCAAAATACATCTTAGACTTAAAGCGGTGCGAGACGGCCAAGTTTTAAAAAACCTAATTTTGCCCATCCATTGGTAACCCGCAATGGCAGAGTGGGGTAGCCATCTAGACTTTTAGGCATAGCACCCAAAACAAAAAATAAAGCTTGCAGATTATTAGCCTGCTCAGGAAACAAGCGTTGCATAGTGGTAAGAAGCTCCATATACTTCACAAAGACAAGATCAAATTTTGCTGTCAAATACCCTTCATCATCAAAGGAAAAAGGTCCACTGACACGCAATACGCCACCTGTATGAAAAATCAATTCACCACGCTTTAAAACACCACTTTTCCCATACAAACGCTTTCTCCAATTGCTTTTTCCATTTTCAAACAAATGAGACACATCATTGAAAATCCACTTTAAATTGCCATCAATTTTTGGAATATCAATAAAGTAAGGTGCAAAAAACATGGAAGAATCAAAATCATCGAAAGTAAGATGTCCTGATAAGTGATTTTTTTCGTGTTTAAGATCAAGTCGCAAAAACTCTGCCGTTATTTTTTGGGGCACGTTCTCTTGATCTAACGAAGGTACAATTACACCCAGAGCATCTTTCAAAGATGCTTGATTTTCAACATTTTCTTGTATTGCTTCTTTGTTTTTCGTTTGTGATTCAAATTTTTCCAGAAACTTCTGGTCTTCAAGGGATGAAGCAACAGTGGAAACCTCAAGCCCTTCAGCTATCAGTTTAAATGTCTTACCAGTTTTCCAATAGAGTTCTGTTTCAATCACCAGATTACGCCAGTGCGACATGATAGGTGTTTTTTCAGAAAAAACAATTGATGCAGGAGAACGAATATTAAATTCTACAAAATGGGGTGCATAAATTGGTGCACTAATTGTTAAATGCCCCGTTGACAAAGAAAGTCCGTGCAATGGCCAAGTAAACTGGAATTGATCACAAGCAACACCGATACGTAACGGATAACCATTCTTGCTAAGATGCTCGCATACAACTGTCATATCACGGGCAGATGCCTTTACGAATAAATCAGAAACACGGTCCTCTACTTTACGTGAAAAAAAAACCAGAGTGAACTATAAACGAGTATCATAACAAGAAAAAATAACCCCCAAATAAGATAGCGCACAGAGAGGTTTTTCCACAGGGATGTCAATTGAGCAAATATAGACAAAATGAAAACTTTCCTTATTTCATGATGATGATTAAAATTCTTGACTCTCACGCGTGTATGACGGGCACACAAAAAATCTGTCGTAATGCATTTTCAAACCATTGACTTAAAGCCTGATCATAAATTAAACGACCTTTCAAATGTGCAGAAGCTGGCTGAGCACCTTTTTCAGTCAATTTGTGTGCTGAACGAATCATCAAACGTCGCATCATAGCACGTGTGAATTCGGCATGAAATTGCAAACCCCATGCATTGTCTCCATAACGAAAAGCTTGTGTAGGATATGTATGACCTGTTGCCAAAAGCATAGCCTCTTTAGGTAAGTCATAAATCCCTTCATCATGAAAATGGTAGACCATTTCTGGCCAATTCATCAATTCCTTGCCTTGCGAAGTTGCTTCCAAAGGGTACCAGCCAACTTCAACAATCCCATCGCTTCTTGTACCAACACGCCCCCCTAGATTTCGCGCTAACATTTGTGCTCCAAGACAAATGCCTAAAAAAGGCTTATTCTCTTCCAATGACAGAGAAATCCAATTAATTTCTTCACCGATATAGGCTTCATTGTCATTCACACTCATCGGCCCCCCTAAAATAACAACGCCAGCATAATGCTTTAATGTATGGGGAAGCTTCTGCCCCAAAATAGGACGATAAATATCAAGAACAAAACCATTTTGTTGCAAAAATTTTCCCAAACGACCAGTATATGTAGATCGGCGATGAACAACGACTGCTATTCTTGGTTTGCTGTTTTTTTGCTTTTTACCACGACAGCTTTGTATTAAAAACATTTGTAACCAATCATCCCTACAATCAAGCTAAATCTAATTTTTTAAAAACAAGAATAATTTCGATCAACACTCTTCACTATAGTTCTTCTTTTTAAAATAACCGAAATTTCTTTTTCGATAAAGACGCATCATCCTCTTCTGTTTTAATCCCTGGATCATCAACATTTAAGTGTGTTTGGCTTAGTAGCTCAGCATCTTTTTTCTTTATATCTTGTTCCTCTATTTGAACATGATGCAAAAAGCCATCTCCTAAAGATGATACCTCTTCAAGCAACTTATCTTCAACAAAAGCAGTTTTTTCTACGATACCTTTTTTATCTTCTTTATCCTCTTTTTTCAGTGCAATACTGTCAACCTCTAATGTGAGAGGAGGCATACTGGGAGGCGCTTTCCATTCGAAACATCCCAAACGTCCACTTATTGGAGAAACCACTGACCAAGAAGAAAAGATGGCCCCATCACACATCCATACGGGATCACGTTCAGCACGCAATGCCAAAGAAAGCCATTGCCGCACCGCCCCTTGATTATTTCCTTCTGCTTCTTCAATATCTGCTAGCAACAAATAAACACTTTCCCGTGGATGATACCGGAGTGCTTTTTGTGCCTGTTCTCTTGCTAACTTCCTTTCACCAGCATCTAGCGCAGCTTTAGCAATTAGGAACGCCGATTCAAATGTGTCTTTATTATAAGAAGCCAGTGTTTTAGCTTTTTTTAACCGCCCAACGGCTCCCTCTTCTCTTTCAAGATAAAGTGCTCCCAAATCAGGATGGGGATCTTTCTGCCAAGCAGCAATAATCATTTTATCAGCTTTGCGTGTTTCATTTAGTTTATAAAGAATATCAGCAGCAATAACCGTTATAGGCACAAAATCATGTGCTAATTTATGTGCTTTCAAAATAGCTGCACGCGCATCGGAAGGATGTGTGTTAAACAGATTAAGTGCCTGTCCACTTAACAGCAAAGCCTGTATGTGATTACGCTCGACAGTCGAACGATTAGAACGAGGCAGAGCTTTTTGTGCCCGCTCAAAAATATCAAGTGCTTTATCCCATTTACCCTCAGCACTCAACTGATCAAGCACTGCTTGATTAGCCCACAAAAGTGCTGGTGACAAAGCTAATGCTTCTTCTGCATATTGTTGCGCTGCTTCATAAGCATTTGTTTTCATAGCTTCACGAAACAAGCCATAAAGTCCAGCCAATTTTGTCGGTTCTTCCTTTCTCATCTTCTCATAAAGATCAATGGCGCGAACAGTATCATTTTGCAAAGACAAAGTTTGAGCTTGTAAAAGTCTAACCAATGGCTCCTGATAACTTGGAAGATATTTTACAACACGTGCCACCATTTTTTGCGCGGCAACACCATCACCAGCAAAAACAGCAAGAATGCCTTTTGAAAGAGCTTCATAACCCCGCTTTTTATTGCGTTTATGAAAATAATTGGAGAAAGCCCTAGGGATGGAAAAAAGGATAGACAAAAGCCACCACAGAAGCACTAAAACTCCAAGAAACAAAATGAGCGCGCTTAAGAGTGTCAACAATGAAACGGAAAACCGAAACTGCAAAAACGTTATGACAAAAACATCATTGTGATTAGCAACCCATCCAAAAATTAGACCAAACACACATACAACAAAAGTATAAATCAAAACACGTATCATCTTGAGCCTATTTACATCTTTGTTGCTTTAACAGATCCTTGTTGCGCAGACAGCAACAACTTTTGGAGCAGCTGATGAACAGCAATGTATCTTTCAAGCTGATGAACAAAGTCTTCCGAAACATCTTTTGCATTTTGAGGCAATGTTTGCCATTCACTCAAAGCCTTATCGTAATCACCCGTTTGAATAGCAATTTCCATCCGCGCCACAATTGCTCCCAGCGTTGTTCCTTCAACATTTCCGATCGGCCGTGATACAACCAAACCTTTTATCCATGCCCAAATTTTTTCAAAAAAACTGGCATCTGACGCAACACTATTTTGCGTACTAACGATAGCATCCGCAACACGCGCAAAATCAGCTGAAAGTTGAGCCGAACGTGGAAAACCTGTTGTAGCTGTTTTTTGTAACAGATCAAGTCCCTCAATCGAAGGCGATAATTGCTGTAATATTCTCAATTCATTTATATAAGATCCGCCACGATCTATGGCATTTTTTAGCGAACTGATTGCAATAAACAATGCAGTATTTATTTTTTCTTTCTCATTATTTTTAGCAACAATTTCTTCCTGCATATTCTCTAACTGTTGCTTTAAAGCAGTAAGATTATTTGCATTACTCTCTCCAACAGACAAAGCTGTTTTTATATCTTTTGATACGCTTACTAAGTTTAACACATACTCTTCAAGACCACTTACTTTTTCTTCTAAAGCTGCAACGGCTTTTCTACTTTCTTCTTGTG
This sequence comes from Bartonella sp. B39, assembly GCF_053795145.1. Classification (NCBI taxonomy): domain Bacteria; kingdom Pseudomonadati; phylum Pseudomonadota; class Alphaproteobacteria; order Hyphomicrobiales; family Bartonellaceae; genus Bartonella; species Bartonella sp. B39. Next base: position 1,773,938 of record NZ_CP200036.1, read on the forward strand.
AAATTTCCTCACCTTGAAAGGTGCCAAGTTTTTGTGATGAAAAAGAAGAAAACTCTGCTTTCAGTGCATCAATTTCTTGAAGTACACGCCCCAATTGCCGCATTGTTTCTTCACTTTGACTTTTTGCCATTTCCGCAATCTGTAAAGCTTTTTCTCCACCAACACGATTATCCACCGAAAAAGAAGGAAGAAGACCCGCCCACTGTAGCGCCATCGCAAAACCCAAAACAATGAGACCACCAATAATTCCTGAGATTGGCAAAAAAAACCAAGATACACCAGACGGACGCTTATTCTGCGTATTTTGCTCACTCTGTTTTTCTATCGCGTTCAATTCTACAGAGTTTTGTACTTTTTGCTCTGAATCATGGCTCACACCTTCATGTTCAATCACGGATTTCTTACGACTAACACGAGTGTAATGCGATTTAATTTTAGGTTTTGAAGAATCTGCCATCTTAGCCACTTTTTTCGTACTTTTTTAAAGAATATAATAACAAAATGAAAAAAGCTTTAAAAATTAAGCATTTCTCAAAAAACATATTTCATTTTACACTCTTTCTATCAAGAGTATTTCTTCGTCAAAACTCTCTACAATCTATCCCTATTAATCCCTATAGAGACACCTACAGAGATATACTTTTATAAACAACATTTTTAAAAACACACTATCATTTTATGCTGAAAAATATACCTTAATTTCTGATCAACAAAGCAATTAGAGCAAAGAAAAAGCTAAAATTATTTTTCTCACCGAGAGATCAATTTTAAGAGAAGTTCTTTGCTTCTTTGCCTGTCTGTGGTACCCACCCATGAAAGAAGCTTAAACATAAGGTTTTGTCTAAAATGCGCCTGTTAGGAATAGAAACAAGTTGCGATGAAACTGCCGCTGCTGTTATTGAACACAACAATGAAAGAAACAGTAGAATTCTTTCCAATATTGTTTGGAGCCAAATTGACCATCATGCGCCTTACGGCGGTGTTGTTCCTGAAATTGCTGCCCGTGCCCATGTTGAAATTCTTGATGATTTAATTTTAAAAGCACTGACAAAAGCAAACACACAACTGAAAGACATTGATGCCATTGCAGCCACAAGTGGTCCTGGTTTGATAGGAGGGCTTTTAGTAGGCGTTATGACTGCAAAAGCACTTTCTCTTGCCACTGGAAAACCTTTTATTGCCGTAAATCATCTGGAAGGGCATGCTTTAACAGCCGTTCTAACGCATAATATCCATTTTCCTTATTTATTGCTTTTGGTATCAGGTGGTCATACACAAACAATCCTTGTTCATGGCATAGGCAATTACCAACGTTTAGGAACCACTATTGATGATGCCTTGGGAGAAGCTTTTGATAAAACAGCAAAACTCTTAGGCCTTCCTTATCCTGGCGGCCCAGCTCTTGAAAAAGCAGCTTTATTGGGTGATAAAAATCGTATTCCTCTTCCACGACCTTTAAAAGGTGAAAAACGGTTAGATTTTTCTTTTTCCGGTCTCAAAACTGCCGTTCGACAAGCCGCAACAGCCATGGCACCTCTTACAGAAAGCGATGTCTCTGACATTGCGGCAAGCTTTCAAGCAGCCGTTACCGACACAGTTTGTGATCGTGTTAACTTAGCTCTACAACACTTTATCCACCAATATCCTCTCTCACATTATCAAGGATGTCGTCCACCTGCTTTAGTTGTCGCAGGCGGAGTAGCTGCTAACCAAGCCATTCGATCTACGTTGCAAGAACTTGCTCATCAACACGGTTTTGAATTTATAGCTCCCCCTCTTTCTTTGTGCACAGACAATGCTGCAATGATTGCTTTTGCTGGAGCTGAGCGGCTTGCTCGAGGAGAAACAAGTTCTCTTGACATTGCTCCTCGTTCGCGCTGGCCATTAGATGAAAAAGCCATTCCTTTAATCGGAACAGGACGTCGTGGGACAAAAGCATAGAAATAGATTGGTGTTTATATCATTCACGAAGCACAATATAAACCATCATCATTAATGTTTCACCTGTTACCATGATCATTATAGTATTTAAGCTTTTAGGAACCAATTTTCCCGTTTCATTTTTTAAACGCAACGCAATCATTTCAACTCAATGCAATCATATTGACTAGCCCTTCTAGACTAAACCCAAAAAAATAACTAAACTTCCATATGCTGAGCTGATTAACTTTAAGTCTATTTTTCGCTCCACGCGCACATTTTTTCTCCTGCAAGGGAGTAAAAAGCACAGTATCTCTATACATCATACGAAAAAATATAGCTTATTTTTCTGCCACAATTTGATTCTCCTTAAAAAGGAACCAAATTGGTAATGCGTACTCTTTACCCCATTTTAAAAATCATGCTTTATGGTGTTATATAGATGTTTATAAAAAGGAGAGCATATGGCTTATTGGCTTTTTAAATCTGAACCCCATAAATGGTCATGGGACATGCAAAAGCAAAAAGGTGTTGATGGTGAACAATGGGATGGTGTACGCAATTATCAAGCTCGTAACAATATGCGCGCCATGAAATATGGTGATAAAGGTTTTTTTTATCATTCAAATACAGGATTAGAAATCGTAGGCATTGTAGAGATCTGTGCTGAAGCACATCCTGATTCTACCACCTTTGATCCACGTTGGGAATGTGTAGATATCCGTGCACTCTGTGATATGCCAACACCTGTTTCATTAAAACAGATTAAAGCAAATCCAAAACTGAAAAATATGGTGCTAGTCAATGCCTCTCGCTTATCAGTACAACCTGTGACAGAAGATGAATGGAAAGAAGTCTGTTTGATGGGCAATCTTAAAACAATAAATTGATTTACAATGATAATTTATGGTTTTGCAACTTGAATGATAACCTCCCAATAGAATAAGGTCTCTTGTTCCCAACCCATCTTATGATCAATCAATAACTATCGCTTGCTTTCCGCTACAAGTAGAATTGATACGTAAATGACCATTTAGATCAAAGATCTCACTATATTTTTCATGAACTATCTCAATGCAAGAACAGTGTAGGCAGCGTTAAAAACCAGCAAATAGAATGATGACACCAGCTTATACATTGTATAAGTAAAGATGATTGTACTCAATAAATTTTCCATTACACTCTTCGCGAACACCGTCATGAAATGGAATTAGAGGAAACGAGAATTGTTTTTTAAGAGAGAACTACTTTCACCTTAAAACAATAATTTTTGTCCGTCGGTTAATGTGTGGCAAGAGACGCTCCATATCTACTGACGAGGGAGCGCGATGCATCCTTCTGCCAGATTATATTCTCGCATTAAATACATAAAAATGGCACTCCCTCTTGCCCTTTTTCATTCTGTACTATCTTAGTCCAACACCAAAACGATAGCATAAAGACTATCTTCACGATGTATCTTTTCAGAACTACGGAAGTAAGGAAGGCGTACTAAACGATTATAATTAGCACCACCACACGCATCACACCAACCATTGTGCACTCAAATACAGTGAAAAGGCAAAACAAAATGAAGAAATAATAGAGATTACCATGAAATCCTCCCCAAAATGCATATATGCCAAAAGCATCGCACTATAACTTTCATGATTAAAAGCAAAAATACTGAAATGCCTTAGATCACAAGAAACGATTCTACCCTGTGCATAAAAAACTTGCGTACAATTACCCACTTGTCAGCATACAACCATAAAAGCAACAAAAGTTTATTTTTTATGGGATTTCTTTTTTTAATTCTCCTTGCATGAAACTCCATTTTCGTGAAACTACTTTCAGTTAGTCAGGACATCAACATACCTTATAAGGAAAAAAAATGACCAGATACACGCTTTTAATCGTTGAAAACGATGATGACCTGCGTCCCATTTTGGTAGAACAATTGCAAATGCATAAAGAGTTTAAAGTTTTCCTAGCGAAAACAGCTGAAGCAGGAATCGCAATGGCCAAAGAGAAAAACGTTGATCTAGCCATTTTTGGTATTGAACTCCCTGATCTTGATGGCCTTCAAGCTGTTAAAAAATTACGCACCCAAGGATTTCGTGCTCCCATTATCATGATCACAAATCATGATACAAATTGCGATACCATTTTAGATCTTGAAACAGGTGCCAATGATTATGTCAAAAAACCCTTTCGTTTTGCTGTATTGTTAGCGCGAATCCGCGCCCAATTGCGCCAATACGAACAAAATGAAGACGCGTTTTTTTTAATTGGTCCCTATACTTTTCAACCTAAACAAAGACTTCTCATTGATCAACACGACAACAAAATGCACCTCACAGAAAAAGAGGCAGCAATTCTTAAGTACCTTTATTCTACAAATAATAAAACCGTAAGCCGTGAAACACTGTTAGAACAAATTTGGGGTTACAACGCAAATGTTGTCACTCATACCTTAGAAACTCATATCTATCGTTTGCGGCAAAAAATCGAAAAGGATCCTTCCAACGCACAAATTCTTGTTACCGATCAAAATGGATATCGCCTTAATTTTTAAATTTTATCCAAAGTTACCGCTTCAAAAACGATTTTGATGCTCTTAATTTTTTCTGAAATATAATAAGATAAACAGATATAATATATCGATTTATAAATGTAACTTATCGTTTCACAACTTGAATGAGAGTCCCAAATAAAATAGGGTTTCTCATTGCAAATTCGCCTTATGATGAATAAACCAAAACTCTTTTTTTGCGTATCACAAATGGGATTAGCATATCGATAAAAACCATTTGAGACTAGGCTCGATATACTTCTCATGAACTATCTCAATGTAAGAACAATTGCGACATTAATCTAGCAAAGAGGATGAGAGTACCTGCTTGTACCTTGCATAAGTGAAAATGATAACGCAAAATGGATTTTGCGTTATATCCTTCACGAACATTGTCGTGAGATAGGCTCAAAAACAAGGTGGGAAGAATTCTCATAGGCTTGAGGAGATAATGCAGGAATAAAAATACGCCGTGATTGACGGCGCTGTACAGGCAAACCTTGATAAATACATTTCTGCGCCTGACACATTAAAAGTCCACCAAAATAAGGCAAAAGATAGCGCCAAAATGGCTCATAAAAAAATGAGAATAACCGAGAAGCATATCCTGAAGAAGGCATATAATGTACAATTTCTTGCGCTGGTCCAGAAATAAAATTTGTTTTTTCAAACAAACGAGCAATTTGTTGCCGACTATAAGGTTCACCATAACCAAAGGGAGTGCAAGCATTGCGTGCCCAAAAGCCAGGGCGATGAGGAACAATAACAATCAAGCTGCCATTAGGAGCCAAAACACGCCATATTTCATTCAGCGTTTCGAATGCATTTTCTGTATATTCAAGTGCATGTACCAATAAAATACAATCCATAGAAGCATCAGGAAGCGGTAGATCTTCTTCAAAAACAAGTGCTGTAGCAACCTTATCAGCACAGGGCCAAGGTAAAGCACCCTGAGCAGCTGGCATAAAAGCAAAACACTGTTGTGCACGCATACACAACGCAGAAAGGTAAGGAACTGCATACCCTAAACCCATAACTCGTTTATCAGCAAGATCTGGCCACCATAAATTTAATTGCTCACACAACGTCCCCTGCACACGCAGTCCAAGTGCAGAATCGTAAAAATCTCTTAATGTGACTATATCCAACTCAACATACCGTGTAGAAAAAACTTCAAACCTAACAGGCTTCATATATCCCACTTATATGGACTTCTGCCTTTTCTCCGCAATGGCAAAAACTTTAATATTTCATATTTTGAATTCCAAATAACAAAAAACTGTACAGAACATTTTTTATGATTACTTCACGACAAGCGTTTTAATCACGCCCTTTATTTTTGAACTTCACACTCTAAAAAATTTCCAATGCGCTCTTTTTGACATCCGTTAAAAGAAGAAATGATTAATTAAAACGAAGCAACCTTTCAAGATAGTTTTTTTCTACTTCTGGAATATGCTCCTTACCAAGGCGTTTGCGAATTTCGTCTAAAATCTGTCGCGCACGCATTTGATCACTTTCTTGCGGTATTGCTGCACCTTCTTGCCCTTCTTGATCTGTTTTTGAAGAAAGTGAACGCCCTAGTGGATCTTCAGGACTACGAACAGCATTTTGACGGCCACCAGTTTCTTTAAGCATTTCGCGCATTTTTTCTAAAACATTTTGTGCGCCTTGCCTCAAAGATTCTAAAGCATCTGACTGATTTTGTATGGATGTTTGATGATTTCCCTGATCAAGAGCATCTTCTGCAGAATTCATTTTCTCTTCTGCTTTTTTGAATGCGTCACTCGATCCAAACCCTTGTGCTGATAATTCCTTTTCTAATATTGACAATTCAGACTGCAAATCGGCCTGACGTTTTTTTAAAGATTTTCTTTGTTTTTCTGGTACATTTTCTCCACGTTTTTGTTGTTTTTCTAATTGGTGTGTTTCATTGAGAATTTCTTGCTGACGGCGTATCAAGTCTCCAAGATTATCCATTTTTTCTTTCATTTGTGCGGATTGGCTCTGATCCTGCTCCCCACCATGACTGCCTTTTTGAACTTGCAAATGATCAAGAGTTTGCTCAAGTTCAGCCAACAGCTGTTCCGCTGCTAAAGAGGAGCCCATCTTAGCCATTTCCTCAATTAAATTCAGTTTTTTCTGCAATGTATCTTCTGAAAGATTAGGACGGCTAAGATTACTCTTATGTGGATTGCTCTTATCTTGTGCACTTTCAGCTAAAGCATGAATATAATCATCCATAGCTTGACGTAAATCTGCCATAAGCCGCTCAATTTCTGCAGCTGGAGCGCCGTAACGAAGTGCATCACGCAAAGCAGCCTGTGCTTGTTTTAGATTTTTCTCGACGGACTCAAGCTGATTACCTTCAATTCCTAAAGCAATCTGCCATAAATAATCGACAACTGCGCGCAAATCATCTTCCGTTTCTGCCATAGAAAGCCTTGTCCATGCACTCTGGAGAACAAGAAAATGTGTAAAATTCTGTAGCCCCTCTTTTGGACGCACAAGCAAAGCAGAAAGCATATCAAGCACACGCTCTCGCGCTAAAGAATTAAGGGCCAACATACGACGCAACTCACTCACTGCACGCGCAACAGGATTCGAAAAGACGCGCTGTGGTAGTGTCATAACAAAAGTTTTACTCCGCCCTTTCTGCCCCGCACCATCTTCTGCCACCAAAGTAATTTTGACGTCCGAACCAGCCCATGGATGAGCTGATACATCTTGTACCGTCCGCATTTTGCCCCTTCCACCCCGTGGTATAAGAAGCATTATTTCAGGTGCCTTATAAAGAGAAGCAGCAGCTTTAGGCTGATTTAAAAAAGGTTCTATTTCAACAAAAGCCTTTGTCACTCCATAATCATCATCCAGCTCATACTGTAGCTCTAATGAACCAGTCAAAATCCGCCCTGGTTTTTCCAGCCAACGAATTGTTGGGTGTCGATCTTTAATCATTTGCAAATGCCATTGCTGTTTCTTATGACGCGATGACACTACTAAATCTATTGAACATTCTAAGCGTGTTTCAAAATGAACGATTGGATCATTTAGAGCCACCTTTTCGCTTTTCTTGGCAAACGAAATTTCTTGTGCATCCTCTTCAGAGTTCGCTTTTACTGTAATGCCGGCACCATTTACAACACGTACAACCACATCACTCCCTTCAGGAACTGCAAGCCGTGTTTTCTCACCTTTTGTTAAATAAAGAGGTGCAACACCGGTATAAGCAGGGGGTGTTACCCAAGCATCAATCCGCATCGATGTCTCATCGATCATAGGACGTAAATCGAACGCATCTGTCAAACGCCCCCCTAGCGAGCCAAAAGAAAAACCAAAAGCACACACAAAAAGGAGAACACATAAAGTTCTCAGAGCCAAAGGATCGTAAGCTGCACTATTAGGATAGGCAAATCCGGTTTTTAAATGGTATAATTGTTTTGCCATGCGACGTTGATGTTCACGCCAAACAAGTGCACTAAAATCTTCGTCATTTTCGATACATAAACGATCTGTTTGTACGCTTAAAGGTTGATTTTTAAGGCCGTTTACTCTTTCAAGGCGTTGATTAACTTCTCTAGTTGTGGGAAACCGAAAATAAATAAGAAAAAATAAACTCCCCGCAGCAGAAAAAAGCATAAGCCCAAGTAAGAGCAAATGTGGCCAATAACCTAGAATTCCAAAAATACCCAACCAACTAAGGGAACAAAAGAGACTGAGAATCAAAAAAAACGGCAATAACCGTAGCCATATCCGCTCAAATGAGAGGATAAACCACATAAAAATGCGCACACACAAAAGCTTTATTCTTGCAAAACTTTTGATGTTTTCATTTATTATAGACAAGCACTTGTCCCCTTTTACAACGGTGAATTGAGACCCTGATTTTCTCTTCACCCTAAAGGATTAAGATTCTTAACCACCACCAATCTGTAATCAGATTGGTTTTTCTTGAGATAAGCTCCACTTGCTGATCAGCTATGTGATTCACCTCATAGTCCTTATGGGTAAGTTCTACCCTGAATATCCCATTTGACTTTATACTTTTACACTTGGTTGATACAAAAGAAAACTGAAATCAGGTAGAAATGACATTGTATTTTTAATATGCATAAATATACCTTCTATCAGCATATTGAAATAAAGTATTCTATAACAGTATAAGGAAGTTCTACAAAAAACAATTTCCAGAAAATAAATTGTTTCATCATAGTTTAGTAAAAATAAGACCAAAAATATTTAACAATGCTCAATTCTATTCAGGCTTAATCCAATCTGGAATATGATCGCAGTCTATCAATTGCGCATAATCAAGACGTGGACGAATAATCGCAAAACGTGTATCCTGAACAAGAACTTCTGGCACCAAAAGCCGGCTATTATAGGTGCTTGCCATTACCGCACCATAGGCTCCCGCTCCTGTTATTGCCAAAGCATCACCTGTTTTCAACACCGGTAAAGAGCGTTCCAAACCTAAATAATCACCAGTCTCACAAACAGGACCAACAATATCAGCACTAATCATCAGGGCATCTCCTGATGTTTTTTTCACTGGTATCACATTTTGCCACGCATCATAAAGCGTCGGACGCATAAAATCATTCATTGCCGCATCAACAATAACAAAATTCCGCCCTCCCGCATGTTTTAAATACACAACCGATGTCATCAAAACACCAGCTTCACCAACAATACTACGCCCAGGCTCTAAGATAATATTGATCCCTAAAGGCGCAATATGTTTCTTTACCAACGCTGCATACTCAAAAGGAGAGGGTACTGGATATTGCTCATGACCGTAAGAAATACCGAGCCCGCCTCCAATATCAACATGGGTTATCGCATAACCGTTATTCCATAATTGACGCACAAAATCTGCAGCAATAATAAATGCATCTTCAAACGGCTTTAAATCACAAATTTGACTACCAATATGGAGATCAACACCACACACATGAAGACCGGGCAATTGGGCTGCTTTTTTATAGGCATCACCCGCCAACGATAGCGGAATACCAAATTTATTCTCGGATTTTCCTGTTGTAATTTTCTTGTGAGTCTTAGCATCAACATCAGGATTAATGCGCAAAGAAATACGAGCTGTTTTTGAAAGCGCAACAGCCCGTGCCGATAATTGTTCAAGTTCTGGCTCTGATTCAACGTTAAAACAATAAATATCCTTTGCAAGAGCAAAATCTATTTCTCTCACTGTTTTACCAACACCAGAATAAATAATACGCTGCGCAGGAATACCAACAGCAAGTACGCGCCGTAATTCCCCTTCTGAGACCACATCAGCTCCCGCACCATTGTTTGCTAAAAGTTGTAACACCGCTTGGTTAGAATTCGCTTTAACCGCATAAGCAATCAAACTTGGCATCTCTTGAAATGCATTTTGATAGTCTTTAAAACGTGCAAGGATTGCGCTAGCTGAATAACAGTAAAAAGGTGTTCCAATTTCCTGCACAAGTTCCAAAAGCGAAAGACTTTCAGCGTGGAGCACACCCTGATGATAAGAAAAAAAACGCATAAAAATCCCTATTGTATTAACCGATCAAGAATAAAAGGTTCATCTGTTTTACCTTGAGGAACAAATGTTCCTTGTGAAGAATTCACCAATGCCGGAGGAGACAATTCTAATGTCCCCTTACGCCCACATCCAACCATAATAACGCTCCCCAAAAGGACAATTGTTAAACTCTTTAAAATGATCTTCATACGCCCTTTTCTTTCCTACTAATATCTCTTCTTTATTCTTGCGTTTAAAATAAAATCACTCAGGCGGTTATAAGACGTTTTTTCCAATAAGCAATTTGGTGGAGCACTTCTGAAGGCGCAGTTCCCCCAAAACTTTTGCGGCTTTTGACTGATTTTTCAACCGTCAAAACATCAAAAAGTGCTGCATTGATATCTGGACATATCGTTTGAAGCTCAACCAATGATAACTCATTCAAACCGCATCGTTTTTTTTCTGCTAATGCCACAGCACGCCCTGTAATATGGTGTGCTTCACGAAAAGGAAGCCCTAATTCACGCACAAGCCAATCGGCAAAATCGGTCGCGGTTGCATAGCCAGAATCAGCGGCTTGTTTCATAGCTTCTTTATTGACTTGCAAATCACTAATAATCCCTGTCATTGCTGCCAGCGATAATTCTAAACTCAAAGCTCCATCAAACACATATTCCTTGTCTTCTTGCATATCCTTAGAATAGGCAAGGGGCAATCCTTTCATCACCGTTAACAAACCCATCAATGCGCCATTCAGTCGTCCTACTTTAGCACGCACAAGTTCCGCAGCATCAGGATTTCTCTTTTGTGGCATAATAGATGAACCAGTTGAAAAAGCATCCGATAAACGAATAAAGTGAAATTGTGCACTTGACCAAAGAACAATTTCTTCCGCTAAACGCGAAAGATGCACTGCACAAAGAGCACCTGCGCTCAAAAATTCCAACGCAAAATCACGATCCGAAACACTATCAATCGAATTGCGTGTCGGCTCACGAAAACCTAGTGCTTTTGCCGTCATAAAACGATCAATTGGAAAGCTTGTACCAGCTAAAGCTGCAGCACCTAAAGGTGATTCATTCATACGCTCAATCGCATCACGCATCCGGGATAAATCTCGACCAAACATTTCAACATAGGCCATCATATGATGGCCAAATGTTACGGGTTGTGCCGATTGCAAATGCGTAAAGCCTGGCATAAAGGTATCAAAGTGTTGTTCTGCTCGAATAAGCAATTGCTCTATCAATTCTTTTAAAGCCTGCGCTATTTTCTGCGTTGCTTCACGCACCCACAAACGAAAATCAACAGCAACTTGATCATTGCGTGAACGAGCCGTATGCAAACGTCCTGCTACAGAACCAATCAATTCTCTCAACCGCGCTTCAATATTCATATGAATATCTTCAAGCTTTCGTGAAAAAATAAATGTGCCCTCTTCAATTTCTTTACGAATAAGCTTTAAACCATAAACAATTTTTTCATAATCCGATTGTGAAATGATCTTTGTTTGCGCTAACATTGCCACATGAGAAAGCGAACCTTCAATATCTTGCCGATAAAGTTTCTGATCAAAATCAATTGAGGTATTAATTTCTTCCATGATTGCAGCAGATCCTGCGGTAAACCGGCCACCCCACATTTGGTTCTTTAGTTTCTCATCTGCCATACCCTAAAAACACCTATTAAAAGGACAAAAATTATGTTTCTTCAAATCTTTATCAGCCGAAAAAATAGCAATAAAAAGAGCTTATTCTTCTTCACATCTTTTATCATTGCCTTGAGTTTATACGCAACAATAAACCATAACAACAAGAGAGAGTCTTTCTTTTTCAATTTCATTTCAGCAGCAAACGCACGAGAAACAAATACCGACAAAACACAAGTGGAAAAAATGATGGCAATCCGAAAAGCAGCAAAAGGCTTTTTTACCCATATGCGATTCGCTGATATTCCCTATGACATGAAGCAACTTTCTTTTAAAGATATTCAAGAAAAAGACCGTAAACTCGCTGAATTTACTGGAAAACCAATGCTTATAAATCTGTGGGCCATGTGGTGCAAACCATGCCGTGCAGAAATGCCAGAACTGGCGCAATTAAAACGTGAAATGGGTGGAAAAAACTTCGATGTCATGGCTATAAATATTGATAAAACTGCTTCTCCTGAAAAAATTCAGCAATTTTTACATGATGCTCATGCTGATAACTTATTTTACTACCGCGATGAAACAATGAATATTTTCAACAGCCTCAGAAAACAAGGGATCGCTTTAGGACTGCCCATCACATTTCTGATTGATAAAAATGGTCATCTCATTGCTTCATTCAATGGTGCAGCACCATGGGCCAATGATGATGCCAAAGCTTTTATAAAAACTGTCATAAAAGAAGCACAATAACTTAATAACCGCATCTTTTTAAACATTGTATATCTAAATCCAGTGCTGATAAAAAAGCAAAACAATCTTCGCGGCAAAAAGGGCGAGGGTCAGCTGTTACTTTGCCCTGTCCTCGCAAATCTTCCATCAAATTGCACATCGCTAAAACGTGACCGACTGAACTTGCATCAAAAATACGCCCCGTTGGCGAAAGACAAACCCCACCCGCACGCACAACCCGTGCTGCTAAAGGGATATCACTGGTAATAACGATACTAGCCTCATGCACATGCTCTACAATCCAATTATCTACACAATCAAAATTTTCAGCAACAATCACTCTTTCAAGAAGCTCTTCATCTGAGAGAAACAAAAAATGGTTTGCCATGACAAATGTTTTAAGTTGATAACGACTCATAACACGATAAATTTCAGGCTTTACAGAACGCGCATCAACCAACAAAGTGATAGCAAGTTTTGTTTATATATTCGCACCTTAATTTTGCTTCAACAACACATTCTCTCATTCATCTGAATGTTGCAAATGATTGCGATAAAACATTATCGCTGCGTTTATTTCGCCTCCCAAAATAAAAATTGCGCTTAAGATGTAAAGAAAAATAATGGCAACCATAATAGATGCTAACCCCGCATAGGTAGAAATATAATCAAACATTGTTAAATATTGCGCAAAAGCAATGGAAGCCATAAACCACACCGACATTGTCACCACAATTCCTGGTAAAATATCTGCAAATTTTCGTCGCTCTGCTGGTAGCCATTTATGAACAACTAAAAGACTTACAAATAAAACAACTGCTGCGATTATGTAGCGCCATAGGCGAATGATAGCAATATATTCGGTAATGAAAAAAGAATGATGTTGTGTAATTTTTATTAGCAAAGGTGTCAAAACCAGCAAAAAGCTGATTACAACAAGACCAATAGCTCCAATGACCACAAAAAACAAACTTTGAAAACGACAAAACAATAAACTACGCCGATCAACAACACGATAAGCGTTATTTAAGGCCGTACGCAAAGCTTCTATTCCATTAGAGGCAAAATAGGCTGCTCCAATGACAGAAATGGTCAACACTCCCCCTCGCTGAATGGTTAAAACGTTGATAATTTCCTTAGATAAAGGCTCTGCAATGACATCTGGCAATAACTGCACAAGCGCTTTAATTTTTTGCGGCGTATACGTAAAAGCACCAACAAAACTAGCAAGAGATGTCCCAAAAATAAAAAAAGGGAAAAACGCTAAAAGTCCTGACAGCGCGACATGACTCGCAAAAGCACTTCCATTATCGCGCCAATAATGGCTTACTGCATCAACAAGAATACGATAGCTATACCAAAAGATATTTCTCAACAAATCTTAATACTTTCTGGTAACACTCTTCCTTAGTTTATCGAAGCTTTATAAAAACCATCAAGACTCTAAAAGCAAATATTTTTATATAAAGGGTAATGATCAACACGGTCAAGCCCAACTCTGTACCAAGATTGAAAAGAATGAATCAACAAATTGTGCTCATCAAGAGCCAAAGACGATGAAGATCTTTACCTATTAACCGTCGATATTGTTGATAAAATAGGATACACGCGCCTACATAAACTGACACAAGGCGACCTACAATTTTTATTGCAAGCTTAGATATACACCAAATGATTTTTTTGATCTCAGATTACGCCAACCACGACCGGCGAGCAATCTAAGCACAAATGCACCACACAAGACTACCCAGAAACAACCCTTACATGAAAACAAGAAAGCAATGCATTACACAAATATCTACAACTGCTTATTTTTTTAGTCTCTCCTATAAGAGATACGAGCTCTTTTGTACGTTATATACCATATAGAGCTACAAATGATAATCTTGTACCCATTAAAACTTTTAAACCGTAGTCATCTATATCCGGACAACTGCCTATCTTCTTCATAGCAATCCACGACTTAAAATAAAAAGAGAGAAAATTTCTTATGGATTTCTAAAACAGCCAGCGAAGTTTAACAAAAAACCTTGTTTTTACATACCCTCTTTAGAAACACTATGACGCCCAAAATCAGGGGCATCAATTTCTTGTCCCGCAGCAATAATATTGCGGCGCACAGCACGCGTACGCATAAAAAAATTAAACAGTGTATCACCATCCCCCACACGAATTGCTTGTTCTAAAGAAGCAAGCCCTTCACTAAAACGGCTCAACATTTCTAAGATGGCATCCTTATTATGCAAACAAATATCTCGCCACATAATAGGATCAGAAGATGCCAAACGGGTAAAGTCACGAAAACCTGAAGCGGAATAAGCAATCACTTCCGAATTCGTCACCTTTTCTAAATCGCTGGCCGTCCCAACAGTATTATAAGCAATCAAATGGGGCAAATGCGAAACAATAGCCAAAACAAGATCATGGTGCTTAGGATCCATCTTTTCGACACGCGCGCCACAAGCTTCCCAAAATGCTGTCAATTGCGCTATAGCCACAGTATCACTTTCAGCAAAAGGTGTTAAAATGCACCAACGATTTATAAACAAATCAGCAAAACCAGCATCTGGCCCAGAATATTCCGTTCCAGCAATTGGATGTCCTGGAATAAAATGAACCGTTTTTGGTAATAAAGGTGCCATTTCTGCAATCACCAACGCTTTTGTAGATCCAACATCACTCACAATCGCCCCCGGTTTTAAATGGTCACGAATAGTTTTTGCTATCTCCGCACTCGCTCCAACAGGAACAGAAACAATAACTAAATCCGCTCCTTCAACAGCTTCTGCATTATTCGTTGTATAAAAATCCCCAAGTTCCAATTCACGCGCCCTTTTCAATGTTTCTTTCCGACGCGTTGCAATAGAAATTTGAGCCGCGAGATTTTTCTTTTTAATCACTCTTGCTAAAGAAGAGCCAATAAGACCGATCCCAATGAGTGCTATTTTTTCAAACTGAATATGGAGCATCTTTCACCTTTAAAAACTCTTTTAAAACGACAACAAAGCACAAAATGTGCTAGTATATTTGTTCAAGAGTTGTGTATCAAACATTTAAAAAACCACAACAGACAAAAGAAAATGAATCATTAAATCATGCGCCATCCATTAATCATCTGCGCTGACTGTCCACAGATCATTTTTATTTGGAAAATGCCCCTATTTGTAAGAAAAAACGTAACTTTAAGCTCTAAAATTTGTCAATTCATTGCTTACAAACATTCACCGCCGCACAAAACACGAAATGCTTCATAAATTTTTGATCAATAATGATAAGCACTCTGCATAAAATATCACAAGTTTTATTCCCCAATAAGCTCCTCAAAGAATAAGAAAATATCAATATTTTTCAAAGTTCTTGGGCTACATCGCATAAAACTAAAGCGGAAACAATCAACATAGCTTTTTCAAATATTTAAAATTCTGCTAAAAAATGTAAAGAAAAGATGCTGTAATTCTATAAAATTCCTTCACTCACCCGATATCATAAATCAAGCAAATATGATGCAAACTCGCTCCATCAAAAAAGAAAGTTTGATAATAATAACACCTTTAAAATTCTTTTTATTATACAGAGTGATTGATAAAAATGATGTTAGTCTTTTATCAAATGCGCGGAACACGAAAAACAAACAATCATAGGAGGAAAATTTATTTCATAAAACTTTTAAGATCTTCAAATAAGCCTACACAAGTACAACTTAATATTTTAAGCCGCCATTCGACGTCGTGCAAAAATTGCCAGCCCTAACAAGGTCTGACGAATGATAGCCTCGCTCAAAAGCGGATTTTTACGGCTGTCTAAAACAGCATGCTGGATTCGTTCCATCGCATAAGAAATTTGTTTTCCTCCCCAATAACTCAAGGCACGTTCAACGTTTTTTTTCCGCTGAAAAAAAATTGGCGGCTGTGCTTGAGAAATCACTGTAAAAGCGCTTTTACCTTCAACATCTACTTGATAACGCAAAAGCTGTAATTGCTGAAAATGCCTTTGTGCAGTACTCAAAATAAAAAAAAGTGCACTTGGCATACTTGTATATCGGTTAAAATGCGCTTCAAAGCTTCGCACATCTCCCAGTAAAATAGCGTCAATCACCTCATCTTGAGAAAGTGCACTCACATCACTTACCACAGCTTTCACGTCTTCAAGAGCAATATGTGTTTTCTCCAAGGCGTAAAGACAGAGTTTTTCCAATTCACTACGTGAAACAAGATGATCTCCTCCCAAATGGTGGAGCAACCACTTGCGCGCATCCAAAGAAAGAGTCATTTTAAAATGGCCTAAGACTTCATCAATTAATGTATCAAGAGCACGGATATCGTCCGCAAAACAGGGTAAAGCCATCGCTATCAATGCCGGCTCAATAATATTGCGCAACCCTGTTCCTTTTTTCAAATCTCCTGCCTCAATGAGAATAAAGCTTTTTTCTGGTGGTTCTTTAATTAAAAGCTTCAAAGCTGTAAGGAAGTTTTTTTGATTGGCGCCGTTAGACACCCATATCAAACGATCACCACCAAAAAGCGACAAAGTTCGCGCTTCATCCCCCAATCGTGCAGGATCTTTATCAATCTCAGCCGCATCAATACGAACAGTGGAAAAAGGATCTTCTACATCTATCTTCGTGCACTTAATAAAACGCTGTACACGCTCGCAAACAAGACCACGATCAGGCCCATAAATGAGAACAATAGGAAAAGCACGCGAAAAGTGCGTTAAAAAATGATCAACTTCATGCGCTTTTTTCTGAGCCAAAACATTAATCCATTAAGAGTTCATCATCATCAAGAACTTCACCACGAACCTTTTGGAACATACCTATTAGATCACTTACATCCAACCCTTTACGTTCTTCTTGACACACATCAAAAATCACTTTCCCCCCATGCAACATCAGTGTGCGGTCTCCATGATCAAGAGCTTGACGCATAGAATGCGTCACCATAATAGTTGTTAATTTTTTCTCTTCAACAATTTTTTCTGTCAATTGCATGATAAAATCAGCCATTCCTGGATCTAATGCTGAAGTATGCTCATCAAGCAATAAAACATCCGCATGTGCTAAAGTAGCCATAACAAGACAAACCGCTTGACGTTGTCCTCCTGATAAACTGTCCATAGGATTGTGAATATACGCCTCAAGACCAATGCCTAATTTGGCAATTTCCTCACGAAAAAATTGCCGCTTTTCATAATTTAAAGCAGCACGCAAACCACGTCGACTCCCCCGAAGAGCTGCAAGAGCCAAATTTTCTTCAATTGTTAAAGAACCACAACTTCCCACTAACGAATCTTGAAAAACACAGGCAACTTTTCCAGCGCGTTCACTTACCGATTGCCTAGAAACATTTTGCCCATTAATCACCACTTTTCCTGTCATAGGAAAAATCGCACCCGCCAAAACACTAAGCAAAGTTGACTTACCAGCACCATTTGAACCAATAATCGTAACAAAACTACCCCGATCAATTTTAAGATTAATATCAATTAAGGCCTGTTTTTCCAAAGGCGTTTGTGGTTTAAAAGTAACTCCAACATGAGAGAATTCAATCATGTTTACGCCTCCCCCAATAGCGTGACACAGCAAGGGTTAAAATCACTAAAAGCGCGGTGATCAACTGAAGATCCGTTGATGTATCAATACCAATCCCTTGTGCCTCAAATGCGAACTGCACTGCCACACGGTAAAGAACAGATCCAACAATACAGCTGACAATAATCCAAAAGATATTGCGTGTACGAAATAATGTTTCACCAATAATAACAGCAGCCAAACCGAAAACAATCGTACCAGCTCCACCGGTAATATCAGTAGCAATCGCGGTTTGAATATAAAGAGAACCTCCAAGTGCAACACACGCATTTGAAAGCCCCATGCCAAAATAAATTAACGCCGACGTATGAACCCCTTGTGCTGTAGCCATACGCGGATTTGCTCCCATTGCGCGCATAGCAAGCCCCATCTCACTTTCTAAAAAGCGCCAAATCAAAAATGCTACAACCAGTAATACAAAACCAACAAAAATAGGACGCACAAAAATATCAGGCAAGCCGAATATATCATAAAAAGGGGTTAAAGCAGTATCAGCAAGTGCTAAATTAATATTAGATCCCCCCATAATCCCCATAATACGAAGATTAATTGTATAAAGCACTGACATTGTTAAAATTGAAGCCAAAAGATTTAAAATACCAAAATGCAAATTCAGCAAAGCCGTTACTAAACCAGCCATCATACCTGCGCAAAAAGCGGATGCCATAGCCGCCCATGCATTGAAACCTAAAAGAATAAAAACACCACAAACACATGATCCAAGAAGAAACGAACCATCAACAGTTAAATCAGGAAAATCTAAAACGCGAAAGGAGAGATAAACTCCAATTGCAACAAACGCGTAAATAAGACCTAATTCTACAGCACCAGAAAACGCAAATATATTCATCCAAAGAACACCCCCATGAAAACTTAAGTACTTTTACCATATCAACATCATGTTTATGGAAGCTTATTGAATAATCTTTGTCGCGCGTTCAATAACTGTCTGCGGAATAACAATACCAGCTTTTTTAGCTGCTGTCATATCAATACGGACATCATTATTTGCCGCCTGTACAACATCAATATCGCCAGGTTTTTCACCTTTTAGAATACGCACAACCAATTTCCCAGCTTCAACCCCTACATCATAGAAATTTACGCCCTGCGTCATAAAAGGACCTCTTCCCATAGAATTAGAATCGACAGTAAATAAAGGAATATTTACTTCCTGTGTAACTTTTGCTGCTCCCTCTAAAACAGAAAGAACCGTATTATCAGCGGGAACAAAAATGACATCCACTTTACCAATTAAAGCCCGCGTTGCCGCCTGAACATCAGAAGGCTTAGGTGCCGATGAAGGAATGACTTCAATTCCAACTTCGTTTGCTACATCTTTTAATATTTTCAATGTTGAAACAGAATTGGCTTCAGAGGCATTATAAAGATAACCAAGTTTTTTTAAATTTGGTTTCACTTCCTTTAAAAGTCTAAGACTTTGTGCAATATCTATACGATCAGAAGTTCCTGTCACATTGCTACCAGGTTTGGTAAGAGAAGAAACTATTTTTGCTCTGATAGGATCAGAAATTGCAGCAAAAACAATAGGAATTGTTTTTGTCGCTGCAAGCACTGTTTGTGCTGAAGGCGTGCTAATTGCAACAATCACATCAGGCTTATCACCAACAAATTTACGTGCAATCTGTGTTGCTGTAGAAATATTACCCTGCGCTGATAAAAAAGTGAGTTCTAAATTTTCACTCTCTTTATAACCGCTTTTCGCCAGCGCATCCTCCACCCCTTTGCGGACTTGATCTGCAGCAGGATGCAACATGATTTGTGTAATTGCCACCTTAACTTTTTCTGTTGTTTTTGCAAAGCTATTCATGGTAAAAGTAGCTACAATAGCAAAACACACACCTATTACTTTAAACCCCATCATTCTAAACATTGTTGCTCCACCTAAATTTGCAATAATCGCGCACAACAATTTATTGAAAAGCACCTTCAAAATCAATCTTTATTTCCATTTTTTAATATTGAAAAATAATTCACGTTGAAATGTTATTTTTTTGTTGCAATTCTCAGAAGCCTACGCCATACAAGCAGCATCCGAAGCAAGATACGTTTCGAATCGGTGAGCGGGTGTAGCTCAGGGGTAGAGCACAACCTTGCCAAGGTTGGGGTCGTGGGTTCGAATCCCATCGCCCGCTCCATGTGGGTCTAGCTTGTGTAGCTTGCCACTGTTGTGGATTGCCAGCAGGTTTTGTATATTTTGACACCAGGTTTTGTACCAATTTATTTTTTTTCACAGGGTTTTTTAAGGGGTTCTAAAAGGTCATTTAAAGACCCTTTTTATGAGTCTTTATTTTCTGTTAAAAATCACGATTTGATATGATCAGTTCTTCTTGCCACAATCACATGATTTGATACCTACAATTTGTAAGATCATGAGTGCATGAGCACCATAAAATTTTGTATAATTTGTATCGTATTTTGTAAAAAATACCTCTTTTTCAAAGAATTTTCATTTTTTCAAAGGGTTCTCAAAGGGTCTTCAAAGGCCTTTCAAAGGGTATTTAAAGAGCATTTCATGAGTCTTTTTTCTTTTCTTCTAAAAATCACAATTTGAAATGATGAGTTCTTGAGCCCAAGTCGGATTATTTGAGAAGCAGCATTTATAAGATGTAGTGACCTCTTTTAGTCAAATTGACTGATAATTTTTCTGTATCATAAGCACATTACTAAAGAGACAAATGTTTAAGCAATTGGGTCAAGTTGACCGAATTGCTCTTCAGTATGCAATTGTGCAATGTTTGCACTATTGCTCTTTTAGGAATTGGATAAACATTACCCCATTGCTGTACTCATGCAATTGGATCAAGCTGTCCCTATTCTTCTCTCCCACCCAAAATGCAAACATTGCATTTTGATTTCAGGAGGCATCACGACAGATCAAAGGTGCAAGGTGCACCTTTGATGTTCCATTTTCGTCAAACGGAATATAGCTGCAAAACAAATCGCAAAGTGAAGATTCTTTTTTGATAATCAATTGCTTCATACATTCTTCCATAACTCATAAAAATGGTGAAGTGGTCCTCGACCTTTCCCTACTTGCAAAGCACTTGAAGCAGATAAAGCTCCATTCAAATAATCTTTTGCTTGTTTAACTGCACAAACCAAAGGCTGCGTAGGCAACAAAGCTGCAATCGCAGCTGAAATAGTACAACCTGTACCGTGATCATGAGTAGTTGCAAAACGAGAGGCTTCAAGCATAACAAAACCTTCACAATCACAGTAAAGATCCGGACTAGAATAATCATGATTCACTGTACTTTTTCTGGCAAGAGTGCTCAAATGTCCACCCTTCAACAGAACTGCATTACAACCTAGAGCCAAAAGCTGTGGACCATATTGATACATAGCATTTAACGACCACTGCACTTCACATCCCAACAACATAGCTGCTTCAGGCAAATTTGGCGTGATCAAAGTTGACATCGGCACAAGAACATTACGCATAATTTCAATCGTGTCAGGCTTTAAAAGGACATCGCCACTTTTTGCAACCATAACGGGATCAAAAACAATGACACGCGCTTTATGATAAGCAAGACGCTCTGCTATAATCTGCGCAATCTGAGCATTTGCCACCATACCAATTTTAACGGCATCAACATGAATATCTTCAAAAACAGAATCAATTTGATCAGCAACAAAAGAAGCGTCCAACGCCTGAAAAGCACGTACGCCTTGTGTATTTTGTGCAACAACAGCTGTAACCACACTCATGCCATAGGCTTTCATAGCTGAAAAAACTTTCAGATCCGCTTGCATTCCAGCGCCACCAGAAGGATCAGTTCCGGCAATAGATAAAATCCGTGGAATAAAAAGATTACCTTGTTCAACCTGTAATTTCATCAGCCTCTTTCCTTATGTTTTTAAATGTCGAAAACTAAATTCTCAAAAAATAGATGTTTGAAAAAGCATAAAGAGAGATGTTTTCTCACATAAAATACGTTATATATGCAGTTTTCTTGTAGATATAAAATGGAAAATGTAGTGCTCATCTTTCGTTCTCTTCTTTTTACGTTTGCTTTTTATATAACTACTTTTATACAAATGATTCTTTATGCTCCCATCTATTTTTTAATGCCACGCAAAAAAGCGTGGATTGTCCCCAAAACATGGGCGCGCATCACACTCCTTTTGCAAAAATACATTGCAGGCACAAACTATAAAATTGAAGGATTAGAAAATCTCCCTAAAGGAGCCTATATCATTGCTCCAAAGCATCAATCTGCATGGGAGACCTTCGGCCTTATCCCCTATTTTGATGATCCCGCTCTCATTCTAAAACGTGAACTGACATGGATTCCATTCTTTGGCTGGTACATGGCAAAAACACAAATTATCCCAATTAACCGAACGACGCCCATTAAAGCCTTAAAAACCATCATACAAAAATCTAAAGAAAAAGCGAAACAAGGGCGTCAAATTTTGATCTTTCCCGAAGGGACACGCCGACAGCCAGGTAAAGAACCAGATTATAAATCAGGGATTGTTGCTCTCTACAGTGAATTGGGACTTCAAGTTGTTCCTATTGCGCACAATGCTGGTTTATATTGGCCACGCAACAATTTTCGCCGCTACCCTGGAACAATCCGTGTCCGCATTCTTCCCCCTATAGAGTCTGGTTTAAGCAAACGTGATTTCCTAGACCAACTCGTCCAAAAAACAGAACAAGCCTGTGATGAATTGCTTTTGTTAGCAGCCCAAGATCCTAGCTCTCCACCTATGCCACCCTGTGCTATTAAAAGGCTTCAAGAACTTAAATCGTTATGAATCAATACTGTGATTTATAGTGATAGTTTATTACTTTTCATATTGAATTGAGAGTATAGAACAGGAGATATTTATTTTCCTATTTTAGGAATGAAGCATAAAAATTTGCTTACAGCTTACAAAAGAAAACAGCATGTAAACAAAAAACATTTGAAAAAAATGAATATACCTCTTATGTACACTCTCAAGTGCAAAAGCAATCAAAATATTGGAAGTTAGCAAACAGAGCGCAATGCTAGCTTGTACTTTTATAAGCACAAAGAAATGACGTGCCCCATAGACTTTATGTTGTACTATTTGCGAGCAGCGCTAAAAAATGGAACTAAGACGAAGTAAAATATTTCTTCGAAGAAAACGCATAGATAAGCAACATAATGGCATATTGTTCTTTAAGAAGAACATGATAAACAAAAGGGAAAGCGTTGCGCAATATCCATTGTAAAAAAAATGTTGCTGCAGATATTTTTGCAAACTGCAAAATTGAACACAAGGGGGAAAAGTAAAGACAAATACTAATTTTATCTCAGAAGAAAAACGAAGACAGTATCAACAGTATTAACCATTTGCTCTCTATATAATAGACTTAAAAGCTTTGTGTACTACATGAAAACAGTTCTAAATCACTAATAAGAAGGAATTGGATTTAAACTTAATGCCACGACTTTTCACTCATCTATTTTCATTTTTTATTTTGAGTTTGACCAACTCTCTTGCTTTGGCACAACCTTTTATATCTGTTGATGTCACAACTAAACGTATCTTAGAGCATAATCAAGCTTTTGAGCGTTGGTATCCAGCCTCCTTAACAAAATTAATGACTGCTTATGTCATTTTCCGTGCCATGAGCCGAGGGGAAATTTCAGCCAACAAGCACATCACCATCAGTGAATATGCAGCAAAAGCTCCTGCACATCGATCAGGTTATAGAGCAGGTTCCGTTCTTACACTTGATACAGCCTTAAGTATTACTTTAGTGACTTCCACTAACGATTTAGCGATTGCCATGAGTGAAGCAGTTGCTGGTTCACAAGAAGCTTTTGTAAAAAAAATGAATGCTGAAGCTCAACGCTTAAGAATGTTTGGAACGCATTTTGCTAATGCAAGTGGGTTACCAGACCCATCCAATTACTCCACAGCACGCGATATTGCTCTTTTAGCGATTCAGATTCGTCGTGAATTTCCTCAATATGCCCATTATTTTTCTATTCCAGCCATTGATTTTGGTAACAAACGAAAAATCCAGCCCAATTCAAACAACCTCATTGGCCGTTTTGATGGAATAGACGGCATGAAAACAGGCTTTATTTGTGCCTCTGGTTTCAATCTTGTTGCCTCAGCAACCCGCAACAAACGCACAATTATTGCTGTTGTTTTAGGATCTAACAACGTAAGTGAAAGAGAAGAAAAAGCCGCACAATTGCTTGAGACAGGATTTTTACATGAAGGTACGTCTCAATTAACACTTGCAACTCTAAAACCCTATGGTACCAAGAGAACAAAAGTAAGCGATATGAAACAACAAATATGTACTCCTGAAGCCATAAAAATGCATGCGAACTCTTATGATGATCAAGGAAAAGTTATCCTCACCTCACCTTTTATCACTGCTTCACCTTCTTCTGTAATTCCTTTACAAGTACAGCTCATTAGTGCACCAAAGGAACCTAAAATCACAGTAAAACCGCTAAAAAACTTTACATTCCGCGTAAAAAACTAACAAATCTCTCTGTAAAAAAGGCAATAAATCACGGTCGGGGATAAGCATGAAAATAAAGCGCATTCCACTCACGCTTATTACCGGATTTTTAGGCTCTGGCAAAACAACTTTGCTCAACCATATGCTACGCAATCCTCTCTTGGCTGATAGTGCTGTTATCATCAATGAATTCGGCGAAGTAAGTATTGACCACCTTCTGGTTGAAAAAACGACAGAAGGGATTATCGAACTCGCAAATGGTTGCTTATGCTGCAATTTGCGCAGTGATCTCATCGATACATTAACAGATTTAATTAATCGCATTCAGACAGGACACCTCAAACAACTCAATCACATTATCATTGAAACAACAGGGATGGCTGATCCAGCCCCTATTTTACAAGCTCTTCTAAGCCACCCACTCCTAACTCAAACATTGTCTATCAGCACTGTCCTTGCAACATTTGATACATTAAACACACTTTCCATACTTGAACACTATCCGGAAATACAAAAACAGTTAGCACTTGCTGATAAAATTATCCTCACAAAAACAGACATGGCTGCCTCAAAAACACTTTCAAACACGCTCTCTAATACACTCAAAACAATTAATCCTACAGCGCAAATTATAGATGTCCACTCTGACCATTGCTGTGCAAATTCATTAATAGGTAAAACATTTTGGGATGGAAAAGAAGAAAATGCACAACTTAAACAATGGAGCGCTTCTACTCCCCATCATCATGCTCACAACTGGACCATACGCGCTTTTTCACTAGACTGTGAAGAGCTTATGGATTATGCTACCCTTGATGCTTTTTTAGATCTTCTAAAAAATCTTTATGGTGCAAAGTTATTACGGATTAAAGCAATTATTGCATTGCGTGATGATCCAAACCGCCCTCTTATATTACACGGTGTGCAGACATTTTTCCATCCCCCCAAAAGACTTCCAGCATGGCCAAAAGGAATCATACAAACGCGTTTTGTTATCATTGCCGATGGTGTTGAAAAAGAAGCGATACAAAAACTCTTCAATGCTTTTTTAAACAAGCCAGCAATAGATACTGCAGACAAAACCGCCATATTGGAAAATCCCCTGATTATTCCAGGAATCAAATTCTAATTTTTCCTGTAATTTTCAAGAAAGAAAAATCTTTTATGAACAATACCAGCGCTTTTCGAACAGACTTTACTGCATTGCGCTATAAACACTAGCCTATCATTTAATCTCCTCCTCACCATAAATGACGAAAATTCTTATCCATCATCGATCTTTAGTCAGGCTAATTTTTACTTGAATAGATTCTACTTTTTCATTATTTGTATGATTCATTTCACAGGTTCACTGAGCAAGTATTGCCCCCTGAATATTTCATTCAGCTATACATTTTTATACTTTGTTGATGCAAAAAACAAACATCCGACAAAAACGATATGCTATATTTTTAATATGCGTAAACACACCATATATCACCTTATTTAAAAACATCACAGATAAAAGGCAAAAAACAAGTCTAAAGAAGCTCCATTTTACGATAAAATGGTATTCATGGCGTTAGAGCACCTGAAACCCTATAAACGCCATGATTGAAAACGTAACGTTTTTCATAAACATCAACCGTTGGAGGTTTACGATTTTCCTCAAAGAAATCATAACCTTCTTTAAGCATAACCCAAAATTGATAATGAGGGTCAGCGCGATGACGCTCCATATTGGAATCAGTCATACGGAATGGAAAAGCCTGCAACTGAAATTCTCTCTGCCCACCTCTAAAAGCATCTCGTGCAAAAGCATAAATCTGTGCCATATTTTTATCACTCATAGAATAACAACCAGCGGAAAAGCAAGAACCATGCACCATAAGATTGCTTCCTGTACGACCATGCGCCTGATCATAAAGGTTTGGAAAACCTATATTAAAGGAAAGGTAATATTTTGAGTAAGGATTCATTTGGTTTGCAGTAATGGTATAAAAACCTTCCGGCGTTTGTAGATCTCCTTCTTTATATTTAGGTCCAAGCTGCCCTGACCATTTGCAAATGCCATAGCGAGCTACAAGCACAAAAGGCCCTGAACGAGACTGCTTCCAAATTTCAGCAACATTTTCCTCCTTAAAAAATCGCATCATTATTGGCGCATATGGATCAATATCATAAAGAACCATTCTATTTTGGATTTCTTTCGGTAGCGGCTGTTCAACTTTAGCGCGAATAGAAGCTGGCAACCTTCCCTCACATGCGGTCAATATTCCAATTACAAACAAAACACACACTGCGAGGAATCTGTTTAATATCATCGAATAAAACTCCAATTTATCCCCTTACAAAGAATAACTTATGCCAGAGATCTACCAATTTGAAGATATTTTTCCCAACGGTCTTGTTTAAGAACTTCGCCACCTTTGCCAGCCATAGACTCTAAAGCAGCAGATATAACATCACCCGTTGCATCAATCACGGCCTCTTTACCGCGATGTGCTCCTCCTAAAGGCTCAGGAATAATGCCATCAATAATCTTTAACCGGTACAAATCTTGAGCGGTAATACGCATATTTGTCGCAGCATCCTTTGCACGGGTTGAATCACGCCATAAAATAGAAGCTGCTCCTTCAGGGGAAATAACAGAATAAATTGCATGTTCTAACATATAAACTTTGTTAGCCGCTGCGATTGCTATTGCTCCCCCTGAACCGCCTTCTCCAATAACAACCGAAACAACAGGAACTTTTAAGCGCAAAGTTGCTGCTGTTGATTGAGCAATTGCTTCTGCTTGACCGCGTTCTTCAGCACTCACACCAGGATAAGCACCTGCTGTATCGACAAAAGTGAGGAGCGGCAAACCGAAACGATCAGCCATTTCCATAATACGTACAGCTTTGCGATACCCTTCTGGACGTGCAGAACCAAAATTATAGCGCAAACGTGTTTGCGTATCGTGGCCTTTTTCTTGACCTACGTATGCAATTGCTTCTCCTTTAAAGCGTGCAAATCCAGCTTGAATAGCTTCATCTTCAGCAAACTTGCGATCTCCTGCCAAAGGTGTAACATCATTGAGCAAACGCGCAGCATAGTCCATAAAATGGGGACGATCAGGATGTCGAGCCACTTGTGTTTTCTGCCATGGCGATAACTTTTTATAAATATCGCGCAATGCTGTTTGAGAACGTTTTTCAAGACGCGCAATCTCGTCGCTCATATCAAGACTGCCTTCTTCTTGAGAAATCTGCTTTAATTCAAGAATTTTTCCATCGAGATCAGCAACTGGTTTTTCAAAATCAAGATAATTATACATTGTACCTAACTTATTTGGTGCCATTTATACACTTATAAACTGTTTTATAAAGTATTTTTCAAAAACATCTCCTTTTTCTTTACTGAGCCTTCTGCTCATCGGCAAGTGGATGATGCTCATTAACTAAACGATAAAGATTTTCTTCCAATACATGTGTGTAAATTTGAGTGGTAGAAATGTCAGAATGACCTAACAAATGCTGAACTGTACGTAAATCGGCACCATTTTGCAAAAGATGACTAGCAAAAGCATGGCGTAATACATGGGGAGAAAAGTTACTACTTTTTATTCCTGATCTACTTGCGAGATTTTTCAACTCCCGTGCAATGACTTGTCGAGCAATATACCCTGTCTTCGAATGCGCAGGAAAAAGATAAAGACTCTCTGCATCTTTTCCTTTATCACGCAAATTTAACCACTGCGAAAGAACTTGGCATGCTTTTTTTGATAAAAGCACCATTCGTTCTTTTTTGCCCTTACCGCGAATCAAAATACTGCAACCCTTCCCCCGTACAGCCTGCACTGGAAGACTCACCAACTCACTAATACGCACCCCTGTTGCATACAGCATTTCAATCACCAACTGAAGACGCAATGCACGAAAATGATTATTTGACCCATAATTTGCTCGTTTCACTTCAAACTCTGCCAAATCAAGCAATTTTGTTACCGCATCCTCACTGATAATCTTGGGCAAAGGGCGCCCCTGACGAGGTGCATCAATATCATGAGAGGGGTCATCTGCTCTCAACCCCTCTGCGTAAAGAAATTGATAAAACTGACGCAAAGTCGATAAACGACGCGCTTGTGAAGACGCTGTAAAACCGAGAGTATGCATAAGGGACAAAAGACCAATTAAATCTTCTTTTTGTGCTGAAAAAAGCGAAACAGAGTGTGAAGACAATTCATCTTGTGCCCACTGCAAATCATGCTGATAAGCCGCAAGCGTGTGTGTAGAAGCTCCTCTTTCAGCACTCATCATCTCAAGAAAATGATCTATCACATCGCTATCTTTCATTTATTGATTCGCTTTCGAAGAAAGATTCGATGAATCTAAAGGAACATCGATATACATGTCTACAGTTACTGGTTCAACCCAAACCACGAGAGCGATCGCTATACTGAAAAGAACAGCAAGAAAAATAAAAAGAGTCATCAAAAATCTGGTCAATGTTGGCATAAGATAATAAACTATTCCCAAAGTACTTCACCTCTTGTCATACCTTACAAAGATTAACAGGAATTGACTTTAAGGCAGATAAATGCCGAAATAAAGTTATGAAAATCAATCGATCTAAACAAATTCCGATCATACAAGTAAAGAAGCAACTCTTATCAGCTCTTGATAAACGAGCACTTGTCCTTGTAGGTCTTATGGGAGCAGGCAAATCAGTGATCGGAAAACGCGTCGCCACCATGCTCCGTTTACCCTTTTATGATTCCGATCAAGAGATTGAAAAAGCTGCACAAATGACAATCATAGAACTTTTTAAAATTTATGGTGAATCAGAATTCCGCGCTCTTGAACAACGTGTTATTTTAAACCTCATGAAAAAAAGTCCTCTTGTTTTAGCAACAGGTGGTGGTGCCTATATAAACGAAAATATTCGTAAATCCATTCATCAAAATGGTATATCCATATGGCTAAAAGTTGACCTTGATATCCTCATGAAACGTGTTTCGAAGCGCCCAACACGCCCCCTGCTTCAAACAGCCAATCCTAAAGAAATCATGCAAAAACTCATGGAACAGCGTTATCCGATCTATGCAAAAGCAAACTTAACAATTAACAGTCATAAAGAAAGCTGTCACACTGTAGCACAAAATGTCATACGATCTATACAGCACTACCTATACACAGAAATTAACAATAGGAACAACCAGCATGCAAGCCAAGACCGTTACTGTTAAACTAGATAAGCACTGTTATAATATAATCATTGGTCCGGATTTAATTGCACAAGCTGCCTCACACATTAAGTGTTCTCTTAACCAAAAAGGTTTTCAGACGCGTTTAGCTGTTGTTACAGATACAAATGTTGCATCTCTCCACTTGGCTACACTGCAAGAAGAATTAACAAAAAACGAAATTTATGCTTTTCCAATCATCGTAGAAGCAGGAGAGCAATCAAAATCCTTTTCAACGCTGCAAAAAGTCATCGACCAAATTCTTTCTGCACGTCTAGAAAGAAGCGATTTCGTTATTGCCTTTGGTGGTGGCGTCATTGGCGATCTAGCAGGTTTTGCCGCAAGCATCATACGCCGTGGTATGAACTTCATTCAGATGCCGACAACGCTTCTAGCACAAATTGACTCCTCCGTTGGTGGAAAAACTGGAATCAATAGCCAATATGGTAAAAACCTTATTGGTGCTTTTTATCAACCACAATGCGTTATTGCTGACACATGTCTTCTTGATACCCTACCACCGCGCGAATTTCGTGCTGGCTACGCAGAAATGGTTAAATATGGCCTTATTAACCAACCTGATTTTTTTGAGTGGCTTGAAAAAAACGGGCAGAAAGTTTTTTCTAATGGCCCAATACGAACAGAAGCTATTGTCCGCTCATGCCAATTTAAAGCCGACATTGTAGCACGCGATGAATACGAAACAGGAGAACGCGCACTCTTAAATCTTGGCCATACATTTGGACACATGCTTGAAACAGCAACCGCCTATGACTCAAACCGTCTAATTCATGGTGAAGCTGTAGCAATTGGAATGATTCTAGCGCATCAATTCTCTGCTCAACTAAATTTAATAAGCACCACACTCACACAACGTATTGAAGCACACCTTAAAGCAATAGGATTACCTACACAGCTAAAGGATATCCCGGGGAAGTTACCAGATGCTGAAATGCTGATGACTCTCATTGCTCAAGATAAAAAAGTCTCGCAAAACAATTTAACCTTCATCTTAACACGCGGACTTGGCCAATCATTTATTGCAAAAAATGTTTCACCAGATGCAATCTTGACATTTCTGGAACAAAAATTAGCAGAAATTCGTTAATTCATATTGAATATAATTGATTCGTTTTTATACTTCCATTAAAGGAATAGGTATGATGATGTCTGCGTAGCTCAGTAGGATAGAGCACAGGATTCCTAAAGAAATTGGGCGCCTTAAGGAGAAATCCTCAAAGTGGATCTGCTCAAATTCGGGGAAAGCTTCATAGGAGACTATATGCCAATCCCGAGCCAAGTCTCTCCTCAAATGAGAGAAAGGTGTAGAGACTGAACGGGCAGCACCTAAAGAGCTAAAGGCTTCAAGGTGAAGAGACAGTCCAGACCACGAACAGCCGATAAGGCTGGCGGTGAAAATCGAAGTGGTATGAATCCTGGGGTCGCAGGTTCGAATCCTGCCGTAGACACCATCGTATCAATCAAATAATTCTTTGTGCACAATATAGGAATATAGGGAAGCATTATGAAAAAAACTTTACATATTTTAGGATTTTTCACCGCTTTAAGTTTATCACTCTTCAACTCAATTAGTGCCTTTGCTGGCTCTTTGGTCATTGAGGTACCAGACAATCCAGAGCCAAAAACAGAGACCATTACCTACCAGTGCGATACTGGAACAAGTAAAGAACGCGTTGAAGCAACCTATATCAATGCTGGTAATATTTCGTTGGTTGATTTCAAATGGAAAGATAGACGCGTCATCGCTTCCAATGTAATCTCCGCTTCTGGAGCGAAATATATGGGAGACATATATGTTTGGTGGACAAAAAAAGACGAAGTCACACTTTATGATCTTATTAATGATCCAGAAGAAAAAAAACCCATCCTCTGTAAGGATGAATCAACGTTATTATTCTAATTAATTGAGGAAGCATCATGAAAAAACTCTACTCGTTTTAGGATTTTTAGTCTCTTTAAATCTATCGCTCTTCAACTCAATCAGCGCCTTTGCTGGCTCTTTAATCATTGAGGTACCAGACAATCCAGAGCCAAAAACAGAGAATATTACCTACCAGTGCGATACTGGAACAAGTAAAGAACGCGTTGAAGCAATTTACCACAATGCTGATAATATTTCGTTGGTTGATTTCAAATGGAAAAGCGATCGCGTTATCGCTGCCAACACAATCACCACCACGGGAACAAAATACGCTGGAGCTCATTATATCTGGTGGAAAACCAACAACGAAGTCATACTTTATGATCTTATTAATGATCCAGAAGAAAAAAACCCCATCTTCTGTAAGGATGAATCAATGCTATTATTCTAATTAATTAAGGAAACATCATGAAAAAAACTCTACTCGTTTTAGGATTTTTAGTCCCTTTAAATCTATCACTCTTCAACTCAATCGGCGCCTTTGCTGGCTCTTTAGTCATTGAGGTACCAGACGATCCGCAACCAACAACAGAAACCATTGCCTATAAATGTGATACTGGAACAAGTAAAGAACGCGTTGAAGCAACCTATCTCAATGCTGATAATATTTCGTTAGTTGATTTCAAATGGAAAGATAGACGCGTCATTGCTTCCAATGTAATCTCCGCTTCTGGAGTGAAATATATGGGAGACATATATGTTTGGTGGACAAAAAAAGACGAAGCCATACTTTATGATCTCATTAATGATCCAAAGGAAGAGAAGCCAATCCACTGTGTAGAAGAAAAAGATAAAGATATAAAATAAGCTGTTGCACATGAAACCGTACTGGCTCTAATCGTATGATATCTCTTTTGATGCGGACGTTTGTTTTTTTGCCCGATGCGACAAAAGAGCCAGTGGCTTTTCTAATTCGTTTTCTGATTTTTCTAATTCGTTTTCCAACTTTTCTAATTCGTTTTCCGAATGGTGTCGATAAGCCGCTGCCTGTGACACCAACATGGAAGCTACCGGTATTGTCACAAGTAAAAAAATCATCAATAATATTTCATGAAACACAAAATGATGATCCACAAACGTTGAATAAATAAACGAAGAAATGAGAATACTACCAGTACCCCAACTCGTACTCAACGAAAGCATATGCAAACGCTTATAAAAACTGGAAAGACGTACCAACCCTATCGTCCCAATCAATGTGAGGCCAGATCCCAATATCAAAAAAACTGTGACAGTAATAGCAACTATAAGCGATACATCATCCTTCATTCAATAATTTCTCCCCGCATTAAAAATTTTGCCAAAGCAATACTCGATACAGGACCTAAAAGCCCAATGATGAGAGCTGCTACAAAATAAATGGTTGTTCCTGAACGAATATCAAATGTAAGAAACAAAAGAACAGTAGTTGTATAAAGAGCATCCAAACCCACAATCCGATCCTGCGCCCGTGGACCACGAATCAATCGAAACAGCGCGAGAATCATTGCCAAACTTAAAAAAAACTGCGAGAGAAAAATCCCCCAATAAAGGATCATCATACTCATGAGAAAATCTCCAAAATCAATTGCTCATACCGTTGTTTGATAACCTGTTGATAATTATATTCATTTTTAAAATTTAAAACATGAAGCAAAAGTTCACCATTTTTTTTATTATAGGCAATCCAGACGGTTCCTGGAGTTACCGCAAGGACGCATGCTAAAACAGCCAAAGCGGTAGGGCTCTCGAGCAAAAGAGGCACCACAATAAAACCAGACTGCTGTTTTTGAGACCTTTTTGTTAAAACAAAGTAAGCCACTGAAACATTTGAAATTATAGAATCGACAAACATGCGAAAAATCAGACGAAAAACTGCCCGCCAATTTTTAATAGTGATCTTTTCCGGCTCAAGAATCCGCATCACCCAACCGCTAAACAAAGCAATTATAATCCCCAAAAGCAATTGACTTAAACTAAACCCGTTTAAGGTCAACCACATAAAAACAATTACCACACTGAAAAAAGGGAAAGGACAAAAATGATTCATTGATTCATCTCCCTATTTTCGAGAGAAAAATCATCTAAAACACTTCCAATATAATTCTGAGGATCATGCAAAGTTTTAGCAGTTTCAGACATATAATGACCAACAGGATTGGCTACAATTGTCATAAGAAAACACAAAGCAAGGAGAAGAACAATAGGTGCAAATTCAATCATCTGCACACGTGGAACCCTCCCTTCAAGAGAAACCCAAAAAGTTCGAATACCCGTTCGTGTTAAAGCAATCAAAGCCGCAAAACCAGAGATGGTCACAAAAACCACAAAAAACCAATCATGGTAAACCGGTATAGAAGCAGAAAAATCCTCTTTACTGTGATTTAAAATTGCCATGAACATCATAAATTTAGCAACAAAACCAGAAAAGGGTGGCAACCCAATAATTAAAATGGCACAGATACCAAAACAAGCCCCAAGAATTGCTAAGGTTACCGGCAAATAGGTGCCAATTTCATCTTCTTCCTCTTCTTCATCGTCACCATACACTTCCATTGTAACAGCTAAAACATTAGCAGCCACATCTTGACAGCGTTCAACCAATTCCACCAGAAGAAAAAAAGCGCCAAGTGCTAAAGTTGAAGAAACAATATAAAAGAGTGCTCCCGCTGTTAGGGCTGCATTGCCCATCCCAATTGCTGCCAACAATGTACCAGAAGATACAAGAACACTATAAGCTGCCAAACGTACCAAAACTTGGCTAGCCAATACCCCAATAAAACCAAAAATCATGGTGGCGAGCCCACCATAAAACAAAACCGTATGACCAAAATGGTTAAAATATCCACTTTCAAGATCAAACCATAGTAGTGTTAGACGTAAAATAATATAAATACCCACCTTGCTCAAAAGTGCAAAAGAAGCTCCAACAGGTGCTGCCGCAGCACTGTAAGTCGGCATCAACCAAAAATTAAGTGGCCACATACCCGCTTTAAGTAAAAAGGCTACACCCAAAAGCGCAGCACCTATTTCGAATAAAACAATATCTTCAGCAGCTATACGTTTTATTTTAACAGCTAAATCGGCCATATTAAGAGTGCCAACGACTCCATAAATGAGTGCTGTACCAACTAAAAAAAGCAACGAAGCAACAAGATTAACCACAACATAATGCAACCCTGCACGCACACGCAACTGACCAGAACCATGCAATGCAAGCCCATAAGAAGCTGTTAACATCACTTCAAAAAACACAAATAAATTGAACAAATCACCTGTCAAAAAAGCGCCGTTTACTCCGACCATGAAAAATTGCATCAGTGACTGAAAATGAGAACCAGCTTTGTACCAATGAGCCTGTGCAAAAACTAGCGCGGCAGTAATCACTAAGCTGGAAAGTAAAAGCATCATAGCACTTAAACGATCAAGAACCAAAATAATTCCGAAGGGAGAGGGCCAATTGCCAAGCCGATAAACCTCCGATGCGGGCGCTATTTCAAGAGTACGTAGAATCAATAAAATAGCAGTAACGATCGACAATCCCGCAGAAGAAAGACTAATCAATGATTTAAATTTCGAACGGCGTTCATCATAGAAAAGAAGAACCGCTCCAGTGCTTAACGGTAAAAGAATAGGCAAAATAAGAAGATGCTGCACGCAGGATTCCATCACTGCACCTCACGTCCATCAACGTGATCTGAACCTGTTAATCCCCGTGAAACCAGAAGGATAACCAAAAATAAAGCTGTCGTCGCAAAACCAATCACTATCGCTGTCAAAACCAAAGCTTGTGGGAGAGGATCAACGTAATTAGCTGGATTGATCACCGTGGAAGGATCAACAATCGGTGCAGCATTGCTACGCGGTCTACTCATTGAAAACATAAAAAGATTGACACCGTAGGAGATCAAAGACAAACCAAGAATGACTTGAAAAGTTCGTGGACGTAAAATAAGCCAAATGCCTGATCCAACAAGAACACCGATACCTAAAGAAAGAATAATTTCCATTAATTTTCCTTCTCTTTTACACTCGGTTTTTTACCAATTCGGTAACTACGAATTGATTGGTGTGCCAGTGCAATTAAAATAAGAACAGTTGCTCCCAACACAAGAGAAAACACGCCAAAATCAAACAAAAAAGCAGACGCCACGGGAATATTCCCAATCAACGGAAGATGCGCATATTGAAAAAATGAGGTTAAAAAAGGATATCCAACGAACCAAGACCCCACCCCCGTTGCAACTGACAGCAGCAAGCCAAATCCCATCCAACGTAAAGGTAAAACCCTCAAACGATTTTCCACCCAACGAATATCACGTGCAAGATATTGCAAAATAAAGCCTATCGCTAAAGTTACACCACCGACAAATCCGCCTCCTGGAAGGTCATGCCCTCGCATAAATAAATAAACAGAAAAAACGATAATAACCGGAAAGAGCCAACCCATAATAACAGCAGGAACAACAAGATAGTTCAATATTGTATCCCCCAGATTCCGATCAGGCTGCGCCATATCAAAAGCTTTCTGAATACGTTGTTGAAAAGGTGCATCAATACTTTCAGGAGCAGGACGAAACCGTCGTAAAAGGGCAAAAACAGTGAGTGAGACAACACCCAAAACCACAATTTCTCCCATGGTATCAAAACCACGAAAATCCACCAACAACACATTCACAACATTTCGACCACCAGCACCAGAATAAGCATTCTTCAGAAAAAAATCAGAAACTGTTGTACCTTGAGGGCGTGTCATCATTGCAAAGGAAAGCCATGCCATACCAACACCTCCTACAAGTGCCATAATGAAATCACGGATACGACGCAAGCGCACAAAAAAACGAACAGGCGTTGGAGTAGGATGATGCAAACGCTTAGGCAACCATCGCAAACCAAGCAATAATAAAACGACTGTTACAACCTCAACAACCAATTGAGTTATTGCTAAATCAGGTGCAGAAAGCCATAAAAAGGTTGCACAAGTCATCAAGCCGGCTCCTCCCAAGAGCATGAGTGACGCAAGGCGGTGAAACTTTGCTTGCCAAGCAACTAAAAGTGCACACAATCCACCGACCAACCAAAGAGCGAGAAAAGGAATATCAAGTGGAAAAAGCGGTAACGAACCTGCTGAAATGAGACCATCACTCCAAAGCAAAAGAACAACAAATGCAAAACACACCCAAAAAATCCAATGCAACTGTATTTGCAAACGGCGTGTTGACAAAACAGATTCCACCGCCCGTGCCCATTTCCAAGAAATAATCACGAGAATGCGTTCAAAAATACGCGGTCCATTCAAGTGACGAAAAAAAGGAGGCCCATCATCACAGGATAAAAAATAATGATGCCCGACAGCATAGAGTAATCCACCTCCTAATAAAGCAACAAAACTCATCATTAGTGGAGTATTAAAGCCATGCCAAACAGCCAAATTATAAGGGATTGCCATCGACCCTAGAACAGAGACAACTGCATTATCCAAAATAGGCCCTATTGTTAAATTAGGGAAAATACCAACTGCCAAACAAATAAATACCAAAAATTCCATCGGTAAACGCATAAAATGCGGTGGTTCATGTGGAGTTTTGGGTAAATTAACGGGTTTTGACCCTAAAAAGACACCATGAATAAAGCGTATAGAGTAGGTCACACTAAAAAGGCTAGCCAGCGTTGCCACATAAGGTGCAATCCAATCGAGCCATGATTCCATATGCGTTTCAACCGCCTCAGCAAAAAACATCTCTTTCGATAAAAAACCATTCAACAAAGGAACTCCGGCCATTGCTGCACTCGCTACTAAAGCTAGAGTTGCTGTGATAGGCATAGAGCGATAAAGACCTGTTAGCTTACGCATATCGCGTGTCCCCGTTTCGTGATCAATAATACCGGCTGCCATAAATAAAGAAGCTTTAAAAGTAGCATGATTAGCCATATGAAAGATCGCCGCGACACATGCCAGTGGGCTACCAAGACTTAAAAGTGTGGTAATCAATCCAAGATGACTAATGGTTGAATAAGCAAGCAGCCCTTTCAAGTCTTGCTGAAACATGGAAAAATAAGCACCAAGAAGCAATGTTGAGAGTCCTGAAAAGCCAACCAGCCAAAACCAAGATTCTGTCCCGGATAACACTGGCCATAAACGAACAAGCAAAAACAATCCTGCTTTCACCATTGTCGCCGAATGCAAATAAGACGATACGGGCGTTGGAGCAGCCATCGCATTAGGCAGCCAAAAATGAAACGGAAACTGCGCGCTTTTTGTTAATCCTCCCAATAAAATACAAACAAGGACAGGGCTATAAAGAGAACTTGACCGAATCATATCTCCAGACTGCAGCACCTTATCCAAATCAAAACTGCCAACAATATACCCAACCAATAAAACCCCAATAAAAAGGGCAAAACCACCAAAACCTGTGATTGTTAAAGCCATACGTGCACCATCACGCGCACTGGCATTATGATACCAATAGCCAATCAACAAAAAAGAAAAAATGCTGGTGAGTTCCCAGAAAATAACCAAAAAAACGAGATTGCCTGATAAGACTATTCCTGTCATTGATCCCATAAAAGCCAGAAAAAAGGAAAAAAAACGCGGTACAGAATCCGCTGGATCCATGTAATAACGTGAATAAATGACAACAAGCAGCCCAATTCCTGTAATAAGCAAGCAAAAAAGCCACGACAGACCGTCCATACGGAGGATCAAATCAGTCCCCCATTCTGGAAGCCAAGAAATATCTAAACGCACTACGCGATTTCCACGAACTTCCGGATAAAGCATTATTGTAAAAAGAAGACTGAAAAGTGCAATGACCCCAGCGAACCATGCTTCATTATTTTTTGCTGTCGAGCGAAAAAAGCCAATGATAGCACTTCCACAAAAGGGAAGCAAAACGAGCAATATCAACATTGCTTCCCGTGTTATCATTCTTCAAACTCCATTTTGCTTTAATATTTTGTCATCGACAAAATAAAAATTTCACTGCCACCCCCTCATCCTGCACTTACGATAATAAGATTTAATAAAACTTAAAAATATTTAAATTTTTCAAAAAACAACTGTCGCATGAAAAAACTGCATATCATATAAATTCTCTTTTTATTTCAAAAACGACAACAAGCACGATAAAGCTAGGTAGAGATTTTTCACATTTAACAATTTCTACCCCTTAAAAAAGCGCGAAAGACACTGCTTACGAGATCCATGAAAAGGTTGGTAACTGTTATCATTCTCATTGTAAGAGCGGTAACGCGCACGACAAGACTTGATATGTTGTTGAGGAAATTTTTTTGCATCTAATACAGCTTTCAAGATCGTATGTTTTGTGTTTAGATGCGGTAATGCAACGAAAGCTGCCTCAGGATACCACCAGTTATCTATATATTTACGATAACCATGCCGATAATTATGATAACCCTTAAAACCGTTAAGTTCTCTACGCCCTGTAAAAATCAAAGGTACTGCACTCTCTTGAACAAAAGCTTGAGGAACCACTTTAGCTTCAACATCACTCTTATTTTGCACCAAATTAACAATATTGGTTGTTACAATGAAAAAACTGCCAACGAATATAAGAGCCAAAGTATAATATAATTTTTTTTTCATACACATAACGCAAATCTCAACATTACAAAATCAAAACACGGTTACAGAAAATTTTTTTACTGCCAGAGAGAAAAAAATTCTTTTTTTTTGAGACATTCTTTTGCTCTTTGTATTAAACGTTAAACTTTGCAATAAGATCCTTCAAAAAAGAATGGATAAACAATGATTAAAACTCCCTATTATCTTATCGATAAATCTAAACTCATAAGGAATATGGAAACCATCACACACTTACGAGAAATGTCCGGAGCAAAAATTTTGCTTGCTTTGAAATGTTTTGCAACATGGAGTCTATTTGATTTAATGTCTGAGTTTATGGATGGAACCACATCATCATCCCTTTATGAATTACGTTTAGGAAGAGAAAAATTTGGCAAAGAAACCCATGCTTATTCAGTTGCGTGGGCAGATCATGAAATTGATGAAGTCTGTGGCTATGCAGATAAAATCATCTTTAATTCCATCCAACAGCTTCGACGTTTTGCTAACGTTACCAAGACCATCCAACGAGGCTTGAGGTTAAATCCAGGAATCAGCGCATCCAATTTTGATCTTGCAAACCCTTCCCGCCCTTTTAGCCGCTTAGGCGAAACCAATCAAAACGCCATAAAAGAAGTTCTACCCCTCATAAATGGTCTGATGATCCACAACAATTGCGAAAATGCTGATTTTAATCTCTTTAACCAAATGCTGAATCACATGGAAGAAAAATTTGCAGAACTTTTCTCTGCGGTTGACTGGATAAGCCTTGGCGGTGGTATTCATTTTACCGCTGAAAATTATCCTCTAGAAACTTTTGCAAAACGCTTAAAACATTTTTCAAAAACCTATGGTGTTACTATTTTTCTAGAACCAGGAGAAGCCGCTATAACAAAAAGCACCACACTGGAAGTAAGTGTTCTTGACACATTGTATAATGA
This sequence comes from Bartonella sp. B39, assembly GCF_053795145.1. Lineage (NCBI taxonomy): Bacteria > Pseudomonadati > Pseudomonadota > Alphaproteobacteria > Hyphomicrobiales > Bartonellaceae > Bartonella > Bartonella sp. B39. The sequence continues at coordinate 1,814,031 of NZ_CP200036.1, forward strand.
AAAAAAACTCGCCATCGTTGATAGCTCCATTGAAGCACATATGCTTGATCTTTTAATTTATCATGAAAATGCCAAATTAGAACCCAATCAAGGTCCCCATGAAATTATGGTCTGCGGAAAATCCTGTCTTGCTGGTGATATTTTTGGAACATTTTATTTCCCTGAACCCCTTAAAATAGGTGATAGGCTATCTTTTCAAGATACTGCGGGTTATACAATGGTTAAGAAGAATTGGTTTAATGGCGTTGCAATGCCTGCCATTGTTATCAAAGAATTTGATGGTACACTAACACTTCAACGCCAATTTAGCTATAATGACTATCAGAGAAGCCTTTCATAAAAAATAACCATTAAAAAACGTCGTAGAACACTGTTAAAAAGGAGATAAACCCCACAATGAAGAAAAACATTCTCATTATTGGTGCTGGAGGTGTTGCACAAGTTGTTGCGCACAAATGTGCTCAAAACAACGATATTCTCGGTGAGATTCATATTGCTTCACGGACACTCAAAAAATGTGAAGCCATCATTGCATCCATTAAAGAAAAAAATACAATGAAAGAACAAGGTGTCCTCAAGGGACATACACTCAATGCAATGAATGTAGAAGAAACTGTAAAACTCATCCAAAAAACAAAATGCGAAATTGTTATTAATGTTGGTTCCGCTTTTCTTAATATGTCTATTCTTTCAGCTTGTATTGAAACCAAATGTGCCTATATCGATACCGCAATTCATGAAGACCCTTTGAAAATTTGTGAAACACCTCCTTGGTATGGCAATTATGAATGGCCTCGACGTCAAGAATGTGAAAAAGCTGGTATAACCGCTATTTTAGGAGCAGGCTTTGATCCCGGTGTTGTAAATGCTTATGCAGCATTAGCACGCGATGATTATTTTGATACAATCACCGATATTGATATTATTGATATTAACGCCGGAAATCACGGACGTTGGTTTGCCACCAATTTTGATCCAGAAATTAACTTTCGAGAATTTACAGGACAAGTATGGTCGTGGCAGAATAAACAATGGACTTCCAATCAAATGTTTGAAGTCAGCCATGAGTGGGATTTACCAGTTGTTGGAAAACAAAAAGCTTATATGACAGGACATGATGAAATTCATTCGTTATCCAAAAATCTTGATGTTCAAAATATCCGATTTTGGATGGGATTTGGTGAACGTTATATCACTGTTTTTACCGTACTGAAAAATCTAGGACTCTTATCCGAACAGCCTATTAAAACAGCAGAAGGCCAAGAAGTTGTTCCCTTGAAAGTTGTAAAAGCCGTCTTACCCGACCCAGCCTCTTTAGCATCAGATTATACAGGAAAAACCTGTATTGGAGATCTTATAAAAGGTGAAAAAGATGGAAATCCAAGGGAAGTTTTTATCTATAATATAGCCGATCACAAACAAGCTTTTAACGAAACCGGTGCCCAAGGCATTTCTTATACAGCTGGTGTACCAGCAGCAGCAGCAGCCCTTCTCATTGCCACCGGTCCATGGGATGTTAAAACCATGGTTAATGTAGAAGAATTACCACAACATCCCTTCTTAAAATATCTCGATCATATGGGACTTCCCACCTATATAAGAGAACAAAAAGAAGAGAAAAAATTACAGTTTTAAACTTTTGATATATCAATGACAGATAAAGAAGAACCGCCACATACAAGGCGGTTTTTCTTAAAACATACAACACACAAACAATAAAAACATCTTTTAGGCTTTTTTAAGAAGCATCATAGAGTGCTAAAAACGCGTCTAGATATGAAGCGGTTTAGCAAATGTTGCTAAAGCTGCTTCCCGCACTGCTTCTGATAAGGTAGGATGCGCATGGCAACAACGCCCAAGATCTTCTGATGAACCACCAAATTCCATCAAAACTGCAATTTCGTGAATCATCTCACCAGCTCCAAAACCAAGAATATGTCCACCTAAAACTCGATCTGTTTTTTTATCGGCAAGAATTTTAACAAATCCATCACTTTTTTGCATCGCACGTGCACGTCCATTAGCCATGAAGGGAAATTTGCCAATATTGTAATCAATTCCAGCAGCTTTAAGTTCTTCTTCTGTCTTTCCTACACTGGCAATTTCCGGTTGTGTATAAACAACACTAGGAATGACATCAAAGTTAACATGTCCTTTTTGACCTGCCAAAATTTCAGCCACAGCAACGCCTTCTTCTTCCGCTTTATGCGCCAACATCGGCCCTTTAACGACATCACCAATCGCATAAACTCCTGGAACATTGGTTTGCCAATTCGCATCCGTTACAATAAAGCCACGCTCATCCAACTGGATACCAGCTTCTACCAAACCGAGACCTTCTGTGTATGGAGAACGTCCAGTAGCAATGAGCACGACATCAGCCTCTAAAGTTTCAGATGCACCGCCTTTAACCGCTTCAAAACTCACTTGAGCCGTCGAACCAGACTGCGTAATAGCTGTTACTTTTGTACCAGTCTTATATTCAATCCCTTGTTTTTGCATTATTTTCTGGAACTGCCGTGAAACTTCACCATCCATTAATCCTAAAATTTTATTAAGATATTCAATAATGGTAACTTTAGCACCTAAGCGGCTCCAAACCAAACCAAGCTCCGAACCAATAACACCAGCCCCAACAACAATCATGCGTGTTGGTACTTTTTCAAGTGCGAGCGCCCCTGTGGAAGACACAATAACCTTTTCATCAATTTCAACATTCACACCTGGAATGCCAGAACTCTCTGACCCCGTAGCAATAATAACATTCTTTGTTTCAATCGTTTGTTTACGACCATCCCTAGCAAGGACTTCAATTTGACCCACACCTAAAATTCTAGCCGTACCAAAAAAAGTGTCAACTTTATTCTTTTTCATCAAAAAAGAAACACCACTGGTATTGGCCGTTACAACAGCTTTTTTATGCGCCATCATCTGCTCAAGATTAAGCTTAGATTTTGAAATAGAAATACCAAGTGTTTCAAAACCATGCTGCGTTTCAGCAAACACTTCCGAAGCATGTAATAATGCTTTAGAAGGAATGCAACCAACGTTGAGACATGTGCCACCCAGTGCCATACGCTTTTCAATAATCGCTGTTTTAAGCCCCAGTTGCGCTGCTTTGATTGCTGCTACATAACCGCCTGGACCCGCTCCAATCACAACAACATCATAAGACATCCGTTTTTCCTTTCATCCTGAAAACTTTATTTTTACAAGTCAAGAACAAGGCGTTCCGGATCTTCCAAACTTTCCTTAACACGCACGAGGAAAGTCACAGCTTCTTGCCCATCTACGATACGATGATCATAAGAAAGTGCCAAGTACATCATGGGTCGGATCACAATTTGACCGCCAACAACCATTGCTCGTTCTTTAATCGCATGCATTCCCAATATACCAGATTGTGGTGCATTCAAAATCGGCGTCGACATTAACGACCCATACACACCTCCATTGGTAATGGTAAAAGTTCCACCTTGCATATCAGAAACTGCTAATTTTCCATCACGAGCAAGACGACCCAGACGGCCAATCTCTTTTTCAATTTCTGCCAACGACATCTGATCTGCATCACGAACGACCGGAACGACAAGTCCTTTATCCGTTCCAACAGCAATTCCGGCATTGACATAGTTTTTGTAAACAATATCTGTTCCATCAATTTCTGCATTAACAGCAGGAAGTTCTTTTAGTGCATGACAAACAGCCTTGGTAAAAAATCCCATAAAACCGAGCTTAACACCATGTTTCTTTTCAAAAAGATCCTTATAACGCTTGCGCAAATCCATCACCGCAGACATATCAACCTCATTAAATGTGGTTAACATTGCTGCTGTATTCTGTGCATCTTTAAGACGGCGCGCAATTGTTTGACGTAATTTCGTCATACGAACCCGTTCTTCACGTATTTCCTGAACAGGAGCAGCTGAAGAGCTGGATATAGAGGTAGGTGCAAAATTGGATGCAGAAACAGGAGGAGCAGATACTTTCGTTCCTTGTTCTACAACACCAAGAACATCTTCTTTAAGAATTTGTCCACGTTTTCCAGAACCCGAAATATCGCTTTTTGCAATATCGTTTTCAGCCATCAATTTTGCGGCTGAAGGAGCAGGAGGCATTTTACTGCTTGAAGAAGACTGCTCCAATTCAGATGGAGCTCCCGGAACAGGTGTAGCAGAAGGCAAAAATGACTGGGAAACACCAGCTGCTCCAGCTTCAACCGCCCCTAAAAGCGCATTCACTTCAACCGTATCGCCTTCTTTTGCAATGATTTCAGATAATTTTCCTGCGACAGGCGAAGGAACCTCAACTGTTACCTTATCAGTTTCTAATTCAACCAAGGGCTCATCCATAGCAACAACTTCACCAAGCTTTTTAAACCATTTGCCAACTGTTGCTTCGGTAACCGATTCGCCCAAAGTAGGAACACGGATTTCAGTAGTCATAATATTTTTCCATACATCAGAGTAGTAATAAATTAAGAACCTAATGCGTCTTCAAGAAACGCAGCAAGTTGTTCAAGATGTTTCACCATCAACCCCGTGGCCGGTGATGCACTTGCAGGACGCCCTGCATAACGTGCACGTGAATATTGCGCATTAATATGCGTCAAAACCCATTCTAAATAAGGTTCAATAAATGACCAAGCCCCCATATTCTTTGGTTCTTCTTGACACCAAACAACCTCTGCCTGCAAAAATCGCGACAATACATCCACCAAAGCTTTTGCAGGAAAAGGATAAAGCTGCTCAACACGCAGCAAATAAACATTATCAATGCCTCTTTTTTCACGTTCTTCATAAAGATCGTAATAAACTTTGCCCGTACAAAGAACAATACGGCGGATTTTATTGTCTTTCTGTAATTTAATGGCGGAGTTTTTGAGACATTCCGCATCATCAAGCAACAAGCGGTGGAAACCCGTTTCCAATCCCATTTCACTTAGAAAAGAAACCGCCCGCTTATGACGTAAAAGTGACTTTGGTGTCATTAAAATCAACGGCTTACGAAAATCACGTTTAATTTGCCGACGCAAAATGTGAAAATAATTTGCAGGGGTTGTACAATTAGCAACCTGCATATTATCTTCTGCACACAATTGAAGGAAACGTTCTAAACGTGCTGAAGAATGTTCCGGCCCTTGCCCTTCAAAACCATGAGGCAATAAACACACAAGACCAGACATACGGAGCCACTTACGCTCTGCAGATGAAATAAATTGATCAAAAATGACCTGTGCACCATTAGCAAAATCACCAAACTGCGCTTCCCAAAGCGTTAATCCTCGTGGTTCAGCAAGAGAATATCCATATTCAAAGCCAAGAACAGCTTCCTCAGAAAGCATAGAATTAACAACTTCATAAAGCCCCTGCCCCTTTTGCAAATGGTTCAAAGGAATATAACGAGATTCATTCTCTTGATCATAGAGAACTGAATGACGTTGTGAGAAAGTTCCACGTTCGACATCTTCACCGGAAAGGCGAACTGGTGACCCTTCTAAACATAATGAACCAAAAGCTAAAGCTTCAGCTGTTGCCCAATCAATTCCTTCACCGGTTTCAAACATTTTAGCACGGTTGCTTAAAAAACGCTGAATAGTTTTATGAACATGAAAATTTGATGGAATTTCGACAAGCTTTTGTCCAATTTCCTTTAAAGTCTTTAACTCAACCCCCGTTTTTCCAGAGTGTTGTTCATCAGTGTTACTGAAAGCTTTGAGCCCCGTCCAACTCCCATCAAGCCAATCAGCTTTGTTAGGCTTATAAGAAGCACTCGCTTCAAACTCAACTTCAAGCTTATCGCGCCATAGCTTTTTTTGCTGTTCAATCTCTTCTGAAGCAATCACCCCTTCCTCAACTAACTGGTCGCTATAGAGCTGAAGAGTGGTTTTGTGATTACGGATCGCCTTATACATAAGCGGCTGTGTAAAGGAAGGCTCATCGCCTTCATTATGTCCATAACGACGATAACAGAACATATCGATAACCACCGGTTTATGGAAAATTTGACGAAACTCTGTCGCTACTTTTGCAACAAAGACAACAGCCTCAGGATCATCACCATTTACATGAAAAATTGGCGCATCAATCATTTTTGCCACATCCGATGGATAAGGCGAAGAACGCGAAAAACGTGGATCCGTTGTAAACCCAATCTGATTATTTATAATAACGTGGATAGAGCCTGCAACACGGTAACCTTTAAGACCTGAAAGGCCAAAAGTTTCTTGGATAACACCTTGTCCTGCAAAAGCAGCATCGCCATGAATAAGTAGCGGCAAAACTTTCGAACGCTCACTTAATGGGAGTGCATCAGTGTGCGTAGGGCCCAAAAGTTGGTCCTGTTTAGCACGAGCCTTGCCAATAACAACCGGATCAACAATCTCAAGATGAGATGGATTGGCCAAAAGCGATAAGTGAACTTTTTTACCATCGAATTCAAGATCAGCTGAAGTTCCTAAATGATATTTGACATCGCCTGATCCCTCTACATCATCGGGCTTATAAGATCCCCCTTTAAATTCATGAAAAATAGCCCGATGTGGTTTTGCAAGAACTTGTGAAAGAACATTTAAACGGCCACGATGAGCCATTCCTAAAACAATTTCCTGCACGCCCAGAGCACTACCGCATTTAATAATTTGTTCAAGAGCAGGAATCAGCGCTTCACCACCATCAAGTCCAAAACGCTTTGTTCCTTTATATTTTGTATCTAAAAACTGCTCGAACCCCTCCGCCTCAATAAGCTTATTAAGGATAGCTTTTCTGCTTTCCTTTGTGAAATCAATTCGATTATTTGATCCTTCAATACGTTCTTGAAGCCATACCTTTTGAGCAGGATCAGAGATATGCATATACTCTACACCAATTGTTGAACAATAGGTACGATTGAGAATTTCAAGCATCTGGGGAATGGTTGCATACTCAAACCCTAAAACATTATCAATAAAAATGGGACGCTCATAATCAGCAGGAGTAAAACCGTAAGCTTCTGGAGAAAGTTCTTTATAGTCCTCGAGTTTTTCCGCCAATTGAAGAGGATCAAGCCGTGCACGAAGATGCCCACGCGCACGAAAAGAACGAATCATCATGAGAGCATGAACAGAATCACGCGTTGCGCGAATAATATCTTGTTCATCAGAGATTTTTCCTTTTTGCGCAGCACTCGTTGCTGCTTTTTCTTTCAATTTATCACCAACATGTTTTTCAAGAACAGACCAATCGCCATCGAGAGCAGAAACCAATTCTCCATTTGCCTTTAACGGCCAATGATCACGTTGCCATGTTGCCCCTTCAGCATTTCTGAGAACATCTTCTTTTTTATCATGAAGGTTTTCAAAAAAAGTACGCCACTGTGAATCTACGCTGGCGGGATCTTTTTCATATTCGGCATAGAGTTGATCTATATAACCCGCATTTCCACCATATAGAAATGACGTTTGCGCAAAAAGACTGTTTATCTCGTCCTGCCTTGCCATACACCTCTCCGGAACATCTATTCCGTCTCCTTATATTTTTCCCAACCTTTAATGCTTATAAAGCAAACGAGGGCAAAAAAATTCAAAAAAGTTTTGTCTTTTTATATCCCATATTTCATCCGAATAAGGATAAATTCTTATTCAGATGAAGTTTTTTACCCTTTCAAAACTGACATTAAGGTCTTACCTATCTGTGATGGTGAAGGAGAGACCCGAATCCCTGCCGATTCCATCGCAGCGATTTTATCTTCTGCCCCACCTTTACCACCAGAAATAACAGCACCAGCATGCCCCATTGTGCGTCCTGTAGGTGCTGTACGACCAGCAATAAAACCAACCACTGGCTTTTTACGACCTTTTCTTGCCTCATCTTGGAGAAACTGTGCTGCTTCTTCTTCAGCGGAACCACCAATCTCACCAATCATAACAATAGACTGGGTTTCATCATCAGCTAAAAACATTTCCAACACATCAATAAATTCAGTGCCCTTAACAGGATCGCCACCAATACCAATAGCTGTTGTCTGTCCAAGACCTTCATGACTGGTTTGAAAGACTGCTTCATAAGTTAAAGTTCCCGACCGCGACACAACCCCAACAGAACCTCTTCTGAAAATAGAACCGGGCATAATACCAATTTTACATTCATTTGGTGTGAGAATACCAGGACAATTAGGACCAATAAGACGTGATTTCGATTTCTCTAATCTCGCCTTTACTTTAACCATATCCATAACAGGAATGCCTTCCGTAATACAGATAATCAAACGAATCTCGGCATCAATAGCTTCTATAATAGCTGCTGCTGCCCCTGCAGGAGGAACATAAATAACGGAAGCATCTGCATCTGTCTTTTCTTTTCCCTCCGCAACACTGGCAAAAATAGGAAGAGTTTCACCTTTTGAGCCTTCCCATATTTCATTACCCTTTTTAGGATTAACGCCACCAACCATTTGCGTACCGTAATAAGCAAGCGCTTGTTCTGTATGAAACGTTCCTGTTTTGCCTGTAAGCCCTTGAACCAGAATTTTTGTATCTTTATTCACAAGAATCGACATAGCTTAAGCTCCCTTCACGGCTGCAACGATTTTTTGAGCAGCATCATCTAAATCATCAGCGGGAATAACGTTCAAACCACTGTCACTGATAATCGCTTTACCCTGCTCAACATTCGTGCCTTCAAGACGAACAACCAAAGGAACCTTTAAACCAACTTCTCTAACGGCAGCTACCACACCTTCAGCAATAACATCACAACGCATAATACCACCAAAAATATTGACCAAAATGCCTTTAACATTCGGATCAGCAGTGATAATTTTAAAAGCAGCCATTACCTTCTCTTTTGAAGCACCACCTCCAACGTCAAGAAAATTTGCGGGCTCAGCTCCATAGAGTTTGATAATATCCATTGTTGCCATAGCGAGACCCGCACCATTGACCATGCAACCAATTGTGCCCTCAAGGGCAACATAAGCCAGATCATGCTTTGATGCTTCGATTTCTTTTGGATCTTCTTCTGAAAGATCGCGCAACTCCAAAATATCCGAGTGACGGAATAAAGCATTATTATCAAAAGAAACTTTCGCATCAAGAATGCGCAAACGGCCATTTTTCATCACAATAAGCGGATTGATTTCCAGAAGACTCATATCTTTTTCACAAAACACCTTATAGAGAATTGGAAAAAGCTTTTCACCATCTTCCCGTGCATTATCGTGCAATTGCAATGCATCACAAAGCCTTGTGCAATCGGCAGAAGTAACGCCCTGTTCAGCATCAACGGGCAGAGTTAATATTTTCTCTGGTGTCTCTTCAGCAACCGTTTCAATATCCATTCCCCCTTCCGTTGAAACAACGAATGCGACCCGACCAACGCTACGATCAACCAAAAGTGAAAGATAAAGCTCTCGTTCGATATCAGCACCATCCTCAATATAAAGACGATTGACCTGCTTACCCTCTGGACCTGTTTGTTTAGTTACCAAAGTTTTACCAAGCATTTCTTGGACATATGTAACAACTTCTTCAACGGATTTTGCAAGGCGAACACCACCCTTTGAATCAGGACCAAGTTCTTTAAATTTTCCTTTACCACGGCCACCAGCATGAATCTGGCTTTTAACCACATAGAGTGGTCCAGGCAACTTTTTTGTCCATTTTTCAGCTTGCTCCACAGAATAAACAGCAACACCATTTGCAATTGGTGCCCCATATTCATGAAGCAGACGTTTGGCCTGATATTCATGGATATTCATGCATTTGTCCTTTTCTTTTACGGATCACTTTTATTAATCCTCAAATCCTAATATTTTAAAATACTCTATTGTAATGAACAAAACCTTGCTCAATTTATTTGAGACTAGGCACAAGAGCAATACAAGCTTCACAAAGTTTTTGCACCGCATTCACTGATTTCTCAAAAGCAGCTCTTTCCTCTTTATCGAGATCAATTTCAATGACTCGTTCAACACCGCCCGCACCAAGCACGACGGGAACACCAACATAAGCATCCTCAACCCCATATTCCCCTGAAAGATAAGCAGCGACAGGGACAACACGCTTAGTGTCCTTCAAATAAGCTTCAGCCATAGAAACAGCAGAAGCTGCTGGTGCATAAAAAGCAGATCCTGTTTTTAACAAACCGACAATTTCTGCGCCGCCATCTCGGGTACGCTGAATAATTTGATCAATTTTTTCCTGTGTTGTCCAGCCCATTTTTATAAGATCAGGCAAAGAAATACCACCAACCGTTGAATAACGCACGAGAGGAACCATTGAATCACCGTGGCCCCCTAAAACAAACGCTGTCACATCTTTAACAGAGACCTTAAATTCCTCAGATAAGAAATGACGAAAACGCGCTGAATCAAGAACACCAGCCATACCAACCACTTTATGTGTAGGAAGACCTGAAAATTTCTGCAATGCCCACACCATTGCATCAAGAGGATTGGTAATACAAATAACAAACGCTGAAGAAGCGTATTTTTTGATCCCAGCTCCAACTTGCTCCATCACCTTTAAATTAATATCCAAAAGTTCATCACGGCTCATACCGGGTTTTCGCGCAACGCCTGCTGTTACAATAACAACATCAGCACCTTCAATTGCTTCATAAGTATTAGCACCTTTTAAACTGATATCAAAACCATCAACAGGTGAAGATTCGGCGATATCCAGGGCCTTACCTTGTGGCACACCTTCTGAAATATCAAATAAGACAACGTCACCAAGTTCTTTAAGCCCAATTATGTGTGCCAAAGTCCCACCAATCATACCCGAACCAACAAGAGCTATTTTCTTTCGTGCCATTTTATTTCTTCCTAACGTTAGATAACTCGGCGCGCATTTACCGGCGCCAGTATACTGAATATTTTCTTTGACCTCAGCCCAATTTTCAACACTATTATCAAAAGGAGAAAGATACGAAACTCACCAAATTTCTCTCCTCATAAAAGCAAAAATCCTCCAAGAAAACAGCTATGAGAAAATTACCATTCTGTATCGATAAAGTGAATTTTAAAAAAATACAACAGAATTATTACACTTCTTTTGAATTCAAATAGTTATTGTTTTTACTGTTTACGTAAAGGTAAAGTTATGATCAATTTTTCCCTTTCAAAAGAAAACGTTCTGCCCAAATTTTTAAATAATCTTGGCTTTGCATTTCAAAAAGACGCGACTGTGTTCTCTGAAACTCAAATGTTTCCGTCGTCTGCGCACGCCCTTTGTATAATCCATCAAACCTTGCAGCAGCTGACATAAATAATCTTATGTGGCGTTCATAGAGGACATCAATAAGTAAAATGAACCGTTTGGTTTCATTGCGGCACGCATCATCCATCACCGGCACATTATCAACAAAAATTGTATGATAACGCTCTCCCAAGGCTAAATACTCAGCCGCCGCTAAAGACTTTGCACACAAATCTTGATAATCAAAGCGGGCGCAACCTGCTCCAGAGCGCGGAATATGAACAAGGCGACCTCTTATCGAAAGTTCATCAGATGTTTCCTTGTGTCCTTGCAACACCAGCGTCCATGCCTGATCCATGCGTTCATTTGCTTCCAACCCCAACGGCGACACATACACCTGTTGTAGATTTGATTTTTCAAGGCGATAATCTGTTTTTGCATCAAGATTAATAACGCGAACATGTGCTTTCAGAACTTGGATAAATGGCAAAAAGAGCTCTCGGTTTAAACCGTTATAATAAAGATTATCTGGAGCAACATTTGAAGTCGCAACAAAGAAAACCCCTCGATCAAACAAAGCAGAGATAAGGCGCCCCAATACCATAGCATCAGCAATATCTGTTACACTAAATTCATCAAAACAAAGTATCTGCGCTTCTCGTGCAAGATCTTCCACAACAGCTAAAATAGGATTATTTGGTTCAGCTTTTGCATCTTTTGATGCTTGACGATAAACATTAATGCGCTCATGCACATCAGCCATAAAATCGTTAAAATGAGCACGCTTTTTACATTTCTGCGGCAAACAAGAAAAGAACAAATCCATCAGCATGGTTTTGCCTCGTCCTACATCACCATAAACATACAGTCCCTGAAAAGGATCATCACCTTGTCTCGAAACACGAGAAAAAGTTTGCTTTTTTTTCTTGAAAAAACGCCAAAATGACCAAGAACGAGAAACATCTTGTTCTATAATATATTGTAACAAATGATCAAAATGCTCTGTTAAAGCCAATTGAGCCGGATCAAAACTGATTTCTCCTTTGGGCACCAGTTCCTTATAGCGCGTTGACACTAAAATCATCAAAACAACCTTTTTTCAATCCGTTCTCAATGAAAAATACAAGCTTCCTTCACAAATCTGTACACATATCCCTTATTTTTTCATAAACGGCTAAAAACGTTCTAACGGCTTAAAACAACCGGATGATCATCAAGTGTACGTCCCTCAAAGCGACCAACATTGGAAGAATAAAGAGCAACGATAACACGCCCTGAATTATTATAGAAATATAGTCTTTTTCCTTTAACAGCCCACGAATTCACCTGAGAAACAATTCCTGGACAATGTAAAGGACCAGCACGAAACCCTTGACCAAATTTCGTTTGTGGTGTTGCAATTCGACAAACTTTACCGCCTACAGAAAGATTCCACACCCCAGCAATGCTTGCGGGAAACAAATCAACAGCAGTACTTGGTAATTCGAGACTAGCCATTCGTCCATCACTCTGGGAATCCCCTTTCTCATACATTGAAGCGTCTGCTGCTTCAGATGCCAATGAACGAGAAGACGACACATCAGACATTACTTCTGTTGGTATTTGTTGAAGTGGATAAAAAACTTCCAGTGTGTTGCCACTATCATTACTGTCAAACCGCGATGTTGAACATCCGCTTAAAAGTGTTGCAGTTAACAGTGCAACGAAAAACGAAATTTTTGAAAATGACATATCAATACTCTTTCCCACGACAATAAATAAGCTTACTCAAAGAGATGAATGAACGTTTGTTATATGATATTTTATAAAGATAAATTAACAAATCAAAAAAAACAGTGAAATTTATCTATTTTAAATGATAAAATAACTTTTCACTCAATTTTATATTCATTAAACACTGGAAATTTATAAGATTTTCAGTCATATATCTTTTGTGGGCAATCACTAAAAATAGAGAAATTTTATGAAAACACCATTCAGTAAAATGAACGGTCTTGGAAATCAAATCATTGTTGCTGATATGCGTGACAGTACGTGTGCGCTCACAACACGAGCAATTCTTGCCTTAGCAGCAGATCCCCAAACACATTTTGATCAAATTATGGCTATCCATCCATCTAGCAAAAATAAAGCTGACTTCCGCATCGAAATATGGAACGCCGACGGGTCAATGGCCAAAGCCTGTGGTAACGGAACCCGTTGCGTCATTGCTTGGCTTACAGACCACAATCTCGGTGAAACTTTTCGATTGGAGACACCCACTGGAATTATTGAAGGTAAATGCCAAACAGACAAACTCATCTCTGTTGACATGGGATGCCCAAATTTCAATGCACAAGAGATGCCTGTTTCACGTGAAATAGTGGACACCAATCATGTAGAACTTACCGCTGGTCCTTTAAGGGATGCTTGCCTTGTATCCGTTGGTAATCTCCACGCTATTTTTTTTGTTGAAAATGATATTCAACATATTCCATTAGAAAAGTATGGACCAAAGCTTGAGTATGATCCCCTTTTTCCAGAACGATGCAATATTTCCATTGCTTATGTCACGTCAAAGAAAAGCCTAAATTTACGCACATGGGAGCGAGGCGCTGGATTAACGCAAGCATGCGGCAGTGCTGCCTGTGCAAGTGCAGTAGCTGCCTATCGGCGTGGACTCACACAACGCCATATTGATGTGAACTTACCAGGAGGAAAATTGAATATTTTTTATCGAGAAGACGATCATATTATTATGACAGGTCCAGTTAAATATGAGTTTAGTGGTTTTTTTAACTCTTTAACGGGGAACTATAAAAAGGATCACTTTTGATGGCTATAGAAATAGTAACTTTTGGTTGTCGACTCAATAGTTACGAAACAGAAATCATACGCAAAGAAAGTGCTTCTTCAGGGCTAGATCAGCTTAAAGATGGTGCTATTATCTTTAATACCTGCGCTGTTACTGCCGAAGCTGTGCGACAAGCAAAACAAGCTATCCGCAAAGCAAGACGTGAAAACCCTCACGCACGCATTATTGTCACAGGGTGTGCCGCACAAACAGAAGGGAAAAATTTTGCCTCAATGACAGAGGTAGATCTTGTTTTAGGAAATGAAGAAAAACTTCATGCGCATTCTTACCGTCAACTTCCTGATTTTGGCATCAACCATTCTGAAAAATTGCGTATCAACGACATCATGGAGGTGCAAAAAATTGCTCCACACATGGTAAGTTCAATGGAAGAGCGTACCCGTGCCTTTGTACAGGTACAAAATGGATGTGATCATCGCTGTACATTTTGCATTATTCCTTATGGTCGCGGGCCATCACGCTCAGTTCCCATGGGTGCTGTCGTTGAACAAATTAAACAACTGATAGGAAATGGTATTCAAGAAGTTGTTCTAACTGGTGTTGATCTCACAAGCTATGGTCACGATCTCCCTGGAAAAGCAACCTTAGGAAAATTGACTTCAACCATTTTGCATCACGTGCCTGATTTGCCTCGATTGCGTCTTTCATCGATCGATTCTATTGAAGTAGACGAAGAACTCGTCAATCTTTTAGCCTATGAAAAAAGAATAATGCCCCATTTGCATTTATCCTTGCAAGCAGGTGATAATATGATTCTAAAACGAATGAAACGGCGACACTTGCGTGAACATGCAATTCAATTTTGCCAAGATTTGCGCGCCAAACGTCCTACAATGGTTTATGGCGCTGATTTAATTGCTGGTTTTCCCACTGAAACAGAAGAGATGTTCCAAAATAGTCTCGCTCTCATCAATGACTGTAATTTAACACACCTCCATGTCTTTCCTTTTAGTCCAAGAGAAGGGACACCTGCCGCACGTATGCCGCAAATCAATCGTAGTGTGGTCAAGATGCGTGCAGAAAGGTTACGCAAAGCGGGGGAAGAAGCTTATCAAAAACATCTTGCTCTCTTACAAAATAGTCAGCAAACAATTCTTGTTGAAAAAGATGAAATCGGACGAACGGAAGATTATACTCTTGCAAAAATTAAAGGTGCTAAAACTGGAACAATTGTTCAAGCTCTTATCGTTGATCACGATGGCGATAAATTGATTGCTACTCTCCAAAAATTGAACGCAGCCTGAGCAGGGAACCCTTATGACAAAATCTTTTATCAAAAAAATATTCTCTTTTAACAAATATAAAGAGCCGCAATTGCAACAAATTCCACCTCATGATGAAACCGATAGAGTAGAAAAAAATAAATCAAAAAGTGAAATTATAAAAAACGATTGCTCCCTCATAGATGTTGAAAAAGAAGAACAAACAGAAAGCCAAAATACAACATCCGAAAACTACAGTGAAAAGACACAGCTTTTTGAATCACATTCTAGCAAAGTAATTGTCACGAATACAATCAGTGAGAAACAAACTGAAGAGCTTTCTCCTATACCTTCTGTTGAACAAAAAAAGGCAGCATGGTTTGGACGTCTAAAAAGAGGATTAGCTCTTTCCTCACAGCGCTTAAGTGAATCCATAAGCGACCTCTTTGTTAAAGGAAAGCTTGATGAAGATACGTTGCAAGAGCTAGAAGATATTCTTATTCAAGCAGACCTTGGTGTGGAAACAGCTGCACGCATCACCGATACTTTAGCTTCCAGTCGTTACGAAAAAAACCTATCTCCAGATGATATTCATATCGTCGTGGCTAACGAAATCAAAAAAGTGCTAGAACCTGTTGCGCTTCCACTAGAACTTGATCTTAACCATAAACCTCATGTTATTTTGCTTGTAGGTGTAAATGGAACAGGAAAAACGACAACTATTGGAAAACTTGCAGCTAAGCTAACCGCAGGAGGACTAAAAGTTATGCTGGCTGCTGGTGATACGTTTCGCGCTGCAGCCATTGAACAATTACATATTTGGGGTAAACGCACAGGAGCACCTGTTGTTTCAACAAGACTAGGTGCAGATGCTGCCAGCTTAGCATTTGATGCTTATGAAAAAGCCAAAAAAGCAAACAGTGATGTATTGATCATTGATACAGCTGGGCGCCTACAAAATAGAACTGAACTGATGGATGAATTGGCAAAAATTATTCGTGTTTTAGGGAAACACGATCCTAAAGCACCACACACAATTCTTCAAACGCTTGATGCAACAACTGGGCAAAATGCGCTCAATCAAGTGAATATTTTCCGCGATATTGCCGGCGTTAATGGTTTAGTTATGACAAAACTCGACGGTACCGCACGAGGAGGAATCCTTGTTGCCATCGCAGAAAAATATAAATTACCTGTTCATTTTATCGGTATAGGAGAAAATATTGAGGATCTTCAACCTTTTTCTGCTTCTGACTTTGCTACAACCATCACAGGAAAACACGCATGAAAAAATCTTCTTTTAGATCTAATTCTTATAACAACAAAAATTTGAAAAATATCAATGGCAATCAAAAATCTGATTTTTCACCAACCATAAAATTTCTCTTGGAAATGGGGCCATTAGTTGTCTTTTTTCTGGCCAATTATAAGGGCGAATGGTTGTTAAATAATATCGGACTTTTTAAAAATTTTAGTAAGCCTATTTTTCCTGCAACAGCTATTTTCATGGTGGCCATCATCGTTGCTCTAAGCTTATCATGGATCCTTGCACGAAAAATTCCCGCAATGCCTCTTATTTCAGGAATATTTGTTATAGTCTTTGGATTTTTAACTCTTTGGCTTCACGATGATACTTTTATCAAAATGAAACCAACAATTATTAATAGCTTATTTGCGCTCATCCTCTTTGGTGGTATGTGTTTTAAAAAACCACTTTTACGATATGCGTTTGACTCTACTTTAAAACTTGATGATTTAGGATGGCAAAAACTTACCTATCGTTGGGCATTCTTTTTCGTTTTTCTTGCTCTTTTGAATGAAGCCGTTTGGCGCAATTTTAGTGATAATTTTTGGACCAGCTTTAAAGTATTTGGTGTTATGCCCCTAACAATCCTCTTCATGCTTATCCAAATGCCCCTTATCCTTAGGCATTCACAAGGACTTTTTACAGAAGGAGACAAATCTGATTCTTAAACATAACTTGTCCATAACTCTAGATTTTTTTGTAGATTTATGGCTGCACACTGTTCATGGGGAAAAGATATGTTAATTGAACAGTTCATCTGTCGAAAAGATAACTTTGGTGTACTCATTCATGATGAAAAAAGCGGCTACACAGCTGCAATTGATGCACCTGAAAGTGAAGCGATTCATAACGCCTTAAAACGCCGTAACTGGACACTCCAGACTATTTTTGTAACTCATCATCATCACGACCATGTAGAAGCACTGGAAGAGTTAAAACAAGTTTATAAGGCTGTCGTTATTGGACCAGAAGCAGAGAGAGAAAAGATTAATCATCTTGATCAAACACTTCATCCTGATGAAAGTATTTTCTTTGGCACGCACCCGCTTTTAGCTCTTTCAACACCTGGTCACACTTTGGGCGCATTATCTTATTATCTCCCTAAAGAAGGTATACTCTTTGCTGGAGATACACTTTTCTCACTCGGTTGTGGACGTCTTTTTGAAGGAACACCTGCTCAAATGCTCAACTCTTTAAAAAAGCTTCGTCAACTTCCCGATAAGACACGTCTCTATTGCGGTCATGAATATACCAAAAACAATGCTCTTTTCGCATTAACACTTGATCCACATAATCAGAAACTTCGTCAAAGAGTAGAAGAAGTTTTTTTGCTACATGCAAAAAACACTATGACTTTACCAGTAACCTTAGGGCAAGAAAAAGTTACTAATCCCTTTCTTCGCTGGGATGACAGTATGTTGCGAAGAAGCCTTGCAATGGAAGAAGAAACAGATGAGGCCGTCTTTGCTGAAATTCGAAGAAGAAAGGATAACTTTTAAACCATGTTTAAGTTCGTATCACGTTTGTTTCTCCTTTTTCTTTTTGTAATGCATACCCGACTAACAATAGCAAATGAAAAGGAAACAAACAAAAAATTTGAGTTTCCGCATGTTATTGCAAATTACGCCTTAACAGAAGATTTTCTTTTAAAAATGGAACAAATTACGAAAAAAGAGTGTGAGAACCTATCACAAGATTCAAAAGCATCCAATATCCCATTTAGCAGTAACATTAAAGAATTCGCAGCTTCTATTTCTGATCAACCAAAACTAATGAATATTTTAAAAAACAATGACATCACGCCTAGAGATTTTGCTGTTGGTTACAATGCTCTTGAAACAACATTATTAATAATACTTTACGAAAATTCTGAAAAAGAAGATACTTTTTTTGATAAAAAAAATACTGTAGTTTTGGACAATTTGGAATTCGGTAAAAAACATATGTACAGAATATGGACTGCTGTGAGCAACATTTATAACTGTTTTATTTTGAAAAATTGATTAACTTCGCAAACGAAGAAGTTTTTGCTGAAATTCGAAAAAGAAAGGATAACTTTTAACAATGTTTAAGTTTGCATTACGTTTGTTTCTCCTTTTTCTTTTTGTAATACATACTCAACTAACAATAGCAAATGAAAAGGAAATAAACAAAAAATTTGAGTTCCCACATGTTATTGCAAATTACACCTTAACAGAGGATTTGCTTTTAAAAATGGAACGAATTACGAAAGAAGAGTGTAAAAATCTATCACAAGAGTCAAAAGCATCCAATACTGAAAAAGCATCTGATATTGAAATTGAATACGACAACAATATTGAAGGATTCATAGCTTCTATTTCTAATAAACCAAAATTAATGAATATTTTAAGAAAAAATAATATCACACCTAAAGATTTCGCTATAGGAATCCTAGCCTTTCAAGCAACGTTAAAAATGCTTTTAGTTCCTCTTGACGTTCTCAAAGAGGAGGGGTTTTCTTTTGATGAAAAAAATACTGTAGTTTTAGATAATTTGGAATTTGGTAAAAAACATATGTATAGAATGCTTGTTATTTTAAAAAGGCGTTGTAAATAGAATTCGTACTACTTTGAACAAATGATTAAATTTGCAGACGAAAAAGTCTTCGCTAACGTCCGGAAAAAAGGATAAATTTTGATCGTTTTTAAATTGGCATTGTGTTTGCTTTTTCTTTTCCCTTTTTTAACATATGTTCAAATAACAATGGCAAGGGAACGGACAATCAATTTGTTCTCTCTCTATCAGCAATCTAAATATCATTGTAAATATCCTTTAACAGAATATTTCCTCTCAAAAATAGAATAACTGAAACAAAAAAATTAAGGATTTACCTCAAGATCTAGAGGCATTAAATACAGAGAATAATCACAGCATTGAAAGACTCATTTCTTCTATTTCTGCTAGATCAAAACTAACAGATCTTTTAAGAAAACATAATCTCTCACCTAAAAGATTACGTTATTGGTCTCATGGCTATTCGAACAACTTTAGCTGCAATAATAGCCTTTGAAGATAAAAAAATACTGTATCTTCAGATAATTTAAATTTCAATCAAAAATATATCGATAGAATTCGTGCTATTTTAGACAATTAATTAGTTTTGCAAACGCCGGCAAATATCATCTAATTGTTCTAGTGAAGAGTAGCGTATTTTTAAATCACCACCTTTTTTGCCATGCCGAATAGTCACTTTCATTCCGATTACATCTGCAAGTAATTTTTCTAAAGATTTTGTTTCTGTATCTTTCTCAACAGCAGTTCGTTTTTTGACTTTTGGATTTGCCTGTTCATATGCAAGTACTTCCGTTTGGCGCACAGAAAGCCCTTCACGAATAATTTTTTCGGCTAAATCCTGCGGATGATCAACAGTGATAAGACAGCGTGCATGACCAGCGGAGAGCTGCCCATCTGTTAAGAATTGTTGTACTTTTTGTGGAAGTTTTAACAAGCGAAGCGTATTAGCAACATGACTGCGACTTTTTCCAATAACTTGCGCTAAATCTGCTTGCGTATATCCATGTTCATTCAGCAAAATCTCATATCCCATTGCTTCTTCGATAGGATTAAGATCGGCACGTTGAACATTTTCAATAATTGCCAATTCCAAAGCGGTTTTATCATCTACATCGCGAACAATGACCGGTAATTTACTTAAATTTGCTTGCTGTGCAGCACGCCAACGCCGTTCGCCAGCAATTAATTCAAACCGATGAGGATTATCACGTGACGGTCTTACAATAACAGGTTGAACAACACCGTGCTGGCGAATTGATTGTGCTAAATTATCAAGTTCTAAATCGGTAAAATGGCGTCGCGGATTATGTGGATTGCACGAAATAGATTCAAGTGGAACAAATCGTTCAGAAACAGGAGAAACTACATTGGACTCTGTAAATTTATCAGTATTTGATGAACGTGTAAGATCGTTGTTTAAACTGATATCTCCAATTAATGCCGCTAATCCACGACCCAGTCTTTTTTTTGATTGATCATCATTCATAATTTTGCTCTTTGAGTTTTCTTACAAAATTTTTTACATTTTTAAGCAGCGGCGCGTGCTTGTTTTTCGCGCTGAATTACTTCCGATGCTAGACGTAAGTAAGCTTGACTACCAGCACATGTTAAATCATAAAGCAATACTGGTTTACCGAAAGATGGAGCTTCTGATACCCGTACATTTCGTGGAATAACAGTGCGATAAACTTTATCTCCCATAAAAGAACGTACATCTTCGACAACTTGATTCGAAAGATTATTACGCCCATCATACATCGTTAGAACAATACCCTGAATTTCTAGAGATGGATTAAGAATAGATCGTACTTGCTTTACTGTTTCAAGTAATTGGCTTAAACCTTCAAGTGCTAAAAACTCACACTGCATTGGTACTAAAACAGAATCTGCAGCACCCATGGCATTAAGTGTAAGAAGATTAAGAGACGGAGGACAATCAATGAGAATATAACTGTATTTTTTCTCCATCTTTGGATCATCACAGAGAGCTTTACGTAATCGTTGTATGCGATCTTGTGAGGAAGCAATTTCCATTTCTACACCTAAAAGATCAAGTGTAGAGGGTACAATATAGAGATTTGGAACAGCTGTTTTCAAAGCAGCTTGTGTGACAGAAATCCCTGAAATAAAAACATCATAAGAGGATAAAGGACGGCTATTACGATCAATTCCCAATCCTGTACTTGCATTTCCTTGCGGATCAATATCCATAATGAGAACATTTTCACCAATCGCTGCTAAAGCTGTTGCAAGATTAATTGCAGTGGTTGTTTTACCTACTCCACCCTTTTGGTTTGCAATAGCGATAATTCGTGTTTCGCTCATTTTGCCTTACCCTCTATATGATCGAACATGAGAAATTTCTAAAATAACAGAATTTTCATCAATTTTACTCTTATGTTTTAGCAGATCGAAGCGCCAATTGGCAGAGGCAATTGTTATTTCTTTAGAGTAATCCCTACCTTTTTGCAAAAGAGCTATTGTTTTTTTTGTTAACAATGGAAAAACAAGCTGTAAGAGATCACTTAACGGAGCTAATCCTCTCGCTGTTATAATATCCGGTATTCTTATTTTTTCA
Organism: Bartonella sp. B39; assembly: GCF_053795145.1. Lineage (NCBI taxonomy): Bacteria > Pseudomonadati > Pseudomonadota > Alphaproteobacteria > Hyphomicrobiales > Bartonellaceae > Bartonella > Bartonella sp. B39. The sequence continues at coordinate 1,835,682 of NZ_CP200036.1, forward strand.
TAAACATCCTCAATTCTACAATGATGAACTACTGCAGGAAGACTAAGTTGAGCAATGACTGTTCGCAAAAAAGCTACTTTTTTTCCATTGCTTTCAACAAGATCAATATGCCCTACTTTTTTTTCTTTCATTAAAATAGCAATAACAATTGCAGGAAATCCTCCTCCTGATCCAAGATCACACCAATACAGAAGATCGCTGTGTAAAGGATATATCTGCGCAGAATCCAAAATATGACGTTTCCATAAAACTGGTATTGTCAAATTAGATACTAAATTAATATGCGTATTCCATTGTATTATTAAATTTTCAAATTGTATTAAATTCTTCATCGTTTCACGTGAAACAGAAGGAATAATATTTAAGAGTGCTTGATATTTTTCTTCCGTGGAAATATCCATTAAACTGATTGAGCCTTTTCACGTTTTTGACGTTGAATATAAGTGATAATGAGCGACAATGCTGCTGGTGTCATTCCATCAATTTTTTGTGCATCAGCGATTGAACGCGGTGATATTTGTTGAATTTTTGTCTTTAGTTCATTTGAAAGACCTGATATTGATTGAACATCAAGAGAAGAAGGTATTTCTAAACGTTCATCTCGCTGAAGAGCAGCAATATCTTGTGCTTGTTTTTCTAAATAAACTGCATATTGTGCTTCAATTTCTAAGGATTCAACAGTTTTAGAATCAATTGACTTTAATTGTGGCCAGAAATGTAAAAGACGTTCTATAGTCATATGGGGATAAGAAAGAAGATCATAAGCCGAACGCCGAATTCCATCGTGATTTATCTGTAATCCACGAGTAGAAGCTTCACTGGGAGTTAAAAAAAGTTTTTGGCAGATTGATCGCGCCTGATCAAGACGGTGCTGTTTTTGCTGATAACAATCCCAACGTATTTTACTGACAATACCCCATTGCTGTGCCAAAGGAGTTAAACGAGTATCAGCATTATCAGAGCGTAAAGACAAACGAAATTCAGCACGTGATGTAAACATTCTATAAGGTTCACAAACTCCTCGCGAAACTAAATCATCTATCATAACACCAATATAAGCTGTAGAACGACTTATAAGTATTTCATCTAACCCTGCAACCTTACGGGCGGCATTCAATCCAGCTAAAAGCCCTTGAGCCGCAGCTTCCTCATATCCTGTTGTACCATTAATTTGTCCAGCTAAAAATAACCTTGGTAAAGAACGCAACTCTAAAGTTCTCGTCAATTGTTGGGGATTAACAAAATCATATTCAATAGCATATCCAGGTTGTAAAACCTCAACATTTTCTAATCCTTCAATAGTTTTCAAAAAAGAAACTTGTACATCTTCAGGAAGAGAAGTAGAAAGGCCATTTGGATAAATAGTATCAGTATCCAACCCTTCAGGCTCTAGGAAAATCTGATGTCCATCACGTTCTCCAAATTTAACAATTTTATCTTCAACAGAAGGACAATACCGTGGTCCTAACCCTTCAATATTTCCAGAATATAAAGCAGATCGATGAATATTCTCACGAATGATTTGATGTGTTAGCGTATTTGTACGTGTTATTGCACATTCAATTTGCGGCTGTTCAATTTTTTCTGTTAAAAGAGAAAAGGGCACAGGATATTCATCAGCTTGCTGTTTTTGAAGATATTCCCAACGTATAGTTTTTTTACTAAGACGAGCTGGAGTTCCTGTTTTTAATCTTCCAAGATTTATATTATAATTTTTTAAGCGTTCAGCAAGCTTGACACTTGACTTTTCTCCTATCCGTCCAGCAGCACACCTCTTATCCCCAATATGAATAAGACCATTTAAAAATGTCCCCGTTGTTAAAACAACAGCACCAGAAAAAAAATTTCCTTGATTTTTTAAAACAACACCTGAAATACAATTATCTTTAACAATCAGATCAACAACTTCATCTTCAACGAGAATGAGATTATCTTGTTCTTGTAAAAGTTTTTGAATTGCTTTTTTATAGAGTTGTCGATCAGCTTGCGTACGAGGTCCTCTTACTGCTGGTCCTTTGCGTCGATTAAGAAGCCTAAATTGAATTCCAGCAGCATCCGCTGCTTGTCCCATGAGACCATCCAAAGCATCTATTTCACGAACAAGATGTCCTTTTCCAAGCCCACCAATAGCAGGATTACATGACATCGTTCCAAGTGCTGATATTTTATGTGTAACAAGAGCTGTCTGCGCACCAGCACGCGCTGAAGCTGAAGCAGCTTCACAGCCAGCATGACCACCCCCAACAACGATAACATCATATAACTGCATCTGAATTCATTCCATAAAGAACTATTCTAAAGTTTCACGTGAAACAAGATATAAAATACATAAACTTTTAAATCTGTCTATTAAATAATCAATGTTTCACGTGAATCATTATTTACCAATACAGAACTCTGAAAAAATAACATCAAGCAAATCTTCAACATCTATATCTCCCGTAATTTTCCCAAGAAAATCACTCGCACGTCGAAGATGTTCTGCACGTAAACTTAAATCAAGAGAAGTATAATTCAAAGAAGACTCAATTTCTCTAACAGCTTCTTTTAATAACTGAAGTTGTCTTTTACGTGCTGGAAAAAGATTTCCAATTTCAGAAGCACGACGTAAACAAAACGACTCAAGTTCCTTAATAAAACAGTCAAAATTTGAACCAGTTAACGCAGAAAATTGTATAAACCAATGTTTTTTATTATCTATATAAAGATCAAGCTTATTACCAACATGCCATATTTCAGCTGATGTTTCTGGTAAATCAACTTGCTTAGGATTTCCCATATCATAAACTAAAACAACTAAATCAGCATCTCTAACATGCTGTTTTGCAACTTCTATTCCAAATTGTTCTATTTTATTTTCTGTTTCCCTAAAACCAGCAGTATCTGTGAGAAGAACTGGTAAACCACCAAAAATAAGTCTCATTTCTAAAGCATCACGGGTTGTACCTTCTTCTTCTGTCACAATAGAAATAGGTCTCCCAGCCAAACGATTCATAATGCTTGATTTTCCAGAATTTGGAGCCCCTACAATGACAACTTTTAACCCATCACGTAAGATACTAGCACGTTCTCCTTCATTAATATGTTCTCGAAGAGAAATACAAAGATATTCTAAATTTTTCCAAACTTTATCAGATAGCGAGTTTGGAATATCAGTTTCATCGGCAAAATCAAGTTCTGCTTCAATAAAGGCACGTGCTTTCATAAGTTTATGACGCCAATCACGATAAAGCGTTGTTAAACGTCCGCTCGTACCCATAATAGCTAAACGTCGCTGACTTTCAGTTTCTGCCTCTATTAAATCAGCAAGACCTTCTGCTTGAACAAGATCTAATTTTCCCTCCATAAATGCACGACGAGAAAATTCACCTGCCTCTGCAATACGGCATCCAGAAAATGTAGACAATTCATCGAGAAAACGATTAACAACGGCTTTTCCTCCATGTAAATGAAACTCTGCACAATCTTCTCCCGTGAAACTATGAGGAGCAGGAAAAAAAACAGTCAAGGCAGAATCTAGAAAGCTACCATCACGAGCAGTAAGATTTCCGTAATGCATAAACCGCGCTTTAGGTAAGTAACCACAAAGCGTCCTAACAACATTCACAACATGAGGGCCAGAAAGCCGAATGACTGCAACCCCTGAAGGCAATAACCCACTCGAAACAGCAAAGATTGTATCCACAGGATATATCCTAAGAAAAAAACTTAATGTTTCTATGTATTCATTGAATCAAAAAATTCGCTATTGTTTTTTGTTTGTTTTAATTTATCAATTAAAAATTCAATTGCATCAGTTACATTCATGGGTGTTAAAATACGACGAAGTACAAAAATCTTGTGCAAATCTTGCCGCGCAACTAAAAGCTCTTCCTTACGCGTTCCGGATTTCAAAATATCCATAGCTGGGAAGATACGCTTATCAGCAACTTTACGATCAAGAACAATTTCTGAATTACCTGTTCCTTTGAATTCTTCAAAAATAACCTCATCCATACGACTACCAGTATCAATCAAAGCCGTTGCAATAATAGTTAAAGATCCACCTTCCTCAATGTTACGTGCAGCACCAAAAAAACGTTTAGGACGCTGTAGAGCATTAGCATCCACACCACCTGTCAAAACTTTACCCGATGAAGGAACAACCGTATTATAAGCACGCCCAAGACGTGTAATGGAGTCGAGAAGAATAACCACATCACGTCCATATTCAACAAGACGCTTTGCTTTTTCAATAACCATCTCGGCTACTTGAACGTGACGTATTGCTGGTTCATCGAAAGTAGAAGAAACGACCTCTCCTTTTACAGAACGCTGCATATCAGTAACTTCTTCTGGTCGTTCATCAATTAAAAGAACAATAAGATAACATTCAGGATGATTAGTTGTAATAGAATGAGCAATATTTTGAAGTAAAACCGTTTTTCCTGTTCGAGGAGGTGCTACAATTAATCCTCTCTGCCCCTTTCCTAATGGAGATATTAAATCAATTACTCGTGATGACATATCCTTTTCTGTAGGATTTTGTATTTCCATCTGAAAACGCTCATTTGAGTAAAGAGGAGTGAGATTATCAAAATGAATTTTATAACGAATTTTTTCAGGATCTTCAAAATTAATTGTATTAATTTTAAGAAGAGCAAAATAACGTTCACCTTCTTTTGGACTACGTATAGGACCTTCAACGGTATCACCTGTTTTTAAAGAAAAAGACTGAATTTGTGCGGGAGAAAGGTAAATATCATCAGGTCCTGGAAGATAATTAGCGTCAGCAGATCGCAAAAATCCAAATCCATCTTGTAAAACTTCAACGACTCCCTCTCCAATAATTTCCACGTCTTGCGAAGCAAGTTTTTTCAAAATAGCAAACATTAATTCTTGTTTTCGCATCAAAGAAGCATTTTCAACTTCTAATGTTTCAGCAAAAGAAACAAGTTCAACGGGATTTTTACTTTTAAGTTCTTGTAGTTTCATTTCTTGCATGAAATATGCTCTTTAAGTGATGGGGGATAGTCATTAGATTAGATCTGGAAGAATTAAAGAATGAAATATTCTTATAAGAAAAATTCATTGTACACTCAATTTTTTCAATCTGCAAGCATCATTTATACGAATTATTATCGTATAAAATTATTTAATTTTATAAAAAAATCAATTATATAAACTGAAAAACTCAAAAATGAACTATCTTATAATAATATTTTAAGGAAAATTACATAAAAAATCAATTTTCATAAGAAAAATACAAAATTATTTTATAATCACTAATTAGATACAGATTTATATATATTATATTTAAAAAATATAAAAATTTATTTTTAATTTTCCTATGTTTTTATATATTAATAAATTTTTATAAAGATAGGATTTTTATTATTTATACCTGTGTTTAATGTGAATTATTAATTATACTTTTTTATCCTCAATTTTATCCACATAATATAAAATAAAAAACACAAGCATAATATGACCTTGAAGGCATTATCCATGTTATTCTCTCATGAGAATGATTTCAATTATCACAACTATTTAATTTGTGCATAAAAATAGAAAATTTTTGCTAAATTTTAGTTTCACAAAAGATGCTGAGCATATATACACATATGTTAACAAGGAGTTAAAATTTTTGTGATAAAAGAAAAAAAATGCTTTCATTTACACATGCTTTCTGATGCAACGGGAGAGACATTAATCTCTGTTGGAAGGGCGGTTGCCTCACAATATACAATGAGCCAAACAACAGAGCATATCTATCCTATGATTCGTAATGAAACGCAGTTACAGAGAGCTCTTGATGAGATACAACAAGAGCCTGGTATTGTTCTTTACACAATTATTGATAAAAAGATTAAACTTCTTCTTAAAAGAAGATGTGAAAAAATAAACGTTCCCTGTATTGACATATTGCATCCTGTTCTCGATGCTTTTCAGTCTTATCTTGGAACGCCAACAAATTTACGTGCAAGTGCACAGCATGATCTCAATGCAGATTACTTTCGTCGTATTGATGCATTAGATTTTACAATAGAACATGATGATGGACAATCTTCTAGTGATTTATCAAGTGCAGATGTTATCCTTGTAGGAATTTCAAGAACATCTAAAACACCTACGAGTATCTATTTAGCAAATCGTGGAATCAAAACTGCTAATATCCCTCTTATTCCGGGTATTGATTTACCAGAAGCTGTTTTAGAAGCAAAAAATGCTTTAATTATAGGTCTAATCGCTTCAGCTGAAAGAATCTCACATATTCGTCAAAATCGAGATTTGGGAGAGTGTTCTGCTATTGAAAGCTATACTGATAGAATCAGCATAGCTGAAGAATTGACTTATGCAAAACGCATTTGTGAACGTTTTGGTTGGCCTATTATTGATGTCACAAGACGCTCTATTGAAGAAACAGCTGCTGCTATATTTGAACTTTTATCGCGATTCCGTGAAGAAAAATGAGAAAAATATGGTAGCAGCTACACTAATATTAGCATCTCTTAGTCCTTATCGTGAACAATTATTGAAAAAAGCAGGCTTAAATTTTTTCATCGAAGGAGCCTCTTTTGATGAAAGAGAAGTAGAAAAATCAGTAAAAACAAAGACTCCTAAAGAACTCAGTTGCTTTCTTGCAAGTGCAAAGGCAAAAAATGTTTCTGATCGCTTTCCTGATGCTTTGGTCATTGGTTGTGATCAAGTGCTTGATTTAGGGGGGCAAGTTTTTCATAAAGTTACAAGTAAAAAGGAAGCACATCAACGTTTGTGCTATTTATCAGGAAAAACACATTCTCTTCATAGTGCAGTGGCTTTATTTCAAAATGGTCAAGAAATTTGGGTAGAAGCTTTTAGTGCACATATGACAGTACGTTCTCTTTCATCAGAGTTTATTGAACGTTATTTAGAAAGTGTGGGGACAGATGTTTTAAACAGCGTGGGGGTATATCAAATTGAAGGAGAAGGAATCCATCTTTTTGAAAAAATTGATGGAGATTTTTTTACCATTATTGGTTTACCCTTATTGCCTTTACTCGTAAAATTGCGGCATTTAGGAGCTATTGATGGTTGATGTGAGAATAAATTGTAAAAAAACAATTTTTCCACGTGCTTTTGTTGTTGGTACACCTATTCACCATTCAAAATCACCAAAAATTCACAATTTTTGGCTTAAACAATATAATTTACAAGGTGAATATCTAGCACAGGAAGTAGCTCCTGACAAATTTACAGATTTTTTTGCATCTATACAGGAAAGAGGTTTTTGTGGGGGAAATGTCACTCTACCCTATAAACAAGAGGCTTTTCATTTAGCAAATCATAAAGATAATGTAGCAACCATAATTGGTGCTGTTAATACACTGTGGTATGAAAGAGATAAACTTTGTGCCACAAATAGTGATGCCTATGGTTTTTGCGCTAGTCTTGATGATTCGGTTTCTGATTGGGTTGGGGAAACAGCTCTTGTTTTTGGTGCAGGTGGTGCTGCACGTGCTATCTTATATGCCTTAAAAACACGGGGATTTGAACGTATTTTCTTGCTTAATCGTACAAAACAACGTGCTGATGATTTAGCTGAGCATTTCGGAAAACCTGTTGAAGTTCACGATTGGCATAGTGCTGATGAAGTATTTTACCAAGCTGATTTAATTGTCAATACGACTTCTGTGGGTATGACAAATCCACACGAAGAAAAAAATGATTCTTTCTTTTGTGATTTTCATAAAACAAAGACAACAACAATAGTGACAGATATTGTTTATACACCATTGATAACACCTTTTTTACAACAAGCAAAAGCGCATGGTTTAAGGATAGTTGATGGGCTTGGTATGCTTTTACATCAAGCTGTTCCCGGTTTTGAACGATGGTTTGGGATAAGACCACAAGTTACAAAGGCGCTACGAACAGCAATCTTAAAGGATATGGGTGAAGAGACAGGATGAAAATTATAGGGTTGACCGGATCAATCGCTATGGGAAAATCAACAGTCGCTGATTTTTTCAAACAAGCTGGTATTTCCGTTTTTAGTGCTGATGATGCAGTACATCAACTTTATAAGAGTGAGCCAATTTTGTCGCTCATAGGGCGTATATTTCCTAGTGTTGTTGAAAATGGTAAAGTTAATCGCTTAAAGCTTTCTGAGATTTTGATTAACGATAATAAAAAATTACAAACATTAGAAAAAATAATTCATCCTTTGGTACGAAAAAAAGAAAAAGAGTTTATTGACACAGCACGCCAACAAGGAAAAAAATTAATTGTTCTTGATATTCCACTTCTTTTTGAAACAAATGGTGAAAAACGTGTAGATAGTGTGGTGGTTGTTTCTGCACCATTAGCAATACAAAAAGAGCGTGCCATGATTCGTCCAAATATGAATGAAAAAAAATTTGCTTTTATTAATGCTAAGCAAATGTCTGATGAAAAAAAACGAGAATGTGCTGATTTTGTCATTGATACGGGAAAAGATTTAGAGAGTACACGTCAACAAGTTTTTTACGTGATAAAAAGTTTACTAAAGAATTGAAAGAATGCGTGAAATTATTTTTGATACAGAAACAACGGGTTTAGATAAAGAGAAAGATCGCATAATTGAAATAGGTTGTGTAGAGATGGTTGATCGCTATCTTACAGGACGCCGATTTCACGTTTATTTAAACCCACAAGGCGTTATTATTCCTGATGAAGTTGTAGCCATTCATGGATTGACTAATGAGCGCTTGAAGAATGAAAAAAGCTTTAGTGATATTGCCGATGAATTTTTGGAATTTATCAATGGCGCAACGATGATCGCGCATAATGCGAGTTTTGATATTGGCTTTCTTAATGCAGAATTAGGACGAGCAAATAAACCGCTTATCAGTGTTGATAATATTCTTGATACATTGGCTATGGCACGGCGTAAATTTCCTATGGGGCCTAATTCTCTGGATGTTTTGTGCAAACGTTTTGGAATTGATAATAGCCATCGTATTCTCCACGGTGCTTTGCTTGATGCAGAGATCCTCGCCGATGTTTATATTGAACTCATTGGTGGAAAGCAGGGCGTATTGGGTTTTGTGAACAAGGGAAGTGTTGATAAGGATATCCAGAATGACAAAGATCCCCCCTATGCAGTTAAATTTCGTCCACAGGCTTTACCTTCAAGACTAAGTGCGCAAGAAAGAAGCATGCATGCTGATTTTATTAATAAAATGGGTGAGAAAGCTTTGTGGAATGATTTCAAAATCCCTGAATAATTTTCTCACCTTCTTCTTAGGAAGATTATTTAAAAATCTAGAGAGAAAAAAATCTCTGAAAATAATGGCTCAAAAAAATACGGTCGTTTTGGGGAGGGGAACACCACAACGACCCTGTCGCTACATCGTACCTCAGCTATCATAGGAGGAGCAAAATGAAAGCTATTATATCCTGTAACAGCAAAGAAAAGCTCTAGGTACTGAATATAAATTGTAACGACTCCATACTTTATGAAAATAAAAAATGGCTTTTTAGAGGCAATTCGATAAATTTTATAAATAAGGGTAAAAAAATATATAAAAGTGAATTGTTTTTTAGCCGAAATGGAGAAATGAAATTGTTATGAAAACAACAGATCATATTTTTTTGGTTGATGGATCGGGTTATATTTTTCGTGCTTATTACGCTTTACCACCTTTAAGGCGCAAAAAGGATGGACTTCCTGTAGGGGCCGTAGCTGGTTTTTGTAATATGCTGTGGAAATTGCTCTGTGATGTACGCAATATAGCCACCGGCGTTGTTCCAACGCATTTTGCTGTTATTTTTGATTATTCATCTGATACATTTCGGAAACAAATTTATCCACAATATAAAGCGAATCGAGAGACACCTCCTGAAGAGCTTATTCCTCAATTTTCTTTAATACGCCAAGCAACAAAGGCTTTTAATTTACCTTGCATTGAAAAGGAAGGGTTTGAAGCCGATGATTTGATTGCTACCTATGCACAACTGGCAACAAAGGTTGGAGCAAAAACAACAATTATTTCTTCGGACAAAGATCTTATGCAATTGGTGAGTGCGCACGTATCCTTATATGATGGAATGAAAGATAAGCATATTGGTATTTCTGAAGTTATAGAAAAATGGGGTGTCGCGCCTGAAAAAATGGTTGATTTGCAAGCTTTGATTGGAGATCCGACAGACAATGTACCAGGTATTCCAGGCATTGGCCCAAAAATTGCAGCCCAATTGCTGGATCAATTTGGTACACTTGATCTTTTGTTGCAGCGCGTAACAGAAGTTAAGCAAACAAAACGACGTGAAAACATTCAAATTTATAGTGAACAAGCAAAAATTTCTCGTGAATTGGTTCGGCTTAAAACAGATGTGCCTATAGACAATGATTTGGATGATTTTGTTTTAGAACCACAAGATGGCCCGCGCTTAATCGCTTTTCTTAAAGCAATGGAATTTACAACATTAACACGTCGCGTAGCAGAGGCAACAGAATGTGATGCAGAAGTTATTAATGCACTCGATATAAACGTTAATTGGGTTAATTTTGCACAAGGGTTAGAGCATGATGTTAAGAAAGATGAGAGGGTATTTTCTCATGATTTTTCTGAAAATTCTCCACAATTGTTAGCACAAAAACGTAAAGATCAAGCTCTGTCTCAAAAAATTACAATAGATGCCTATACGACTATTCTTGATGAAGAAATTTTGAAAGATTGGTTATCAGAAGCACAAGAACAAGGTTTTTTCGCTTTTGACACTGAAACGACTTCCCTTGATCCACTGCAAGCAAAGCTTGTTGGTTTTTCATTGGCATTACAGCCGGAAAAAGCAGCCTATGTACCCCTTGAACATGTTGAAGGGAAAGATGATCTTTTAGGCGGTGGGCGTGTTGTCGGGCAAATTGAAACACAAAAAGCTTTGGCACTTTTAAAGCCAATATTAGAAAATCCAGCAGTATTAAAAATTGGTCAGAATATAAAATATGATTGGTTGGTGATGAAACAACATGGCATTGTGATATGCTCATTTGATGACGCTATGCTTTTGTCATATGCTTTAGATGCTGGGACTTTAACACATAACATGGATGATTTATCTAAGCGTTGGCTTGGACATAAACCGATTTCTTACAAGGAGTTAACGCATAACGGAAAAAAGATTACTTCTTTTGCGCAAGTGGATTTAAAACAGGCAACCCTTTATGCTGCGGAGGATGCTGATGTAACGCTCCGTTTATGGCGAGTTTTAAAACCGCAGCTTGTGGCTCAAGGAATGACAAAAATTTATGAGCGCCTTGATCGACCAATGATAGAAGTTGTTGCAAGAATGGAAGAACGTGGGATTCTTGTTGATCGGCAGATTTTATTGCGCCTTTCAGGAGAATTAGCTGAGGCTGCTTTTATTCTAGAAGAGGAAATTTTTCAGCTAGCTGGTGAAAAGTTTAATCTTGCCTCGCCAAAGCAATTAGGTGATATCCTTTTTGGCAAAATGGGCTTACCTGGAGGCGCTAAGACCAAAGGTGGTCAATGGTCGACCTCTGCTCAGACCTTAGAGGAGTTGGCTGCTGATGGTCATATTTTGCCACGTAAAATTATTGATTGGCGTCAACTTGCAAAACTAAAATCTACTTATACAGATGCTCTGCCTTCTTATATTATGCCAAAAACAGGGCGTGTTCATACAAATTATTCTTTGGCAACAACATCAACGGGACGCTTATCATCATCGGAACCAAATTTACAAAATATTCCAGTAAGAACAGAAGAGGGACGTAAAATACGGGCGGCTTTTATTGCTCCAAAAGGACATATGCTACTATCAGCTGATTATAGCCAGATTGAATTGCGCATTCTTGCGCATATTGCCAACATTACGGCATTAAAAGAAGCTTTTGCACAAGGTCAGGATATTCATGCTATAACGGCATCACAAATGTTTGGGGTTGCGATAGAGGGTATGCATTCGGATATACGACGACGTGCAAAAGCCATTAATTTTGGTATTATTTATGGTATTTCAGCTTTTGGATTAGCCAATCAATTAGGTCTTTCGCGACAAGAAGCAAGCCGTTATATTCAACTTTATTTTGAAAGATTCCCAGGGATTAAAGACTATATGGAAACGACTAAGACATTTGCGCGCCAAAATGGTTATGTAGAGACAATTTTTGGACGTCGTATCCATTATCCAGAAATAAAAGCAGCCAATTTACGGGTACGTGCCTTTAATGAACGGGCTGCTATCAATGCTCCGATTCAAGGATCAGCAGCGGATATTATTCGCCGTGCCATGATTCAAATGGAAGATGCTTTAGAAACAGAAAAATTGTCAGCAAAAATGTTGTTGCAAGTGCATGATGAATTAATTTTTGAGATACCGGAAAATGAGAGTGAAAAAACCATGGCTGTTGTTAAAAAAGTTATGGAAAATGCTACAATGCCAGTCCTTTCTTTGTCTGTACCACTTGAAGTGAAAGTCATGGTTGCTCAAAATTGGGGTGAGGCGCATTAACCTTTTTGATGTATTTTGTTTTAAGAATGGTCATTGCATTGGCAAGGTTAAGATAAGCTTTGATAGGCAAATGATCTGAGGCGATACGTGCAAGTGGTGAATTATGGTTTTCAATATTTGTCACCAATTGATGGGGAAAAGCAAAAATTCTATCAAGGGCTAGAAAAGGAAAGCGAGAAGGAAAACTTGGCACAGTTCCAAATGTGCTGTCAAAATAAGGAGATAAATGGTTTAAAGAAGAGCCTTTTCCCACTCGCCATTCATTGAAGTCTCCAATAAGGAGTGTAGGTATAAGGGGGCGTTTTTGTAGAAGTGTAAGAAGCATTTTTGTTTGCTGATTGCGAGAATGGCGTAACAAGCCAAAATGAGCAGCAATAACACGAATAAGACCTGTGTCCATTTCCAACTCTACAATTACAGCACCACGTGGTTCAATACCAGGAAGAGTGACTTGTAAGATATCGTGTACACATCCTTTTCGCACAAAAAGAGCGTTACCATGCCAACCATGACCGTTAGGTGACATGGGATTCAGAGGCACTCGAATCAGTCCCGTTTCAGTTTTTAACAGATGAAGATCAATCAAGCCAACGCGTTCACCAAAACGTTTATCTGCTTCTTGAAGGGCGAGAATATCAATTTGCAATTCAGCAATAACACGAACAATACGCGTAGGATTAAAAACCTTATCAACACCCACGCATTTATGAACATTATAGGAAGCGACGGTAAGATCATAATGGTTATTCCGATTGATTATATCTGACCGATAATAAGAGCGATTGTGGATGGCATTTAAAAGGGAGCTACGGAGTTTTTTCTGGATAAATGCGGTGAACCAAGGAAATTTTTGCTTGTAAGGCATCTTTGTCATTTTGTGAGAAAAAGGGTTATTACCTAAGGGGTAAAGGGTAAATGATGGTGCCAAAAACAAAAGAACCCTGCTTCCTTTGAGAAACAAGGTTCTTTAATTATAAGCTACGGCATTTATAATCAGTCACGGTTTGAGCCAAGAAACTGAAGTAAGAAAACAAACATATTGATGAAATTAAGATAAAGACTCAGCGCACCCATAATGACTTTACGACCTTGGGTATCAACACCATCTCCTTCATAGTACATTAATTTTATGTTTTGTGTGTCGTAAGCTGTTAAACCAGCAAAGATCAACACGCCAATCACAGAGATAGCAAATTGCAAGGCACTTGATCCAAGAAAGATATTCACAACCATAGAAAACAACAAACCGATCAAACCCATAAAAAGGAATGAGCCTATCGCTGTGAGATCACGCTTTGTCGTATAACCATAAAGTGAAAGAGCACCAAAAGCTGCAGCTGTAATAACAAATGTTTGTACAACACTTTCTGTTGTATAACGTAAAGTGATGGAGGACAGTGAGAGTCCAACGAGAGCAGCATATCCAAAAAAGAGGCTACGGGCCGCACTAGTACTCAATGTGTTAATTCTAAAACTGAGGAAGAATACCGCCACAAGTGGTGCAAACATAACAATGTAGGAGAGTGGCGATGTATAAAATGTTACTCCGAATGGAGTCAAGTAAACACTTTTACTAATCTGAGCGGCTGCCTGGCCCATATCTGCCGTCGTTGCCAATGATGCAATTGCATAAGCAGCAGCGGCCGTAATAAGCAAACCAATGGCCATTGTATTATAGATACCCAGCATATAGCTGCGCAATCCTTGATCAATTGATGCATCGGCATGAGAAACAGACGCCGAACGTAAATTTTTAAAATCAGCCATAATATAAAGTCCTTTAGCATATGTTCCACCAGATGTCGGGGTTAAAAATTTATACTGCTAAAACAGCAGGCTTGTATAAACTCCGACTTGGCTTATACAAAAAACCCCAGGCGCCGCTGGTGAAATTCCAGCATACCTCCCCCTATTATGGGGATTTATTTTAAAATTACAAGAGATTTTCGTTGGAAAGAAACCTTACAAATTGGTAAGAAAAAGTCTTATTTTGAATAAAACCACCGAGTCCTTTCTTATAACACTTTTGCGAGGGAATAAAAGGTTAGAATATGCGTTTTTCTTTGTTGCTCATAAAATTTCAAATCTATTAGGCACGACTATTTTTGCGTTTATGAAGCTACAAGAAGCACCAATCATTATATTTTAAAATTCTCAATATTGCATTTACAAACTTCATGGAAGGCATATTGTACTATTTAGAACAACATTTTCAATACATATACCGATTCATCTATTGATCTGTCATTGAACATTTCTTCTATATTTAAAATAGATGAGTTAAGTTTATAATTGGGAAATATGCAAAAAAATATAGAAATGATTTCATAAGAAGAATTTGTGCAAGTATTTTAGTATAACAACTATAACCATTAAGAAAACAACGCGGAAAATAAGAAAGTAAGAAAATGTTGTTTTTTTTAACAAACAGGCCGTTCTTTGTGCTCTAAAGGCATAGCTGTAGAGATAACAGAATAGAATATTTTTAACAAAATTATAACGGAAATAAGAAACGATTTCCAAAATATAGGGTAAAAATACTAGGGTATGAGGATGTACATATCTCATCAAGTTGTATAAAATACGATTATTCATTTCCAAATGAACAAACTTTTATTCAGAGAATTTATGATTTGAAGAATGTTTTGTTTTTATCCAGATACGTAATTCCTCAATGAAGATAGCAATAACGCCAAGTGTGATAAAGCTATCTGCAAGATTAAAAATAGCAAAATAAAAAATATCATCAATATGAAAAAGGATATAATCAGTAACATGATGAAAACGAATACGGTCAATAAGGTTGCCAATTGCTCCACCAATGATAAGGGTAAGGCCAAAGCACGTTAAAGATTTATTATATTCAACCTTTTTCCAGGACCATAAAAGAAAAACGATAATAACAAGCGTAATGGCGATAAGTCCCCAGTGAGAAAAAGAAGAAAAAAACGAAAATGCGATACCAGAATTACGCACATGGTAGAGGGAAAGAAAAGGAAGAAGCGGTTTTGCTGTTCCTAGAAGCATATTGTGCATAACCCAGTGTTTTACTGCTTGATCAACTCCTACTGTAAGCGCCAAACCAAGGAGGAAAAAGGGTAGTGATTTACGCATCATATTTGGGCCTCATATGCTACAGTGTTAAATAAGGACGGCGGATTTCATAAAGCATGAGAGCTGTTGCTATTGCTAGATTAAGAGAATCAGCGCGTCCACTTTGTGGAATACGTGCGAGTTTATCGCAACAACTCGCAAGAATATCTTGTAAACCTTGTTTTTCATTTCCCATGAGAAGTATAATAGGGCCATTTTTGAAATTAATTGTACGATAATCAGTAGATCCCTTGAGATGTGTGCCAACAACTGTACCTTTTAAATTTTTAGACCAGCTTAAAAAGGTGCTTTCATCACAGCGATAAAGTGGTATGGAAAAAATTGATCCCATGGTTGCTCGTACTGTTTCGGGTGAGAAAGGATCTGTTGTCTCGCCGATCAAAATAACGCCTTTAGCTCCCACAGCATCAACAGTGCGAATAATGGTACCAAGATTTCCAGGATCACGCGCCCGATCAAGTGCAACATAAACATCTTCAACTCGTCCTGTTATCATTTCAAGTGGTTGCCATTGTTGTTTAAAAATACCAATAACTGTTTGTGGATTATTGCGTCGGGTAATGGATTCCATCACCTTTTGCGAAGCTTTAATGACAAAACCGCCATTGGCTACAGTCCGTGCAGCGGTGTTTTCTATAGTAGTATTGCCAATTTTGTTTTTAGAAAAAATAAGTGTTTGTATAATCCAACCGAGATCGAGAGCATCAATCACCAATTTAAGTCCTTCGGCCATGAAAAGACTTTCTCGATTACGGTTTTTCTTTTGGCTGAGTGCTCGAATATCTTTGATAATGGGATTGCTAAGGGAGATGATTTCTTTAACTTTACCGGTTTTTTGTATATACATATTCAAGCAATCCAACGGCTAAAAAGAGAAGTAGAAAGGGCGCGTCCAGCGACTTCTTCACGCAAAATCAGTTCTCCTGATTCGACTGTACCGCCAAGATTTATCAATTCATCACGCATTAAAGCATGAAGTGCGTAGAATGAAGCGCGAATAGAATAAGCTGTAAGAACGATCGCAAGAGGTTTATCAGAGAGAAGTTTACGACAGCTTGTAATCATAGCCGGTAAGTGATCAAACAGTTGCCAAATTTCGCCATGAGGCCCACGCCCATATGCAGGAGGATCAAGAAGGATCATATCATAAGTTTTTTTACGACGCAGTTCGCGCTCAACAAATTTTACAGCATCATCGCAAATCCAACGAATAGAGCGATCTGACAATCCCGCTTTTTCTTGATTGGCTTTTGCCCAAGCGATGGTTTTTTTAGAAGCATCAACATGTGTAACATTTGCACCTGCGCGCGCGCCAATCAAAGAAGCAATACCTGTATAGCCAAAAAGATTGAGTAATTTGATTGGACGTGTAGCTTTAATAATTTGTTCTTCTATAAAGCGCCAATGAGCATCTTGTTCAGGAAAGAGACCAACGTGACGAAAAGAAGTAAAGCGACCTAGAAAAGACAAACCATTCCAAGCAAGTGGCCAAGTTTCACCAAGCGGTTTTTTGGGGAAATGCCAACGACCAACACCCTCTTCATCGAGGTTGCCGGTGAAAATAGCATCAACATTAGCCCAATACTTTTGTGATAAAGCAGGTTTCCATAATGCTTGACCTTCTGGTCGAATAATGCGGTAAGCTCCATAACGCTCTAATTTTTGTCCATTACCAGAGTCAATGAGAGCATAATCTGCACTCATACTGGTTTCTAAAATAAGAGGTAATTTTTCCTGCGGATATCTATCGTTTTGGTGAGGCTGAGAGCATTGTGCAGGCATATTCACTACCATGATACAGGTATTTTAAAAACTGGTATTAAAAGGCTCTTAAATTATTCGTAAGAATGCAAAAGCTTAAAGTCAATTAAAGCATGTATAGGAAAAAAGAGAAAGAGCACTTTTAATTCTGTGTTGAATACCGTCGGGAAAAAATTCCTCTAAAGTACTATTGCACCATATCTGTAATCGATATTTTCAATTTCTCGAGTTCCGCTTTGCTTTTTTTGAGAGCTTTTTTGCATTTACGGTACGCAAACCAATTGATTAGGCTTCCTAATAAAATACCAAGACCAAAAAAAATAAAAAGCCATATAAAAAAAGGAGCGTGATAGGTAAAATTTTCAGAGTGTATTCGAAAAGGATCAAGGGTTAATGTAACCATCTGACGGTTAGCTAAGATAAAAGCAAGCAAAAGCGCTGTAGGAATCAGCAAAGCAATTGTTAAAAGGACACGTTTAATTGTCATAAGTTTACTCATTGATTAAGTCGATCACGCAAATCCTTGCCAGTTTTGAAAAAAGGAATCCATTTTTCTTCAACGACGACGGCTTCACCTGTTCGTGGATTGCGGCCGTTACGGGCTGAACGGCTTTTAACAGAAAAAGCTCCAAAACCACGAAGCTCAACACGATTACCATTCGAAAGTGCTGTTGAAATTTCCTCAAAAATGGCGTTTACAATATTTTCCACATCACGTTGAAAAAGATGCGGGTTCTGACGGGCAATAATTTGCACAAGCTCTGATTTAACCAAAATAGCCTCGCTTTCATGTAAAAAAGGTTCTCTATAATTATAATTGCGCATTTTATGCACACACATTACAACATATAAACGAATGAAAGCAAAATAAAACTAAGAAAAAACAAATTGCAAGAAACAAAATTTGAAAATACCTCTTATAAGGAGTATACAAGTTGCAAAAAGCGGAACATTTAAGAGATTAGGGTAGTATGTCCGTAAACAATCATTATGGAGTTTTTTCAACAAAATCCTCTTTTGGAGATGTTTTTAAAAAAGCATCTCGTCATTCTCGCCGCATTAGCGTATTAAAATTTTTTTTACCTATTTTAGCATTGGTTATAGCACTCGTTTTTTGCTGGTTTACATTTTTCTTTGTTCCCGTTGCTTCTGACGACTCTGTGACTGCGGGTAATGGAGAGGGAGAGATAATGAAATTGACGATGCTCAATCCAAAGTTAGAAGGTTATACGCGCTCTCATGAACCTTATTGGCTGAAAGCGGAAAAGGCATTTCAAGATCGCACACGTGCTGGAGTAATTGGGCTACAAAACATTACAGCTGAGGCGCTTGTAAGCAAACAAAGACGGGTTTTTCTTGATGCACAAGGGGGAATGTACGATAATATGAATGGCTGCTTGCAATTGGATAAGCCATTCACTATTACCACGAGTGATGGAACGATTGCGCAATTTATGGCAGCAAATATTAATTTATCAGAGGGGCAATTAAAAACAGATAAAGGTATCAATATCCAGCGTGCGGGCTTTCATCTTACAGCAAACGCTTTGCAAATTCGAGAAAAAGGACAAAACATGTACTTTCATGGTGGTGTGCATTTAGTACTTGATAAACAATGAAAGAGTATAAACACGATAAGCGACTGTTATGAAAGAGAAGTTATGTGTGTATATAAACAAAAGAATTGTGGATGATGAGATGAAGCTGAAGGAACCATACAAAAAATATTTAGGCATTTCTTTGGCTTTAAGCTTGGGATTATTAGGGTCTGGAACAGTTTTCGGATATGGTGAAGTGGCTCATTTTGGAATTAATTTATCAAATGACAAAGAATCAGTGGAACTCTATGCAAATTCCTTAGAAATACGTGATAAAGAAGGGATAGCACTCTTTAATGGTGATGTTTCGGTAATTCAAGGTGAACGTCTTCTGCGAACAGCAAAATTAGTTGTTTATTACGATAAAGCACATAAAGGAGCTGATAAGAGCCAGACAGATATAAAGGCATCATCACCTGCCTGGTTTGGTTCGACGGGTATTAGGAGAATGGAAGCTTTGGGAAAGGTTTACATAAAAATTGCCACGCAAGTCGCTACAGGTGATAAAGGCGTTTTTGATGGAAAGACAAAAATAATGAGCTTAACAGGGAATAACGTTGTATTAACCGATGGTGATAGTGTAGCGACAGGGTGTAAACTAATAGCAGATATGAAAAGTGGAAAGGCTTTTCTAGAAGGTTGTGAGGCGCCTAAAAAAAAGGGTCGTGTTTCTATCGTTTTTAAACAAAGTCAAAAGAATGGCCATTAAGGTTTCATGTTTGGAATCAAAAGAAAAAAACAGACGGATAAATGTGCTCTTGCAAATGAAGGTTTAAGAAAGCGCTTAAAGGGGACTTTAATTGCCAGCCATTTGGTTAAGATTTACCGTGGAAGACAGGTTGTTAAGGGTGTTTCTTTTGGTATTCGTACTGGAGAGGCTGTCGGTATTTTAGGTCCCAATGGTGCGGGAAAAACGACTTGTTTTTATATGGTTACGGGTCTTATTAAATCTGATGGAGGATCCATTAAAATTGATGGATTTGATATCACCCATCTTCCGATGTATCGACGTGCTCGTTTAGGAATTGGGTACCTTCCACAAGAAGCTTCTATTTTTCGTGGTCTTTCAGTAGAAGATAACATTAAAGCTGTTTTGGAGATTGTTGAAAAAGATCGCCTTAAACGGCGTGAAGAGTTAGATAGCCTTTTACATGAATTTAAAATTGAACATTTACGTAAAATGCCAGCTCTTTCCTTATCAGGGGGTGAGCGTCGGCGTTTAGAAATCGCACGTGCTTTAGCTTCTCGTCCCAATTTTATATTACTTGATGAACCATTTGCAGGCATTGATCCTATCGCTATTTTTGATATTCAGCAGCTTATTCGTTATTTAACTAGGCGTGGAATTGGTGTTTTGATAACGGATCATAATGTGCGCGAGACACTAGGGCTTGTTGACCGTGCGTATATCATTTACGCAGGACAAGTATTAGTTCACGGCTCTCCTAACGATATTATCAATAACGCTGATGTACGCAGAATTTATTTGGGAAATCAATTTTCTCTCTGATTGTATAGCTTCTATAAGTCTTGATTTAAGTTTAAATAGGTCAATGTGGTGAACAGAAACATCATTTCCACATATTGAGTTATTTAAACTAGTTCCACGAAGGTAGATGAATTTTATTTTGATCTTTATGATCAAGAACAAGAGTTATACCATTGCAAAAACTGTTATGACATTGTTAAAAGCTTTAAAATAAATAAATAGATGTAGTTTAGTTTTTTGGATACAAAAAGGAGAAAATAGGCATTTTTTAAAGGAGATAGCAATAAGATATTCTCTGAAGATTTTATTTATATTACCATTGCTAAGAAGCCTCTTATTTATGTCAAAGCTTTTTTGATTATCATAACTTTAAACTGAGTTTTTGCTGAGTATTGAAAAAGGACTTCATAAAGGTGAGATAATTTTATGATTTTATCAGTTCGGTTTGCTTTTGATTGTACCATAGAAAAGATATTATTGGATTAACCTGATAATGAATGATAAACGAGACCATAAATAAATGGGCGTATTGTTGGAAGGTATATAGATATTAGATATTTTTCTTTGTTGAATCAAACAACATATCGATGATGCTGTTTTGGATATTTTTACAGTAAATCATGAGTTGTATATTACAGTTGTCAAATAGGATTTGTTGTATTTTGTTGGTTTGCATTACGCATTTAAAAGTGGATGCACAGCTGCGAATATAAGGATAAGTCTGTGAACTTCTTTAAAACAGCCATAGTATGATTTAAAAATTTTAGATCATTCTGGTCGTATAGCACTCAAGCCACACAATACGCACAATAATTGTCAAAATAAAGTGCCATCTTACCTCGATACGCTTCTCACTTTATAGGAGCCGGTTCTTAAAAGGAAAAATAATATCTGATGAAGAATTGTACACTAACTATTATAATGAAAAGGTCGATAAATTTATGAATGATCGTATTTGCTGGTACCGTAGGGAAGTTAATTTTACGGACAAAATCATTTCCTCTTTTTTCATGCTATTAATTTGGATCTGAATTACTGTCTATTTTTGCGCTGAGAGTGATATTTAATGAATTGAACGATCACTCGTTATAAATTGAAAAATAAAGTCACATGCGATGATGCAAGAAAATGAAATAACTTTAGATAACACCGTTTACAAGTTTATAGATGAGCGTTTGAGTGTGTAAAAGGAAAATTAAAGTATGAATTTGAGTGAGTTAATTGCACCGGAAGCAATTATTCCGGCTCTTAAGGCGAATTCGAAGAAACAAGTTCTGCAAATTTTAGCAGAAAGAGCGGCTGAGCTGACAGGTTTGAGTGAACGTGTTATCTTTGATGTTATTTTGCAACGTGAAAAACTAGGTTCAACGGGTTTAGGTGGTGGTATTGCGATTCCTCATGGAAAATTGCCGGATATTAACCGAATCGTTGGTATATTTGCACGCCTTGAAAGCCCAGTTGATTTTGAAGCTCTTGACGATGAACCGATTGATCTTATTTTTCTCCTTTTAGCACCTGAGAATGCGGGTGCAGATCATTTAAAGGCTTTATCACAGATTGCACGTGTTTTACGTTATGCTGATGTTGTACAAAAATTGCGCAACACCCACGATGCCAATGCGCTTTATGCTTTATTAATTCAAAATTCAGAATCAAATGCAGCTTAAAGGACATGATAATGTACTTTTATCGATGGTGTACTACAGAACAAAGTTAGAAAATAATATAATCTGTACTTAAGGAATCTAAACCACTGATCGCATCATGTGATTTTAAAGAAATTGCTTGCGGTAAAAAGTGTGGTTTATTTCTTAACAGGATGATGTTATACTCATACCTTGTTTTGAGTTCCAATTGCCTCAAGAGCTAGATTTTTATAAGAAAAACAAAATTTATAGAATAAAATCAAAAGGTTGTTTTTTTAGTCTGGTTATTGAATAAAAAATTTATATTTTAATAACGATTAAAAGGTCACAATTAAAGGTAAGAAAATTGTTTTGATCGGCGTAAAAGTATTTTGCTTTTTGAAAAGATTGGAGCAACTACACTAGAGTACTGACGAGTTTTTGTAGAGTTTTTCCAATGAAGAGAATCTTGTTAGAGATTAAAGAAGTGAGCTAAATAAAGATGTTTGAAAAGACTGTTATTGCTGCATCTGTAATAATTCTGGTTATTTCCGGGTCAGCATGTGCACAAACGCCAAGCCGTTTAAATCAATTTGAAGCTTGGGGGGCCTATTCTTATAAATCGCCAGAAAATGCAATTTGCTATGTGTTGTCAGTACCTTTAGAATCTCTTCCAACGACAGTTAATCATGGCGATAATTTCTTTTTGGTAACCAAGCGCTCGAATTCTCCTGTCTCGTTTGAACCACAATTTATGGCTGGTTATACACTTAAAGAAGGCTCAAAGGTCACAGTTACCATCGGAGATAAAAATTTTGATTTTTTCACGAAAGATTCATCCGCTTGGTTAGCTTCATCAGAGCTAGAAAAGCAGCTTGTTTCTGCTATGCGTGCTGGAAGAAATATGACGGTGAAGGCCATCTCAAAGCGGGGAACCTATACCACCTATACTTATTCCTTAAAAGGGGTAACTGCTGCATTAAATGCAGCACAAAAATGTCATTAAGGTCTCTCTGTAACTCTAAAATAGCAATATAAATTGGAAAGCAATGGCCGTTTCATATGACCTCAGACCGATTGGTGCATGCTTAGCACGAGAATCAAAAAATATTGTAGTGGAGGAGAGATCCAAACCCTCTTTAATTGGCTTGTTGCAAGATGAAATGGTTGAAGCTTTAAAGGCGATCGGTGTTCCGGAGCGTCAAGCGCGTATGCGTGTACGTCAACTTTGGCATTGGCTTTATGTGCGTGGTGTTTCAAATTTTGATGAAATGCTCAACATTTCTAAGCAAATGCAAGAAATGCTTAAAAATCACTTTTCCATTGCGCGTCCTGAAATTGTTGCAGAACGGATATCAAAAGATGGTACACGTAAATGGCTGTTACGTTTTCCTGCACGTGGAGCTGGAAGACCTGTTGAAGTTGAAACGGTTTATATTCCTGAAGAAGGGCGTGGTACTTTATGTCTTTCATCTCAGGTAGGGTGTACGTTAACTTGTTCTTTTTGTCATACAGGAACACAAGTGCTTGTTCGCAATCTAACATCGGAAGAAATTTTGGCACAATTATTGATTGCGCGTGATTGTTTGGGTGATTTTCCTGATAGGAATATCCCTGATGGGGCAATTGTTCCAGTTGAAGGGCGCAAAATTACCAATATTGTTATGATGGGGATGGGGGAACCACTTTATAATTTTGAAGCAGTCAAAAAAGCTTTATTAATTGCTTCTGATGGAGATGGACTCTCTTTGTCAAAACGTCGAATTACTCTTTCAACCAGTGGAGTGGTTCCTGAAATCATACGAACAGGAAAGGAAATAGGGGTAATGTTAGCGATTTCACTCCATGCGGTGCGTGATACGCTACGGGATATGCTTGTTCCAATAAACAAAAAATACCCGCTTGCACTGTTAATGGAAGCTTGCCGTAATTATCCAGGTCTTTCGAATGCTAAGAGAATTACATTTGAATATGTTATGCTGAAAGATGTAAATGATAGTTTGGATGATGCCAAACAGTTGGTTCAATTACTTAAAGGTATTCCTGCTAAGATCAATTTGATTCCTTTTAATCCATGGCCAGGGACGAATTACCAATGTTCTGATTGGGAACAAATTGAGTGTTTTGCCGATGTGGTTAATCAAGCAGGTTATGCCTCACCTATTCGAATGCCGCGCGGACGCGATATTTTGGCTGCGTGCGGTCAGCTTAAATCTGCTTCAGAACGTTTACGTAAATCTGAACGTTTGCAATGAATGATTTCAATTTTCATCAATAAGAACACGTAGAGCAAAACTGGTAAAAATGCTTATGATAAGCCAATTAAGAAAGCGGGTATAAGAAGGATTTTGCTTGAGTCTGTAGGAAAATTTATGAGCCATAAAAATTATAGAAATATTAATAAGTAGAGAAATGGGAATATAAGAGAGACTCAAAATGGGCACTTTTTGCGTAGCCATAGGATCATTTACATTGATAAATTGCGGCAAGAAAATCACGTTAAAAAGGATAATTTTTGGATTTAAAAGGTTAATTCTAATAGCAGTAAAATAATTGCGTCTAAGGCTTTTGTATTTGGTGGATGTTTCTTTAAGAGAAAATGTGGAATGTTTACGCAATGCCTGAAAGGCAAGCCATAGAAGGTAAAAGGCGCCTACAACTTTAGGAAGAAAAAAGGCGCGCGGTGAGGTAAAAATAAGTGCTGATATGCCAAGTGCTACAGTAACAGCTTGAAACCCGTAGCACTCCCTAAAGCACATATAATTCCAGTCTTTTTGCTTTGTGCAATAATGCGTGATACAGACAGTATAATATCAGGTTCTGGAATGAGCGCTAGAATCAACGCTGCTGAGAAAAATTGTATCATCATAGGCTATTCATGGAAAAATGACATGTAAATCACTTTTATTTCTTTAAAGAGCTGTTCACAACTTATTACCCATCACAAAACATCCCTCTTTACACTTTTTCGTTTTTTTGCATCTATTTAATGTTGCTTAAAAGGAATTTGTTTTCATTGCTTGCATAGTTTTAATTTCTGAGTAGAAGAAAAGAAAGGAAACTATATAGAGCTTTAAAATGAAAAAATGGAAAAATGTTAAGAAAGTTGTTCTAGCGTATTCAGGGGGGCTAGATACGTCGATTATTCTTAAATGGTTACAAAGTGAACTAGATGTTGAAGTTGTAACCTTTACAGCTGATTTAGGGCAGGGGGAAGAGTTAGCACTTGCTCGTCGTAAAGCTGAAATTCTGGGTGTTAAAGAAATCTATATTGAAGATTTGCGTGAAGAGTTTGTGCGTGATTTTGTCTTTCCAATGTTTCGAGCCAATGCAGTTTATGAAGGATGCTATCTTTTAGGTACATCCATTGCTCGTCCACTTATTTCAAAGCGCCTTATTGAAATTGCCAAAGAAACAGGTGCAGATGCTATCGCCCATGGAGCAACAGGAAAAGGCAATGATCAGGTACGCTTTGAGCTTTCTGCTTATGCACTTAATCCTGATATAAAAATTATTGCTCCGTGGCGTGATTGGTCTTTTAAAAGTCGTACAGAGTTGGTTGAATTTGCGCATGCACATCAAATTCCGGTAGAGAAGGATAATCAAGGTGATGCACCTTTTTCCGTGGATGCAAATTTATTACACTCATCATCAGAGGGCAAAGTTTTGGAAGATCCAGCGCTTCCTGCTCCTGAATATGTTCATATGCGCACTCTTTCTCCGGAAGAAGCTCCAGATCAAGCAACTATAATCACGATAGGCTTTAAAAAAGGTGATGCTATCTCGATTAATGGGAAAGGTTTCTCTCCTGCGGATTTACTTACTGAATTGAATAATTATGGACGCGATAACGGTATCGGTCGATTAGATTTGGTAGAAAACCGTTTTATAGGTATGAAATCGCGTGGGATTTATGAAACACCAGGAGGGACCATTCTTTTAACGGCTCATCGCGCGATGGAATCCTTAACATTGGATCGTGGTGCAGCGCATTTAAAAGATGAATTAATGCCGCGTTATGCAGAGCTCATTTATTATGGCTTTTGGTTTTCGCCTGAACGTAAGATGTTACAAGCAGCTATTGATTTATCTCAAGAAAATGTTGAAGGTGAAGTTACGCTAAAGCTTTATAAAGGTAATGTGATTGTTGAAGGCCGCGAAAGCAAAAAATCACTCTACTCTCGTGAATTAGTAACTTTTGAGGATGATCAGGGTGCTTATGACCAAAAAGATGCTGCTGGTTTTATTAAATTAAATGCATTACGTCTACGCACATTAGCAGCGCGCTCATTAATACATACGGAAACATAACACAAGTCATTTTAACAGTGTTAAGCGCAGGACAGATTTTATATTAAAAGTTAAGGAAGGAAATTTCTTTAATTGGTTTTGGTTGCAGATGGATTATTCATCAATTTTGAGTTCAATGCTAGAGGTTTTGCTTTCTTGCTGGTAAGTGTAATAAGAAAAACCTATAAGAAGAACGATTAAAGCAGCGATAATCAAAACGAGTAAATTGCGATTCATAATATTCACACTTTCGTTTACGTAAAGTATAGACAAAATAATAGGGCGGGTGCTGATTATGGCAAGAGTATGATAAGAGTTTATACCTTTTCGCTTGCTATTATTGACGAATAAATTCAAGAACTATACACCATATCGTGAAAGAATTTAATATTAGGATAAAGATGATGATGCGTGACCAGTGTGATACCTTTAGCTTTACACTCGAATTAAGAGATGCGGCTGTTCAATCGAAAGCTTGGCCATTTGAAGAAGCGCGCAAAATTATCAAACGATATGAAAAAACAGGTTACCCCGAGAGTGTAATATTTGAAACAGGCTATGGGCCTTCTGGTTTACCGCATCTTGGGACTTTTGGGGAAGTAGCACGTACAACCATGGTGCGTCATGCTTTTCATATTCTCACTGAGAATAAAGTTAAAACAAAACTTCTTTGTTTTTCTGATGATATGGATGGTTTACGTAAAGTTCCTGATAATGTACCTGATCGCGAGAAGATGAAAAGCTATCTTGGTCAACCACTTAGCCGTGTTCCAGATCCTTTTGGGGATGATTATCCTTCTTTTGGAGCAGCAAATAACGCCCGTTTGCGCGCTTTTCTTGATCAGTTTGGTTTTGATTATGAATTTGCGAGCGCGACAGATTATTATAGTTCCGGTCGTTTTGATGAAACGCTTTTAAAAATACTTGCCTGTTATGACAAGGTAATGGCAACCATTTTACCAACATTGGGTGAAGAGCGACAGGCTACTTATTCGCTTTTTTTGCCGATTTCCCCATTTTCTGGAAAAGTGCTGCAAGTGCCGATGATTGCCCGTAATATTGAAAAAGGCACTGTTACCTATATTGAACCTGAAACAGGAGAAACCATTGAAACGGAAGTTACAGGGGGAAAAGTTAAGTGCCAGTGGAAGGTAGACTGGGCGATGCGCTGGAAAGCGCTTGGCGTTGATTATGAAATGGCGGGAAAAGATCTTATCGATTCCACCAACCTCTCTTCCAAAATTTGCAAAGTGCTTGGTGGTAATCCACCAGAAGGATTTAATTATGAGCTATTTTTGGATGAAAAGGGGCAGAAAATTTCAAAATCCAAAGGAAATGGCTTAACCATTGATGAGTGGTTAACGTATGCTCCAACAGAGAGTTTAGGGCTTTATATGTTTTTGAAGCCGAAAACAGCAAAGCGACTTTATTTTGATGTTATTCCAAAAGCTGTTGATGAATATTATGCGCATCTTTCAGCCTATGGCCGTCAAAAATGGCAAGAACGGCTTAATAATCCTGTATGGCATATCCATAATGGTTGCCCTCCGCAGGTTGATTTGCCTGTATCTTTTGCTATGCTTTTAAATTTAGTAAGTGCTTCAAATGCAGAGAATAAAGATGTTCTTTGGGGCTTTATTTCTCGCTATGCTAAAGGAGCAAATCCGCAAACTTATCCAGCCCTTGATCAATTGGTGCAGTTTGCCATTAAATATTTTGATGCTTTTGTTAAACCAAACAAAAAATTTCGAACACCAGATGACAGTGAACGAGCAACATTAGCGCAAATTGATGCAAAATTAGCTAATTTGCCTGAAACTATTGATGGAAACATGATTCAAAATACGCTTCTTGATGTTGCACGTTTGACAGAACGCTATCAAGATCATAGCAAAAAAAGCCCTGAAGGAGGTCCTGGTGTTTCAAATGTCTTTTTTCAGATGCTCTATGAAGTGCTTTTAGGGCAAGAACGAGGACCACGATTGGGATCATTTATCGCGCTCTATGGGATTAATGAAATGCGTGCCCTGATTGCTGAAGCGCTTGCACGGCCTATAGGTGAATAATGGAAAAGAGAGTGCAAGAAGTAAAACGGCGACGAACATTTGCGATCATTGCTCACCCAGATGCGGGGAAAACAACACTAACAGAAAAATTGTTATTATTTGGTGGAGCTATTCAGCTTGCCGGTGAAGTGAAAGCAAAAAAAGATCGTATTCAAACCCGTTCTGATTGGATGCATATTGAACGTGATCGTGGTATTTCAGTTGTGACATCGGTGATGACGTTTGAATATGAGAATCATATTTTTAATTTGTTAGATACTCCGGGACATGAAGATTTTGCTGACGATACGTATCGCACTCTCACGGCTGTTGATAGTGCTGTTATGGTGTTGGATGGTGCACGCGGCATTGAGCCTAGAACGCTGAAATTATTTGAAGTTTGTCGGATGCGAGATATTCCTATTATTACTTTTGTCAACAAAATGGATCGTGAGGTGCGTGATCCTTTAGAAATTTTAGATGAGATTGAAGAGAAACTCGCACTTGATACCGCACCGATAACTTGGCCCATTGGTATGGGTAAAGATTTTGTTGGCACTTTTAATCTTCATCACAAGTATTTTCGTCGAAAGGATGATGAGGTAACACCACAAGTGATCTCTGGGTCTGATGAGGTTGCACATTTACTTCCTGAAAATCAACGTGCACCCTTTATTGAAGAAGTGGAACTTGCTCAGGGTGTTTGTAAAAAATTTGATTTGCAAGCTTTCCGTGAAGGACATATGACACCAGTTTATTTTGGTTCGGCTTTACGAAACTTTGGTGTTCGTGATTTGATCAATGCGCTTATTGATTTTGGTCCAAGTCCTCGTGATCAGGGTGGAGATCAACGCAATGTTATAGCCACGGAACCTAGAATGACAGGATTTGTTTTTAAAATTCAGGCTAATATGGACCCTAATCATCGTGATCGTATTGCATTTTTGCGGGTATGTTCAGGGATGCTTGAACGTGGCATGAAGACAAAATTGGTAAGAACTGGAAAGCCAATGACACTTTCAGCACCACAATTTTTCTTTGCGCGCTCGCGTCAAATTGCTGATCAAGCTTATGCTGGTGATATAGTTGGTATTCCCAATCATGGAACATTACGGATTGGTGATACATTGACAGAAGGGGAAGATATTCTTTTTAAAGGTGTGCCCAATTTTGCACCGGAAATTTTACGTCGTGTTAGTTTGTGTGATCCGATGAAAGCAAAAAAGCTCAAAGAAGCTTTACAGCAAATGGCCGAAGAAGGTGTCGTACAGTTATTTATCCCCGAAGATGGTTCGCCTTCTCTCATTGGTGTGATTGGTGCCTTGCAAATTGATGTTTTAACGGAACGACTTAAGGTGGAATATTCTTTGCCGGTAAGTTTTGAATCAGCGCGCTTTAGTGTATGCCGTTGGATTTCTTCAGAGGATAAAGATGAATTGCGAAAATTTGTAACCAATCACCGCTTTGCCATTGCTCATGATCTGGATGGCGATCCAGTTTTTTTAGCAGAAAATCATTTTTCATTGAATTATGAAGCAGAGCGGGCACCGAAAATAAAATTTGCAGCTTTTAAGGATTACCAAATCCGCTCTGAATAAAGAGAAACTTTTACTATTGTAACAGCGGTTTTTTAATAAAATCAAAACAAAAAAGAGAGAGGAGTCACCTCTCTTTTGTGGCAAGAACTGTTATAAGCAGATTTAACTAAGTCCCTCTTTGATCCATTCGGAAACGCGTCCCTTGGAAGCGGCTCCAACCATATTTGATGAAACATTTCCACCTTTAAACATCAATAATGTAGGAATTGAGCGTACTCCGTATTGGGTAGCCAATTCCGGATTTTCATCAATATTTATTTTGGCAATTTTAACTTGATTTTGCATTTCTGCTGAAATTTCATCCAAAATTGGAGCAATCATTTTGCAAGGTCCACACCATTCTGCCCAAAAATCAACTACAACAGGAGTGGAAGAGGTCAGAACTTCGCTTTCGAAATTGCTTTCATCAACTTTTATACATGTCATGAGTATATCCTTTATATCTACTTCTATTATAGATTGGTATGGTGAAGATTCATATCAAGTTATTGCAAAGATAAATTATAAGAAGCTTTAGGAAAAAGAATTTTTAGCTTATAGGGCAATTTTATCAAGAATTGCATCAAGTTTTTCCGGAGAAAGTTTGAAAACTTTTGCTTCTCTGCTGTAAATAAGAAGAGCTTGAACATCTCTGTTGGGATGGATAGCTTGCAGCAATTTTCGATAAAGAGCCATTTGCAACAAATAGCGTGACGCGATAGCAGCTTCGCTTTTTGGTGGGATTCCCGTTTTAAAATCGGCAAAGATAATGCTATTTTCTGTTATGTATAGACGGTCAATTTGACCGGAAACTACTTGTTCTTTTCCACGAATTTTTATAATACCCATGAGGGAGACTTCAGCACGTGAATGGTCAGAAAAGAGGGGTTTGAGATATGAATGATCTAAAATCTGCCAAACATGACGTAGTGCATCTTCTTTTTGGGATTGATACCAATGAGAGGCTTTCATTTTAAGATAACGTCGAGCATAATCGCGACGTTTTTTAGGCGTGCAATTGGGCAAATATTGCAGCAATCGGTGAACAATATTACCATATTCAATGAAAAAAGCTCTGTTGGTATTTGTTTCTCCCAAAACAGGTGAGATGCTAGACTGTTTTGAATGAGAGAAAAGCTCATTATCAGCTTCAATAGAGAGACTAGCAACAGAGGGTCTTAATGGCTTCGGTAGAGTTGGTTCTGCTGGGACTTTACGGGAGAAAAAATCTGGTAAAGGTGGGAGTGTTTGGTTATTCGCATAATGTACCTCTTGGTTTATTGGGGTAGAAATGTGGGGTGTGATGCAGTAGCGCCAAGCCGCAATATCTTCTGCTGGACCTTTTATAGCAACGGCATGTGGTTTGAGAGCTTTCTTTACCAGTTGTAGCCATGTATCAGAAAAGGTGCGCTCACTTTTATAACCGCAAACAAATAATCGATCTTCAGCACGTGTCATTCCTACATAAAGAAGACGTTTGTATTCTTCTTCTGCACGCTCTTTTAAATGCGAAAGTGCTTTTTCAGAGGGTTTTGTGTTAAACTCTGCATTGGGGTGCCAGATATAAGCTCGTTGGTCGTTCAGTTGTGTATTGTTTAAGGGAACTTTCAGAAGGTGGGGAGCATGCTGCGAATGCCAAATAGCACTCCCTGGATCAACCAGAAATACAACAGCAGCTTCCAGCCCTTTAGCAGCATGAACAGTCATGATACGGATTTCTTCATGATTTTGATCAAATTCACGTTTAATTTCTGGTTCACTTGCGCTTAGTGTTTCCAAAAAAGCTTGTAATCCTGGTAACCCCGTTTTTTGAATCGTGAGTGTGTAATCCATAAAAGCGTCAAGTACGTCATTTGCTTCTGATCCTAAGCGAGCTAGAATTTTTAGTCGTCCCTTATCATTGTTTAAGATATGGCTATAGAATTCAAAAACTGGCATTTTATCAACTAAATTGCGATATTCATTGAGACTTTCAAAGGTGTCTTTAAAAGATGCATGCGATGATGCATGCATACATAGGCTTTGCCAGAGAGAACCTGTACGATATGCTGCAATTTGAAAAAGTTCCTCTTCACTAAGCGAAAAAAGAGGGCTTTTTAAAACACAAGCAAGAGACAAATCATCTTGTGGTTGCAAAACAAAACGTCCAAGCGCCATTAAATCTCGCACACTCATATGTTTTGTAAGCTGTAAACGATCAGCGCCAGCGACAGGTACATTGCGTTGTTTAAGGGCACGAGAAAGCGCTAAGACAAATTCGTCACGCTTACGAACTAAGACCATAATATCACTTGCACGCATTAAGCGCCCTTTTGCTGGAAGCATTTCTCCTTTCTGTAACCAGCCATCAATAGTTTCAGCAATTTTTTCCGCTAGACGTACTTCCGGTGTATCTGACTGATCAACAGTTAAATGCCAATCGTTAGGAAATTCATTAGTTTCTTTGGAAAGTGCATCCCATAAAATAACTTCACCAGGGCTGTGAATACGAATAGCTTCGTGCACTGTTTTTGTATTTTCTGCTGAAAGCCCTTTGTAATTCTCTGGTGTTTCAAAAACAAGATCAACACTTTTAAGAACATCAGCTGTAGAGCGAAAAGAATAATTCAGTTGTATTTTTTCAAATTTCTGCTTCGCTTGTTCTGCTTTTTTTTGAATCATTCTGCCATTTGCAGCAAAATTTTCTGGGGCAGCGCCTTGAAAAGAATAGATAGATTGTTTTTCATCTCCAACAGCAAAAAGAGTGCGTATATTGTCACGTTGACTATAACCTGTGAAAAATTCTTGCGCCAAAAGTTGAATAATTTTCCATTGCTCAGGGTTGGTATCTTGTGCTTCATCAAGCAAAATATGATCAAGACCATGATCAAGCTTATAGTGTACCCATTGACTCGCACCTTCACGTTGCAACAAATGGAGTGTACGCTCAATGAGATCATCAAAATTTAAAAAACCATTGGCTTTTTTTAAATTTGCATAAATTTTGAGATAAATGGCACAAAGATGAAAAGCGGCCATATTGAGTGCGAGAATTTTTACGCATTGATATTTCTCTAAAAGAACAGAAAGCTTTCTTTGTTTATCTTCAATCGTTTGTTGAATAAAGGGCCAAATCTCATCTGACTTTTTAGAAGATATAAGTGAAAAATTACGGGGATCGCCTGTCGCTTTAAAATAAACATTTGAAATGACGTTGATGATGGTTGTTTCATCACAAGTGGTTTCTAATTGGGAAAGTTTCTCAATCATAGCCTTGGTATTTTTATTACCATAGGTTTGGCAATGTGTAAGAGCATAAAGAGGTAGGCGAGCCGTCTGTTGAATTTTTTCCAGTAGCTGCTGGTTTGTATCATAAGGTGCTAAATTAAACAGCGCACGCAATTGTTCCTCTCCATTTTCAGACAAAAGAGAGGATAAAAAACCATGCAGTTTATGTTGCTTTTCATTTGCTTCATCCAACAATTTGTTAAGAGTGTGTTCACTGATAACCTTAAGCAGTTGTTTCAAAGCGGGTTGTGCATCATTATGCTTTAAAAGTTGGCAGCGCGCTTCTTGTTGTAATTTTTTGCGGTTGACATCATCTATGAGTTCGAAATGTCCAGCAATATTGGCTTCTAGCATAAATTGATGCAAGAGAGATTCGCAAAATGCATGAATAGTTTGGATTTTTAAACCCCCAGGTGTTTCTAGGGCACGAGCGAAGAGTTGGCGCGCATAGGTTATTTTTGTTGCATTGATAGGTTTGTTTTCAAGCTGCGATAATATTTCTTTAAGCTGTGCATCATCGAGCTCATTCCAGCTGGAAAGTGTGCGAAAAATTCGTGATTGCATGACAGCGGCTGCTGCTCTCGTATAAGTGAGGCATAAAATACGTGCGGGAGGGGTACCGTTTAAAAGCAAGCGAATAACGCGTTCGGTTAAAACATGGGTTTTTCCAGAGCCTGCATTTGCAGAAACCCATACATTTTTTTGGGGGTGTGTTGCTGTTGCTTGTGCATCAAGGGCTGCTTCAGGAATAGAAAAAAGGGTCATGATTGGTTTCCTTTATGGAATTCATTTGACCACTCCCATAAGCGTGCCAGGTGGTCATAGTCACTTTCATATTCTTTTTTTAAAGGGACTGCGTGTGAAAGATAGCCTTGTTGTGGATTTTTATAATACTCTATTAATGCGATAAGATGTTCCCATGCTTTTTCACCGAGATTAATGACACTTTGGTGCTCTTTTTCTCCTTTCTTTGAAAAAATTGATTTAGGAGTGATTTCACCTTTTCCATTGAGAGGGATGTAAAGTAGATTTGATGGGATAATATTTTGAAAATCTGTAAAGGCTCCTTTCATGAGCAAAGCTGTTTCCAGTGCCAATTGTGGAAATAATAGATCACGAACTTGTTTTGATGAGGGAGGCGTATTGGTTTTAAAATCAAGTATTTCAACCGTTTTGTTTGTCAATACATCAATACGATCAGCGCGTCCTGAAAGAGTTACACCTGTTGTACCTATAGGTATTTTTTCGGATACTACTTCGGTATGTCGTTCTCGAGGCTCTATACTTTGTTCCCACTGAATAATGAAGGGAGCAAGATTTTCAAAACTTGTCCACCAGATTATTTCAACATCGGAAGGTAAATTAAACTTATCAAATTCTTGTCGTCCAAGAGTTAGCAATATATCCAATGCATTTTCGGCATTTGGATTTTTTACTTTTGTTCCAAAAGCAGCAAGAATAGCGTGATAAAGTATTCCACGTTCAGCAGCAAAAGATGTATGGGTGAGCGCTTTAAGCGGTTTAAGACGCAAGATTTTTTTGGCATAAATGGCATAAGGATCATACCGCAAGGTTTCTATTTCAGTGACCGAAAAATGGCGAGGACGCATATCAAGGGGCGGTATGGGGCAAGGACGTTTTGCACAGGCAATGATATTTGTTTTATCAAGCATTTTTGCCCAATGAAGGAATACTTCACCCCGTGTACGGATTTGTTTCCAAACCTGTTTTCCTATAACCGTTTCTAAGCGCTGTAACCAGCGTGAAGGAAGTGAAGGAACGTGGTTAACCCTTAGTGCTCGGCTCATCACCACTTTATTCATTCCCATAGCCCATTGAAAATCATGTGCAGAAAGACCAATACGCTGTTCTGGAGGTTCAAGAGTTAACATCATTTTCATTGGTCGTGATAAAAAAGCGTCATTGTGGGTTGTTATAGGCCATGATCCTTCATTGAGACCGCCGATAACTACTGTATCAACCGTTTGTAAACGTGATTCCAAAGTGCCCCAGATAAATAAACGCGGATGCCCCCCTGGGGAAGGCGTAACGGAGCGTGTCGCTATTAAAGCCGAAAACATAGCGGACCATTCGCAAAGACGAAATTTTAAGCCTGATTGATCACTCACCAATTCACGCAAAAAAGTTGATAAGGCTTGCCCTGCTTCATGTTGATAAAGAGTTACAAGAGAATCGTTCTCATCGCGTCCAAAATTTTCAAAGACCTCAACTGTTGCTATTGCTGCTTCATTGATGGTGCATTCTCTCTCCTGTTTTAGGAGATATGCTAAAGGTTCGATAGCTTTAACCAAAAGGTGACAAAGAGCGCGTGCTTCTTCGCACTTTTGTTTGTCAAGAGTCTTCGTTTTAGAAGTATTGTTGCAATATGTTTCCATCCATTTTTCAAGAAATTGGTCACATTCACAAAGATTGATATGGCTAGTGCTGTCTCGCAGAACAAAGAGTTCAAAATTTTCTGCCATTTCGCGTAAGCGATGACGATTTTGTTTAAGCATTGTGAGTGGATGTTTGAGAAGGGAAAGAAAAGCAATGGGATCATTAGGTTGAAACACATTTTCTAAAAGAAGCCGCAACAGGGTTGCAGGCAATGTTTGTGCAAGTGGTATTCCCCCTGAATCATTTGCTTCAATTCCAAATCGCTGTAGTTCAGCGGACACACGACGTGCTAAATTACGGTCATTTGTGATAAGAGCTGCATTTTTTTGGGGCTCTTCAATGGCATTACGTAATGCAACGGCAATAGCTAGGGCTTCTTCACGCTCATTTATAGCTTCAATGAATGACCAATCTGCGCAAATGGTTTCATAATCATCACGGACAATTTGTACCCATTTATCTGTTGTAGAAGCTGGTCGGAGTGCTTCTGACAACAGAGCTGCACGTTTTGCTTTTATTGCACTTTGTTGTCCAATTTCACGAACATGAATGCGGCGACATTTCATAAGAGAGAGAAGTTTTTTTAAATGATATTGAGGATGGCTAAAAGCGTTTGCTGCGTGATCGAAAAAATCAAAAGTTGTTCTTTCTTTATTATTCGCGCCCAATGCATTCCATTGATCTTCATCCATATGAAGATCAAGTCCAGGAAGAACAACAGCTCCTTTTGGCAAGCGAGAGATTACTTTTAAAAGATGAGAAACTGCGGGAATAGAACCTGCAACACCAGCTGCAAGTATAGGTTTGTTAGGTTGTGTATGGTGTAAAGTTTCTGCGTGCATTTTGAGTGCTTGATTGCGCCACTCAGCTGGATTACTCCGTTGTCTTTCTTGTAAGATTTGTGGCCAGCTTTGTGTGACAATGGTGAGAAAGCTGAGCGTTATTTGCCACCATTCGGCTATCATATCAGGTGCAATTTCTTTAAGTTTTGACCAATCTGCTGCTTCTGTTTCAATTTCATCCATCAGATGTGCTAAATCTTGAGCAAGCCAAATTGCATCGGCAGTATGAGCAGGAATAAGTACATTTTCTGTACCAAACATGGCACGCAGATGAGCAGGCAAATTTTCGCGCCATGGATGAATAAGGCGCGCTAAAAGCAAAAGGCGTTCAGTATCTCCAATGGGAGGATTCAAAGTGTTGGTATTGTTTTCAACAAAAAGGAAACTCTCTTCGTTCAGATCTCCTAGAGCGCGAATGGTTGGCAAAAAGGTTGATTGTGTAGCGCTTCTTTCAACAAATGCAGCACGTAAAGCACGAGCAGCACGGCGCGTTGGTACATAAATGAGGGTATCAGCAAGAGCTGTCTGGACATTCCCATTTGGTGCGAAGTTCTCAATAAGAATGCCTGATAGCAATGCATCAACAAAATGCGGTAGAAAAGCAGTTCCTGGAGAAATAGAAAAGACACGCGGTTTAAGGGCCATATGATCTCATTAGGAGTGCGTGGAAAATATTCCATCTTGTTGATTATTTGCGTTGTTTCTACTGTATACAATTTTTATGGTAGAAAAAACTGAAAAGCTATATTTGTGTAATAGATTTTTGATTTGAGTTAAACGACCGGTTTAGAAGATCATTTCTGTTGATTCTCATCGAAGGTTTGGAAAAAGAGAATAGTCACCAGCATACACTTATTCTCACGTTTATTAGTAAAAACAGTTTGCTTTTTTGAAGAATGTTTTGCAAAGGTTAAAGTTATAAGGAGCCTATCATGCTTTTGAAATAAGTCCCATTTTTTGATATAAGTTTTGTAAATGTGAAAGAGTTGGGTGTGAAAGATTACGAGCAAGGTAATCTTGCAGATAGGGAAGATATTTAAGATAGGATGATTTTCCATCTTGTTGGTAGAGACGTACAAAAATTCCTAGAATTTTTGAAACCCGCTGAGCGCCTGCAATTGCGTAAAGCTTGCGGAATTCATTTTCATCAAAAGAGCGTGGTGCTTGATGACGTGCATTGCAATAGGCATCAAGAATTTTCGCTTCGAGTGTTGGTGAAATAAATAGACGTGCATCTTGTGCTAAAGAGACAAGGTCATAGGATGTTGGACCTTTTAAACCATCTTGAAAATCAAGAAGACCAATGCGGGCAATGCCTTTTTCATGCGCGCGCCAAAGAATATTGGGGGAATGATAATCACGCATAACGAAGGTACTCTCTCCTTTGGTAAGGCTATCGAGATAAAGCTTCCAACAAGTAAAAAAAGCCTCACGTTGTTCTTGATCCAAGGTTTTTTGTGTTTGGAAGGGCAAATACCAGTCTAGCAATAAGGAGAGTTCTGCTTGTAGTACTTGGCAATCATAGGAGGGAATTTGAAGCAAAAATTTTGTCAATTGCTTTTCAAAAGGCCACGACTTTTGGTGAAAAGCTGCTAGTAATTCACTACAGGCAATATAACGCTCTTCTAGAGGATTACCGCTTTGATCTAAAATCCCTTCCCGCCCGAAATCTTCTAAAATCAAAAGTCCTTTTTCAAAATCTTCGACAAAGATGTGGGGGGCGGAAAATCCATTGTCTAAAATGAGCTGATTGATCCCTACAAATTGACGGATATCTTTTGCAAGTTGTGCCGTTGTTACATAAGAGGGATCTGTTTCCATGGTTTGTGCATCCATGAGAACTTCTTGACAATGCCCACTATCCAGCAGTTCATAGGTACGTGTGGAAGTATCTCCAGCTAAAAAACGACGATGAACATGACCGCGTCCATGGGTTGTTAAAAATGTGCGAATTGCAAAAGACCGCTGTAGACGTTCATTGGAATTTTCTACGGATGTAAGAGTCACACGACGTCCATAGTCTTCATACTGTAAGGTGATGGCAAAGGTAACAGGCCCCAAAAGATCTGCACCTTTTTCTGGCCATTCAATAAGTAAAACGCTTTGCTCACATGCTTCATGAAGCCCCAATTCATCAATTTCTTCTGCCATAGAAAGGCGATAAAGGTCAGCATGAACAATTTCAAATTGTGGAAGCTGATAGCTTTGAGCAAGAGTAAAAGTAGGACTTGGAACATCTAGAGTGTTATCATTAGCAAGCGTACGGATGATTGTACGCGCTAAAGTTGATTTTCCTGTTCCAAGATCACCTTGGAGTGTTACAATATCGCTAGGCTTTAAAGCGAGAGCTAAATCTTGTGCAAAAAGTTTGGTTGCTTCTTCATTTTCAAGAAAAAAATTAAAATGCATGAAGAATTCCGTAGAATGGATGAAAAAAACTTATAAAAGACGAAATTAAAAAACGTTATCTCCTTTGGGAACAGGAAAAAAACATTTAACCGTTGTTCCTTGTCCAGCGCCGGTAAGAATTTCAACATGTCCACCGTGCAGTTCAACGAAATTTTTGACAAGGGAAAGACCAAGACCTGCTCCAGCGCGCCCACCATTATGTGCATGGGAAGAAAAACGCTTGAAAATGCGATCAAGAATATCTTCTGGAATATCAGATCCTTCATTATGAACACTGAAGACTATGTGACCATCTTGTTCTTCAGCACAAAATTCAATCGTGCTTGCTTCGGTCGCAAAATTAATGGCATTACTGAGAACATTAACAAAGATCTGATGCAAACGTGTTGCATCAACGGAAATAAAATTTAAGGAAGGAGAAATTTGTTGTAAAAGCGTAATATGGCGCCCGTTAAGGCGCTCTTCTACCCGCGCTACTGCCTGTACCATGGCATCCGCAATATTAACTGGCTGTATGTCGAGCTCCATGATGCCCGCATCAAGAGTTGCAAGGTCAAGAATATCATTAACAATATTCAAGAGAGTGCCTGATTCTGAGTGAATGTGCCCAAGATATTCTTTTTGGCGTTCATTAATAGAGCCAAAAATTTGATCGCGTAAAATATCAGAAAATCCAATAATATTGGTGAGTGGTGTACGCAATTCATAGGAAACGTGTTGAACAAATTCATTACGCAAATGATCAGCTTTTTCTAAGGCTTCATTTTTCTCTTGAAGAGCACGCGCAACATGAACAGTATCCGTGACATTAACAAAAGTAAGCATTGTTTGTCCATTGGGAAGCGGTACCACTGTGTAATCAATGATCATGCCACTTTTGAGATCCATACGACCTGAATAGGTATCGCGTCTTTCATCTAAACCTGTAATAAATTTAGTAAATTGATCCCACTCCTTTCCTACGGTTAAGGGTGAACAATGGTTTTGTAATTGCGTAATGTGGGTGCCTTCTACCAGTAAATTATAAGGGAGAGACCACAATTTTAATAAAGCTGGATTCGATAAACGAAGACGTCCATCTGTGCCAAAAACCACTACTCCTTCTGAAAGCTTATCAAGTGTTTCTCCTTGTATTTTAATCAGTGTATTATATCGTCGTTCAAGATCAATTTTTTCTGTAAGATTTTCATAAAGCCAAGTGACGCCTCCTTGTGGATGGGGGCTGGAAATAACACGTACCGTGCGTCCATCTGGAAGATTCCAAATCTGTTGATTCGATTCTGTTTGTTGGTGGACTTTTAGAAGTTCTTCTTTCCATGTGCGCCAATCAGGATGTTCACCAATGAGTCCTTTTTCACGCAACTGTTCAAGAAGCAATGTGTGGCTTGGTTCACTTTCTAGAAAAGAACTCTCTAACGGCC
Organism: Bartonella sp. B39; assembly: GCF_053795145.1. Taxonomy (NCBI): domain Bacteria; kingdom Pseudomonadati; phylum Pseudomonadota; class Alphaproteobacteria; order Hyphomicrobiales; family Bartonellaceae; genus Bartonella; species Bartonella sp. B39. Next base: position 1,875,994 of record NZ_CP200036.1, read on the forward strand.
ATAAGATTTTAAAAGCATGATTGCAGAATTTTAATTTTTGGTTGGTATCGAAAACAGCTACAGCCGTTGAGATTTGGTCAAGGGTTTCACAATGGCTTTGAAGAACACGTTTTAGTTCATTGGCAAGATTTTCATATGCGCTGTCATCACGAGCAAAAGCTGCCATCCCTTCTTCTGTTGTAATACGTGTGAGATGGAAATGGTGCCGTTCTCCATTAATAACTGTATGAACATGTTCTTGAAAAATCGTTTCTGTTTCATCTGTTTTACGTTGTGTTGTTTCATTAAAAAGATCAACGACTTCATTACTACCTTCTCGAAAGTCTGTCATTTCTCTGAAGGCGCGATTAACAAAACAAACATTTCCCTCACAATCTCGTATCCATACCGGTTCTTGAATAAGATCAAGAAGATTGCGTTGCATTCGTAGTTCAATGAGGATTTTGGCGATATCTTTCTGTAAACGCGCATTTTCGCTCTGCTGTGTTGAGATATCTTGAAAACGTGCGATGGCTACTGTTCCGGCTATCACTCCTGTAACTTGCAACAATATGTTGTTCTTGGTAGTGACAGAAAGTTCAAAAGGATGAGACTTGTAAAGCAATTGCGTGAGTGCGTAGTCAAGTTCTCGGTTTGAAGTTTTTTCAAGCCAGAGCTCAAAACACTGAAAATCTTGCTGCGGAATTCCTGCTTTTTGCAACGCAGGAATGTTGCCAACCACACGTGGCAAGGCTGTTGGATTTTCCCAAATAAGAAGAGATTGCCCTGTTTCTTCCAGAAGCCATTCATAATATTGAAGTTTTTCAGAAAAGTCTGCTTGAATTGTCTTCAAAGGCTCCAATGAAGCTTTTTTTGTATGCATAATAACTGCCATGCAAGCAAGAAGTGAAGCACAAGAAATTCCTCCACAAAGTGCTAAAATAAGCCATGGGCCATCCGGCAAAGTGAACGCAAATGGTAGATGCATTTCCAATGACTGAGCAATAGCCCATGTTGGAAAAAAAAGGAAAAGAAAGCAAAAAACATCGATACAGATTCGTATCATTTTTTGAGTTTTTTCTTTGGGGTTATAATCACCAAAGCTGGTCACGATGCGTTTTCCTTTTTCTTTTAACCCAAGGAAACCATTTTAGTAACGATAATGATCTGGTTTATAAGGTCCTTGAGGTGTAACACCAATATAAGCAGCCTGTTCTTCTGATAAAACGCTTAATTTTATTCCTAACCGATCGAGGTGGAGACGTGCAACTTTCTCATCAAGATGTTTGGGCAAAACAGTTACTTCATTTTTGTAGTGTTCTGAACGGGTAAAGAGTTCAATTTGCGCTAAAACTTGGTTTGTAAATGAGGCTGACATAACAAAAGAGGGGTGCCCCGTAGCATTACCGAGGTTCAGTAAGCGCCCTTCAGAGAGTAAAATGATGCGTTTTCCATCAGGAAAGGTAATCATATCGACTTGTGGTTTAATATTTGTCCATGGCAAGTTTCTAAGAGCTGATACTTGGATTTCATTATCAAAATGGCCAATATTTCCAAGAATACACATGTCCCTAACTTGCCGCATATGGTCTAAGCGAACAATATCTTTATTGCCAGTTGTTGTGATGATAATATCGGCACTGGAGGCAGCATCATCTAAATTAACAACTTCATAGCCATCCATAGCCGCTTGAAGTGCACAGATTGGATCAATTTCTGTCACCTTAACACGTGCTCCGGCACCTGAAAGAGAAGCTGCTGAACCTTTACCCACATCCCCATAACCACAGACAATAGCGGTTTTTCCAGCTATCATAACATCGGTTGCGCGTCTGATACCATCTACGAGTGATTCTCTACATCCATATTTATTATCAAATTTTGATTTAGTGACACTATCATTGACATTAATAGCTGGAAAAGGCAAAAGCCCTTGCTTTTGTAATTGATGAAGGCGGTGTACGCCCGTTGTAGTTTCTTCGCTCACACCTTTGATTGCTGCGCGCTGACGTGTGAAAAAACCTGGTGTAGCATCCATACGTTTTTGGATTTGTTGGAAAAAAAGTCCTTCTTCTTCTGTTTTGGGATGAGATAAAATATCTTTATTTTCTTCCGCACGGCACCCCATCAAAATATAGTTTGTAGCATCAGCTCCATCATCTAAAATAAGATTGGAGGGACTGCCATCAGGCCATTGGAAAATCGCATCTATATAAGTCCAATATTCTTCAAGCGTTTCGCCCTTGACCGCAAAGACAGGAGTACCTGTGGCTGCAATAGCTGCTGCTGCGTGATCTTGCGTAGAAAAAATATTGCTAGAACTCCACCGTACATTGGCACCGAGTGCCTTCAGTGTGTCAATCAAAACAGCTGTCTGAATGGTCATATGCAATGAACCAGAAATACGTGCTCCGCGCAAAGGTTGAATGGAAGAAAATTCCTCACGGCAAGCCATTAAACCGGGCATTTCTGTTTCGGCAATATCAAGTTCTTTCCGACCATAGGCAGCAAGCCCGATATCTTTGACAACATAATCTTGAGCTGCCATTCTCTATTCCTTCAAAAGCAATTTTTCCGAGACGGTAGGAGAAATTAAAAAAAAATGCAAGCCAATAGAATGGCTTCTTTCTGTGAAAAATCTTTTTCAAGTTTCCATAAATTTTTGCAACAGATATGCATTTGAGAGATGATATTATCGATTAATATATAGGGACTCATGAAGAGTTCTATTGAGTGAACAAAGTTTGTCGACGTTCGTTTGTTTTTAAATTGTAAGGAGGTGTGGGGTGGCAAAGAAGACTGTTATGAGATTATACTTTCTGAGAAAAGATCTAGACATAAAAATTCCTTTAATACAGCTATCTCTCCTTTTGTGAGGTAGAAATTTAATTCGATCACAAAGAGAATGTATGCTAGACTGATAAACCTTTGGAAAATTGACCTTCTGGACGGAACCGCCATAGATAACTTGGCAAGAGCGCAGTCATTGCTCTAGGGATAATTCCTACCCCTTCTAAGGTGTATCCATTTTCTACGGCTTCTTGAGAGACGATGTTATCCACTTGCAGAAAGCGTATTTGGTCGGCCGTTACCAGTGTCGGTAAGAGAGGCAGTTTACCAATAGCTCCAAAAATACTTCCCATTAAAAGCCCGACAAAAAGGGGCGTGGATAGAATTATTTTTTTGCGGTGAATAATTTTTAGTATTTTTTCAAGAACATTTTTGAATGTGATAATCTGAGGGCCACCAAGATCATAACTTTTTCCAGATATAACCTGTCCTTCTAAAGCACGCAAAACAAATTCAGCGATGTCACCAACGTACACGGGCTGCAATTTGCTTTGTCCACCTCCAAAAAGGGGCATGATTGGTAAAAAACAAGACAAATTCGCTAAGGTGTTAAAGAAACAATCCTCTGGTCCAAAGATAACTGATGGGCGCATAATAATTGCTTGAGGATGCGTATTCTGAACGATTTTTTCACTCATAGCTTTGACGCGTGCATAAAGAAATGAAGCGTTTTGATTAGCTACAAGCGCTGACATGTAAATAAATGGAATACTGACTTTAGCCGTTAATTCAGAGACATTTTGGATACCATCAATTTGCGTTTTTTGAAAGTTCGATTGATTTGCCTGTGTTAAACTACCAGGCAGAAATACTGCGCCATCTGCACCAAGCAAAGCACGTTCAACAGAGGCACGATGCTTGACATCAGTTTTGAGCATTTGGGTCTGTCCCACTTCTCCTATTTGAAGCATATAATAAGCTTTTTGCGGACAACGAACGGCGATGCGAACGCGATAACCTCGCTTAGTTAAAGCCTCAACAACATGCCGTCCCACAAAGCCAGAACCGCCAAAAACAGTAATGAGTTTAGGATGTTGATAAAGTACACAATCAAGTTGCATGATCAAAAAGTCTATCTTTCAAAGCTCAATAAATAACCAATTTCTAACATGGTGGTGTTTTGTTGTCACGTAAAATATCGCCCGCAAGGTAGAGGGAACCACCAATAAGGACAAGAGCTTCTCTATGCTCTGAGTTAATTTTCTGTAATGCACTTTGTAGATGAAATTGAGGGTTGGCAAAAAGACCTACTTTTCGAGCTGATTCAGCTAAAATCGTTGGGCAAACACCTGCATCGTTGTTGATCAATGGGATCGTATACACTTCATCTACAAGGTTGGCTAAAGGACGAAAATAACCGACAGTATCTTTGGTATTGAGCATGCCGACGATCATAATAAGAGGACGGTTTGATTTTTTTCTCCATTGAGTAAGTTCTGCCGCAAGAGCTTTTCCAGCAGCGGGGTTGTGTCCACCATCTAGCCATAAATCAATGCTAGGAGACAGCTGATTAACCAAGTGTCCATGGGTAAGATGTTGCATCCGTGCTGGCCAGTAAATATTTTGCAGAGCATGACTTATCGTTTTTTCTGAAAGTCGATAACCTGCTTGGTGAATTGCTTCAAGAGCGGCTCCTGCGTTAGCAATTTGATGAGCTCCAATAAGGTTAGGAAGTGGAAGATCCATAATACCTTGATTGTTTTGAAAGACCATGCGTCCATATTCTGTATAACTTTGATAATCTTGATCAAACAGGGAATAAGGTGCTTTATTTTTATCAGCAATAGACGTTAAAACAGGAAGGGCTTCATCGTGATCTTGTTTACCAATGACGACAGGAACTGCTGATTTGATAATCCCACCTTTTTGAAAAGCGATTTGTTTAATTGTGTTTCCAAGAAAGGTTTCATGGTCGTAGTCAATGGGCATAATAAGGGACACAGCTGGTTTTTTTATGACATTTGTAGCATCAAACTGTCCCCCTAATCCAACTTCTAGAATCACGACATCAGCTGGATGTGTGCTAAATAACATAAAGGCAGCTGCTGTAAAAATTTCAAAAACAGTAATCAGCTCTTGACGGTTTACTTTTATGATTTCATGAATTATTTTAGCTAATTGGTTCTCTGTGACAAGTTGACCACCTCCTATTTGACCTAGTCGACAGCGTTCATTCCAGTTGACCAGATGGGGTGAGCTGTATACATGAACGCAATAACCTGCACTTTCCAAAAGAGCGCGACAAATAGCTGAAGCAGATCCCTTGCCATTTGTTCCAGCAATGTGAATAACAGGTGCAAGCTTTAAATGTGGATTACCAAGACGCTCTAAAAGTTGGAGAATACGTTCTAAAGAAAGATCAAATTTTTTCGGATAGCTTTTTAGTAAATCATCTATCATCCTTTGTATTTGGCTTTTTTCCATAGTCTAAGCAGCTTTTGTTTTAGAAAGCGATGCTTGAGAACTTGTTGGGGATGGATTGGAAGGATTAACAGCTGCCGGATGTTTCATCATCAAACGCAAAAGTCGTGCAATGGTAGTTTTCATTTCTAAACGCGATACAACCATATCAATCATGCCATGTTCGAGCAGATATTCACTACTTTGAAAACCTTCTGGTAAAGTTTCACGTATAGTCTGTTGAATCACGCGTGGTCCCGCAAAACCAATCATAGCGCCAGGTTCGGCAATATGAATATCGCCGAGCATGGCGTAAGAAGCAGTAACACCACCGGTTGTTGGATTGGTAAGAACAACAATATAGGGAAGTTTTGCTTCTTTCAGCATTTCAATTGCTACTGTTGTACGGGGCATTTGCATCAATGAGAGTGTTCCTTCTTGCATGCGTGCACCGCCAGAAGCGGCAAAAAGAACCAAAGGGCATTTTTTGGCAATGGCAGTATCAAAAGCTTTGATGATAGCTTCTCCTGAAGCCATACCAAGTGATCCACCCATAAAGGCGAAGTCTTGAACGGTGGCTATAATTGGTAAGTTCTCAATAGTACCGTGTGCACTTAAAATATTGTCATCAACACCAAGTTTAGAACGATAATCTTTTAACCGATCAATATAGCGTTTTTCATCGCGAAACTTTAAAGGATCTGTCACAACTTTTGGATTTTCAAGAGGCGTATAAAGACCATCATCAAAAAAATGCATGAGACGATTTTGGGCACTGATGCGCATATGATAACCAGAATTGGGGACTACATATTGATTAGCTTCCAAATCTTTATGGAATACCATTTCACCCGTGGTGGGATCTTTAATCCACAAATTGTCTGGAATTTCACGGCGTCCCAATATAGAGTTAATTTTAGGACGAACATAATTTGTAATCCAGTTCATCTGTATAGCCTCTCTTTAAATATTACACACTTTTTGCACGATTTGAAGGAATATAGAATTTAAGTGGTCAGATTTACTTTGCTGGCTGAATAAACGGAGTCTATTTAATGCTTTTACCAGTATACGTACAACCCTAACTCTGTTGCCCTTTAATTTTTTTAATCTTTCCAATGTTACAACAGTCATCTGCATTAAGAATATTCCTTAGAACAAATCTGTCAGCGGTTTTAATAATTTACATCGCTTGTTCTTTTGCTTTGATATCACGATCTATTTTCTGCACTGGTTGGCAAACTCCTCATTTGCTTTTGATAAAAACTAACATTCAATTAATCATTAACACTAACAGTTTTGAAGCGAAGAAAACTCATAATCATAAAATACCAGTAAGGCTATAATAGTCCATAAAAACAATGGATACGGTAATGTTATGTTAACGAAACGTTAGCATCAGAGCAAGATTTTTTTCAAAGAGTTTTTTTGATGAGAGGGATGAAAGTGGTCGTTTAAAGAAGCGCGTTTGTTTTAAGCTCTCTTTTATTCATGCATTTTGGTGGATTTTGAGTGAAAGAGTGGCATCATTCTTGTGTGACGCATGCGGTGGTCTTTTGGGAAAGTATTTTGTGTAAGTGTGTCATAAAGGCGGCTGCGAAAAGTGGTGTTGCTAAATTAAGAATAGGAATCGAAACAAAAAATGCGATCAACAGTCCTGCACAAAAAACTGTCGCATAATGAATGTGTAAAAAAGCATGAGCGTCTTGTTCGGATCGAAAGCGGTAGGCGGCAAACACAAAATATTCACGACCAAGCAAGTAGCCATTAATAACATAAAAGGCAATCAAATTAACACCTGGCACAAAAAACAAAATAAAAGCGATTCCATTACCAAAAAGACTTAAAACAACAAATTTCAAAGAAAGAATGAGAGAACGCCCAAACGACAGAGCCTGACCAATAGGCTCGTTTGGATAGTCTTCTTTTTCAATAATTTCAGCTGCAGAATCAATAAAAAAACCACCAATCATAGCTGTGATTGGAGCAATAAAAAAAGCCATCAATAAAGCCAAACTAAGATTAAAAACTATGAGCATGCCAAACCCTAACCATCCTGCCCAACTAGGTAATCCAGGAAGAAAATCAGCAATCCAAGGCCAAAAGTAGGATATAAAAAGCTGACGCATACATAACCATAAAATAGCGAGCACAACAAAGGTAATTCCCAATGCTTTTAAGATCATAGCGCGATATTGCGAGGTTATAAGACGTTGTAAAGCACGATAAGCAGCAGTAAAAATCATAACAACCGACTAAATAAGAAAAAAATAGTGAAGACAAGAGAGAGATTGGAAAATGCTTTGAATATGCACGTAATTTTGTAAATTCTACAATTTTGTTGATGAAGAATAAACAGCCAAAAAATAGTATTTCTTACAATGCTATAAAAAATTTTCTTCAGTGTGGTGATATAAAGCGCATTCATGTATGTTGAAAAATAAAACGTTGTCACTGTCTGATTTTAGTTTGTATCAATTAAGTATAGAAGTGTGGATTTGAGAAAAACATTTAGTCTAGGACTTTCCCATAGAGTTTATGAAGTGAATTCCATAAATGGTTGGCAGATAAAAGTCTCTCGAGAAGAATCAATAGGATGACAGATTGGTGCGGGTTAAGAATCTTCATCTTTTGAGTTTGAGATGTGAGAGATCTTTATATATGGCAGAAAATCACGAGAGGAATTTTCCTCTCTTTCGATAGGAGGGGATTGTTTTTTGTACAAAGGTAGTCGTTTCTCAATAAGAATTACTGTTCAAACAGTTTTATGCGATTTTGTAAATGGATTTTATTTTTTTGTGTTGCCTTTTTAAAGGTATTCAATTGCCTGATGTCCAAAAACTCTTATTTCCATTTGAAATAAGGCTTCTTTCGCTTATTGAGGAGCAGGGGTATGAGGATCGAAAAATGACACAATAACCTTTGCTAGTTTTTGTGCTATTTGTTTTTTACTCATGTGTGGCCATTGTTCAACATTTTCTTTACTGATGAGAGCAACTTGATTTGTATCAGCACCCATGGCGCTTGTGCCATCAGCGTGAAGAGTAATATCATTAGCAAGAATGAAATTTGCTCCTTTTTCGATACACTTTTTTTGTGCATTTGCAATGATATCACATGTTTCAGCAGCGAACCCAATCACCAGTGAGGGGCGGTTTGAAGCGTGTCCAATTGTTGCCAAGATATCAGGATTTTCAACCATATGCAAGGATAGTAGAGTTTTATGATTGCTCTTTTTGATCTTGTGTAAAGATTGTGTTTGGCTGCGCCAGTCACAAACGGCTGCAACAAAAATAGCTCCATCGGCAGGCAATGCGGCTTGAACGGCTTGTAACATTTGATATGCTGTTTCAACATGAATAGTTTTCACTCCTTGTGGATCGGCAAGAGTGACCGGTCCACAAATAAGCGTCACTTTGGCACCCAAATGTGCAAGAGCTGTCGCAATGGCATGACCTTGTTTACCTGAAGAACGGTTAGCAAGATAACGCACTGGATCGATTGGCTCATGGGTAGGACCAGAAGTAACAATGAAATGGCGGCCAGAAAGTGGCTTTTCTTGCACGCCCAAGAGAGTTTCTGCTAAGGCTACAATTGTTAAGGGTTCACTCATGCGTCCACAGCCTTCCTCATCACGCTCAGCCATTTTGCCGATTTCTGGTTCTACTATATGAACGCCATCTGCACGCAGTTGTGCGACATTGCGAACAGTTGCTCGATGTGCCCACATGGCTGGATTCATGGCCGGTGCAATCAAAACTGGACAGCGTGCTGCTAAAAGCACACAATTAGCGAGATCATCTCCTATGCCGTTAGCTATTTTTGCAATGCGATTAGCTGTAGCGGGAGCTAAAATAATGAGGTCAGCATTACGTGCTAATCGGATATGTCCGATATCATGTTCTTCTTCGCGTGAAAATAAATCATTATACACAGTACGACCACTCAAAGCTTCAGCTGCTAAAGGGGTAATAAATTTTTGCGCTGCTTTTGTCATAATAATGTTTAAGCACGCTCCACGTTCTTGCAAACGGCGAATCAGATCAAGCGCTTTATAGGATGCAATGCTACCACCAATAATAATAAGAAGTGATTTTGATTTCAATGATTGCAATTCAACAGCGCTTGCTTGAGAGGGGAGTGTCGCTGGAGTGATGGGATTGCTTAAAAGACGGCGGGCTTCCTCTTCCATAGAAATACCATTTTGCGCAGCGCGTATGCGCAAAGATTCTTTGACTTCAGGTGAAAGATTACGAATGGTAATACTGGCCATAAAACATATCCAAGAAATAAAGTGATTGCAATGATTTCATCATCGATATTTTTTAGCATACTGATCAGATTAGAAAAGATGAAAAAGATAAAAAGTTAAACAAACACAACAAAGCGCAATAATGAATAGGCTATAACGAGCATAACGATTGGTACGACTTTGTTCGACAGCAAGTTTCTTAAGTGTTGCGGGAGAAAGATTAAATCCTGTTTCTCTCATTTGGTTGAAGTCTTCTTCCATACGTTGGAAATTTTGTATCAATTGCGGTGTTTTTCGTGCCAGAGAAAAGAGAGCTTGCGCCCCTTCACTAAAGTCTTTTGCGATTCCCATGGGTCCTAAATTTTTGCCAATCCATTCTCTGACAACGGGTTCAGAGGCTTGCCACATATTAAAATGAGGATCCAATATGCGGGCTACACCTTCAACGACAACCATAGTTTTTTGTAGCAGTAAAAGTTCAGGTCGCGTTTGCATATCAAATAATTCAGTGACTTCAAACAACAACGTGAGTAATTTAGCCATGGAAATGCTTTGCGCTGACTGCCCATGAATCGGTTCACCAATGGCTCGATTGGCTTGAGCAAAACTCTCAATGTTGTGATGTGGAGGCACATATCCTGCTTCAAAATGAGCACGTGCCACCCGATGGTAATCGCGAGTAATAAAGCCGTAAAGGATTTCAGCAAGGAAATGCTTTTCTTTTTTGCCAAGTCGTCCTGTAATTCCTAAATCAACAGCAACAATACATCCTTTGTGGTCTACAAATAAATTACCAGGATGCATATCGGCATGAAAAAAACCATCACGCAATGTATGACGAAGGAAAGATTGAATGAGCGTAATTGCGAGCGCTTGCAAATCAAAACCAGCTTCTTTGAGGGCAGAAATTTCAGATATCCTTATACCATCGATCCATTCCATTGTTAAAACATTGCGTCCTGTCCGTTCCCAATTAATTTGTGGAACCCGAAATCCTGAATCATGTTGAATATTTTCAGCCATTTCGGATATGGCAGCTGCTTCTAATCGTAAATCCATTTCAATGCGTGTGGTTTGTGCCAAAGTGTCAACAACACAAACAGGACGGAGTCTTCGAGAAGCGGGTATATAACGTTCTTGTAAATGGGCAATGAGATAGAAGCTTCTAAGATCTTTGGCAAAACGTGTTCTAATATTGGGACGAATAACTTTAACAGCACATTTTTTTTTATGGCCTTCCTCATCATAGTACTCAGCTGGATGGACTTGAGCAACAGAAGCGCCGGCAATGGGTGGATAAAAGTTTACGAATAAATCATTGATAGAGCGGCCAAGTGAATTTTCAATTTGGGCAATAGCGTTGGTGCAGGAAAATGTTTGAACACGATCTTGTAGTTGCACCAAATCTTGCGCAATATCACGTCCGACAATGTCAGGTCTTGTGGCAAGAAATTGACAAAGTTTGATGTAAGATGGGCCAAGTTTATTGATGGCATATGAAATATTTTCAGATCGTTGCTTTTTTTTCGTTTTGCGTCGTGCTAACGCACCTGCTATACGGTGACACAATGCTGGAAATCCTATAAGATCATCGCTAGGAAGAGCACTTAAAACACCTTCACGCGCTAAAATCCATCCTGCCCGCATCAATTGAAAATAAGTGGAAATTCGCACCATTTTAAATCTTCCAGCCTGAATGTAGCGCTGCGATCGCACCTGTGAGATTGCGGTACGATACTCGCGAAAAACCTGCATGATTAATCATATGGGCAAAATCATCTTGCTTAGGAAATTTGCGAATAGATTCAACCAAATAGCGATAAGAATCGCCATCATTTGCAATGAGTTGACCAAGTTTTGGAATGGCATAGAAAGACCAAAGGTCATAAATTTTGTCAAGCAAAGACATCTCGACATTTGAAAATTCTAAACATAAGAACCGCCCACCTGGTTTTAAAACACGAAAAGCTTCTCTCAAGGCTCTATCAATATGAGGTACGTTACGGATTCCAAAGGCAATTGTGTAAGCATCAAAGCTTTGATCTTCAAAAGGTAGATGTTCTGCATTGGCTTCAACAAAATCGATCAGAGGGGCAAGACCATTTTTTTGTGCGCGCTTTTTGCCGACGCTAAGCATTGAGCCATTAATATCAAGCACTGTAGCGTGGGCTTTTTGGCGCGAAGCATTAAGAATGCGAAAAGCGATATCACCAGTACCACCAGCCACATCAAGAACCTTCCAATTGGAACGTGCTGGGGGAGAAAGCCATGCAACCATAAAATTTTTCCATGCACGGTGCAATCCCAACGATAAGATATCGTTCATCTTATCATAGTTTTCAGCGACAGAATGAAACACATCATCAACCATAGATTGTTTTTGTGCTTCATCAATTCTTGTAAAGCCAAAAGAGTGCTCCATGCCACCTTCGGCTCCTACGCGTTCTGTTTCAGCTGTCATATGCATGACCTCCCTTATTTTTCTTTTATCGTAAATGAAGTATAAAGGGAATGTTCAAATACGAAAAACAACGCACAAAACCGCGACATTTAAACAGCCAGAAACAAAAGAGTACCTTTAGATATCAAGATTGACAACGCTTAAAGCATTATCTTGAATAAAAATTCTCCGAGGTTCAACTTCATCACCCATAAGACGAGAAAAGAGTGAATCTGCATCGGTTGCGTCATTGATTTTAACTTGTAAAAGAGAGCGCGCATCAGGGTCAAGAGTTGTTTCCCAAAGCTGTTCAGCATTCATTTCTCCAAGGCCTTTATAACGTTGGAGAGTAATACCTTTTTTACCGTTTGTAAAAATACTTTCCAATAAACTCGTAGGTCCAAAAATGCGTTCTGATTTATCCTTGCGATGGAGAAGTGGGGGAGGGTTATATAGTTCTATGAAACTTTTAGAAACGCGATCGATTTGGCGCGCGTCAGCTGAATTGATAAGTCCTACATCTAAAATAAAAACATCTTTAACGCCGCGTAAAATACGTTCAAAACATAAACTTCCATCTGGTCTGTATTGACCGCTCCAACCACGCTCTATATCGTCAGCGATTAAATCAAGGCGGTTTGCGACTTTATCTGCTGTTTTTTGAGATTTTTCTGGTGTTGAAAGGGCATCAGGATTAAAAGCCCCAACAATTGCTGCTTGCTCAACAACCGTGCGATCATAGCGTGTATGAAGACCATTTAAAAGCTGGCGTAGCATACGAGCATCTTCAGCAAGTTGGCGTAAATCGGCACCTGCGCGCATTTCACCTGTTGACAATTCCAGAGTTGCTTCTTCCAATCCAATATCGATTAAAAATTCTTCGAATGCTGTCTCATTTTTGATATATTGTGAAGATTTTCCCCGCGATACTTTATAGAGGGGTGGTTGAGCGATATAGAGATGTCCACGTTCAATCAATTCAGGCATTTGCCTAAAAAAGAAAGTGAGTAGGAGTGTGCGGATATGCGCACCATCAACATCCGCATCGGTCATGATGATGATTTTATGATAACGCAATTTATCTGGTGAAAATTCATCCTTACCAATAGAAGTTCCAAGGGCAGTGATCAGTGTTCCAATCATCTCAGATGAGAGCATACGATCGAAGCGTGCCCGTTCAACATTGAGGATTTTACCGCGTAGGGGCAAAATCGCTTGATTTTGACGTGAACGTCCACTTTTTGCTGAACCACCAGCAGAATCTCCCTCGACGATAAAAATTTCCGATTTAGCTGGATCACGTTCTTGGCAATCGGCAAGCTTTCCGGGTAGAGAAGTGATATCAAGAGCTCCTTTTCGTCTTGTAAGTTCACGTGCCTTGCGTGCCGCTTCACGCGCTGTCGCAGCTTCTACCACTTTATTAATAAGCAATTTTGCTTCATTAGGATGCTCTTCTAGCCATACTGAAAGCCCTTCATTCACCAAATTTTCAACAATAGGGCGCACCTCAGAAGAAACCAATTTATCTTTTGTTTGCGAAGAGAATTTTGGATCTGGAACTTTGACTGAAAGAATAGCGGTTAGTCCTTCACGGCAATCATCACCAGTTAAGTTAACTTTTTCTTTTTTTGCAATGCCTAAAGATTCAGCATAGCCATTAATTTGACGTGTTAAAGCGCTGCGGAAACCTATTAAGTGTGTTCCACCATCACGCTGAGGGATATTATTTGTAAAACACAACACTTTCTCATGATAGGAATCATTCCACCATAGGGCAACATCAACGCTCATCCCATCCTTTTCATTGGCAATGTAAATAGGAGTATCAAGGAGTGTTTTTTTCGTTTGGTCAATATATTTAACAAATTCAACTAACCCACCTTCATAATGCAATTCGACGGATTTAATGTCAGCATGGCGTTCGTCAACAAGAAGAATGTATACGCCAGAATTTAAAAAAGCGAGTTCGCGCAAACGACGTTCTAAAGTTTCAAAATCAAATTCAACCATAGTAAAGGTTTCAGAACTTGGCAAAAACCTGATTTCTGTTCCACTTTCTGCATCGCAATCACCAATAATTTTTAACGGGGCATCGGCGACGCCATGAGTAAATGATATTTCATGGATTTTACCATTGCGTTTGATTTGCAGTTTTAGCCAAACCGATAATGCATTAACAACAGAGACACCAACACCGTGTAATCCACCTGAAACTTTATAAGAATTTTGATCAAATTTTCCCCCTGCATGGAGCTGTGTCATGATAACTTCAGCTGCTGAAATACCCTCTGTTGGATGAATATCTGTTGGAATTCCGCGTCCATTATCGCGAACAGAGCAAGAACCATCAGTATGAAGTGTGACGTTTACAAGGGTAGCATGACCGGCTAAAGCTTCATCAATCGCATTGTCTACGACCTCATAGACCATATGGTGCAATCCTGAACCATCATCTGTATCACCGATATACATACCAGGACGCTTGCGTACAGCATCAAGTCCTTTGAGAACTTTGATAGAAGCGGCATCATAGTCACCATTCTGTGTAGGTGAGGTTATTTCATCACTCATAAGTTAATCCATTTCTATATTCAATTTGCGATATTTCATCAACTTTTTTGAAGTTTAATGTTCTGTCCAGTTATTTTATGGAATAACCATATCAGATATTTATCGTATATCAGATTTATATTCAACATTTGTCGGTCTATAAAGAAAGAGAATGGTTTTTGCATGCGCAAACATTGTCGTATTGTATGTTAGATGCCAAAAACATGCAAAATTGATTTCAAGAGGTTTATTTTTCATAAGATTTTAATTTTTTGAATGGGGATAATAGTGATTTGGATTTTGCAATTACAGAAAGAATGAAATATTACTGCTTTTTTTATGATAAGGAATAAAGCGCAAATTTTGTATTTTTATAAGCACTCCTTATACGATACACATTAAATTATTTCATAAAAATAGACCATTTTTTGTTTACTTTGCGTGATGTTTAAAAACTGATGAGATTTTTTTGCAACATGCTTTTTGGGAATGCGAAGAATTTTGATAAAATTGTCTAGTAAAGCCAAAAGTGCGTGCAGTTTATCGCTCATAGAAGAAAAATGAGAATGCGTTTGTATAAGGAGTTTTGCGACAAAATTCTGTTGTCACCAATCTGTTCTGAAAATTTTACAGAAACTGTTATTTTTGACAGTTTTTGGAGAATAGCAGGAATTTTAATCCATAAAATGGCAGATATTTCAGTTAAGTGCATTAGATATTATAGTTGAAAAGTTTGTATTTTAGCTTTGAAAATGGGGGAAAAACTTTGAAAATAAAAAAACTTATAAATATATTCAATGTTCTTATTGGAGTTTTATTTGCAACATGGGGATTTTTGTTTTCCTCTTTCGTAAAGGCTGAAACAGCTGCAGGACTCCCTTCTTTTTTTGATTCGCATAAACATTTTATAAAACCTGATACAACAGATATAATTCGTTTGCGTTTTGTAACAACTTTTGATTTTCCTCCTTTTAATTTTCTTGATCAAACAGGGCATCTTGCAGGCTATAATATCGATTTATTGCGCGCTATTTGTTCAAAATTAAACCTTGAGAAAATCTGTGAAGTAGAAGTTATTCCTTGGGAAGAGCTTGTAGACCATGTCAAAGATGGTGGCGCAGAAGTGATTATTGCTGGTTTAAAAGAAACGATTAAAACGCATCAAGATCTTGTTTTTACAAGATCTTATCTGCGCTTCCCGGCTCGATTTGTTGCTTCACGATTTGTGAATTTCGATGAGCCAATAAGCGATAAACTTGCATATTTAAGCAGTGGATTTCTGCTCAAAAGTGCTCACGAAAAGCTATTTCATAGTTATTTTCCTAGAGCCAAATGGCAGGGATTTAAAGACAGGGTGGAGCTCTATAAAGCGTTACAGGATCATAAAATTGATCTTATTTTTGATGATGGATTTGCTTTATCTTTATGGCTGAATGATCCAAAATCCGGTGATTGCTGTCATTTTGTTGGAGGAGCATATATGGCTCCACAGTTATTGGGGCAAGGAATGCGGCTAGCTGTTGCAAGAAAGAGCGAAAAATTGGTTGATATACTCAATTATGCTCTTAAATCTCTAGAAAATGATGGCAAGCTTGCAGAGCTTTATCTGCGCTATTTTCCAATTAGTTTTTATTGATGAGTATTTTCCTTAGGTAAGAGCTGTTAGCTTTTCAGTGCCCAGTCGATAGGAAATAGCTTCTGCGAGATGATGGCGTGAAAGATGGTCTGCGTCGTCGAGATCAGCAATGGTGCGTGCAACTTTGAGAATGCGATGATAGGCGCGTGCAGAAAGGTGCATCTTTTCGCTTACATCCCTTAAGAGTGTGGCTGCATTTTTATCAGGAATAGCAATTTGTTCGATAATTTTAGCAGGACAATCACCGTTGGTGCGAATATGGTCAAGACCCAATTTCGTAAAACGTTTAATTTGGATGGCACGGCATTGTGCGACGCGTTTTGCAACATCGCAGCTTTTTTCTGATTGCTCTTGTTGCATAAGATCCATAGCTGTTAAAGCAGGAACATCAATCCGTAAATCAATTCGGTCGAGCAGAGGACCAGAAATACGGGACTGATAATCGATTTGACAACGTATTCCTTTAGCACAAACATGGTTTTTTTCGCCTGCCATACCGCATCGGCAAGGATTCATTGCAGCAATGAGTAGAATGCGGGCAGGATAGCTGATATGGTGATTAGCGCGGGCGATAACACATTCTCCACTCTCTAAAGGTTGACGAAGAGAATCAAGAACCTGTGGAGAAAATTCAGGCAACTCGTCAAGAAATAAAACGCCATTATGTGCAAGTGAGACTTCTCCTGGTCGTGCTTTAAGACCACCACCAATCATAGCTGCCATGGAAGCAGAATGATGCGGAGCACGAAAGGGACAGTGGAGTGAAATGGTATTATGGACTGTTTCTCCTGTGATAGAAGCAATCAGAGAAACATCTAAGAGTTCACGGCTATCAAGAGGCGGCAAAATGGAAGGTAAACGTTGAGCTAACATAGATTTGCCTGCACCAGGAGGACCTACAAACAAAAGGTTATGTCGTCCAGCAGCACAAACTTCTAATGCACGTTTGGCGGTTTTTTGTCCTTTAATTTCGCAAAGGTCTGGAAGTTCAGTTTGGATTGTATAATGGCGTGGTTGTGGACGTTTTTGTATTTGTGTTCCTTTAAAATGATTGACCATGGTAAGAAGAGTCTCGGGTGCGAGAATGTTCATCTCTGCGTTTGCCCATGCTGCTTCAGGTCCACATTGATAGGGACAAATAAGCCCTTTATTAAGTGATAAAGCTGTCATTGCGGCCGGTAAAACACCATTGACGGCTGTAAGTGAGCCATCCAGCGATAATTCTCCTAAAATGATGTAATCTTGCGCTACGTCAGAAGGAAGAATTCCCATAGCAAGCATTAAGCCTACGGCAATTGGTAAATCATAATGTGATCCCTCTTTAGGCAAATCAGCTGGTGCAAGATTAATAGTAACGCGTTTATTAGGCATAGAAAGTCCACAAGCATGAAGGGCTGCTTGCACACGTTCACGGCTTTCTGCGATTGCCTTATCGGCTAATCCAACAATAGCCATTCCTACTTTACCAGGGGAAATCATAACCTGTACATCGACAGGTACTGCTTCTAGACCGCGAAAAGCAACAGTTGTGACACGCGCGATCATCCGTTTATTCTCCCCCTTTTAATTTAGAAGAGACAAACATATCTGTACATAAAAATCAAGAAGTCTTTATATGGTTTTCTAGAGTGGGAGATCTATATAGGTGCGCAAGCTTTTGGAATGTAATTGGGGAGTATAATTTGCGCAAATTTAACCATGATTATATGCGGTTAAATAAAACATTTATAATGAGTTAAATGAATGTGTTAGAAAAAAAGAAGCGAAGCTGTTTGTGTTGCATGGCAGTATAGGATTTTGTGAGTATAAGAGGGGAAATGTTATGTAGCGCAAGAAAAAAGAATTATTTGATGTTATCAAATGTAGCAAATCTCAAGAATAGGCATATTTATCTTTCTTGTTTGGTGTTATTTATAGTACAAAGTAATATAATGTGAAGTGTATTAAAGGTATCTGATTTTATGGTATGCCAGAAAGGATTTTTTTCAGAGTCAGGAGCCATGCGCAGTGTATTCATAAGTCTATGTTTCATCTGCGCTTTTCCTCAGCCACTTGCAGCATTTGATTTTTTTGGCATCCCTCTTTTTGATAAAAAGAAAAAAAATGTCTCTTCGTATAATGTCAGTGGTACAGAGAAATTTTATAAGGTTGATGTCGTTGCACCATTGGGGGCGCCGTCAGAAGGTATTAAAATAGTTAAGGCTGTTTCTTCTCTTGTTGCTGATAAAGATAAAGCATTTAGTTCTTCTGGTCTATTAGCTAAAGCCCGTTCAGATTATCGGGCAATTCTCTCTGCTCTTTACGCTGATGGACGTTATGGCAGTGTTATTAGTATCAAGATTAATGGTTTAGAAGCTGCCGATTTAAGCCCAGTAACTCAACTCCCAGCACAATCTAATATTGTTATTACCATTGATGCCGGTCCACAATACGTTTTTAGTGTTGCAGGTATCGATAAAGTTGCTCCGTTCATAAAATATAAAACCAATCAAATACCTACAATTGAAGAATTGGGTTATAAGGTTGGGACTATTGCCAAATCTGAAACCATTCTGAAAGCAGAAAGATGGGCGATTGAAGGGTGGCGTCGACAAGGTTATGCTAAAGCGCAAGTTATAAAGAGTGAGGTAGTTGCTGATCATGCTGCACGTCTCATTGATGCACAGCTTACCGTTGATCCGGGAAAAGAAGCTTATTATGGTCCTTTAAGCGTGCGTAATGTTAGTAGGAAGCCACGCGTAGATTCGGCCTATATTGCATGGATGACAGGATTGAAGGTAGGCCAAAAATACGATTCTAATGCATTAGCCAAGGCGAATGAAAGACTTGCACGACTTAATGTTTTTCGTGCTATTAATATACGTGAGGCTGATACAATTAATTCAGATGGCAGTTTACCGCTTACGCTTGTTTTACAAGAGCGTAAGCCGCGTCGTTTCGGTGCAGGTGGTAGCTATTCAACATTAGATGGTGCTGGTTTTGAGGCTTATTGGATGCATAACAATCTTTTCGGCCATGCAGAACACCTTAAAATTGAGACAAAAATAAGCGGCATTGGCAGCCACAAGGAAAAGTCATATAATCCGAAGAATTTTGATTATCTTTTCGGTGGTACATTTATAAAGCCCGGTGTATTTACTCCTGATACAGATTTTAGGACAGAATTGAGAATACAGCAAGATGTCCTAGAAAATTATACGACAAAAGCCATTAGAGGAAAATTCGGTGTAACGCATATCTTTAACGGTAATCTATCGGGACAGGTTGCTTTAGAGGTTTCTAATGGTTATTCACGCGATGCCTATTTTGGGAATCGTCATTTTACCACAATTGGGTTACCCAGTAGTTTGATTTATGATAGCCGTAATAACAAATTTAATGCGACAAAAGGTTTGTATGGTGAAGCGTTTGTTGAACCTTTTTATGAAATGCGTTCTAACAATTTTGTAGCAAAAATGACTGTGGAAGGTCGTTCTTATTGGACACTGGATGAAAAGGACCGTTTTGTTTTTGCAACACGAGCAAAGCTTGGTGCAATTCTTGGGAGTAATAAAGCGCAAGTACCTTCAGATACGCTATTTTTTGCTGGTGGTGGTGGATCTGTTCGCGGTTATGCTTATCGCAATATTGGTATCAAAACAGACAATGATGCTGTTGTTGGTGGACAAGCACTTGTTGAGGGTACAGCAGAATTACGCTTTTCTTTAAATGGTAAGATAGGGCTTGTCGGTTTTCTTGATGGAGGGCTTGTAGGGGAGAAGGCGGGTTTTGATTTTTCTCAAAAAATTAAATGGGGAGCTGGTATTGGAGGTCGCTATATGACAGGTCTTGGTCCTTTACGGGTTGATTTAGCTTTTCCTCTTAAGCGAGAGAAAGGTGATCCTCGTGTTGGTTTTTATGTGGGTATAGGGCAAGCGTTTTAATGAAAAAAACTGTGCGTTTATCGGCTTTCTTATTTGGATTTTTGTTTCTTTTTGTGAGCGCTCTTATTTTTGCGCAGGGAGGCATTTCACTTTCTAGCGAAGCAAGAGCCGATGATGATTCATGGTTTGTTTCTTTTATTGAACGCGGACTTTCAGCGCCTAATCGCCAAGTACGGTTACATAATGTGCAAGGGACACTGTCTTCTCAAACATCAGTTGATACCATTACCGTGAGTGACAAAAAAGGTGTATGGCTTAAAATTACCAATGCTAAAATGGATTGGAACCGCTTAGCGTTGCTGAGAGGGCGTATGGATATCAACCAGCTTTCGTTGGAACAGATCACATTTTTACGCAAACCACAAGGTAACTCTTCTCTTGAGGTTGGGAAGTTTTCTTTACCGAAATTGCCATTTGCCATTTCTATCGATACCCTTACGGTTGAGCATGTAGCGTTTGAACAGGACCTTTTTGGTTTTTTTGCTGATGTGTCCTTAAAAGGGAATCTAACTTTAGCTAATGGTGTTTTTGATGCTGATTTAGCGGCTCATCGTTTAGATGCACAAGGATCTTTTTCTGTTCTAACGAAGGTATCCAATAGCAACCGCACAGCTAAAATTGATATTTCTGCAAATGAACCGCAAAATGGTATTTTGGCCAATGTTTTGAAAATTGAAAAGCGCCCTTCATTAAATCTTTCTATTAAAGGTGATGGTACTTTTGATGATTTGGCTGTCAAACTTTATTTAGAAGTCGATCACCATCCTATTTTAGATGGCGATGTTGTTCTTGCAAGTATTGAAGAAGGACACAGTCTTTCTACTAAATTAGTGGGCACACTTGGCTCTTTAATGCCTCCTCAATATCGTAGCTTCTTTGAATCTGATATCACATTGCAAGCAGAGGCAAGAACGACAAAAGAGGGCGTAACGCACCTTGATAATATGGTCATTCAGGGAAAAGCAATGAATGTTGTTGCCAATGCTGAAATAACAGCAGATGGATTTTTACGGCGGCTTTTTGTTGATGGTAAAATGGCTCTTGATAAGGAAAATGGGACAGCACATTTAGCAGCGTCAGAAGTGCCAACGCGTGTGGAAAATCTTGCTTTAAACATTGATTATGGCCGCGAAGGAAAACAATCCTGGAATGGACGGCTTGTCGTACATCAGTTGAGCAATAAAAATATTCATATTCGTGATGCAATTTTTGATATGGGGGGAGTGAGCGAAAATCTTGATAATGCAGCTTCTCGTCATGTTGGTATTCAGGTTAAAGGAATACTTCGAGGGATTGAAAAAAATACGGACACGTTGGGACAAAATGTAGGTCAAACAGTTCATGTCTATCTAGATACGGATATTTTTTCTAGCAAACCCGTTTTGATTCATGATTTTAGTGTTACGGGTCAGGATTTTTCTGCTTGGTTAAAGGGGAAGATGGATCATTTAGTTTTTAAAGGCGATCTTGGTCTGAAAACGCAAACACTCGCTCCTTTTAACCTGTTGAGTAAACAACCACTATCAGGTAGCGCAGATATTAAAGCCAAAGGAACAGTTGGTTTAATAAGTCGCACTTTTGATCTTGAATTATCAGGGATGGCTGACAATATGAAGATAGGCATGGAGCCTTTCGATAATTTCTTCAAAGGAAATTTTACTCTTTCAGGCGGTGTTGCTTACAACACGGCAGGTTTGGTTTTGCGTCGTTTGGATTTGAAAAATCAATACGCAGATATAAAAGCTGATGGATATTTTTCAAGTGAGAGAGCTAAAATGGATTTTTATGCTAAAATATCTGATCTTGCTAAATTGGATTCAAGAATAAAAGGTGCGCTTACAATTCAAAGTACGGCTAGAGGGTACAATAACCTCATAAAGCTTGATACACGTGCCCATGTTGCTGAAGCATTTTTAATGGGGAAGAAGCTACAAAATACGACACTTACGATAAAAACACTGATGGATAATACATCGCTGGTACCTTCTTTAACAGGCTCTGTAAAGGGTGAAGGAACTTTTGCTAAGAAACCATTGTATTTATCGGCTTCTTTTAAGGATTCTTATCAGATTCGAAAGTTTGAAGATATCGATATGAGAGGGGGCAGTGCAAAAATAACCGGTGATCTTTCTCAAACGAAAGGTTTTGTTAAAGGTGCTTTGCATATTGATGCTGATGATATTTCAGTGCTTTCTGCGTTATTTTTGCAGGAAGGCAGTGGAAAAATAAGAGGAGATTTTGTTTTTAATGAACAAAATGGCAGACAAAAAGCCAATCTAAAAGTGCATGTTGACCGTTTGAATTTTGCAAAAAATAAAGTTAAAAAGTTAGAAGTCAAAGCGGATATATCTGATCCTTTTAGCATGACACAGCTTGAGGGTTCTATCAATGCAGAGTATATTCAAACGCCTCTGATGATGATTAATCATTTGAGAGCTCAAGCCAATGTTAAAAATGGGCAAACAATTTTTACTGCTCAAGCGATGTTACCTAATAATACGAATGCACACCTTTCTGGCCGTATGGTTGCGATGGGATTTCCAGAAGGTATAAAACGAGAAATGCAGATTGAAACCATAGATGTTAAACAACGCAATTTTCATGCAACATTACCTAAAGCGGCTACGATTGTTTTTGATAAAAATGGAATGACAATAAATGAATTAGCAATTGCGATGAATGGAGGAAGAATTATACTTGCAGGAAATGTGCGAGATACCCTTAATGTTCATCTTACAATGAATGCGTTTCCTGCTGCTTTAGTTAATCTATGGAAATCTGATCTTGGAGCATCTGGTACTGTAACAGGCCATGCTTTAATTCTTGGTAGTTTTGAAAAGCCTGATGTAACTTATGATATAAAAGGGGAGGGACTGACAACCGTTGCTCTTCAAGATAAAAAAATAATGCCTTTCATGCTTACTGCTACAGGTAAAACAGTAGACAAAAATCTCACCTTAAATGCAAATTTAACGGGAGAAGGGCTACAGGCACAGGCACAAGGTCGTATATCTTTAGATAAAAACAAGCTTGATCTCCATGTTAACTTGCAAGATTTTCCTGTACGTTTGGTTAATGGTTTTGTTGCAGGGCAAGCGCTTGGAGGAACGGTTGTAGGTAAGGTCGATATTGGTGGAACAATGAAGGATCCATCTGCTTGTTTTGAGCTTTCTAGTCAAAGCTTGACCGCTATGACGCATGGAGGTCCTATGTCGATCAATATGAATACACGTGGTTCTTACAAAAAAGCAACTTTTCACATTGAAAATATGGTAGTAACTGGAGATAAAGGATTGGATCTCTCCATAAATGGGCCTGTTTCCTTAAATGGTTCAGAAGTTAATTTAAGTGTTAAAGGAACGACACCTCTTTCTTTTATTGATCTATTTTTAGCTAAACGCGGTGCGCATATAACGGGCACAGCAAAGATTAATACAACTTTAAAAGGTGCATTATTTCAGCCACAGTTAATGGGGGATCTTTCTATAGTTGATGGTAGTTTTTTTGATTCAAAAACAAATTTAGGACTGAACAATATAACCATTGAAGGCAAACTAAATGGCGATAATATTCTTATAGAGAAAGCTTCAGCTTTTTCGTCTGAGGGGGGATTCGTTTCTGCTTCAGGCCGTATCTCTAGTGATCTACAGCCAGATTTGGTATTTCATCTTGACCACGCCAATTATAATGATGGTTCTATGATTCTTGCAACGTTGTCAGGAAAGATGACAATGACGGGTCATTTTTTGGACAATCTTGTTATTGGTGGTGATATTACAGTTGAAAAAGCTGAAGTTTTTGTTCCGGATTATTTTCAAAACGCAAAATTTCTTGGTATTAAAAATAAGAATTTAACTAAATCGATTCAAGAAACACTTGAGCGTGCTGATGTTAAGAATACCAATACAAGTTCTAAAGTCTCTCAAGAATCTTCCTCTGTTGTACTATCAAATATGCGTATTACGGCACGCAATCAGTTTTTTGTACGTGGACGAGGTTTAGATACCGAACTGGGAGGACGCATTAACATAGCAGGTCCATTGAATGATGTGCACCCAGTTGGTGAGTTTCAGATGATTCGTGGACGTTTTGATATTCTTTCACAGCGTCTTAATTTCGATCATGGACAAGCGAGTTTTAGTGGCAATCTTAATCCTACCGTTTATTTTGCGGCAAACAAGAATAGTGGTGATATTCGTGTCACTGTCACTGTAAGTGGAACGATTGATAATCTTGATATTCATTTTTCGTCACAACCTAATTTGCCGAAGGATGAAGTTTTAGCGCGTTTGATTTTTAATCGCTCTCTTAGCGAATTATCACCATTTCAGATTGCGCAGCTTGCGGCAGCGGCAGCTGATCTTGCAGGCGCTTCTAATACATCCTTATTGAACACTCTACGGGCTAAAATTGGTCTTGATGATCTTGATGTTACCGTTGATGAAAAAGGGAATACGGGTTTACGTATTGGACGCTATATACACAATAACATTTATTTAGGTTTTGAAGCAGGGTCAGATGGAACCACAAAAGGAATAATTAATTTAGATGTTTCTCGTCATCTCAAAGCTAAAGGTGCCATAGGAAATGAAAAGAATTCTAGTGTTGGTATATTTTATGAAAGAGATTATTAAGGATTGAATTTGTGAAATTCCAATTGCTTAGTTTATGCATTTAATTCTCTAAGCCATGGGAAGATTGGAGTATAGGCTAGGAATCCCACGTAAAGAAGAGACTTTTTTACCAGATCGTGGGAAGATACGTCTGAAGTATTTGTTTTTTTGTTTATAATATTCTCTTATGGGATAAGCTTTTCATTCATATATTTATTTTAACATCTCTGTTTGTTCCAATCCCTTTATTATAGCGCTACCCGTGAATGGTAGAACGAAAATCCATCAGGCACCGCTATCTGTTACGCCTATGGATGACAAAACCGGTACCGTCATTTTTGAGCAGATTTCAATGTTGTGATTGTTTTTGCATTGAGATGTATAAGAGACATATTTACTCATTTTTTTAAATGATTTTATTTATACACCAATTCTGTTTGTGATGTGCGAGTGAATGATCTTTTCTTTTCTGGTTGATCATAAGGGAGTTTGCAATAAGAGAATCTTACGATATTCTGATCACTCATTTAAATAAATTGCAAAGTGATGAATTATTGTAAATCAATGTATTATATTTTTTGAATAAGACTTCGATAAGATGGCATTCTTCGCAATATGTGAGGTTTTATGGTACGTCCCCCTTTGCTTTTTTCTCATGCTATTCTTAATCTATAGCCTGTAGCACGCGGATAAGTACCGACAAAGATGGTATCGATCATCACAGTTCCACCATAATAATTCTTAGCAAGTTCTTTCAAAACTTTGTTTCATCTCCCTCTACATGTATGAGGATCATAACATTTATAGATACCGCACTGCTGTTCTGAAAAATGGGGAAAACTCTCGCTATTGAGCTCCTGTTTTTAAAACAAATACTTTCAAGAAAACAATGGGTAAGGTTTTTAGTTGCGAACTTAGATACTTATTTTCATTAAACCGTGCATCTTTTACTAATTGCCGTACGTAATGTAATAACTCTCCATAGTATTCCACCGTTCTCTACAAAGAAACAAGATCACTTATCCACTTTTTATCTCAAATCTTGCTTAAATATCTAAGAACTAGGATGTGTGCTTTTTGAATTGGATATTATGGAGTTTTTTGTAAAAACCATTTTCTTTTTCCAGCAACTCCTTTTGGTTACCTTGCTCAATCAGTTGACCATCTTTTATGACAATAATTTTATGAGCCTGAGCAATTGTTGAAAGGCGATGAGCAATAATGATAGTTGTACGCCCTTTGGTGAGATGATCAAGAGCTTCATTAATTTGTGCTTCAGTGTGCGAATCTAGAGCACTTGTTGCTTCATCAAGAATGAGAATTTCACTGTTATGAAGCATTGCTCTAGCAATAGCGAGTCGCTGTTTTTGTCCACCTGAAAGATTACAGCTATTATCACCGATTTGTGTATCGTAGCCATTTGGTAGATCCATAATAAAGTCGTGTGCATTGGCTGATTTTGCTACTCTGATAATTTCATCATCACTGGCTCCTGCTTTTCCAAGTCCTATATTATATTTGATTGTTCCTTGAAAAAGAAAAGTATCTTGTCCCACATAGGCTATCAGACTTCTAAGGGAGCGAAATGTAGTATAGCGGATGTCTTGATTGTTGATTAATATGCGTCCTTGTGTGGGGTCATAAAGGCGCATAATTAGATTAATAAGGGTTGATTTTCCTGATCCTGAAGGTCCTACCAATGCGGTCATTTTTTTGGGTTCTATTTCTAGATTGATGTTTTTTAACACCATTTGGTTATCCGTATATGCAAAAGAAACATGTTCAAAACGGATGCCCCCTTGTTTTTTATCCAGATCTTTAGCTTCTTCGTGTTCTGTAATCGTAAGAGGATGATCGAGTATTTCGTACATTGTACGGATATTAACCAAGCCAGATTCAATTTTGACACGTACATTTGCAAGTCTTTTTGCCGGTTCATAAGTAAGAAGTAAAGCGACAATAAAGGACATGAACTCACCTTGAACACCTGCCCGTTGGGTGGCAAGATAGCCGGAAAAACAGATGATTCCCGCAATAGCAATACCAGCGAGTGTCTCCATAATCGGATTTGTAATGGCTTGAAGCATTGCAATAGTATTTGCTTGTTTTTCAACATTATAAATGGCTTTGTCCATACGTTTTTTCATAAGTTCTTCTAATGAAAAAGCCTTGATGACTCGAATACCAATAGAGCTTTCTTGCACAATTTTGATAATTTCACCGAGTGAAAGGAGTTCTTTTTCCACAAGGCTACGAACATGTTTTAAAGCCATTCTGACCCCTAAAAAAGCCAGTGGTCCCACTATTAAAGTAATAGCGATTAACGTAAAGTTTTGAATAAACATGACAAGCAACAGACCACTAACAGAAAGTAAATCACGCACAAAAGTTGTGATAATTGTATCAATGATATTACGTACTGCTGTAGCGTTGTGAGTTACGCGGACAAGAAGATCAGATGAAGTGTTATTGTGATAAAAAGAAACACCCTGTTCCATAAGACGTGCGTAAATTTTGCGCTGTTGTTCAGCAACGATGCTATTGCCTGCTTTACTTAAAAAGTAAATTTGAGCAAAAGTTGCAATCCCTTTGAGAATAAAAATGAACGCAATGATGCTAGAAACCAAAACAATCATACCAAAATTTTGCGCATCAATAATATAATTGACCACATCACGCATAATCCATGCGCTAGCTGCAGTTGTGCAGGAAATAATGATCATTGAAAGAATAGCTGCACTATACCAACGCACATGTTTATGAAAATTTTCTCGCAAGAGACGAAAGATAAGATGCTTATCAAAAGCGGAAATTTGTTTTTTGATCATGAAGTGCTTCTATATTCTATCGTTGTTTTATGCAAGATTGAAGCACTCTTATTAAAAATGTTTAGTCTTCATAATGAGAAAGATAATAAAAAAGAGTATTATCTTAACAGAGAAATTAGAACACCACAACGACCACTTAAAAGCACCACAACAACCATATGCAGTGCCTTTAAACCATATACATCCACTCAAACTCTAGATAAGTTTCATTTTGTACATTATCCCAATGAAAAATTACTTAGCTGCTATCACCATCATCATTTGACGACCTTCGAGTTTGGGCTCAGATTCGATTTTAGCAATTTCACTTGTATCTTCTTTAACACGCTGAAGTAGCTTTAACCCAAGGTCTTGATGCGCCATTTCACGACCACGAAAACGCAAAGTAATCTTTACTTTATCGCCATTACCAATAAAGCGGTGAATAGCTCTGAGTTTGACGTCATAATCATGGACATCAACATTCGGACGCATCTTAATCTCTTTGATTTCGATGACCTTTTGTTTTTTACGTGTTTCAGCTGCTTTTTTTTGGGTTTGATATTTCAATTTGCCCAAATCGATGATTTTACACACGGGTGGTTCCGCGTTTGGTACAATTTCAACTAAATCAAGCCCTGCATCCGCAGCCATGGCGAGTGCTTCTTGTATTGCAACAATACCTTGATGCTGTCCCTCATCATTTATAAGCTGGACGCGAGGAACACGGATATCCTGATTTGAGCGTGGCCCATCTTTCTGGGTAGATGTCATTTTAAACGGTCTACGAATGGTTTATGCTCCTTAATTTTGATTTATCTATAGCTTAATTTAATATACAATTACACACAGAAAAACAACTAGAATTCGTGCTTTTTTCATTATTTGATTTATGATTTTGAAGTTTAATTCGGAGGTAGAAATTTTTCTTTTATTAGTAAAAGTGTTTTATAGAGGAAAATAATGATGGATCAAAATATTCCTTGCCAATTTTTTTCGTTTGAAAACACTGCTCTTGCAGTACGTTATCGTAAAGGCAGTTGCTCTCCTGGGTTAGTTTGGCTTTCTGGCTATCAATCTGATATGTTGGGGAGCAAAGCGATGTTGGTTGATAATTTTGCTCAGAAGAGTGGTTTGTCCTGTTTACGTTTTGATTACTCTGGCCATGGAGAGTCTGAGGGTGATTTTTTTCAAGGGACGATTTCACGTTGGGTTAAAGAAAGTTTAGCAACTTTTGAAACCTATTGTGAAGGACCGCAAATTTTGATTGGTTCCTCTATGGGGGGATGGATTGCTCTAAGGCTTGCTATGATGCTAGCGCAGAAAAACAAGAGGCTTGCTGGTATGGTATTGATTGCGCCAGCTCCTGATTTTACACAAACATTGGTAGAACCAGAGTTGGGTCCAGAGGAATGGAAAATTTTGGAAGAAAAAGGGTATGTTGAACGACCTGCAGTTGGTGATGCGGAGCCAATGCCCTTTACAAAAGCGTTAATTGAAGATGGACGAGACAACTGTGTCATGAATGGATGTATTGATGTTGGCTGTCCAATCCATATTCTACAAGGGATGGAAGATAAGGAGATACCCTATCAACATACATTGACTTTACTTAATCATTTGCCTTTAAATGATGTAACATTGACATTTGTTCGTGATGCAGATCATCGCTTTTCGCGTCCGCAAGATTTGGATTGCCTCGAAACGGTATTGAGGTCATTGATTGATCGGATTAATGCGGAAGAAGGGTCAAATTCATTGATGATGAAGACATAATGTATGACTATTTATGAACAGTATTTTATTTTCTCTGATCGCGTTGTGCCTTTACAGGTACATGAACATAAGCGTGCGTGCCGTCTTACATTACGTATTGATGCAAGTGATGGAGGAGTTTGCGTAACAACACCACCGGGGATAAGTCTCTGTTCAGTTCAAGGTTTTATTGAAAAACACCGATCTTGGATTGAAGCACGCCTTGCTCGCCTACAATTTTCTCACAAAAATTCTTGCCTCAAAGAGGGTGTAACGATTCCTTTACTGGGTGTTGCACATACCATAAGACATAGAGCAGGGCGTGGGGTGACGGAAATCATTGCAGGTGATGCGGGACAAGAACCTCAGATTGTCGTTTATGGACAATTAGAATATTTGCCAAGGCGTGTTGCTGATGTTTTAAAAAAACAGGCTGCGCTTACTATAACGCCATTGGTTACACATTATGCACATAAAGTAGAGCGTAAAGTGAAGTCAGTTTGTTATAAAGATACAAAAAGTCGTTGGGGATCTTGCTCGATAGACAAGCGCCTCTCTTTTTCGTGGCGTCTTATTATGGCACCAAAAGAAATTGTTGAATATATTGTTGCGCATGAAGTCGCCCATCTTATTGAAATGAATCATGGACCTAAATTTTGGGCTCTCTGTGAAAAACTTTGTCCAGAAAGCAAAACATATCGCGCTTGGTTGAAGGAAAATGGTCATATGTTGCAAGCAATCAATTTTCATTCATATCGGTTAGATGAATCTGGAAATATGAAAAAATCTTGAATAGAACACCATTTAATGGAACTTTTTATTGAGCTTTCCATTATGTATGTGCTTCATCATATGATGAGGAATTCATTGAAGCCTCAGCACGATTGTCTTCCCCTGCTTGGTTTGCTGAGTGTCTTCAATGTTTTTACTTTATCTTTTTTGTAATTCAGCTTACTAATCTTTGATAATTCTTAAATTCAGATTGGAAAAGTGCTTATGCCTGTCCTTACAGACCCACTTCAGCTTTTACAGGCACTTATTCGTTGTCCTTCTGTTACACCTCATGAAGCGGGTATTTTATCAACTTTAGAACAGTTTCTAACAAAGATGGGATTTCGTGTTGAGCGTCCTATTTTTTCGGATAAAAATACAGAAGATGTTGAAAATCTTTATGCAAAAATGGGGAAAGAGGATCCGCATCTTATGTTTGCGGGTCACACTGATGTGGTGCCGCCAGGTGAGCTAGAAAGCTGGACATATCCTCCTTTTGAAGGTGTAATAGAGCAGGGCAAATTATACGGGCGGGGTGCTGTTGATATGAAGGGTGGGATCGCTTGTTTTATTGCGGCGTTGGCCCGAGTTCTAGAAAAACAGTCTATTAAAGGAACAATAAGTCTTCTGATCACTGGTGACGAAGAAGGTCCTGCACTTAACGGTACGGTCAAGCTTCTCAGATGGGCAGAGAAAAAAGGGGAAAAATGGACTGCGGCTCTTGTAGGAGAACCAACAAGCGTAAAAACTGTTGGTGATGTGATCAAGATTGGCCGCCGAGGATCAATTTCTGGTATCATTACGGTTAAAGGGCGCCAAGGTCATGTTGCTTTTCCTGAGCGGGCAGCCAATCCATTGCCTTTAGTAAATAAGCTTATTCAAGCATTAACACAAACAGCCTTAGATCAAGGCACAGAGAATTTTCAACCAAGTAATTTGGAATTAACAACCATTGATACAGGTAATTGCGCAGTAAATATTATTCCAGCGCAAACGACAGTCCGTTTTAATATACGCTACAACGATATCTGGACAAAAGAAACGCTCACTGCGGAAATTGAAAAGCGTCTTTCTTCAGTGCAATCAAAAAACAACGGTAATCAATGCCCCTATTATCAGCTTGAATGGATTCCAAGTTTTGGGGATGTTTTTTTGACCAAAAATGATAAACTCGTTAAAACTTTATCGAATGCTATTGAAAGTGTGACAGGGAACATACCAGAATGTTCAACTTCAGGGGGAACTTCAGATGCGCGATTTATTAAAGATTATTGCCCAGTGATTGAATTTGGCTTACCGGGGCAGACTATGCATATGGTAGATGAATGTGTGCCCCTTGATGCATTGGAAACCCTCACTTCTATTTATGAATGTTTCATTGTTGATTTTTTTCAGTGAGACGCAATTGTTTTTAAAGCAACTTTTTTCAAACTGAAAACCGTAAATATTATGCAGCAAGTGATATAACAGCAGGTCAAAATCACAAGGATTTTAGTGTGCCAACTGGCCGATAATGTGGTCAAGTAGAATGCGCCCTTTGTTTGTCACTTTTAAGCGCTGGTTTCCTACCATTTCGACCAGTCCTTGCTGTTGTAAATCGATAAGCTTTTCCATTGGTAAGCCATAGGGGTTTAAGATTTCATAACGCGAAAGATCCAAGCCTTCGCAAAGACGCAGTCCCATGAGAAGCATTTCATTTGCTTGTTGTGGTGCGGTCAATTTTTCTGTTTCAACACAGCCATGCCCTGTGTTTTCTACCAATTCGAGCCAATGTTCAGGGTATTTTTCATTTATTGTGACATAACGCTCACAGTTTTCAATTTGAGAGAAAGGGGTTTTTGAATAAGCAGAAAAATTATTAGGTGAGCGTTCAATAAAGCGTCCATGAGCTCCTGGACCAAAGCCCGCATATTCATGATAACGCCAATAGAGAAGATTGTGTGCTGATTCGGCACCGGGGATCGCATGATTTGAGATCTCATAGGCTGGAAGTCCGTGCAGTGAAGTTATTTCTTGGGTAAGATGATATAGATCTGCTGCGAGTTCTGAAGCGGGGAGAATAAGTTTTCCGGCGGCATGAAGCCGTTTAAAGGCAGTTCCTTCCTCGATAGTCAGTTGGTAAAGAGAAAGATGATCTGCTGCCAAGTCTATGGCTTGAAAAAGTTCATCTTTCCATTGCTCGAGTGTTTGTTCAGGGCGGGCATAAATGAGATCAAAAGATAATCGTGGAAAGATTTCTCGTGCTAAAGCAATGGCGTGAAGAGCCTGTTTCACATCATGAAGACGGCCAAGTTTTCGTAGCGCTTTATCATTAAGTGCTTGTACTCCTAAGGACAGGCGGTTAACGCCTGCCAAGCGGTATCCGCGAAAGCGTTCTGCTTCCACACTTGATGGGTTGGCTTCCAGTGTAATTTCAACGTTATCATCGATTGTCCACTTTCTTGCAACTGCTTGCAACAAGGCATCAACAGTTTGAGGTGTCATAAGAGAAGGTGTTCCCCCGCCGATAAAAATACTCGTAATACGACGTGGTCCTATTTTATAGTACTGCGTTTCTATTTCACGTTCAAAGGCGGTTACAAAACGTGGTTGATCAACACCATGGGCACGCACATGTGAATTAAAATCACAATAAGGACATTTAGTTGCACAAAAAGGCCAATGAATGTAAATGCCAAAAGCTTTATTCATGAGCGTACCAGAAGATTTTCTGCTAAAAGCTTGAAAGCACGCGCACGATGCGAGAGGGGTGTTTTATCGTTGAGTTTCCAGCCATGTTTTTGCTCCGTTGTCATTTCGCCAAAGGTATTTTCATATCCATCTGGTAAAAAAATGGGATCAAAGCCAAAACCTCTATCGCCACGTGGAGGCCAAATGAATGTACCTTCAACGCACCCGCGGAAATAATCTGCATGCGTATCGGGCCATGCAATGCAAAGAACCGATATAAACCGAGCTTTTCGTTGTTTTTTTTCATAAGCTTTGATTTTTTGGAGTTCGTCTTCTATTTTTTGCATAGCTTTTAAATAATTACGTGTTCCATCGGGTTGAAGAGCGAGGTCTGCTGTATAAACACCTGGTGCACCATCCAATGCATCCACTTCT
This sequence comes from Bartonella sp. B39, assembly GCF_053795145.1. NCBI lineage: Bacteria > Pseudomonadati > Pseudomonadota > Alphaproteobacteria > Hyphomicrobiales > Bartonellaceae > Bartonella > Bartonella sp. B39. The sequence goes on from NZ_CP200036.1 coordinate 1,909,075, forward strand.
AGGCCTGAATCATCAGAAAGGGCAGGAAGTCCTGTATTTTTTGCGGCTGCAAAGGCTTTGATATAAGCGTTTTCTTCAAACGTTGTTCCTGTTTCTTTTGGTTCAGGCAATCCAAGCTCTTTTGCTGATTGTATTTTTAGACCAAAAGAAGTGACCAATGCACTAATTTCATGCAATTTGCCGGTGTTATGTGTAGCAATGACGAGTTTTTGAGTTGTTATGCTTCTCATATACATCTCTCCAAATTGAAAGGGGATAGCGATTTTTTGTGCTAAAAACCAGCTTGAACGATCATATAATATAAATTCTGCCAGATTTTACGAGACATAATATTTTTGAATGTTCATTCATATTTTGTTCAAATGACATCTTATGTATTTGATAAGGACAATAATTGGAAAGATACATAAAAGTATCTTTCTTTTTGATGATAGCATTTTTTTTATGATAAATATGTATTACGCTTTTGCACTGTTTTAAACTGTTTGACCAAACCCTGGCAAAACTTATATAAGGAGAGAATATTTTAAAAGTAGTGAAACAATTGTGATGAAGCGCAAACCTATTGATAATGAACTACAATATCTTGATGAGCGTTCACGTGATATCTTTCGCCATATTGTTGAAGCCTATCTTAATGATGGTGAACCTGTAGGGTCACGCAATCTTTCACGGCTTTTGCAACAGACATTATCACCTGCAACCATTCGTAATGTGATGAGTGATCTTGAACATCTCGGTTTGATTTATGCACCTCATGTATCTGCAGGGAGAATGCCGACACAATCAGGTTTACGATTTTTTGTCGATGCATTTATGGAGGCGGGTGATTTGCCAATTGAGGAGCGCGAAAGTATTGAAAATCAAGTCAAGGAGGCTGGTCACGCACAATCAGTTGAACATTTTCTCATTCAAGCGAGCCAAGTTCTTTCGGATCTATCACGTGGAGCAGGGCTCGTTTTAGCAACAAAACATGAAGGGACATTAAAGCATATTGAATTTGTGCGCCTTGATAGGGAGCATGCCCTTGCAGTTTTGGTGACACAACAAGGTGAGGTTGAAAATCGTATTGTTCATTTACCAGAAGGGGTTACCCATGCACAACTAACGGAGGCAACGAATTTTCTTAATGCTCATATTCAGGGGCGAACATTGAGTGAAGCTAAAGAGGAAATTGCACGTTTATGCTCAGAAACACGGGCTGCACTTGATCATTTATCTCATCATCTTGTTGAAACGGGGTTAGCTCTTTGGGGAGGAGAAGGTGCTGATCATAAAATACATCTTATTGTTCGTGGGCGGAGCAATTTGCTTGAAGATGTGAAAGCAGAAGAAGATTTAGAGCGGTTACGACACCTATTTGATGATCTTGAAACGCGTGAAAGTATGGCACAGCTTCTCGATTTAACGGATGAAGGTTCGGGAGTTCGCATTTTTATTGGTTCGGAAAATAAGTTGTTCTCACTTTCTGGCTCTTCTTTAGTTGTGGCACCTTATTGCGATTCAAAGCAAAGAGTCATTGGTGCCTTAGGAGTTATTGGCCCCACACGGCTTAATTATGCCAGGATTGTGCCCATGGTTGATTACACAGCTCAGCTTATATCACAATTGTTGCGTTAAAACGACCAAGTGAATATTTGTACTATAAATGCTTATTGTATTAAGATACGTAAATACCTCTTGATTTTTGTTTACAAAATTTCAATATCGATAATAACAAATCTTATGAAGGAATGGAACTTTTATGTCTGATGAAAAAAACAAATTTACTGACGCTTCATTTGAAAATTACGATTTGAAAAATCCAGCTGACCGCGATGCACTTAAACAAGCAGCTGATGAGTTTTTAAAAACACATGAAGCAGAGGCTTGCGCAGAGGTTGAAGAAGAAAAGAATGAACTTGTCGATCCCTTAGTTGCTTTGCAGGACGAAAATAAAGAGTTGAAAGATCAGCTTTTACGTCTTGCTGCAGATATGGAAAACCTTCGACGTCGTACTGCACGTGATGTAGCAGATGCGAAGGCTTATTCAATTGCTAGTTTTGCACGTGATATGTTATCCGTTTCTGATAACCTTAATCGGGCTTTGGAGGCTATTCCAGAAGGGGCAAAGGAGAATGATGCTGGGTTGAAAACATTAGCTGAGGGCGTGGAAATGACTGAGCGTGCAATGATAGCAGCGTTAGAGCGCCACGGGGTACAGAAAATTCATCCGGAAGGGCAAAAATTTGATCCTCACTTTCATCAAGCAATGTTTGAAATCCCTAACTCTGATGTTCCAGATAATACTGTTCAGCAAGTTATTCAGGCAGGTTACATTATCGGTGAGCGCGTTTTGCGTCCTGCGATAGTGGGTGTAGCCAAAGGGGGGATAAAAGAACCCTCTGTTGAATCTGATTCGGTCTAAGACATATCAATAACAACATCATCGACACAGAAGTATAGTATTATACATGATCTCATATTCGTAAAGCATTTTACCAGAGAGCTCTAAAGGGTGTTTTGACACCCTTTTATTCTTGAAGTATCCAGCTTCTTCTCACAATATATGGGGCATCGCTTGAGGGGGATGGCGATAACAATAAAACAAAATGATCAACCTCAAAGGCAGGAAATGAAAAATCACCTTGAGAAGACAGATAAGAAGGAAGATCTTCGGGTTTAATATCAAGCAATCGTGCAACAGTAATATGGGGGGTAAATTGCTTTTCATCAGGCGTTAAGTTCAGGCTACTTCGAATGGATTGCATTTGTTCGTGTAAAAGGTTGAGAGTTTCACAAGGCTCAATACGAACAACCAGAGAATGTGGAGCTTTTTCTGAACCAAAAACTTCAAAACCCCTTGGTTGTAGTACAAAAGGAGGAAGCTTTATTGTATCAAAGGCACAAATAAGTGCATCCATTGTGGAGCTCTCAACTTCACCAAAAAAAGATAAAGTGATGTGAAAATTTTGCGGGTTAATCCACTGCGCGTTCGGTAAGCCATTTTGCAGTGATATGAGTGCTTCCGTTGTTTGTGGAGGAATCTGAAGAGCGCTAAATAGACGTTGCATGGTATCTCCTTACAATAAAAAGACGCCACCGCAAGCGCGATGGCAGATTGTGAAAGTAAGATATGTATCATTTTGGATAATGCAATGATGCAGAAAGAGAATATTTAAAGAATGTCTGCTATAATGGTGAATTGAATTCATAAAGCTTTTTAATCTTAAAAGAATGGTTATGATGACAATAAAAGCTGTATTTGCATGCATCTCATCATAAAGATGTGGAGTAGAAGGTTGTTTTGTGCTTTCATCTATAGATACCGCAAAAACGGCTTAAGATAAAGATAGATTTCTAATTGTGAGTACATTTTACCTTTTCCAAGGTAGCTTAAGGGTTAGCACATCCAATAAAGGATGAATGTTTCTCTTTACTGTAAATACTTCATTATACATGTTAAGTATGATAATAACCATAATATACAACAAACATTCAAATATTGTTGGAAAAGAATAGGAATATAATGTTGTACACAACAAAATTGCTACAATCTACGCCTACGATCACCATAATGCCAATTCATAATGGATATGAACGTTGATATTTTGAAAAGAAAAGCAAAAAAGCCAATCAATATAATAATGGGAAAAAATTTTCTTATCTCAGAAATAATCATCATTCTTTTTCTGGTAATAAATTCTAGTTTTCCTCTCCAAATTTATTGTTTATAAGTTTTTCAAGAGCATCAAGAGCGTCAGTTGCTTCTGGTCCTGAAACGCGAATGGTGAGGTTGCAACCGGATGAAGCAGCTAACATCATAAGTCCCATAATTGATGAACCACCAACGATTTTTCCATCTTTTTCAACTTCAACAATGGCGTTAAAACTGTCAACAGTTTGTACAAATTTTGCAGAAGCACGCGCATGCAATCCACGCTTATTACAGATATTGAAATGGCGACTTAATATACGTGGGAGAGTGTCTTTAGAGAGCATTAGTATTTAATTATCCGCTAAAATCATACTTGGCACATTAATATATTTACGCCCTGCTTCTTGCGCTATTCTTAAAGCTTCAGATAATGAAATATCAGGGCATTGGCGAATAGAAATCAGTTTAATGAGCATGGGTAAATTAACACCCGCAATCATTTCAACACGTCCTTTTTTAACAGCAGAAATAGCTATATTTGATGGTGTTCCACCGAACACGTCTGTTAATATGATCACACCATGGTTTGTATCTGTAGAGGAAACTGCGGCTATAACATCATCTTGGCGCTGATCCATGTCATCATCGGGATAGACGCATATTGTTGCAAATTTTTCTTGTGTTCCAACAACATGTTCCACAGCATGCAGAAATTCAATAGCCAACTCACCGTGCGTTACAAGCACGAGTCCAATCATTTTACAAAAACTCCTGTTAACTAAAAGATCCAACCATATGGTAGGAAGGATATTTTACAAAGCTTTGCTGTACTGCCAAGAAAAATTTTCAAAAAAAGGCAAAAATAATGATTTTTTCCCCTTTATAAAAAATTAGACAGATTTCGACCATATTTTTCTAAAAAAGAATGCTTCAATAGCCTGACAAATGGCAGTGCAATCTGCTTCATGAAGGCTGGGAAGTTTTAAAAGAGGAATATGCAGATCCGCAAATTTAAAAGTTTGATTCGTTGAGAAGCGCTCATATTCAGGACCAAGAAGAATAACGCAATCAATAGTTGTTTGTTTTTCAAACTCTATCGTATAGAGACCAACACCACGAATCTCGATACCGCCCTGCAAACCTTCTGGAGTATATCCACGGAGTTTTCCATTTTCCACACAAAGCATTGTATAATCATCACTGATAAGTTTTGCTTCACGTTTTGACCACCTAGCACGGTCCAGCAAAGAAAGGGTGAGTGTTGATTTTCCTGAGCCAGATGGGCCTATAATCAATAGACCCTTTCCTCCAAGTTGGAGGCAATTTGCATGGAGTATTTCATTTTTTGTTGTCATGCTTTTTGCTTTGGGTAAAGGGTTTATTTAGCGAAGGGAAGCACAATGATAAAGCGTGCACCAGTTTTACTATTTTCGAGTTTGGGGTCAACAATATTTTCAGCTGTAATTGTCCCATTATGAGCTTCGATAATTTGCCGACTAATAGAAAGGCCAAGTCCTGAGTTTTGCCCAAATGTATCTTCATTTGGTCTATCCGTATAGAAGCGTTCAAAAATGCGTTCAATATTCTCTGAACGAATACCAGGGCCATTATCTTCAATGATTAAGGTGAGAGTTGAAGCATCACTCTTCATAGTTATACAAATTTTACCGTTATCATGGGGAATGAAAGAACGCGCATTTTCAATGAGATTTGAAATAACCTGTCCCAAACGGAGTTCATGTCCCAAAACAAGATAGGCTTTTCCATGAGGACGCGGGACAATATTAAGGCTGATATCAATGGTTTGCGTATTACGGTATACTTCATGAACAGCATGAACAAGGCTTTCCAGAAGCAATGTTATATCCACGATTTGCGCGGTTTCACGAGCGAGTTCTGCATCGAGCCGTGAGGCATCAGAAATATCAGTAATCAAACGGTCAAGACGACGTACATCATGTTGAATAATTTCAAGCAATTGTTCCTGAGCTTCTTCATTTTTAGCCAGTGGGAGTGTTTCAACAGCACTACGCAAGGAAGTAAGTGGATTCTTTAATTCGTGGCTTACATCAGCAGCAAAGCGTTCAATGGCTTCAATGCGTGTGTAAAGAGCATTTGTCATATCACGAATAGAGGTTGAAAGATGACCGATTTCATCTTCACGCATTGAAAAATCAGGAATTTCTACACGCTTATTGTTGCCATTGCGCACACGGTTGGCAGAGGCAGACAATTTGCTCAATGGATGCGCGATCGTATGGGCTAAAAATAGGGAAAGTATCAACAGCACACTTCCGACAACGGCAAAGACTTTAAAGATAACCAGTCTTTCACCCTTTACAATGTTATCAATATCTGAACCGGTAGTTGAAAGAAGAAGCGCTCCCACCACTGCACGATAGCGCTGAACAGGCACGGCAACAGAAACGATTAATTGACCTTGTCTGTTACGTCGTTTGGCAGTAGCAATAGATCCATTGAGTGCTCGGTAAACTTCTGGATAAGCAATACCTCGGATTTTCGCTTGCTCTCTATCAATGGCAATACCATCGCTATAAAATGCGCTTGAAAACCATGAAGTGAAGCGTTTCCACAGGTTTTGTTCCGTTTTAATTGGGGGTAAATCATAGCTAAAAACTTCGCCGCTAGAATAAAGAACGCGCGAATCAAGGAGTAAGGTAGCATCACGATCATAGATACGTGCTCTTGTTGTTTGAGGTGTGATGAGGCGCCGTAAAAGAGGAGCAATTTGTTCAGGATTAATGGGAAAATCCCAAGAGTCTGTTGATTGAGGTGCGGGTGTAACGCTTTCTCCAGCTTGTAATTCCAAAAGTTTTTTGGGGTCAATGAGAATAGAATTTGTATCTATCGTTGCAGAAGCCGCAATGGCTCCAGCGATAATCTTTCCTTGGGTGCATAAGCTTTTGATTTTTGCTTCAATTAAACCATCACGAAATTGATTAAGGTATAAAATGCCTGTAACAAGAATAGCAAGGGCAGCAAGATTTAAAATGACGATGCGGCGTGTAAGACTGGAAAAAAACAATTGTCTGAGGAGACGTTGTGTTTGAAAATGGAAATGGGAAAACATAAGAAATGGTGTTGAAGGGATATCATTTGATGCTGTTTTTTGCAGAGTTTCCGGTTGATTATTTTTTGTCATCGATTTGATCGCCGTTCAAATTTTTGCGACAAAATAGCTTCACACCTCATGGAAACGATAGCCCACACCGTAAAGTGTTTCAATCATTGCAAAATCATCATCCACTTGTTTAAACTTTTTACGCAAACGCTTGATGTGACTATCGATGGTACGATCATCTACATAAACTTGATCACTATAGGCAGCATCCATTAAAGCATCACGACTTTTTACAACTCCTGGTCTTTGCGCTAAAGTTTGTAGAATCAAAAATTCTGTAACAGTTAAGATAACAGGTTTATCTTTCCATGTACAGGTATGACGTTCTTGATCCATCACAAGATCTCCACGTTTGAGAGACGAGGTGGAAGATGCTCCTGTTGCAAGCGGCTGGTTACGAGCACTGGAACGGCGCAAAATAGCTTTTACGCGTTCAATGAGAAGACGTTGAGAGAAAGGTTTGGTAATAAAATCGTCAGCTCCCATTTTGAGTCCAAATAGTTCATCAATTTCATCATCTTTAGAGGTAAGAAAAATAACTGGAATATCAGATTTTTGACGCAATCGGCGCAAAAGTTCCATCCCATCCATTCGGGGCATTTTAATATCAAAAATAGCTAAATGTGGGGGATGCAGTGTTAAACCTTTGAGTGCAGATGCTCCATCTGTATAACTTTCAACGCGATATCCTTCTGTCTCAAGCGCAAAAGATAAAGATGTCAAGATGTTACGGTCATCATCAACAAGTACAATCGTTTGCGTGATTGCTGGTGTATCTTTCATGGCTTCTTAGACCTTTCTATTGTCGTGGTAGTAAACTACTCACGCTATTTATATGGGAGTTCACATTTTTTTTGCAAAACAAATATGATACAAATTGTAGCAAAGTAAAAACCCTTCTATTTTTGCGATAAAAGCTTGTTTTATCTTTGCAATTTTATAATGTTTTTGCGTGTGTTAAGATCCCTCCGCTTGAGAGAAAATTTTTATAAAGGTATTTTTTATCAAAATTTATAGTTGTATTTGTCCCATAATTGAACAGGTTTGCTTTTGATTGTTGAAGTTTAGAAAAAATGCCTATCTCTTTTTAAGAGCAAAGAAAAGAGTGTGGTGTCATATGCATAAAAAATTTATTTCCGCTACAGGCAAAGGAGGCTATAATGGGACTTTTTAATTTCATGAAAACGGTTGGTGAAAAGCTAGGTATTGGGGATCATGAGCCAGAAGAAGAAGATTTTAAAGCTGCATTTAATAATTTTCAACTTGGCACAGAAAAAGTAAATATTCATGTTGAAAAAGGTAAAGCCGTTCTAAGTGGTGAGGTTCCAGATAGGGAAACACTTGAAAAAGCACTTTTGATTGTTGGCAACTCGCATGGTATTTCTTCTGTTGATGTTGACCAATTAAAGATTGCAGATAATGCGCCTATGAAAGCCTCTCGTTTTTATGAAGTAAAATCTGGTGATAATCTTTGGAAAATTGCTGAAGAAGTTTACGGAAAAGGGCAAGGTGATAAAAACACATTCATTTTTGAAGCCAATAAGCCGATGCTGAAATCACCAGATAAAATTTATCCTGGACAAGTCTTGCGTATTCCTGAAATCGATTGCGCCTAATTAGACAAAGGGTAAGTCCTTTGCTTTTTTACGGTATGTTTTGCGACGCTAGACAAAAATAATAAGAAGCGTGAAAATTTTTTTCACGCTTCTTATGTTGGAATGTTAGGTTAATTGTGATAAAAGAATTGGTGAGCAGGAGCTTATTTTGGAGGCGATGCTGCTCTCGTAGCATTTACAGAGAATTCGACGTCAATTTTCCCCGCTTTTTCAAATGTCAATATTGCGCCGATTTTGTCACCTAGTTTGAACGGTTGTGCAAGTCCCATGAACATGATATGATCGCCTCCGGGCTTAAGTGTGATTTCGCCATTGCCCGGAATTTCAATGCCATTATGTGCTTTTTCCATTTTCATAATATCGTTAACAACGGTCATGGAGTGGATTTCTGTTGTCTGTACTCCATTTGTTGAAACAGAAACCAAACGATCTGGGATGTTACCATGATTAATGATATAGAGATAACCGCTTCCAACTTTTATACCTTTTTGTGTTGCGCGCGTCCAAGGATTAATGATTTCTATGTCGCCAAGTCGGTATTGTTGAGCGAGTGCAGATGGCAGAATTATGAAAACAAAGATAAGAGCACATAAACCATTTACAATAATTTTTTTGAGTGGATATTGTGTATAATAAAGATATTTAGAGATGTAATTCTTTATTCTCTTGGCAATAAATGTCGTCATTGATTTACCCTCCTTCGCAAGATTCACTTTCCTCTGTTTTTAGCAGAGTTTTTGTTCAAAATAAAAGAAAGAATTGCTAAAGTTATATTATGAGGATAAGGGTGCGTGAGCTTATAGGTTTTGGGAGAAAGAGATTAAGGTCTGAAATGACAATGCATTTAAGGGCAAAAGGTTCGTTTTTTATGTATTTGCAAATTTAAGAAGTATGCAGGGAAGAAGAAAGTTATGTTGGGTATATGCAAAGGCGGCGTTCAAACAACAGCAAGCGATTAGACGGTTAGAAGTAGAACTTCTAAGAGTAGATTGACAGATCACAAATATTAGTCTTTAGCAAGGTGGAGTTTAACGTTATTGAGTAGTCGATGTAAGGAACATCGAGTCTGTTTATCACGTGAGGATATAGCGGGCAATGGGGGTTTGGCTAAGGGAAGCTGTGCGGTATTCGTGGCATAAATCTATCGCGTTTGAGTGATATTTTTTACAAGCTTTCACGTGAGTATCTTGTGTGATTGTGAGAGATAGAGGAAAATGCTCTATTATAACCTCTCTTTTCCAATCTTTATATGTTGATATGTTTATGAGAGTTGCAGAAAAAATATGTCACGATGTCTGCGTCATTAATCAAAGAAAGCGTTTGTGTGTAAGTATAATGCCTATTTTTAAAGAAAAATTTTATTTTAAGAATGTTTCTCTCATTATTCTCTTGTAGCGATAAGAGCCTGTTCTTATATACGAAGTAGAAAAGCTTGTTACGATGACTCGCAGTTTATTGTTTGTGTAACTTGAAGTGAAGTGCAGGCTTTAAGTGTTATAAGGAGCTGTCTTAGAAAGATGCTTGATGAAGGTTGAGATAGCTTGCTGAATGGAGATTATAATATGGCAAAAGTAATTGGTATTGATTTGGGGACGACTAACTCTTGTGTTGCTGTTATGGATGGCAAAAATGCAAAGGTTATCGAGAATTCAGAAGGAGCGAGAACGACGCCTTCTGTTGTTGCCTTTACTGATGGGGGCGAGCGGCTTGTTGGGCAACCTGCTAAACGGCAAGCAGTTACGAACCCTGAAGGAACAGTTTTCGCAGTTAAACGTTTAATTGGGCGCCGATTTGATGACCCTATGGTTGAAAAAGATAAAGCGCTTGTACCTTACAAAATTGTTAAAGGTGACAATGGTGATGCGTGGGTTGAAGAAGCTGATAAGAAGTATTCTCCGTCACAAATTTCAGCTATGATTTTGCAAAAGATGAAAGAAACTGCCGAGTCTTATCTTGGTGAAAAAGTTGAACAAGCGGTTATTACTGTTCCTGCTTATTTCAATGATGCGCAACGTCAAGCTACTAAAGATGCGGGTAAAATTGCTGGTCTAGAGGTTTTGCGGATTATCAATGAGCCAACAGCTGCTGCTTTAGCGTATGGTTTGGATAAAAAAGATGGAAAAACGATTGCTGTCTACGACCTTGGTGGCGGTACCTTCGATATTTCTGTGCTTGAAATCGGAGATGGTGTTTTTGAAGTTAAGTCAACCAATGGAGATACTTTTTTAGGCGGTGAAGATTTTGATATGCGCTTGGTCGGTTATTTTGCCGATGAATTCAAAAAAGAACAAGGGATTGATCTGAAAAATGATAAACTAGCGTTGCAGCGTCTGAAAGAAGCAGCAGAAAAAGCAAAGATTGAACTTTCTTCTTCACAACAGACGGAAATCAATTTGCCATTTATCACGGCAGATCAATCTGGTCCCAAGCACTTAACAATGAAATTGACTCGGGCGAAATTTGAATCTCTCGTTGATGATTTGGTTCAACGCACGATCGATCCTTGTAAAGCTGCGTTGAAAGATGCAGGACTGAAAGCTGGTGATATTGACGAAGTTGTTTTAGTGGGCGGTATGACGCGTATGCCCAAGATTCAAGAAGTTGTGCAAAGCTTCTTCGGAAAGGATCCACACAGAGGTGTTAATCCTGATGAAGTTGTGGCGATGGGTGCTGCTATTCAAGGGGGTGTATTGCAAGGCGATGTAAAAGACGTGTTGCTTCTAGATGTAACACCTTTATCTTTGGGTATTGAAACGTTGGGAGGGGTCTTTACACGTCTCATTGAACGCAATACCACCATCCCAACTAAAAAGTCACAAGTTTTTTCAACAGCTGATGATAATCAAAATGCTGTGACTATTCGTGTTTTCCAAGGTGAACGCGAAATGGCTAACGATAACAAGTTACTAGCTCAATTTGATCTTGTTGGTATTCCACCGGCACCGCGCGGTATGCCTCAGATTGAGGTTACTTTTGATATTGATGCGAATGGTATTGTAAATGTTTCTGCCAAAGATAAAGGAACTGGTAAAGAACATCAAATTCGTATTCAAGCATCGGGTGGTTTAAGTGATTCTGACATCGAAAAAATGGTAAAGGATGCAGAAGAGCATGCGGCTGAAGACAAAAAGCGCCGTGAAGGTGTGGAGGCTAGAAATCAAGCAGAAGCTCTTATCCATTCAACTGAAAAGTCGCTTACGGAGTATGGTGATAAAGTATCGGCTGAAGAGAAGGGACAGATTGAGTCTGCAATATCTGATTTGAAATCTGCACTTGATGGCACTGATACTGGGGAAGTAACAGCAAAAATGCAGAAATTAGCAGAGGTCAGTATGAAGCTTGGGCAAGCCATGTATGAAGCCTCACAAGCAGCAACAGCAGACACTGAAACAGATACAAAAAATGATGATGTTGTCGATGCTGATTTTGAAGAAATTAATGATAAAAAGAAATAGTGTAAGCAAATGGATTGATCGATGTTAATAAACCCGGCCTTTGAAATATAAGGCTGGGCTTTGTTATTTGAGATAAGTTGCAACTTTGTGACTAAAAATATAAATTGAAAGCAAATATTATCCATTAAGATGGATGACAAAAAAATTATCAGGAATACATGATGAAGGTTGATTATTATGAAATTCTTGGCGTGACTCGCGAATGTGATGATAAAAAGCTGAAGTCTGCTTTTCGTAAATTGGCGATGCGATATCATCCTGATCGCAACGCAGGGGATAAAGAGGCAGAGCGGAAATTTAAAGAAATTGGCGAAGCTTATGAAGTTCTCAAAGACCCCCAGAAGCGCGCTGCTTACGATCGATTTGGCCATGCAGCCTTTGAAAATAACAACCAAGGAGGGGCAAATCCCTTTGGTGGTTTTGCTAGCGGTGGATTTGCCGACATTTTTGAAGATTTTTTTGGCGAAATTATGGGGGGAGTGCACCGTAAGCGTAGTGATGGCCGCGAGCGTGGTGCAGATCTAAGTTATAATATGGAAGTGACCTTGGAAGAGGCATTTTCAGGAAAAACTGCGCAAATTAATATTCCTAGTTCCGTTACTTGTGATGCTTGTGAAGGGTCAGGCGCAAAAAAGGGCTCTAAGCCACAAGTTTGTGGAACTTGCCATGGAGCTGGCCGTGTGCGTGCTGCACAAGGTTTCTTTTCTATTGAGCGAACATGCCCTACATGTCAGGGACGTGGTGAAACTATTAAGGATCCATGCCCAAAATGTCAGGGGACAAGACGGGTGGAAAAAAAACGTTCATTGAGCGTGAATATTCCGGCTGGTATTGAAGACGGTACGCGTATTCGTCTTTCTGGTGAAGGAGATGCAGGCATTCGTGGTGGTCCTAGTGGTGATCTTTATATTTTTCTTTCCATTAAACCGCATGAATTTTTTCAGCGAGAAGGAGCAGATCTTCACTGTCGCATTCCTATTTCAATGGTTACAGCTGCTTTAGGAGGAGAGTTTGAGGTTTCCGACCTTGATGGTGCCAAGGCACGTGTTAAGATTCCAGAAGGGACGCAAAATGGACGTCAATTCCGCCTTAAAGGCAAAGGAATGCCCATGTTACGTCATCAGCAAACAAGGGGTGATCTTTATATTCATATCACTATTGAAACGCCGCAGAAACTAACGCAAGAACAACGCGAATTGTTGCAAGAATTTGAGAAGCTTTCAAATCATGAGAATTCACCACAATCGCATGGTTTTTTTTCACGTATGAAAGAGTTTTTTGAAAATATCTCGAGACAAAATTAATGAATGTGCGTCGCAATTTTTGGAAAGATGAACATTTTTTCTTTCTTGAAGAGGGAAGGGTTGGATGTTTTTAAGATGCTCTTTTGTTGTTATCTTTATATGGATTCAGCTACTAGAGCTATAACGAACAGAAGAGACAAAGGAGTGATTTTATAGCCCTCTTCAAGAGATTTTGTATGGTATAAGGGTATAAAGCTGTATTGTGCTACAGATTTTTTGATATAGCACTCTACTGGATAGTGTTGTCATTTATTTGCTGGTTTCTAGTTTTGTAGCTATTTGTACATTGAGATGGTTCATAAGAAATGTTTTCAGTCCTTTTTTAACGTTTTTCTCTACATGCAAATACCGTTTATAATATGTAAGCGAACGGTTTTTATTGATTCATCATAAAAAGGGGTTGGAAATGGAGAGAGTATTCCTGCATGAGGCGCTCTCATTTAAGTCAAAAATGATAAATTATTATTATTATAAATTAATTTATTGTATTTTTCTATAACATGTATAGTAATGGGTCATGAGTGATATTTCTTGCTTTCAATTATTGAGAAAAAGATGAATTTTAAGTTAAAATTTTAGTCTATTTAGGGAGGGTGTATGCGTGACTAAGCCATTTCCCGTATTGGCGATGCGACACTTTATCTTATAAAATAAATGATTGTATATATCCATATTCATTGTTAAAGATCCACAGGGTAAAATCAGTGAGTTAAGTGTACGGTGTGACTTAAAAATTATTCTGAATTTTGCTTCCAAATCTTATACATGAGATCATGAAATAATGGCATTTTGTTAGCCTATTTTGTTTGATTTTTATATAATAATTCTTTTTAAGAAAGCTGCCTTTATCTCATCTCGTTATTACTTTCATCGTAATTTAAAGAGAAAAGGGGATTTTCAGGGGGGGATGGATGGGGTAAAATTCGTTTTTACTTTTTCTAAATTTCACTAAGATATGGTCAAAAGTGATGAGGAGGCTTTTTGATGAATTATGTTGAGAGCGATGCAGCAGATGTTTTTGAAAAACAAGCAGCATTTTTATCGTCTGCTTTACCCTATATGCAAAAATATGAAAATGAAACGGTCGTTGTAAAATATGGCGGTCATGCTATGGGTGATCCTGCTTTAGGGCGAGCGTTTGCACGTGATATTGCTCTATTAAAGCAATCAGGAATTAATCCTGTTGTCGTTCATGGCGGGGGACCTCAAATTGCTGAAATTTTGATGAAAATGGGAATTGAATCACGGTTTGAAAACGGTTTGCGCGTAACTGATGAGCGGATCGTTGAAGTAGTTGAAATGGTTTTAGCAGGTTCCATAAACAAGGAAATTGTTGCTCTCATCAACGCTGAGGGTGAATGGGCGATAGGATTGTGCGGCAAAGACGGCAATATGGTTTTTGCTGAAAAGGCTTATAAAACTGTAATTGATCCTGATTCGCATATTGAACGTGTTTTAGATTTAGGATTTGTTGGTGAACCTGTTGAAGTTGATCGCACATTGTTGGATCTTTTGGCATGTTCTGAAATGATCCCAGTTCTTGCTCCTGTGGCTCCAGGTCGTGATGGCAAAACCTATAATATTAATGCTGATATTTTTGCCGGAGCCATTGCCGGTGCATTAGAGGCTAAACGCCTTTTGTTTCTCACAGATGTTCCTGGTGTCTTGGATAAGCAGGGAAAACTTTTAAAGGAATTGACAATTTCTGAATCTGAAAATCTCATCAAAAATGGCACAATTTCAGGGGGAATGATTCCAAAAGTAGAAACTTGTATAAAGGCTCTTCAAAATGGAGTAGAAGGTGTTGTCATTTTAAATGGTAAAACCCCCCATTCTGTATTGCTAGAACTATTTACCGAACAAGGAGTTGGAACGCTTATTGTTTCATAAGATGTACAGAAAATTGGAGGAAAGAAACCTTTCATGGTTGATATAAAACAGTTGAAACACCCGTTATTTAGCAAGCAGGAATTGGCATTATTTGCTGCGACAATATTGTGGGGTATTACCCTTTTAGGGATTCACATCGCGGTACGCTATAGCGGGCCTCTCTTCTTTGTTGGGTTTCGTTTTGTCATTGCATCGCTCATGTGTGGTGCGATTTTTTGGCGTTCTATGAAAGGCGTAACAGTTTATGAAATTTTTGCCGGTATGGCGATTGGTTTAGGAATGTTTTTGGGTTATGCTTTGCAAGCCATGGGACTTCAAACAATTATTAGTAGTCAGTCGGCTTTTATCACGGCGCTTTATGTTCCGATAGTACCAATATTGCAATGGATTGTTTTTAAAAAGCCACCTCGTTTAGCTTGTTGGGTTGGTATTATTTTTGCTTTTATTGGGCTTGTCCTGATTTCCGGACAAAAGCCAGGGAATGTTGATTTTTCAAAAGGTGAAATTTTGACTTTGTTAGGGGCTATAGCAATTGCTGGAGAAGTTATACTTATCGGAATTTTTGCCAATAAGGTTGATAGTCGACGTGTAACGATTATACAGTTACTTTTTAGTGGTCTTTTTTCTTTTTTTTGCATGCCTTTAATGAACGAAAGTATCCCTGAATTTTCATGGATATGGCTGAGTATTGGTATAGGATTGGCATCGATGAGTGCTATCATTCAATTGGCGATGAATTGGGCACAAAAATCCGTTTCACCCACTCGCGCAACACTCATTTATGCAGGAGAACCTGTATGGGCTGGTATTGTTGGGCGTTTAGCTGGTGAGCGCTTATCCCCTTTAGCTTTATTAGGAGGAGCACTCATCTTGATTGGAATCATTGTGGCTGAATTACAACCTTCACACTGGCGTAAAAAAGATAAAGTGATTGAAAAAATTGATTAATTTTACATCTCTCCTTTTAAGGTTTTATCTTATGATGTTTTGATTTGAAGAACTTTCACTTTTGTTATTTTTTCATAAAAACTAAGGAGGTTCTCTTTTTTACTTTTATGCAAGAAAAGAGAAGAGATCTTTTAAAAATATGATATCTTTTAAAAGATATTGCACCAGAGAGTATATTTCTAAAGTTTTGATAGTTGGGAGCAGATTAACCTGCTCCCATGCTTTTTTGTGTAAAATTTATAAAAAAGCTGGTGATTGTGTGCAAATTGAAACAGCATTTCTTTCGAATTTTACCGCAAGCCTGGGCTATATATACATTTCTCATATCATATGGGCATATGAGTGATGAAGACCAACGGATATGAAAAAGTTAAAAGCTTTTGGATAGTTTTAATCATTTAACACGCAAAAGCTTCATTTTTAGACTATAAAGAATTGTGTTTTGAAAGGCTTTTTTCATTTGTATTTTTTGAAAGGTTTCCAAAGAAACATAATTGGTCTTTGCGTTTTGTGCTATTCTTTGCTAAATCGCCTCATATGACAAGAGATCGTAATCATATCCGTAATTTTTCCATCGTGGCGCACATTGATCACGGAAAATCGACTTTAGCTGATCGTTTGATTCAAATGACAGGAGGACTTGAGACACGAGAGATGAAAGAGCAAGTTCTCGACTCCATGGATATTGAGCGTGAACGTGGAATTACTATTAAGGCACAAACGGTCCGTTTGCATTATAAAGCAAAGGATGGTAAGAGTTATATTCTAAATCTTATTGATACACCTGGCCATGTGGATTTTGCTTATGAAGTTTCTCGGTCATTGGCAGCTTGTGAAGGTTCGCTGTTGGTGGTGGATGCGAGCCAAGGCGTAGAAGCGCAAACATTGGCGAATGTTTACCAAGCTATTGATAATTCTCATGAATTGGTTGTTATCCTAAATAAAGTGGATCTTCCAGCAGCAGAACCTGAGCGTGTTAAAGAACAAATTGAAGATGTGATTGGTATCGATACCTCTGAAGCCGTGGAAATATCAGCAAAAACAGGTTTAGGTATTTCTGATGTTTTAGAAGCAATTGTTACACAGTTACCCCCTCCACATACTGGTGAAGTGAACAAACCTTTAAAAGCAATGTTGGTTGATAGCTGGTATGATGCATATCTTGGCGTTATCGTTTTGGTGCGAGTAATTGATGGTGTATTGAAAAAAGGTCAAACCATTCGCATGATAGGTCCTGGGGCAAAATATCCAGTTGAACGGGTTGGGGTCTTTACACCAAAAATGGTTCAAGTTGATGAATTAGGGCCTGGAGAGATTGGCTTTATAACCGCTTCTATCAAAGAAGTTGCTGATACACGGGTTGGCGATACCATTACTGAAGAACGTCGTCCTTGTGAAGATGCACTGCCCGGTTTTAAACCTGCTCAACCGGTTGTTTTTTGTGGACTTTTTCCAGTTGATGCTGCTGATTTTGAGGATTTACGGGCAGCCATGGGAAAATTGCGTTTAAATGACGCTAGCTTTTCTTTTGAAATGGAAACATCAGCGGCTTTGGGTTTTGGCTTTCGGTGTGGTTTTTTAGGGCTTCTGCATCTTGAAATTATTCAAGAGCGATTAGAACGCGAGTTCAATTTAGATTTAATCGCGACAGCACCTTCGGTTGTTTATCGCATGAATATGAATGATGGTACTGTGAAAGAACTCCATAATCCGGCGGATATGCCTGATATTGTTAAAATTTCTTCCATCGAAGAACCATGGATTCGGGCTACAATAATGACTCCTGACAACTATCTTGGGCCAGTTTTAGAACTTTGCCAAGAACGGCGAGGGATACAGGTTAGTTTATCCTATGTCGGGACACGTGCCATGGTAACATATGATTTGCCACTGAATGAAGTTGTTTTTGATTTTTATGATCGTTTGAAATCAATCTCAAAGGGTTATGCCTCCTTCGATTATCAGATGACCGATTATGCGGAGGGCGACTTAGTTAAAATGTCTATTTTGGTGAATGGGGAATCTATAGATGCATTGTCGATGCTTGTGCACCGTACTATTGCAGAAAAGCGCGGGCGTTCAATGTGTGAAAAACTGAAAGATCTTATTCCTCAGCATATGTTTCAAATTCCAGTTCAAGCAGCAATTGGCGGTAAAATCATTGCTCGTGAAACAATTCGTGCTTTGCGTAAAGATGTGACGGCGAAATGTTATGGGGGCGATGTCACGCGTAAGCGTAAACTTTTGGAAAAGCAAAAAGAAGGTAAAAAACGTATGCGCCAATTCGGAAAAGTAGAAATTCCACAGTCGGCGTTTATTCAAGCGCTCAAAATGAATAAATAATGAAAAAAGGGAAGATCATCCCTTAATTGATTATGCTTTTGTATTCTGTTGATTGCTTAAAATTATTAAAGAGTGTTTTTTAATCGCGCAAAAGATCATTAATAGATGTTTTCTCTCGTGTTTTTTGATCAACACGTTTCACTATGACAGCGCAGTAAAGGTTTGGACCTTGTTCACCGTTTGGTAGTGGTTTTCCAGGGATAGAGCCTGGAACAACAACGGAGTAAGCTGGTACTTCACCTATAAAAATTTCTCCTGTTCTACGGTCAATAATTTTTGTGGATTTTCCAATAAAGACTCCCATTCCTAGAACAGCGCCTTCACGAATAATGCAGCCTTCGACGACTTCAGATCGTGCACCGATGAAACAATGATCTTCAATAATCGTTGGGTTTGCTTGCAGCGGTTCCAAAACACCTCCGATACCAACACCGCCAGAAAGATGGACATGTTTACCAATCTGTGCACAAGAACCCACAGTGGTCCATGTGTCAACCATTGTTCCCTCATCGATAAAGGCGCCAAGATTTACAAAAGATGGCATTAATATAACGTTGGGAGCAATGTAGGCAGAATGTCGTACAATTGCTCCAGGAACAGAACGGAAATCAGCTTTTTTAAAGTCATCTTCTTGCCAACTAGAAAACTTTGAAGGAACTTTATCCCACCAATATGTTCCATTTATTCCGCCAGAAATAATTTGCATAGGATTGATTCGAAAAGAAAGAAGAACGGCTTTTTTTAACCATTGATGAACATGCCATTGGCCATTTTCTTGACGCTCCGCAACGCGGATTTCACCTTTATCGAGAAGGCTTAATATGTGCTCAATACTTTCGCGGATTTCACCTTTTGTCGTGGTATTGATAGAGTCGCGGTCATCAAATGCTTTTTCAATAATCATTTCAAGTTGTGTAAGATTGCTCATGGTTGGGATTCCGTTAAACAAGTTGAAAGTTTCAAGATTTATTTCTTATGACCTACGCGAAGAAATGTGTTCAGTCAATAAAACGGTTAAGGAGCAGGATAAGCGCATGAGAAAGGCTATAAAAAATGAAAGAAGAAAAAGAGAGTTGGTGTTCATTTCTCCATGAAAAGGAGGCAATACAACAAGTATATGAATCCTCTAATACACCACAAATGCTTTCACCTACTTACCGTTTAGCTTATATCGATCAAGATTTTATGATGCGTCCTGAATTACGTTCACAGCGTATAGGTCTTGAGTTTCTAAAACCGGAAATAGCTCTTCAGGAGTGTGATATTCAATCAACTGTTGTTTTATTTGGTGGTGCACGTATTCCTGAATCTGGGCAAGCCGCATGGGCAGCAAAAAATGAAACACAAAAGAAAAATTTGCATGCTATGTCCCATTATTACGATAAGGCAAGAGAATTTGCGCGTTTGTGTTCACATTATTCTGCTACGACCGAATATCGTGAATTTGTTGTTATCACAGGGGGAGGGCCAGGGGTAATGGAAGCAGGAAATCGTGGTGCTGCTGATATTGGAGCACCAACGATTGGTTTGAATGTTATTTTACCACATGAGCAAGAGCCAAATCCTTATGTAACTCCGCATTTATGTTTTAATTTTCATTATTTGGGGATGCGTAAAATGCATTTTTTAATGCGGGCGAAGGCGTTGGCAATTTTCCCTGGAGGATTTGGTACTCTGGATGAATTATTTGAGACGTTAACTTTAATACAAACAGGGCGTATGAAACGGGTTCCGATTTTCTTGTTTGGTAAAGATTTTTGGAACAATGTTATAAATTTTGATTATTTATCTGCGCAAGGTACGATTTCTCCTTCGGATGTGGATCTTGTGACATTCGTTGATACAGCGGCGGAAGCTTTTGAACAAATTCGTTCCTTTTATAAGCTTCGTTAACTGCTTTTGGTTTTGGGAAAATGACTATTAATGACTTTTGAAGGGTCGTTAATAGTCAACTTGTGTCAAATAAAGTCCTGAAGGAGGTGCGACCATACCACAACGTGTACGATCTTTAGCATGAAGAGCTTCTTCAAGATCTTGTACTGTCCAACGTCCAATGCCAACTTCCATGAGGCTTCCTGCAAATGAACGAATTTGATGATGAAGAAAAGAGCGAGCCTGTGCATAAAGGAAAATCTCTTCTCCTTGTCTTTGAATATCTAAACAGTCAAGGGTGCGAATAGGGCTTTTGGCTTGGCAATGGGCTGAGCGGAAAGTGGTAAAATCATGTTGTCCTACAAGTTTTTGCGCAGCTTCATGCATGGCTTCAGCATTGAGGTTTTTTGGTATCCACCATACGCGTTTAGCCTTTAGAGCTGGTGGTGAGCGACGATTGAGAATTTTAAAAAGATAATGGCGTTTTATTGCGGAAAATCGTGCATCAAAGCTGTCTGGAACATTTTCTACATTCAAAATCGCAATATCTTCACCCTGTTTTTTCAAATGCGCATTGAGTGCATCGCGTACAGTATGCGTGTGCCAATTTTTTATGAAATCAACATGCGCAACCTGTCCTGTAGCGTGGACTCCCGCATCAGTTCTACCGGCTGTCGTAATTGTTAATTGTTGTCCACTAAAATGAAAAATAGCTTGTTCAAGGGCACTTTGTATGGTGCGAAGTCCTACTTGACGCTGCCAGCCAGCATAATTTGAGCCGTCATATTCAAGGGTGAGTTTAAAACGTGGCATATCAAAAAACAGCAGAAATATGGGCGCCTCGCAAAAATGTTACACTATCAAGAATTTTACCACCCGATCTTTGGAGGGAAGTTATTTCAAGGCGTCCTTGCCCGCAATGGATAACCAGAGAATCCGGCTCTATTCGACCAATTTCAAGAGAAGGACCTGTCGTTAAATGACTTGCAAGAATTTTTACGCGTTCTTCTCGACCGCTGATATTCATGTTGCACCAGCAACCAGGAGAGGGAGAGAGCGCGCGAATATGCCTATGAATAAATTCTGCAGATTTTGTCCAATCAATGCGTGTTTCTTCTTTTTTAATTTTGGAGGCATAGGTTATGTCTTTCCCTGATTGTGGGGTAAGTTTAAGTTGGCCTTTTTCAAGAGCTGATAGGGTTTCTATCATAAGTTCTGCGCCTATATGTGAAAGCCTGTTTGAAAGTTCATCAGCGGTGGTGTTATCCGTGATGGGGATGGAGCGGGATAAAGCGATAGGTCCCGTATCAAGCCCTTCATCCATTTTCATAATCATGATCCCAGTTTTCTTGTCACCAGCCATAATTGCACGCTGGATAGGTGCAGCACCACGCCAGCGTGGTAAGAGTGAAGCGTGGATATTGAAACAACCAAAACGGGGTGTTTCAAGAATGGCTTTTGGTAAGAGTAGTCCATAGGCAACAACAACAGCAGCATCAATACAAAGTGCTGCAAATTGAGCTTGTTGTTCGGCTGTTTTGAGTGTTTGAGGCGTGAATACAGGAATAGATTTTGCCTCTGCTGCACTTTGAACAGGTGAAGGCATCAGTTTAAGACCACGACGTCCTGCTGGGCGAGGAGGTTGGCTGTAAACAGCTACAATATCATGGCCAGCACTCAACAAAGCATGCAAAATAGGGACAGAAAAATCAGGTGTCCCCATAAAACTTAACCGTAATGCCATTATAAAATTGATTCCTGTGCGTTTTTCTCTTTTGCGCGTTTTTTAAATTTTCGTATTATCATATCACGTTTAATTTTTGAAATGTGATCAATAAAAAGACAGCCATTTAAATGGTCGATTTCGTGTTGTAAGCAAGTCGCCAGTAGGTGATCTGCCTCAATTTCTGTTTGTTTTCCTTCACGATCTTGATAGCGAACACAGAGGCGTTTTGGACGTTCGACTTCTGCATAATACTCAGGAATAGACAGGCAACCCTCTTTGTGAATATTGCGCTCATTTGAAAGCCATAAGATCTCTGGGTTGATAATAACAAGCGGATTTTTCGGGGTATCTTTTTCGGAGACATCTATGACTAACATACGTAGCGGTATTCCAATTTGAATAGCCGCAAGGCCGATTCCTTTGGCATAATACATCGTGTTCAACATATCATCAGCTAGTTCTTGGATAGCTGAATCTATATTCTCAACTGGTTGAGACACTTTCCGTAAAATCGGATCTGGTAAAGTAACTAAAGGTTTAATTAGCATCGGTACAGATTAATCAATGGTTTATTATGGGTCAACATTGAATAACGGATTCTTGCGCTTTTTTACAATAAGGGCATTATATCACGTTCCATGTTTGATTCGTTTTTTTCTTTCATGCCTTTTGGCGATTCTTTTGCTAAATTGATGATTCTGCTTCTGCTTTTGCTTTTGCTTATATTTGTCTGCTTGGCATTTTTTATGCTGATACGATCTCATCAAAAAAAGACATTTTTGGAAAGTGAAATTGCTGAACGCGCCCGTGAGGCACAAATGCAAATGGCGACATTGCTAAAAACGCAAGCTGAAATGCAAGGCCGAATGCAGACGATGGCAGAAATTTTTGGTCAAAGACAAGCTGAATTAAATAAATCTATAAGTGAACAACTCAATGGGATGACAACCAATTTGGGTCAAACTCTTCAGGTGCAGACCAAGTCTACTTATGAAAATTTGAATCGTTTACAAGAGCGTTTAGCGGTAATTGATGCGGCGCAAAATAATATTCAGTCGCTTACGGGACAGGTTGTTCAGTTGCAGGCTATTCTAAACAATAAGCAAACGCGCGGTACTTTTGGTCAGGGACGTATGGAAGCAATTATTGCAGATGCTTTGCCACCTAATGCTTACGCTTTCCAAGCGACTCTTTCAAATGGAAAGCGACCAGATTGTCTCATTCATATGCCAAATAAAGCTCCTTCTCTTGTTGTTGATGCTAAATTTCCTTTGGAAGCTTGGAATGCGATGCATAAGGCAGCATCATCTCAAGAACGTCAAGAGGCAGAACGTCAGTTTCGTACGGATATGGATGTTCATATTCGCGATATTGCACAAAAATATTTAATTCCTGGAGAAACACATGACACCGCTTTTCTCTTTGTGCCATCGGAATCGATTTTTGCAACAATCTATGAAAATTTTGAACCATTGGTACAAAAAGCCAATCGGGCGCATGTGATTATTGTATCGCCGTCTTTGTTGATGTTATCTATTCAGGTTGTACAAACTATTATGAAAGATGCGCGGATGCGTGAGCAAGCACATTTGATCCAATCAGAAGTAGCAAAATTAATGGAAGATTTTGAACGAATGGATATACGTGTTCGCGCTTTACAGAAGCATTTTTATAAAGTGGG
The DNA here is from genome assembly GCF_053795145.1 of Bartonella sp. B39. NCBI lineage: Bacteria > Pseudomonadati > Pseudomonadota > Alphaproteobacteria > Hyphomicrobiales > Bartonellaceae > Bartonella > Bartonella sp. B39. Next base: position 1,932,689 of record NZ_CP200036.1, read on the forward strand.
TGAAGATATTGAAGGGATTTTAACATCATCTTCTAAAATCATGAGAAGGGCTAATCGTATTGAAACTTTTGAATTAAAAGAAAAGGATTCTATGCCAACACAAATGACTGCTCCTTCTGTTCAGCCTCAAACATTGCATTTTGTTGATGAAGAGTGAAATGAGGCACATAATACAACAAGTGTCCTTTATTGATTAGTAATAATTTTTTAGTATTCATATCTCATTGCTTTCTTAATGAGAGGAAGAAAGAATATGCGACACCTTTTGTTTTTTTTGGCATTGGTGTTTCTGCTAGGGGGATGCACAACAAGTCGCCCCCTGTATACAAACAATGCTTGCGCCATTTTAGCTCAAAAGGATGGTTTTTTTGATAATTGGAAAAAAGCTTCTAAGAATGCAGAAATGCGCCATGGGATTCCTATGCCGATTATTCTTGCAACTATTAATATTGAGTCAGGGTTTCGTCATAATGCACGTCCTCCACGTACAAAACTGTTTGGTTTTATTCCATGGAAGCGTCTGTCAACAGCGTATGGCTATTCTCAAGCGCTTGACAGCACATGGGCAATGTATCTCCGCTCCACAGGAAGGTCTTTTGCGCGGCGTACTAATTTTGCAGATGCCGCTGATTTCGTTGCTTGGTACCATCGCCAAAGTGTTCGACGCAATGGCGTGAGGTTTGATGATGCATATAGCCTTTATTTAAATTATCATATGGGTCATGGTGCTTATGCACGCAGTAGAGGGCATGTAACTGCTGCGCTTGCACAAGCAGCACAACGTATGGCGAGAATATCTAGGCAATATGAACAGCAATTAAGGACATGTGGGTGGCGTTAGAAAGAGGTATCCTATTCTAAATCAAAGATTAGATTGGTTTTAAAATTAATACGAATGCAGGATTTCCGACGACTCGAATGGGCATATATGATTTTTCTGGTGGCAATATTTAAGACATCGAGGCAACAAGAGCCTTTGTAATGCGTTTGAGAGCGTCATGTACAGGATTTTTCATAAAGATCTTTGTTAAAGAAAGAAGCAATATCAAGAGGTAAAAATTTCAATATAAAAGCTCAATGCGAAATATTTCAAATAGCATCGCTCAGTAAAGATTTTTTCTAGCAACATCTTTTGTATGAAGAAAAACAGATAGCGTTTCCTTAAAAAATTGATGATATGTAAGCACAATAGCGCAAAGTTAAGCGCAACGGTGTTTTTTTGAAAAAAGTGATACTCTTAAAGTTGAAAAGATTTTCTTTTAATTTCTTCATAAAAAAACTTATTGTCATACCTCATCGGGCAGAATTGATAGAGTCTATAAGGATGCTTCAGTTGCTTTTTGTAAAACAGGTTAGTGTAGAGTTACAATTTTTAGTTCATGTTCGTTAGCACCTGCAAGAGCGATGGAGCGCTCGTCAGACAAAATGATTGGATAACCTGTTTCACCAAAGAGCGCCCATATTATAATGCCTGGGGTCATTGGTGGAAGATCTGGAAAGTTTTTAGCCAGATCATCTGTACAAACCTTTTTTAAATAAGCAATTCCCCCCGCATCAAAAGAGGCGGTATCTTGCAACGACCAGTTTTGTTTGTGTTCTCCCATTTTGTTACTCCTTTACATCCTATTTTTACTACTCACTATCACTGACTCTGATTGGAATCTGCTTTATTTGTTTTTTTAATTTTGGTTGACGTAGGTTAATTGATAAGAGACCATTTTTCAACTCAGCATTTGTTACCTGCATTCCATCCGCGAGAAGAAAGGTACGTTGGAATTGGCGCGCCGCTATACCACAATATAAATATTGGTTATTTTGATTGGTTGTTTGTTTACCATGGATGATCAGTTGATTGCCATCTAATAAAATACTGAGATTATTGACTTTAAACCCAGCAACAGCCAAAGTGATGCGTATATGGCTTGCGTTATCGTTTTTGTGTAGACGTTCAATATTATAGGCTGGATAGTTTTCATCAGTTTTACTAATACGTTGCAATATTTTCTCCACCGCTTCAAATCCTAAAAGAAGGGGATTGGAGAAAGGCGTCACATGTGTCATTGTGAATATCCTCTTCAAAGCGGCTAATTGACCAAACTCTAAAAAAAGCGTTTGTTACATTCCTCTCATATGGCAAGCGTAAGAGGTAACTTCAAGAGAGAAGATAAGAGAGTTCAATGAGTCAAAGAACAACTAAATTATCAAAGACGCAAAAATCTTTTGAAATATTGTATAGTGAAGACGAAATTGAAGAAATTTTTCGCCGTTTTTCTGTTCAACGCCCCACCCCTAAGAGTGATCTTATCTACACCAATGCTTTTACTCTTTTGGTTGCAGTTGTTCTTTCGGCTCAAGCGACAGATGTGAGTGTTAATAAAGCAACAAAAGAATTATTTCGTCTTGCTGATAAACCGGAAAAAATGATTGCATTGGGAGAAGAAGCAATAGCACATCACATCCGTGCAATTGGTCTTTGGCGAGCAAAAGCGCGCAATGTTTATGCACTTTGCAAATTTTTAATTAATCAATATGGTGGTCAAGTGCCTGATAATCGTGAAGCCCTTATGGCACTTCCTGGTGTTGGTCGTAAAACGGCGAATGTTGTTTTAAATGTTGCTTTTGGTCTGCCTACGATGGCGGTGGACACACATATTTTTCGTCTTGGAAATCGTCTTGGTTTGGCACCCGGCAAAACACCAGAGATTGTCGAAGAAAAGTTGCTAAAGATTATACCGGTTGGTTATCTTCATTATGCGCATCATTGGCTCATTTTACATGGGCGTTATATTTGCCAAGCACGTAAAGTACAATGTAGGCAATGTATTATTGCTGATCTTTGTAAAGCAGCCATAAAAACAAATACAATTCCAGCACCTTTGATTGAAGTTCAAGGCAATGGAGCTCCAATTTTTTTTTGATACGGACTTGCTATTTTGTGTATAGTGGCTTATGGAAAAACTGTTAGAGCCGCCCGGCAGGGCATGCCGTGGCTGTTTAGGTGCTTGTTCAAGCGTTGGTCCGCTTGAATGAATAGATCCAATTTAATGAATATAATGTATGGAGTAGCAAAATGCCCAAGATGAAGACCAAATCATCCGCTAAGAAGCGGTTTAAAATCACTGCGTCAGGCAAAGTAAAAGTAACAGCTGCAGGCAAACGCCACGGCATGATTAAGCGTTCGAATAAATTTATTCGTGATGCGCGTGGAACGATGGTTTTGTGTGAACAAGATGCCCAAAAAGTTGTTCAGTATTATTTGCCAAACGGTTTATAAACCTTACGCTTTTGATTTTTAGGAGAATATTACATGGCACGTGTAAAAAGAGGTGTGACGGCACACGCTAAACACAAGAAGGTTCTTAAACAGGCTGAAGGTTTTTACGGTCGTCGTAAAAGTACCGTTCGTGCGGCTAAAGCAGCCGTTGACCGTTCAAAACAGTACGCGTATCGTGATCGCAAAAATAGAAAACGGACTTTCCGTGCTTTGTGGATTCAGCGAATTAATGCGGCTGTTCGAGCAGAAGGTTTAACATATGGACGCTTTATTGATGGTTTATCGAAAGCGGGGATTGAGGTTGATCGTAAGGTTCTTTCAGATATAGCAATTCATGAAGCAGCAGCATTTTCTGCTTTAGTAGCTTCGGCAAAGAGGGCTTTAGAGTATTTGAAAGACACAACACCTAATGCTTTTGAGGGTGCTGTCAAATAAGCCGGTCGTGTTCTCTTAAAGCATTCATTTATTCGGGATCCCGTACTGGTTGTTACTAGTGCGGGCTTTTTTCTATTCAAAAAATAGGCAACAATATGAGCGATATTGAGCGTTTGGAACAAGAAATTTGTTTAGCTTTAGAAGCAGCTAATGATGAACAGGCACTTGAAACAGTGCGTATTGCGGCATTAGGCAAAAAAGGCAGTATCTCTGAAAAATTAAAAACATTAGGAAAAATGAATGCTGAAGAACGCCAAAAAGTCGGTCCTGCTCTTAATGGATTAAAAAATCGCATTTTAGAATTATGGGTACAAAAGCGTGATTTTCTAAGGCGTCAAGCAATGGATGCGCGTCTTTCTAGCGAAACGGTTGATGTCACCTTACCTGTTCGTTTTTCGCCTATGGAGCGGGGACGTATTCACCCTATTTCACAGGTGATTGAGGAAATTACAGCCATTTATACGAAGATGGGCTTTTCGCTTGTAGAGGGACCAGATATTGAAACAGATTATTATAATTTTACGGCATTGAATTTTCCTGAAGATCATCCAGCGCGCGAAATGCATGATACCTTCTTTTTTGATGCTGATAAAACGGGAGAGAGAAAGTTATTACGCACCCACACATCACCTGTACAAATTCACACGATGGAAAAGCAAAAGCCGCCAATACGCATCATTATTCCTGGAAAAACTTACCGCATGGATTCAGATGCAACGCATTCGCCGATGTTTCACCAAGTAGAAGGTCTTGTGGTTGATAAGACTTCCACCATTGCACATATGATGTGGCTTCATGATAGCTTTTGTAAAGCGTTTTTTGAAGTCCCTTCTGTAAAAATGCGTTTCCGTCCCTCTTTTTTTCCTTTTACCGAGCCATCTATGGAAGTGGATATTCAATGTAATCGGTCTGGTTCAGAGATAAAATTCGGTGAGGGACAGGATTGGCTGGAAATCTTAGGATGCGGAATGGTGCATCCTCATGTATTAAAAAATATTGGTTTAGATCCCGATGAGTATCAGGGATTTGCATGGGGAATGGGCATTGATCGTATTGCTATGTTAAAATACGGTATGCCTGATTTGCGTGCCTTTTTTGATGCTGATTTGCGTTGGTTGGATCATTATGGTTTTCGCTGTTTTGATATGCCTGCTTTTTTCCCGGCTTAAGCAATGTGTGATCTTATCACAGTTTTTATGTGAGGTTTTAAAATGAAATTTACATTGTCGTGGGTAAAAGATCACTTAGAGACAGATGCATCTTTGGAAGAAATTTGTGATAAACTAACAGCGATCGGCCTTGAGGTTGATCATGTGGATGATCGTTCCTCTTTAAAAGGTTTTGTGATTGCAAAAGTTTTAACGGCAATGAGACATCCTGATGCAGATAAATTACAGATTTTATCGGTAGATACGGGGGCTTGTAAACCTATACAAATTGTATGTGGCGCACCAAATGCACGTGCTGGACTTGTTGGGGTTCTTGCCTTGCCAGGCACGTACGTACCTGGGCTTGATGTGACCTTATCTGTAGGCAAAATCCGCGGTGTTGAGAGTTTTGGGATGATGTGTTCACGAGCAGAGCTTGAGTTATCGGATGAACATGACGGGATTATCGAGCTTCCAGAAGATGCAACTATTGGAACGTCATTTGCAGTTTATGCAGGTTTAGATGATCCGGTCATTGATATTGGTTTGACCCCAAATCGTTCTGATTGTACTGGTGTTCGCGGTATTGCACGTGATCTTGCTGCTGCTGGAATCGGACGATTAAAAGAAGTATCTTTGCCACAATTTGATACTGCGTTTGAAACACCACTTCATGTTTCTTTAGATTTTTCGCAAAGTCCATCGTTATGTTTAGGTTTTGCTTGGTGTGAAGTACGCAATGTTCAAAATGGCGCATCGCCTCAATGGATGCAGCAACGTTTGAGTGCAATTGGTTTAAGATCGATTAATGCACTGGTTGATATGACCAATTATATAAGTTTTGATCTTGGACGTCCGCTTCATGTTTTTGATGCCGATAAGATAAAAGGAAATTTGAGTTTACGTTGCGCCCGTGAAGGGGAAAGTTTGCAGGCTCTTAATGGAAAAATCTATAATTTGGGTGCTAATGATTGTGTCATTGCAGATGAAGAGGGCGTTGTTTCCATTGCCGGTATTATGGGTGGTGAAAGAACCAGCTGTGATGAGACGACACGTCGCGTTATTATTGAATCGGCGCTTTGGGATTCAAAGAGCATTGCACATACGGGTCGTGCATTAGGGCTTATCAGTGATGCACGCTATCGGTTTGAGCGAGGTGTTGATCCGGCTTTTATGAAAAAAGGGCTTGAGATTGCAACAGAACTGGTCTTACGTCTTTGTGGTGGTGAATGTTCAAAAACAAAAGTTGTTGGTTATCAGCAGCCAGAAACCAAACAGATAGCTTTTCCTTTTTCTGAAATTAAACGTTTGACAAATTTGGAAATAGAGCGTGAGCAAGCCCTTACTATTTTAACACAGCTTGGATTTAGCATCGAAGGGGAAGGAGATGTGGTAACAGTTAAAGTGCCAACATGGCGCCCTGATATTGCTGGTAAAGCTGATTTAGTGGAAGAAGTTATAAGGATTTATGGGCTAGATGCGATTAAGCCCATACCGTTAGAAAATGTTGTAGAGGAAAAAGAACAGGTTTTAACATGTTCACAAATCCGCTCACGCTTTGCTCGTTTGGCTTTAGTACATCGTGGTATGAGGGAGGCTGTGACATGGTCTTTTATTTCTGAAATTCAGGCACTTGCTTTTGGTGGTTGTCAAGCACAGCTTAAATTAATAAATCCTATTACTGCTGATATGTCCGTAATGCGTCCTTCTCTTTTACCAGGTTTGCTTATGGCGGCACAGCGAAATGCTGATCGTGGTTTTCTAGATCTTGCTTTGTTCGAAGTTTCTGACATCTATGAAGGTGATACACCTGATAAGCAACAGCGCGTTGCTAGTGGAATCCGCCGTGGAACAGAACAATTTGAAGGAGCAGGGCGCTTTTGGAATGGAAATGCTGTAGCGGTTGATGTTTTTGATGCAAAAGCGGATGCATTGGCTGTTTTAGAAGCATGCGGTATAGATACCAGCAAAGTGCAGATTGAGGTTGGGGCACCCGATTGGTATCATCCTGGTCGTTCAGGGGTTATGAAGCTTGGATCAAAGGTTATTCTTGGTTTTTTTGGTGTTTTTCATCCTACTACATTAGAAAAGTTAGATGTCAGTGGTCCTGTATGCGGTTTTGAAATTTTTCTTGATCGGATTCCAGAATCAAAGAAAAAAGCAACGAAAAGCCGTCCTCCTTTGAAATTATCACCTTTTCAAATAGTGCGGCGTGATTTTTCATTTGTCGTTGATAAAACAGTTTCTTCTTCTCTTATCGTTCGTGCTGCAAATGGAGCGGATAAAAAACTTATTCATTCAGTACGGGTTTTTGATGTTTTTGAAGATCCAAATCTTGGTGAAGATAAAAAATCTGTTGCGATTGAAGTGTCTCTTCAACCCATTGAAAGAACTTTTACCGATGAGGATTTAGAAGAGCTTGCTTCAAGGGTTGTGGAAAATGTTACCAAGACAACGGGCGCATATTTACGCCGTTAAGTATTATTCCCTTCTATCGAATTTTTTATAAAGCGAGAGCACTTTTGAGTGCTCTTTTGTTTTTTGGCATTCAATATCTATAGATCTTCTTGAAATATATTTTTCTTACCAAAGCAGGATCTCTTTAAAAAACCATCATTTTTTCAATGAAATAAAGAATGTTTTTAAACACCTTGAAAAATTATTTTTTGTAAAAATCCTTCGTTGCAAAGGTGGAAGAGAGCTGCTATTGATAAATAATAATGCAAATCATTAGCAATAAAAAGCTGTGAACGAGAGAGAGGATCAATGAACATAAAAACGTTTTTTATCATAATTTTGGGGAGTGTTATTTTTATCACACCTAATTTAGCTTTGTGTGCTGGTAAATTTAAAGCTGTTACGACATTCACCATCATTGCTGATATGGCGCGTAATGTAGCAGGTGATGCCGCTGATGTGGAATCAATCACCAAGCCAGGTGCTGAAATTCATGAATATCAGCCTACGCCTCGCGATCTTATGCGTGCGCAAGGAGCAAATCTTATACTGTGGAATGGATTAGATTTGGAGCTCTGGTTTGAAAAGTTTTTTCAAAATATCAAGGATGTTCCAAGTATCATTGTTTCAGAAGGAATTGTGCCGATTAAAATTGGTGAGGGACCCTACAGTGGTAAGCCCAATCCCCATGCGTGGATGTCGCCAACCTCAGCTTTGATTTATGTTGATAATATTCGCGATGCTTTTGTAAAATATGATCCTGAACATGCTTCTATTTATAAAGAAAATGCTGAAATTTATAAGCAAAAGATTCGCTCAATGATTGATCCAATCAGGGCTAAATTAGAGGCATTGCCAGAAGACAAACGTTGGCTTGTGACCAGTGAAGGCGCATTTAGCTATCTGGCGCGTGATTTTGGTCTGAAAGAACTTTATTTGTGGCCAATTAACGCTGATCAGCAAGGGACACCACAGCAAGTGAAGCATGTTATTGATATGGTTCGCAAATACAATATCCAAGCAGTTTTTTCTGAAAGCACTATTTCTCCTGCACCTGCCAAGCAGGTTGCAAGAGAAACAGGGGCTAAATACGGTGGTATTCTTTATGTTGATTCTCTGAGTGAGAAAAATGGTGAGGTGCCTACTTATATTGATTTGTTACGCGTTACAAGTGAACGGATTACTAATGCTTTATCAGATGGAGTGAAGGATCAATGACGAAAACTGGTATATTAGCCCAAGGGGTAACAGTAACTTATCGGAATGGACATACAGCTTTGCAGGAAGTGAATTTTGAGAGTCCCGCAGGTTCCATTACCGCGTTGGTTGGCGTTAATGGATCAGGTAAGTCAACGTTGTTTAAAGCTATTATGGGGTTTGTGCGACCATCAAAAGGAAAAATTCGCATTTTTGGTTTGTCTGTTGAAACGGTTTTGAAAAAAAACCTTATTGCTTATGTTCCTCAGAGTGAAGATGTTGATTGGAATTTTCCTGTTCTCGTTGAAGATGTGGTCTTGATGGGGCGGTACGGTCACATGAATTTCTTTCGCTATGCGCGGGCACGAGATTATGAGGCTGTTCGTGTTGCATTAGAACGCGTCGATATGTTGCCATTTGCTAAGCGCCAAATTGGAGAACTTTCTGGTGGACAGAAAAAGCGTGTTTTTCTGGCACGCGCTCTTGCACAGCAGGCAAAAGCTATTTTACTAGACGAGCCATTTACAGGGGTTGATGTTACAACAGAAGATAAAATCATCGCTTTATTACAAGACTTGCGTAAAGAAGGTGCAATAATATTGGTTTCTACCCATAATTTAGGCTCGGTTCGTGAATTTTGTGATCACACGCTTTTAATAAAAGGAACAGTTTTAGCTTCTGGATTAACTGAAACGGTCTTTACAAAAGAAAATCTTGAAAAAACTTTTGGTGGTGCTTTGCACCATCATATTTTTGATCTTCAAGATGCAAAAAAAAATAATGTTTTTACAGGGAGCAAAAAACCTTCCGTTCGTGAGAATCCTCAAAGTATGGAGCACGTAGCATGATTTCTTGGTTGCTTGAACCATTAAGCTATCAATATATGGTTAATGCGATGTGGGTTTCGGGGTTAGTTGGGTGTGTTTGCGCTTTTCTTTCTGCTTTTTTGATGTTGAAAGGTTGGTCGTTGATTGGTGATGCACTCTCCCATTCGATTGTACCTGGAGTAGCAGGTGCTTATCTTTTAGGATTACCTTTTTCGCTTGGAGCCTTTTTTTCTGGTGGTCTTGCTGCGGCAGCGATGCTCTTTTTTAACCAACGGACAAAGCTGAAAGAAGATACCATTATTGGTCTCATTTTTTCTTCCTTTTTTGCTTTTGGATTGTTTCTCAAATCTTTAAAACCGATGGCTGTCAATATTGATACGATTGTCTTGGGAAATATTTTAGCAGTCAGTTCATCAGATATTATACAACTAGCTTTTATAGGTTTTTTTTCTTTGCTTATATTACTTTTGAAGTGGAAAGATCTTCTTGTTTCTTTATTTGATGAGACGCACGCGCGTGCCATTGGATTAAACGTAAAATTCTTAAAAATTCTTTTCTTCACACTACTTGCCGCTTGTACTGTTGCTGCCATGCAAACAGTTGGAGCATTCTTGGTCATTTGTCTTGTTGTGACACCAGGGGCAACAGCTTATCTTTTAAGCGATCGTTTTATAAAAATTTTGATTATTGCAGTTGTGATTGGGACATTCACAAGCGTATTGGGGGTGTATGTGAGTTATTTTTTGAATGCGCAAACTGGTGGTGTTGTGGTGCTTTTTCAGGCATTTCTGTTTATTTTAGCTTTTATTTTTGCTCCTAAACACGGGTATATTGCGGCGCGTTTACGTATAAATGCGGCAAAAAGGGGGATGATGATATCATGATTGACCAATTACTCCTTCCTTTTCAATTTTCTTTTATGCTTAAGGGTATGATTATTGTCACTATCCTTTCTGTTCCAATGGCGATGCTTTCTTGTTTTCTTATTTTAAAAGGATGGGCGCTTTTGGGGGATGCAATTTCTCATGCGGTTTTTCCTGGTGTCGTGCTTGGTTACATGGCGACGCCATGGGTAATAACAGTTTTGGCTTCTTTGCCATTTGTTTGGTTTCAGCAAGTGCGCTCCGAGAATGTTACGATGACCTTGATTGCTTGTGGTGCATTTATTGCAGGTATGGTTTGTGCTCTTGTGACGGGTTTTTTAGGGAGCAATAGCCGTATCAAACAGGATACAGTGATGGGAGTTGTTTTTTCGTCTATGTTTGGTTTGGGGCTTGTTTTGGCAACGTCTATTTATAGCAGCCTAGATTTGAATCATATTTTATTTGGTAATCTCTTAGGTGTTAATCGGCTTGATATCATGCAGACAGCGATCATTTCTGCTGCTGTTACTTTTATTTTATGGGCAAAATGGCGCGACTTCATGCTGTATATTTTTGATTCAGTGCAAGGTCGTGCAATGGGATTAAGAATATCGGTACTCCACTATACCCTTTTAACGATGATCTCTCTCACGATCGTTGCAGCTTTGAAAGCTGTTGGAATTGTTCTCGTTATTTCTTTATTGATAGCGCCAGGAGCGATTGCTTATCTTATCACGAAGCGATTTTCTTTTATGTTGATTATCGCTATACTTGTCGCGGCTATTTCTGGTTTTTTAGGAATTTATCTAAGCTTATTTATAGGCTCTGATTCTGCTTCTACGATTGTGTTGATTTTAACACTGATTTTTATGGCTATTTTTATGTCTACTTTCTTTTGTCGAACTACGACACAGGAAATTTGAGCGCGACAAAATTTAATTGCATAATAGTAATGCATTTTTGTAAGTTGTCTCGAATGCCTGTTTTAACTAGAAGACGGGATGCTGGGTTGTTTTCCTCCTAATAGTCTAGCAGATGAATGCAATATGTATTCTCCCCCAACGCTGCATTCGTGATTAAGAGGCTGTATTGATTCATTCTGCAGCCTTTTTTTGTTTTAGGCTTTTCTAAAAATTTATTGTTGTTGCTTGAAAACTTTAAAATGATCCTCATATTGGGTAAACTATTTTACGTTCTGGGAGAAATTGTCACAGAAAATACGCTTACCAATGTGGTGGTCGTGCGCTAAAGAATTTCAAAAACAAGGAGATAAAGATGGTTTCTCGTAGAGGAAAGTGGTGCTCGAGGATGAAAAAAAAATTTAAAATATCTCACCATTTGCGCATTTTTACTTCTATAGTTGGGTGGGTAATGGTTGTATTAGGTATTATCGGTATAGCATTACCGATTATGCCAACTGTACCTTTTTTATTAGTTGCCTCGTGGTGTTTTGCTCGTTCATCACCACGTTTTCATAATTGGCTGCATGATCACCGCATTTTCGGTCCGCCAATTAAGCAATGGGAGGAAAAGCGAGTCATTCCGCTATTTTTAAAAATTTTTTCGGTGGTAAGTATTGCGGGTGGTTTTTTATCTTTTCTAGTGATGACACATCCTACGTTGTGGTTTGCTTTATTAGTTGCTACTGTTTTGCTGTTGATTGCCATTTATATTGTGACACGTCCATCTTCATAATGACAGGGTAAAGATTTTATGGGCTCAGTGCTCTTCTTATTTTTTTGGTTCTTTGGAGCTATTGGACAGAGAAGTTTTCGTCTATAAATTTTAGAATAACATTTCCATATTAGGATTTATATTAGCTGACAAGTTTTTTAAAGTGTTGGTCAATTGAATATTCATTGGCGAGCATGATATGCTCGTGAAATGATTTTGACAGCAGAGAGGACTATAAATAAAAATTTTAATCAAGTGTTTATAAAATCACTTTGATTAACGATGATGATCACATTCATAATACAATAGAGGCATTATTTGTGTGCGTTAAGAGTAAGTAGACTTTATCTGCTGCTTAGTATTGATCAGTGACTGATTTTATACAACTAACGGATGATTTAAGTCTTTATGGGCTTGAGACACGTTTTTCATTACCGAAAAAATTGAGATAACGTTGTATTTCTTGCGGATCACCGGTGGTCTTTTCAGGATTATCGGAGAGTTTTACGGCGGGTCGACCATTGGCATGAGTGACTTTACAAACAAGGGAAAGAGCGTCAAAGGTAGCAATTTCTTGGGGTGCGCATCCTACAAAATCATTAGTAAGATCTGTTCCCCACCCAAAACTCATGCGCACTCTCTCATGGAAGTGGTGATAGGTTTTTTCAATCGTATTGACATCAAGAGCATCAGAAAAAATCAATAATTTTTCGCGTGGGTCTTTTCCTTTTTCTTTCCACCATGTGATAATGCGTTCGCCACCTTCAATAGGGGGAGCACTATCGGGTCTGAAACCCGTCCAATCAGCGACCCAATCTGGTGCATTGCGTAAAAATGCTTCTGTACCAAAAGTATCAGGCAAAACAATAAGAAGATTTCCACCATAATAACGGTTCCAATCTTGCAGAACTTTATAAGGTGCTTTACGCAATTCGTCATCATTATTGGTAAGAGCAGCAATGATCATGGGCAATTCATGTGCGTTTGTACCAAGGGCTTCTAAATCTGTATCCATAGCAAGAAGGACATTGGAAGTTCCAGTAAAAGCATTGCCAATACCTTCTTTTAATGCTTCGACACACCAGCGTTGCCATAAAAAAGAATGACGACGCCTTGTACCAAAGTCGGATATTTTAATATCAGGAAATTTCTTGAGACGCTCAACTTTACTCCACATTTTTGCTTTAGCACGGGCATAAAGCACATCAAGTGCAAAACGCCCTAGTTTTTTCGTAGCAGCCCTTGAACGTAATTCACTGACAATAGCCAGAGCAGGGATTTCCCACATGGAACTATGGGTCCACGGACCATGAAAATGAAGGATATACTGGCCATCTTTACGGGTTAGTTCATATTCTGGCAGTTGAAAATTCTCAAGCCAATGGAGAAAATCTGGTGCGAAAATCTGCTTGCGTCCATAAAATGTATTACCAGCGAGCCAGATCATCTCTTTTTTTGTAAAGCGCAAACTAAGAGCGTGATCAAGTTGAGCACGCAACTCACCTTCATCAATATCATCGGCAAGACGGATTGTTTTATTGCGGTTTATAAGGGAAAAAGTAACATTTACATTGGGGTAAAGTCCCCAAATCATCTGTACCATAAGAAGCTTATAAAAATCCGTATCGAGAAGTGAACGAATAATAGGATCGAGTTTCCAAGTATGATTGTAAACACGCCTCGCAATATCTGGATGATTCATAACCCATTTTCTTTCAGTCTCATAGAATCTAAAATTATTGTGCACCAATATGGTCAATATAGGGAGCGCAGGAAATATAACAATTTTGTGGCTTTGGGCAAGAATAAAAAGGCCTGTTATTTTTTCTATTTTTAAGATTTAAGAATACGTATGATTTCATGTTGACCTGTTTTTTTTAACTTTATTCCTGCGTTAAGTGTTACATATTTTTTACAGTCAACACTAAGCATATTTTCAGATCCCCATTTTACTTTGATAGTATAGACGGCATCATAAAATTTTATTTTTGTTTCACATTCAGGCCAAGAGGAGGGTAAATGTGGTTTTAAAAACAACAGATTGCCTTGACGTTGAATCCCAAGAATGGCTTGTATCGCGGCGTAATAGAACCATCCTGCTGAACCTGTATACCATGTCCAACCGCCTTGTCCACGACGTGGTTTAATGGCGTAGATATCTGCAGCCATAACATAGGGTTCAACACGATAAACTTCAGGATTTTTACCACGGGTGATTGGATTGATCATAGAAAATATAGAATAAGCTTTGTCTGCTTCACCCATTTCAGCAAGCGCTAGAATGCTCCAAATAGCACCATGCGTATATTGTCCGCCATTTTCTCGAATGCCTGGAGGATAACCTTTTATATAACCAGGTTCGAGAGTACTTTTATCAAAAGGAGGCCAAAAAAGACGTATAATGCCAGCTTTTTTATCCCATAGATGTTCAAGCATTGAAGCCATTGCTTGTTTTTGGCGCCTAAGTGATGCCATTTTAGAAATTACTGCCCAAGATTGAGCAATGGTATCGATTTGGCATTCATCATTTATTTTAGAACCAAGAGGAGTCCCATCATCAAAATAACCACGTCGATACCAAGCGCCATCCCAACCGTTTTCTTCTAAGGATTTTTTCAAACGTTTAAGGTATGCACTCCATGTGTTAGCATGGTTATAGTCGCCACGTTTTTTGGCAAGAGGAATAAATGCTTGTAGTGTAGTACCAAGAAACCAACCCAACCAAGTACTTTCCCCTTTTCCTCCAATGCCCACTAAATTCATGCCATCATTCCAATCTCCACCTAAGATGAGAGGAAGGCCATGTTGACCACAACGTTTTATGGCAAGATCTAAAGCTAAAGCACAATGTTCATAAAGTGTTGCTGTTTTTTGAGATTGCGTATGTTGAAAATAAGCATCTTGTTGTTCTGCCTCTAGAGGAGGGCCTTCAATGAAAGCAATTGGGGTATCAAGAAATGCGTAGTCGCCAGTAGTGTTGACATAAAGGGCAGTGCCATAGGCTAACCAAACAATGTCATCAGAGATGCGTGTGCGAACGCCGGCATTTATATCAGGCAACCACCAATGCTGTACATCACCTTCGGGAAATTGATGGGCTGCAGCATTTAATAATTGTTCATGCGCTAATTGTGGTTCTAGCAATAACAACGACAAGCTATCTTGCAATTGGTCGCGGAAGCCGAATGCTCCGCTGGCTTGATAAAAAGCTGCGCGTGCTAGCATGCGGCATGCATAGGTCTGATAAGGGAGCCAATGATTGACCATAATATCAAAGGAAGGATCCGGTGTTTTGACTTGCAGTGGAGAAACAAAATCGTTCCATTGTTGTTTTTGTTTTGTAAGCAGAATTTCAAAATCACTTACACGTACTTGGTCTAGTAATTTTTCAGCTTCTTGCCTGTTTTTTGCACTGCCAAGATAGAAGATGATTTCTTTTGTTTGGTGAGGTGCTAGATCAATATCATAGGCAAATGCTGAGCAAGGATCGCAGCCTGCTTCAACTGTATTTGAAAGTGCTTCCGCTTGACGGAGTGCGCATGGATGCTTGACTGTTCCTGTAGAGCCAATAAATTCGAGACGATCGGTGGTCGTACTTGTTGGCATTTTTGATGCTGATAAAAATGCTGTTTGTTGTGATTTTTCCATGTGATAAGGATTTTGAATAAAGTGTGCGCCACGTTTAGGATCATAAGAGGGAAGAATAAAGGGAGCGTGTTTTGTACGAACATTCCCTAAAACCCATTCAACGTAATTATAAAGACGTAAGCTTCGTGGCTTTTTCCCTCCGTTTTTGATGATAAGACGTGAAAGGCGAATCGGTTTTTTCAGATCAACTGTGTGAGTAAGTTCTAATGCAATTTCTGAGTGCGTAGATTTAAAGGTTGAGAATCCAAAACCATGGCAAGCTTCATAAACAACGTTTTCATCACACTCGACAGAAGAAACTGGTGAAAAACGCTTTAAAGATACGCGATCAATAAGATAAAGTGCTTCTCCTGGGCGGTTTGAAACAGGGTCGTTCGCCCATGGCGTTAATTGGTAATCACGGCTATTGTTGGCCCATGTGAAAAGTGCTCCTTCAGCTGATACATGGAAGCCAAAGCTGTTATTAGCAATGACGTTAATCCACGGATGTGGTGTGGTTGTGTGTCCTTTAAGGCGCACGACGTAATGATTATAATGATTAAACCCGCCATAACCATTCCAATACTTTAGATCATGAGCAGGACTAAGTAAGGTTTTTTGGGGTGCGATAAGATCAATCGAAGTAAAGAGGTTTGGTTCGGTTAGTGTTGTTATTTTCCTTCTTTTATCATATTTACTGTGGCTTAGTTTATCATTAAATTCCTGATTACTGTCACGGTCAGCCAAATCAGAATCAGTATTTTTCATACGTTTGAGCTGTTCATACAAAGATCCATTTTGAGCATGAAGAATAATACGGGCTGATGCAAGTAATGTCTTGAAACTTTGTTCATTCATCTGATCGCGCCGAAGGGTAAAAATATGTTGGCGTTTATCAGTTTCAGTTGTGTGGTGACGATAGGATTCGCATACCCATTCAATAGCGCGTTGCGTATCTTGGATATAAGAAAATGTTCGCTCATTTAAAATAACCAGATCAATCATTAATCCACGCGCACACCAATATTCATGTGCTTTAAGAAGGTCACGGAGTACAGCTATATCCATTTCATTATCTAACCTTAAAAGGCAGATAGGAACATTCCCTGAAATGGACATTGGCCAAAGATCAGATTGCTTGCCAAGAGTTTTTGCTAATATTTCGGGAGGAAGACGCCATGTGCGATCTGGATAGATGAGAGGGGTTGCATATTTTTGATAAGTAATGGCTTCTTTAAGGCTGATACCGCTCTGATAAAGCGAGACTTGCGAGCGTGTCCATGCCATCGAAAACTCTCGTTGGAACATGTTGGGTTGTCGATAATGTTTCACATGATTTTGCAGTGTTTCTTTTGAGTTGGCAGCAAAAGTCCAAAAAATGAGTTCAGCTTTTTCATGCGCTGGAATTTTTACACGGCAGCGGAGTGAGATGATAGGATCTAGGACGCAGCCGTGACTCCCGCTAAAATGAGTATTTTGATCAAATGCAGCTGGTTGGTGAATAGATCGGCCACGACCTATAAACAGAGAACGGTCGGTTTCAGATTCTGCTTCTGGGATAGTTCCTGCTGCATCGGTGACAAAATGGGTGATATGGATTTCGGGATCGTTAGGCGCGCGTTTGCGTCTTTTAGCAAAAATTGTTCCTCCTGAATCAGCAATTTCTGTTTCTATAAACATATGTGAGAAAACGGAATGGATGCAGTCACTATTCATTGTTGCGAGTGCTAATTCACCATAAGAGGTAACTTCAATAAGGCGATCTTTATTGGTTGTATTCATAAGCTGGAGGCGTCGGCCTTCACCGTCATTTTCGGATGTAACGAGACATTCAAGTGTTGATTTGATGCCATCAACCATTTTCATATATTCAGCTTTTTCATCTGTAAAAATGCAGACAGTTTCTTCTTCGGTAACGCGTGTTGGTTCACCAGTCACAGACCACCAGCGTCCACTATGTGTATCGCGCAGGAAGAATAAAGTACCTTGTTGGTCTTCTGCGATATCAGGAATAAAGCGCGTGATCATGTAATCATACCAACGGCTATAGCCGGAACCATTTGCTGTCAGCATTGTAGAATAAAAACCGTTGGATAGAAGCAAAGTTGCACGGGGTTTGAGAAGCGGGTTAGTTATAATGCGTAAAGGTGTGTCATCAAACTCCTGAGACTTATTGTGCTCAGGATCAATAGCATTGGTGTGAATGATAGGAATTTGACGTGGAGCTCTTTCTTGTAATAACAATTGTGTTGCTTCAATGACTGGATCACGATGAAAGCGATTACGCATTTGCCCGTCAAAAATGACATTGTTGATAGCAAGAATTGACATGCCATGATGGTGTGCATAATAATTGCGTACAACGGCGTATTTTTCTCCCTTTTGCACACGTGAAGGGGTAAAATCGAGGGAATCATAATAACCATATGTCCCTAAAGCTCCAAGATCTCGCAGTCTTTTTAAATTTTTTACGGCATATGTTGGCATGTATTGTGCTGCTAAAAAGCTTGCGTAAGGAGCAATAACTGCATTGCGTGAAAGACCGCGTTGCAATCCAAGGTTTGGATCTCCAAAGCTGGCATATTGGTAATTCATTAAATGATCACGAGCGTTAAATGCAGCTTCTGAAATACCCCATGGCAATCCTCGTTTATGCGCGTATTGTATTTGGTGACGAATAATTAATCGATTGGTTTGATCGAGTATAGATCCTAAAGGTTCGTGCATGATGAGAGATGGCATAAGATATTCGAACATGGATCCAGACCATGATAAGAGAGCTCCTTTCCAGCCAATCGGGATGAGTAATCGACCGAGATGAAACCAATGTTTGAATTTGATATCACCTTTCGCGATAGCAAAAAAGCTTGCGAGGCGCGCTTCTGAAGCTAGAAGGTCATAACAGCCTTCATCAAGCTTATTTTCCTGAACACGATAGCCAATAGATAAGAGTTGCCGTTCAGGCTGCTCTAAAAAATTAAATTCCATATCAAAGGCTATTTGTCGTGCATTTGCAGCTAAAGTGTTTAATTTTTGGCGCATTTTTCCGGTATCATAGTTGCCGGTAGCATCATGATGATGAGCTTCGCAGGTTTCTACAAGGCATTTGGCCCAAGAGAGCATGTTGGCCGATTCTGTTGTTTGAATTTTTTGATCCAGTGCGGCTACTAAGTGGACAATATCACGGGCTGAAATTGAGAGATTAATGGTGCGAAAAGGAATAGTGTTTGGATTTTCTACGAGAGACTCAATGGCGCAATGAAAATTAACTATACATTCTTCGATTCGTTTGCGTAAAGGACGTAAAATATCTCGATCATCTGGAATTTCTTTAAGATTTTCTTCAAGAATATCTCTGACATCAAATAAACCCGCTAGATCACTTTGCAAAAAAATACGAGGTGTTTGGGCCCATTCACTCAAAGCAGAAGAAAGTGTTACCAAATGGCCGGCAAGGTTACCTGAATCAACGGTTGAAATATAGGTTGGCAAGAGAGGTTTGAGTGTGTCAGTTGCATACCAATTATAGAGATGACCACGGAATTTTTCTATTTTTGCAAGTGTGCTTAAAGTACATTCGATGCGTGTAATGGTCTCTTCAAAACTAATCCAGCCGAAATCACGTGCAGCAATAGTGGAAAGTAGGTAAACTCCAATATTTGTAGGTGAAGTGCGTTGAGCAACGATAGGTTTGGGGTCTTCTTGGAAATTATCGGGTGGTAAGTGATTATTTTCTGCATTAACAAAGGTTGCATAATAAAGCCAAGTTCTTCTTGCAATACGTCGGAGTATTTTTTTATCATCTGAAGATATATCAAGCGTGTCTTGAGATGTTGATGGTTGGCTAACAATCCATGCAATTAAGGGTGAGAAAAACCAAACTAGTCCGAAGGGCAAAGCGATAAAGCTTGCTGAGGAATGTGAAAGTATAGGCAGTGTTACAGCAATAATCCCAATAAGTGATGCTGGCCACATTGTGAGGACGTAGAAGTCTAAACTATTAGGAATTGATTTTGTTGCAGCGGAGGTTTTCCATTCAAGCAGATGTTGTTTTGAAATCATCATGCGGTAAAGCGTGCGAATGATTGCATCAGTCATAAAATAAGCTGAGTGGGCAATAAATGCAGTTTTGAGAAATATATCTGCTCCCGTAAAAGCAATTTTGCTCAAAATTGATTGGAGGTGCCCACACCAAAAATGATTAAGGCTGGAGGGAATAATGGTTTGGAACACGCCCAAAATTGAGGAGATGAAGAGACTAAGTAACAAGAATATTTGCCAGACAAGTGCTGTCTTTAACGGTAAAAGAGACCACCCTGTGATTACTGCGATGAGCCATAAAAGTGGTGTGAGAGAACGGCGCAAATTATCCTGCATTTTCCAACGAGTAATAAGATTGACCTGACGCCAACGTAAGAGGTAGGGCAATAACTGCCAGTCGCCACGAATCCAACGGTGATGACGGGTAACATCAACATTATAGGCTGTTGGATAATCCTCAATTATTTCTACGTTAGTCACCAGTGCGGCACGTGCATAACTTCCTTCTAAAAGATCATGACTGAGAACAGTATTTTCTTTAATTTTTCCATGAAGTGCTTTTTCAAATGCATCAATATTATAAAGACCTTTACCAGTGAAAGTTCCTTCTCCTAAAAGATCTTGATAGGTATCAGATACAGCAAAGACATAAGGATCAATGCCACGATTGGTAGAAAAAATCCTTTGCAGAATTGATGTTTCTTTTCCTGAGGTAAGAGAAGGTGTGATACGGGGTTGTAAAATGCCGTAACCTTTTACAATCCTCCCACTTTGGGGATCAAAAATGGGAGAGTTGAGTGGATGGTTAAGTTTTCCAACGAGTTTTGCAATGCTTTCAGGGGTGAGACGTGTATCTGCATCCAAAGTCATAATGAAACGGCAATCCATGGGAAGATGTGGATCTGGGGCGTAGAAGCTTGTATTTTTATCTCCTCTTAATAAGAGATTAAGCTCATGGAGTTTACCACGTTTACGTTCCCACCCCATCCAACATTTTTCGCTAGCATTATAAAGACGCCGACGGTGTAAAAGAAAAAAGAGGGGAATATCATCACGACGATAACGATAATTAAGTTTAGCGATACTATTTTGCGCATAGTGTAGCAGATCAAGATCATCTTGTGTTTGCTCGAAGGGAGAGTCACCCCAATCCGTAATGAGGGCGAAATGAATAGCCCCTTTTGGATTAGAAAGATAATGCACTTCAAGATTACGCACTTGCTCATCAATGTAATCACGTGATGTGATTAAAGTAGGAACAACAACCATTGTGCGCGCGTGTTTGGGAATACCTTCTTTATATTCATAACCAATAAGCTGTTTTGATGGAGTAAACCATGAAACAAGAGTATTAAAGAGAGAAAAAGCAGCATCCATAGCAGGAAAAACTGCTAAGGCCATAAAAAGAATCGTTCCCACTGGTGTTAAGTCTGATGTCCGTAATAAAACATAGACTGTAAGTAAAAGAGCGAGCGTTAAAAGAGAAACAGGAAGTGCAATGGTTCCTATTTTTAAGAGACGGTAAGCACGCATCCATTTTATAAAAAGGGGTGGAGAGTATCCACAGGCTTTTTCAAAAATATAACGCCCATCGTCGACCAAATACCATCCAATAGAGGAACAGTTATGATAAGAATTATATTCAGAGGTAGAATTTGTTAATTCTAAAGCTTTACGTGCGACTTCAACCTCGCTGAGAGAGGAACGGTGTGCAATTGTTTCGATCACTTGTCGATAGACATTGCGTGAATGAGAATCAATTTCAGAAAAATCGCTATTTTCACGCAAGATAAAGTCAACAGGACTAACAGTTTCAAACCATATTGTCCAATCAACATCATCAATGGTTTTGAGGGCACGAATAATATTGCCAATGGTTACACCATCTGCTGCTTGATGGGTATGTTCATCAGCGGTTGCAATTTCTGGACTTCTACCTTGGCGATGTAATTGTTTTTCAAGCCAATTTAATGCCACTGTTGAATCGACAGATGCGCCTCGTAAACGGTAGAATAAATGGGCTGAAAAGGTCGAATCTGCGGTTAATTTTTCATAAAGAGTGAAAAGATTGTGTAATTGGGTTTCATTTTCTGCAAGAGCAATGTTATCAGCCACCTGATTAGCAAGATGACGCATATGCTGTGTTTTCTCAATACGCAATGCAATACGACGCACATTTTCAATTAACAGCATACGGACAGCAGAAGGGAGAGCCCATAATTCACCAATTGTAAGATTACAAATTTCTTGAAATCCATTGACTATAGCGGTGAGTGTTTCTTGTGAAAATCTGCTATCTGTATGCGCGATATAAAGCCAAGCTAAAGCAAAAATACGGGGAATTTGAGCTTTTTTTTTATAAAGGGGAAGTTTCTTTATGAAGGATTGGGGGAAGTCGTAGAGCAGCTGTTGTATGGTTTTGTCAATGGTATAATGGTTATCAATAAGCCATTGAGCAGAGGGTGCAATAGTTTCATCATTCCGAGCTGCAATATTGCTGGTGCGAAAGGCATAAAGAATAAGTTTGGCATTTTCGATCAAGCGGTTACGAAAATCATTTTCTCCTTCATATTCAGGAAGCAAAATTTCTTTTCTAGAGGCTATATCTGCTCCTAATTTATAGAGCTCTTCTTCCGATTTATAAGTTGAACGAATAGGAAAGTTGGTTTCAGTAGGATAGCAAACTTTTGTTTTTTGAGAAAAAACACACTTCATAAAAGATATTGTGGGTGCCATAATATTATATTGCCATTCAATGATACGGTTTCTTTTTTATTCAACAAACTGTTGGCATTTTAGCTTAATAATAAACTTTTTATTTTTATTTGGAAGTATTTGCGGTTTTTTGGTCAGATGATTGAAAAATTAAAAAGGATGTTTCATTGAAGAATAAAAAAAGGTCGCTAGTTTTTCTAGCGACCTTAGTTTTAACTATTAATCTATTAATCTTGTTCTTGCTTTTTTAAAGCTGCACCAAGAATCTCACCAAGAGAGGCGCCTGAATCTGTTGAGCCATATTGAGCAACAGCTTCTTTTTCTTCTGCAATTTCTAAAGCTTTAATGGATACTGAAAGTTTGCGTGTTTTCTTATCAAATGCAGTAATGCGAGCATCAACTTTTTGACCAATAGCAAAACGTTCAGGACGTTGTTCGTCACGATCACGTGCTAAATCAGCTCGGCGAATGGTTGTTTCAAGATTGTGATCAACCAATTTTACATCAATGTCATTCTCATTAACTGCAACAACTTCGCACGTCACAACAGCGCCTTTGCGAAGTTCTCCAGCAGCAGCTGCTTCTCCAACTTTATCGTTAGAAAGTTGCTTAATTCCAAGAGAGATACGCTCTTTCTCAACGTCAACATCAAGGACAACGGCTCTAACAACATCACCTTTATTGTAAGTATCAATGACTTGTTCACCAGGACGATTCCAATCAAGATCGGAGAGGTGAACCATGCCGTCAACATCTCCCTCAAGCCCAATGAAGAGACCAAATTCTGTTTTGTTTTTGACCTCTCCTTCAATTTGTGAATTCACAGGAAATTTATTAGCAAAAGCGACCCATGGATTTTCAAATGTTTGCTTTAAACCAAGAGAAATACGCCGTTTAGAAGGATCAATTTCAAGAACAACAACTTCCACTTCTTGTGATGTGGAGAGAAGTTTTCCAGGGTGAACATTTTTCTTTGTCCAACTCATTTCGGAAACATGGATAAGCCCTTCGATTCCTGGCTCTATTTCAACAAAACCACCATAATCAGTAATGTTTGTAACAGCACCAGTAATTTTTGTACCAACGGGATATCTAGCACTGATGCTTTCCCAAGGATCACTTTCAAGCTGTTTCATTCCAAGAGAGATACGGTGTGTATCTTGATTGATGCGAATAATTTGGACTTTAATAGTTTGACCAATTGTGAGAACTTCAGATGGGTGGTTAACACGCCGCCACGCCATATCTGTGACATGTAAGAGACCATCAATTCCACCAAGATCAACAAAAGCCCCGTAATCAGTGATATTCTTAACCACACCTTCAACGATTTGGTTTTCTTCAAGATTTTGTACGATTTCTGAACGTTGTTCAGCTCGGCTTTCCTCTAAGACAGTACGACGTGAAACAACAATATTGCCACGACGACGATCCATTTTCAAAATTTCAAAGGATTGTGAATTATGCATGAGAGATGAAACATCGCGAATGGGGCGAATATCAACTTGGCTGCGAGGCAAGAAAGCAACAGCGCCATCGAGGTCGACTGTAAAGCCTCCTTTCACTTGACTAAAGATAACACCATCGACGCGTATACCAGCATTGAATTTTTCTTCTAAACGAAACCAGCTTTCTTCGCGCCGTGCTTTTTCACGGGATAGAACCGCTTCACCCATTGCATTTTCAATGCGTTCAATATAAACTTCGACTTCATCTCCAACTTGTAAAGAACCGTCTTTTCCTTTAGCTCCAAATTCTTTGAGTGGAATACGTCCTTCGACTTTAAGTCCAGCATCAATAATCGCCATGTCTTTTTCGATTGCAATGACACGGCCTTTAACAACGGATCCTTCATTAAGATCATTGGTTTGGAAAGATTCCATTAAAAGGGCTTCGAAATCCGCTGTTGTGGGGTTGTATTGTGACATAAGAACTCCTGATACATACCTTAATTATAAAAGGTATAAGCGCTAGGTTAGTGTTGATACGGGGTGACTTCATGCCTTTTTCCTTAATATAGGAAGAAAAATCAGCGCTTGGCCGGAAATCACCTTGACGACTTCATACAATTATACGCGCTTTTATGGTTGGATCAATAAAAGCGCATGCAATTGTAAATGTCGCTTCTATACTCAATTCTGACGTATCAAGCAAGTGGGCGTTATTTGCTGGTTTTAATGGGCTTTGTTTGCGGGTTATATCGCGACTATCACGTTGTTCAAGTTGAGCTAGGATTTCATGATAATCTGCTTGAACTCCTTGTTTTAAAATTTCTTGATAGCGACGTTCTGCCCTTGTTTGAACATTGGCTAGAACATAAAGCTTAACATCAGCATCGGGGCAGACAACGGTACCAATATCGCGGCCATCAAGAACGCTTCCAGGAAAAATTTTAGTAAAGTTACGTTGTTTAGCAACAAGAATTTCACGTACAGCTGGGATAATTGCTATTTTTGAAGCGGCTTCGCCAAGTTCATGAGAAGCAAGAACAGCTGGATTTAAAGTGTTAAAATCAAGTTCTTTAGCACAAGCAAGCGCATTTTTTTCATCATCAAGAGCAAATTTTTGTTGTAACAGTGCATAAGCAACACCGCGATAAGTGAGACCGGTATCGAGATGGCGAAGACAATAATGCGTAGCAATTTTTCGTGCTAATGTCCCTTTTCCTGATGCTGCTGGCCCATCAATGGCTATAACAAAAGGTTTCAAGAAATCTTCCCCCCCAGTCTTTTTATGAAAGGAACAAACTCTGGAAAGCTGGTAGAGATCATTCTTTTGTCGTCAATAGTAACAGGTTTTTCTGAGACTAACCCAAAAACTAGAAAGCACATGGCAA
Source organism: Bartonella sp. B39 (assembly GCF_053795145.1). Taxonomy (NCBI): domain Bacteria; kingdom Pseudomonadati; phylum Pseudomonadota; class Alphaproteobacteria; order Hyphomicrobiales; family Bartonellaceae; genus Bartonella; species Bartonella sp. B39. The sequence goes on from NZ_CP200036.1 coordinate 1,957,783, forward strand.
TTCGATGATCAAGATGCGTGGTGACCTTTCCACCACCCAATCCTTTTGCGGAGCCTTTTCCATGAACAATGAGAAAATCTTTACCTTCTTCACAATTCACGTTATTAATTTTTAGTCCTTGAGCAATTGCAGACAGTCGATCTGATTCTTTAACGCGCAATTCTTCAATTCCTAGCATAATGGTTTTGCCTTCAGCAAAGGCTGCTGCTACTGCCAAAGCGGGATATTCATCAATCATTGATGGTGCACGTTTTTTGGGCACAGTGACACCCTTTAGCGTTGATGATTTAACACGCAAATCGGCAATATCCTCTCCACCTGTTTGGCGTTTATTTAAAAGTTCAATTTGAGCGCCCATTTCCCATAATGTTTCGATAAATCCTATTCGAGAAGGGTTTATAAGAACATTCTCAAGAGTAATATCAGAGTCTTCTACAAGGAGGGCTGCGATAAGTGGAAAAGCGGCAGAAGAGGGATCACCTGGGATATTAATTACTTGTCCAGTAAGGTGTGGTTGACCGCCGAGATGGATGAAACGTGTTCCTTCTGCATCTGTTTCTATCTCAAGTTCGGCACCAAATGCTTTTAACATTTTTTCTGTATGATCTCGTGTGAGAATCGGTTCAATAACAGTTGTGGTACCAGCGGTATTGAGTCCAGCAAGTAGGATTGCTGATTTAACTTGGGCGGAAGCCATTGGAATACGGTAGCGAATTGGGCTAGCCATTTTCGGACCATAGAGTGTTAAAGGGAGATGATCACCATATGTTGCTTCAATTTCAACACCCATTAATCGTAACGGGTCTAGGATACGTCCCATTGGACGTTTGGAGAGAGAAGCGTCACCGATAAAGGTTGTTTTCATATGATAAGGACCAACCATCCCCATGACTAAGCGGGCACCTGTGCCAGCATTGCCGAAATCTAAAGGTTTTTGTGCAGCCAATAGGCAACCATTTCCGGTTCCTCGAATAATCCAGAGATCATCTTTTCTGTGAATGCATGCACCCATAGCTTGCATAGCAGCAGCTGTATTAAGAACGTCATCGCTTTCAAGCAATCCGTGGATATGTGTTTCACCACTTGCTAATCCTCCCAATATGAGGGATCGATGTGAGATTGATTTATCTCCTGGTATTGTAATTCTTCCAGAAAGACTGGTAGATTGGTAGGAAGTCATGGGTATTGTTTTTTGCATAGAAATTATATTTAATTTTATCTAAATTTTGTTGAATTAAGCATCCTTTAGCACATGCTTTGAGAAGCGTCATGAGAAAATCCGTGTGAAACGACGTATTTATCTTTGACAAAGGCATTATCTTTCGATTAAGGAGCATGAAATTTATGTTTAATGAATGATAGCTAACCAAAGAGGCACTGTCCATGGCAAAACAGGAACTTGGAACAAAACGTGTTGACCCGGAAACGGGAAAAAAGTTTTATGATCTTAACCGCGATCCTATTGTGTCACCTTATACAGGGATTTCTTATCCGCGTTCTTATTTTGAGGTTGTGGCAGCTGAAGCAAGTAGTGAGGAAGAAGTTGATACTGAAGAACTTGATACAGCGCTTGAAAAATCTGCCTTTATGCTTCTTGAAGAAGATGGAGATGATTCTAAAGATGATGATATTCCTGACTTGGAAGATAGTGATGTGGACCTCGGTGATGATGATGATACGTTTTTATCTCACGATGAAGATGACGATGATGATGATGTTACTGGTATTATCGGAGGTGGTGTTGCTAACGATGATGATCTTTAAAAAAGGTCAGAGTGTATTCTTTTCATTGAATGCAAATTCCTCTTGATCTTCAATTTTTCTCGTTCTAGAAAATTGCTCTGAGGGTTTTTTTCGTCCTTTTGGGAGATGATCCGTCTTTATGTGGGGCTATAGCTCAGCTGGGAGAGCGCTTGCATGGCATGCAAGAGGTCAGCGGTTCGATCCCGCTTAGCTCCACCAAAAAGATTCTATTTGTTTAATAAAGCATCAGCATTTACTTTATTGGAGAGGTGCTACTTGTAGCCATAGTAATTGCCGATTAATAATTTCTCCACGAATATCAAGATTGTTCTTACGGATAGCGGAGTATATTTTCCAATGATTTCGTAATGCCTCTGTATACACTTATGTTTGTTATGAATTTTTATAGTTTATAAGATTCAAGCGATTTTATTGTCATAAAAGTGAACGACCAGTTTAATGCTATTTTTGTGATACGCACCAAAAGAAGAGCGAGCAGTTTATCATTTGTGGCATAATGCATAATACTTATAAAAGCATTTGGAGAGAGGTGTTATCAATAGAGGTTGTTTTTATACGATAAAAATCAACCCTTGTTGCTCTAACGCAAATAAATGCTTATTCTAATATTATCGCTTAAATACAAGGGTTTTTGTGCAGCTAAAAGGCTGTTATTATAGGATTCTACTTTCTTAAAAAAGTTTTACTGGATGATGTGCTGTTGAAAAAGGTTTATACAGGGTTTCTAGTTTTGTGATTTAAATGTCCCAATAGAGATATTATTCTTTATTCATGCGCGAGAGCTCTTGTTTTTAAGGTTAGCTTGCAGCACAACAGAGAAAATGGAATTATTTGAGGGGAAAAAAACAATGCCTTCTTACCGTTCAAGAATATCGACTCATGGGCGCAATATGGCAGGTGCCCGTAGTCTTTGGCGTGCAACAGGGATGAAAGAGACCGATTTTGGTAAACCAATTATTGCGATTGCGAACTCTTTTACGCAATTTGTACCAGGGCATGTCCATTTAAAAGATCTTGGGCAATTGGTGGCACAAAAAATAGCGGCTTCTGGTGGTGTTGCAAAAGAATTTAACACAATTGCGATAGATGATGGAATTGCTATGGGGCACGATGGAATGCTTTATTCTTTGCCTTCACGTGAAATCATTGCTGATTCTGTTGAATATATGGTCAATGCCCATTGTGCTGATGCACTTGTCTGTATTTCCAATTGTGACAAGATTACGCCTGGCATGTTAATGGCTTCTTTACGGTTGAATATTCCAACAATCTTTGTTTCAGGTGGTCCTATGGAAGCAGGTAAGATTAAATGGAAAGATCAAAATCTGAGTGTTGATTTAGTTGATGCCATGATTGCTGCAGCTTCAGAAAATAACTCAGAAGAAGAAGTTGCTGAAATGGAGCTCGCTGCTTGTCCTACATGTGGTTCTTGTTCAGGAATGTTTACTGCTAATTCTATGAATTGTTTAACCGAAGCATTAGGGCTTTCTCTCCCTGGAAACGGTTCAATATTAGCAACGCATGCAGACCGTCGAATGCTTTTTGAAGAAGCTGGACGACAAATTGTTGCGTTGGTTAAGCGTTATTATGAAGAAGACGATGAAACAATTTTACCGCGTTCTATTGCTTCGCGCAAAGCTTTTGAAAATGCAATGACTGTTGATATTGCCATGGGGGGATCAACCAACACAGTTTTACATCTTTTAGCAGCGGCACAAGAAGGTGAGGTGGATTTTACCATGACAGATATTGATCGCCTTTCGCGTCATGTTCCTGTTTTATGTAAGGTTGCACCTGCTGTTGCCAATGTGCATATGGAGGATGTTCATCGTGCTGGTGGTGTTATGGGGCTTTTGGGTGAATTAGATGCAGCCGGACTCATTGATACATCTGTTTACACGGTGCATGCAAAAACAATGAAAGAAGCTCTCTGTCGATGGAATGTAAAACAGACAAATGAAACAACGATTCATGAATTCTATCGCGCTGCTCCAGGTGGTATTCCAACGCAAACGGCTTTTAGCCAATTTTACCGTTATGATACTCTTGATCTTGATCGTGAAAAAGGTGTAATTCGCGATATTGAACATGCTTATTCGCAAGATGGAGGATTAGCTGTTCTTTATGGAAATCTTGCAGAAGATGGTTGCATTGTAAAAACAGCAGGTGTTGATCAGTCGATTTTAACTTTTAAAGGTCCAGCAAGGATTTTTGAGAGCCAAGATTCAGCTGTTTCAGCGATTTTAACTGATAAAATTAAGTCAGGTGATATCGTTTTAATCCGTTATGAAGGTCCGCGCGGTGGACCTGGAATGCAAGAAATGCTCTATCCCACGAGCTATCTCAAATCTAAAGGATTGGGAAAGGTTTGTGCACTTGTAACCGATGGTCGATTTTCTGGAGGATCTTCAGGGCTTTCTATCGGACATATTTCACCCGAAGCGGCTGAAGGAGGTGCAATTGCTCTGGTAGAAGAGGGAGATATAATAGAAATAGATATTCCTAACCGCACTATTCATATGTTGGTAAATGATATTGAGATTATGCGCCGTCGTGCCAAAATGAAAGAAAAAGGAAATGCCGCTTGGCAACCAGTTGAGGAGCGTAAGCGTAAAGTTTCAAAGGCGCTTCAAGCTTATGCAGCTATGACAACTTCTGCTGCTAAGGGTGCAGTTCGGAGCATATGATTTAAGTGAGGAATCCGGTTTATAAAAGATGCATAGGGAAGGATTTTGTGAGGCATTATTTAATAATATTCCAAGCTGGTTATTTTATATGCTCTAGAAGAATATTTTAAACTAGAATGGGTAAGATTTTAGCAAAAAGGTAAAAGTGGAGTGATACGATTATTGAGCATTATGAATTTCTTTTTTGTATAAAAACAAAAAATTGGTTTCAGAAGGTATTACTCCATTGTTTTCTCAGCATTGACTTTAGTGCTTCTTAAAAGACATCGCGTAAAAGAGATGATAGTACAGCGAAAAGTCAATACGAGTTAAACTCTCAAGAGAAAACACCCTCTTTGATTTCCTATAAAGGATTTAGTGTTTTTCTAGTTGTTTGAGGCGATAAAGTGCTTCTAAAGCTTGTTTAGGAGAGAGTTCATCAGGATGGATATTTTCTAATGCTTCATGAAGCGCATAATGTATTTGTGTTTCTTGATTGATAGGAGATATTGCCTTAAGAGAGAAGAGTGGTAAGTCGTCAATTAATTTATGTCCTTTTCCAGCCATTTCACTTTGCTCTAATTGATGGAGAACATTTGTAGCACGTGTAATGACCGCTGCGGGAAGTCCAGCAAGCTTTGCAACTTGTACCCCGTAAGATCGGTCAGCAGCTCCCGATGTCACTTCATGAAGGAAAACAACCTCGCCATTCCAATTTTTGACTTTCATTGTTACATTATGGAGGCGGTTAAGCTTCTCGGTAAGTGCTGTCATTTCATGAAAATGTGTGGCGAGAATAGCACGACACTGATTAACTTCATGAAGATATTCAACAGTTGCCCAAGCAATTGAAAGCCCATCAAAAGTTGATGTCCCCCGCCCGATTTCATCGAGAATAACAAGGGAATGGTGGCTTGCATGATTAAGAATTGTTGCTGTTTCGACCATTTCCATCATAAAGGTTGAGCGTCCCCGTGCGAGATCATCAGAAGCACCAACACGACTAAATAAGCGATCAACAACGCCAATATGTGCTGATGTGGCTGGAACAAAAGAACCCATTTGCGCCATAATAGCGATAAGAGCATTTTGCCGCAAGAAAGTTGATTTTCCTCCCATGTTTGGGCCTGTCAACAGCCAGATTGCTGCATATTGATGATTTTCTTGCACAGAGAGGTCGCAGTTATTAGCAACAAAGGGTTCGGCTGCTTGCTTTCGAAGCGCTTGCTCTACAACAGGATGACGTCCTGCGGTAATATGAAAGGTAAGTGACTGATCAATTTTAGGACGACAATATCCTTGTTCTTCAGCAAGATGTGATAAAGCAACGGAGACATCCAAAATAGCAAGCGCTTCGGCAGCGTTACGAATAAAGTCAGCCTGCTCGATAATTTCATGAACAAGAGTGTCAAAGATTTCCAGTTCAAGGGTCAGTGCATGGTTAGCTGCATGGGCAATACGGCTTTCCAGTTCGGCAAGTTCAGTGGTGGTAAAACGCATAGCGTTTGCCATTGTTTGTCGGTGAATAAAACGCGCTTTTGCTTGTGAGGTATTTGTGAGAGCTGACGCTTGTAAATTGGTTACTTCAATGAAATATCCTAGGATATTGTTATGCTTTATTTTAAGTGTTTTAATATCTGTTTCTTGGGCATATTTTTCTTGAAGTTGAGCAATAACACGGCGTGATTCATCGCGTAGAGCGCGCATTTCATCGAGTTTTTGGTGATAATGGGAACGAATAAAACCACCATCACGTTTAAGCAAAGGGAGATCATTAGCCAATGCTTTCTCTAAATGCAAATGCAAGGCAGCGGGTAAATGTGAGAATACTTCTTGTACATCACTTATTTCCTCTGGGAGCAATTCATTGTTAAGAAGCTGATTAAGTTGACAAATAATTTCAAAACCACGCTGAATTGCGGCCATATCACGCGGCCCTCCTCGTCCAAGAGCCAAACGTGAAACTGCACGGGGCATATCTGGCCCCCCTTTCAAAATGAGTCTTATAGCTTCTGCAAGAGATGTACTACGCAGAAAAAAGGCAACCGAATCTAGGCGCTTATCAATAGCCGAAGGTATCGTTAGGGGAGCAATAAGGCGGTCGACAAGAAGGCGTGATCCCCCTCCTGTTACAGTACGATCAATGGCTTTTAATAAACTTCCATCACGTTGACCGGATGTTGTTCGAACAAGCTCAAGACTTAGCCTCGTTGCAGCATCAATGAAAAGGGTAGCACTCTCATTTTGGCGTTCAGGGCGCATAATGGGAGGGCGGTGAGTAATTTGTGTTTTTTCGATATAACGAATAGCAGCAGCGATTGCAGAAAGTTCTGGACGTGAATAATCGGCAACACCTTCAAGGGTTGAGAGTTTAAAATAATTGCAAATATCCTGTTCAGCGGTGATTGTGTCAAAAAGATTAGCGGGTTGCGGTGAAGCGATACGATCAAGAACATTAAAAAGCGATTTATGAAATTTATCATGGAAAAAGGAATCGGCGACAATGATTTCTTGTGGATCCACACGCATAATGTCTGCTAAAAGTTTTTCATGGCGACTTTCTGTTACACGAAATATACCTGTTGAGATATCAATCCAGGAAAGGGCAAACTCTTCTCCGTCGCTGGTTTTTATGCGGGCAAGTGCCATTAGATAATTTGCGCGTGTTGGATCAAGAAGCTTTTCTTCTGTTATAGTTCCAGGTGTGACAAGGCGCACAACATCTCGCCGAACAACGGATTTTGAACCACGCTTTTTTGCTTCTGCAGGGTCTTCTGTCTGTTCACAAACAGCAACACGATAACCGTGAGCAATGAGTTTTTGCAAATAATCATCAGCAGCATGAACGGGAACACCACACATAGGAATATCTTCACCCAAATGTTTTCCACGTGTTGTGAGTGTAATTCCTAAAGCCTGAGCTGCTTCGACTGCGTCATTAAAAAATAATTCATAAAAATCACCCATACGGTAAAAGAGCAGGGAATCATTATTAACTGCTTTGATTTCTATATATTGCTCCATCATTGGTGTAAGGCGCTGTTTATGAAGAGCAGATGAGGAGGACGGCTGTGGGATTGAATTACTTTTATGATCGTTTTTTTTATCCATTTTTACGTTCTTGTTTCCTTCAAGTAAATCTTGGATGCCCTTTTTTGTTTACTTCAATGTTTATCTTCATTATCTCTATTATCTTTGAATTGAAACGCATGAACATGAACAAGTCTGCCAGAGCAAGCATAGCGACTTCTAGCATATGAATCAAATTTAAAAATTGGATAATGACAGACATTATCGAACAGAATTTGCACTATATTTTTGGAGAAAATGAAGTGAGATGAAAAAAAGTGAACCGGATCAAAAAATGCATCAAATGGTTTATAGTGCTACTGAGCGAGAAGCGCTTGATTTTCATAGCCGTGGTCGACCAGGTAAGCTTGAAATTGTTGCAACGAAGTCCATGGCAACGCAGCATGATTTAGCACTTGCTTATTCACCAGGAGTTGCTGTTCCAGTGAGAGCAATTGCCAAAAATCCAGTGCTGGCTTATGATTATACGGCAAAAGGCAATCTTGTCGCTGTTATATCAAATGGGACAGCTATTTTAGGTTTAGGAAATTTAGGTGCATTAGCATCTAAGCCGGTGATGGAAGGCAAAGCCGTGCTGTTTAAGCGCTTTGCGGATATTGATGCAATTGATCTGGAAGTTGATACGAATGACACGGAAAGTTTTATCAATTTGGTGCGTCATTTAGAGCCTTCTTTTGGCGGTATTAATCTTGAAGACATTAAAGCACCTGAGTGTTTTATTATTGAGAGTCGCTTACGCGAGATCATGAATATTCCTGTTTTTCATGACGATCAACATGGCACAGCAATCATTGTTGCTGCTGGTGTGCTTAATGCTTTGTATTTAACTGGGCGCGATATGCAAAATACGCGGTTAGTTTGTAATGGTGCTGGTTCTGCAGGGATTGCTTGTATTGAACTTATTAAGGCAATGGGATTCCGACCTGAAAATATCATACTATGTGATACTAAGGGTGTTGTCTATGAAGGTCGTGAAGAGGGAATGAATCAATGGAAGTCTGCTCATGCTGTTCGAACCGATAAACGCACTCTCGCTGAAGCAATGGAAGGTGCTGACATGTTTTTTGGGGTTTCTGCTAAAGGCGCAATTACTTCTAAGATGGTAAAATCGATGGCACCTCAACCGATTATTTTTGCCATGGCTAATCCTGATCCAGAAATTACGCCGGAAGAAGTTATGCTGGTGCGTCGTGATGCCATTGTAGCGACAGGCCGTTCCGATTATCCAAATCAGATTAATAATGTTCTTTGCTTTCCTTATATCTTTCGTGGTGCACTTGATGTGCGTGCAAAAGTCATCAATGAGGACATGAAAATTGCTGCTGCAAGGGCTTTGGCAGACTTGGCTCATGAAGAAGTTCCTGACAGTGTTGCGGAAGCTTATCGTGGAAAGCGATTAAAATTTGGTCCGAATTATATCATCCCTGTTCCTTTTGATCCGCGTTTATTTACTGTTGTTTCAATGGCGGTGGCAAAAGCAGCGATGGAAAGCGGTGTTGCGCAAAGGCACATTGATGATTTAGAGGCTTATGAACGTGATTTGAATGCAAGACGTGACCCTATTTCATCGATGATGCGTGGTGTTTATAATCATGTTCGTCAAGCACCAAAACAAATTGTTTTTGCAGAAGGTGAAGAAGAGCAGGTAATGCGGGCCGCTGTTTCTTACGTTCATCAAAAACTAGGGCAGGCGATTTTAATTGGTCGTGAAGAGCAAGTTAAAGAAACTGCTGCTGTTGCTGGTATTGATCTTCAGCGTGAAGGTATTTCTATCATGAATGCTAAGCTCTCCTGTCGCACGGATGCTTATGCTGATTATCTTTATAAGAAAATGCAGCGCCAAGGTTGGCTGTTACGTGATTGTCATCGTCGTATCAATAATGATCGCAATTATTTTGCTGCCTGTATGGTGGCATTAAGGGATGCTGATGCAATGGTGACAGGGGTCACACGCAATTATGAAACAGCATTGATTGATATTCGTCGAGTAATTGCTGAGAAACCAAAAGAACGATTGATTGGTATTTCGATGGCAATTTGCCGTGGGCGAACTGTGTTTATTGCGGATACAGCCGTTTACGAAAAGCCGAATGCCGAAGAACTTGCTGATATAGCGGAGCAGGCAGCTTCTTTTGTTCGTGGGCTTGGATATCAACCACGGGTAGCGTTTGTAGCATTTTCCACTTTTGGCTATATGAAAGGATCGGTTACACAACATATTCAAGATGCTGTTAATATTTTACATGAACGCAATGTTGATTTTGAGTTTGATGGAGAAATGAGTGCTGATGTGGCGCTTAATTCAAAATTGATGCAACAGTATCCTTTTATGGGATTAACGGAACCTGCTAATATTTTAGTGATGCCTGGATATCATGCATCTTCCATTGCTAGTAAAATGTTGCAAGAACTTGGTGAAGCAACCATTATAGGCCCTATCTTGATTGGATTGGAAAGATCTGTCCAAATTGTTCCGTTTAGTGGAAGTGATACGGATGTTGTTAATATTGCAACGCTTGCCGCTTATCATGCGAAGAAGCTATAAAAAATGAAAGGCCTCTAATATTTTAGGGCCTTTTTGTTTAAAATGAATTTTTAGGATGGTTGTGTTTGGCTATTTTTTTGTTCTTCAGCAACGCGTTTTTGAAAGAGTGCTGCAAAATCAATTGGGTCAATCCACAAAGGTGGAAATCCACCATTTTGGGTAGCATCAGATATGATTTGCCGAGCAAATGGGAACAAGAGACGGGGACATTCAATAAAAACGAGCGGCATCACATGCTCTTGAGGAATATTTTCAAGATGGAAAACACCACCGTAAATAAGTTCTACATGAAACAGTACTTCAGTGTCATCATTGGCTTTGACCGAGAGGGACAAAACGACATCATAATTGTCATTACCAATTGGATTAGCGTTGACATTAATGTTGATATCGATTTGTGGTGCCTTTTCTCGCGGATGCAGTGAGCGAGGGGCGTTTGGATTTTCAAATGAAAAATCTTTTAAATATTGAGTCAATACAGCAAAAACTGACTCTCCACCATTGTTGTTAATTTCACCTTCGGCCATACTAAAAACCTCTTATCATAATGTATGTATTTCTATTTTAGATCTAAAGATTAAGGCTGGTTATCATGCCTTGCAAAAGGTTGCAAGGAACGCTTTCCTTGTCTTGATGATTTTATTAGTTCGTTACAATTTTTTGGCATTTCAAGGATTATCATCATTTTTACGCCATGGAGATTCTGTGGTATCATGAATTTTGTAGTCTTCTGCTTTAAGATCAATTATTTTTTCAGACTCATTTTGGGCGTTGGTATTATTTTTAGTGTGAGTATTCATTTTATTGCTGAGCGATGAAAACAAATACCAGACAACAGGACGGATTGGTTTAATAAGAAATAATATTCCCAAAATATCACTTACAAAGCCAGGAAGAATAAGCAAAATTGCGCCAATAATAATGAAAGTATCATCGATAATATCATTCTCTAATGTATGTCCTTGGATGAGTTCACGTTGTATATTTTTTAAGATGCTAAGCCCTTGAATTCGCAATAAAATGCTTCCAGCTATTGTTGTTAAAATGATCAAACTCAAAGTTGCCAAAATTCCAATTTCTTTTCCGACAAAGATAAAACCGGCGATTTCAATTAAGAGAGCGCTAAGGGTGACAATGATGAAAAAGCGAGGATTTATAAGATAAGACTTGATCACATAAAAATTCCCTTTGTAAGGTTTGGAGCAGAAAATTATAGGAGTTATCCTTTTTAAATTTAAAAATTAGGGCTATAAAAATATTTGAATAGTAGATTACCTATTTTACATGTTTATTGATAAATGATATTGACAGCAAGGTTTATTACAGATCATTTTAGGTTTGGAGATTGACAGCGCCCATGGAATTTGACGTCGTACTTTTCGTAGCTCTTGTTATTATGGTTGTTGTTTTTGTGCAACTCCGTAATGTATTAGGAAAACGGGTTGGTTTTGAAAAGCCTCCCTTTGATCCTTATTCGGGTTGTTCTAAAAAACAGATCGAGGCAGAAACGACTGACAATATTGTTTCGTTCCCTCATCAAGTCAATTCGCAAAAAGGTGATTTTAGCGAAATTGATGCAATTTCACCAGAGGGAAGTGAACTGAATAAAGGTTTGCGTGCACTGCGTCAGAGTGATCCTCATTTTTCTCCTCAATTTTTTATAAAGGGTGCTCAAGTTGCTTATGAAATGATTGTAACAGCTTTTGCCAAAGGCGATCGCAATCAACTTAAGAGTTTGCTTTCTCAGAATGTTTTTGAAAGTTTTTGTGCGGCCATTGAGCAACGCGAAAAAAACAATGAAAGAGTCCAGTTTACTTTTGTCGGAGTTAATAAAATCGAATTTGTCGCAGCAGCGATGCAAGAAAAAGAACAATTTTTGACTGTGCGGATTGTCAGTGAAATGATCTCTGTTACTTACAATGAGCAAGGAGAACTTATAGAGGGTGATCCTGATGCTATTGTTGAAATTAGGGATATTTGGACTTTTGTTCGCAATAGTCTATCGTCAGATCCCAACTGGAAGCTTTTTGCAACAGAAGATGAAAATTAAGGTGTTTTTCATCCTAATACCGTATCAATAAAGTTTATGAGAGATTGAAAATTCTAATGTTTACGGGTAAATGGAGACAAAAAAGAGATCCATTGGTTGCGCAGGATCATCTACTGTGGGAAATGGTTTGCCGCACAATAACACCGCTTCATGATAAGTTTCATTCTTCTATTCCAAGAGATGTAGCAAATATCGACAATAAAAAACAGCACGTAACACAAATCCCCTCATTGATTCAGGCAAATCAACAAAGATCAACAGGGGTTAAAAGAGAAAAGAGGACGGTTGCACAAATACATGAGGTCTCTTTCTTCGATCGTGTTGTACATCGTAAAATTGCCAAGGGTCATTATCCACTTGAGGCTCGTCTTGATCTTCATGGGTGTGGACAAGAAGAAGCCTATTTTTTCTTGAAACAATTTCTACAATCGTCTCAGCAGAAAGGATTGCGTTATGTACTCGTGATCACAGGAAAAGGTCGGTCGCACGGGAGCGATGGCGTTTTGTATCAGTTTGTCCCACATTGGTTATCAACGCCGATTTTTCAATATTACGTTCGTGCATTTGAGCAAGCTGCTCGTCAGCATGGTGGTGGTGGTGCGCTTTATGTTCAGTTGCGCCGTTTTATGCCTGAGAAAATGGTATGATGTTGTTTGGGCTATCTTGGCTTAAGATCAGTTTTAGGTATGGCATTTGCGTAGGTAATGGTTCTCTTTGCAATATAATCAACTATATAGCTTAATAAACCAGAATTTCAGGAGTTTTTTGGGTGGATTTTTCTGATATTTATGTGCTTTTTATTATTTTCTGTATAATTGCAAAACGAAAAAACTGAAAAGCATAAATTAGAGATAATCGGACTATTAGAACGAAAGAGCAGTTTAGAAAAAACTGCATTGATTATAACCTTTGCGCTCATTTCTTGTTCTCGAGGATATGTGTGTTTTGTTCATTTGCACACATATTTTAAGCTATGGCATTAAACTAGATTGAGCTGTAGCGCGTTAGGATGAATTATATCATTTTCAATTTTTAGTTTTCTGGATGCAATAGTTTTTAAAGAGATAGCACAGATTGGATCTAGCTTTGATTATATTGTTATTGACGATTCACTGGCGTGTTATCGATTTTTCTTGCAGAATTACCTATGGCTGAAGATTTCGTACTAATTCTAATATAACTTAGCTCATATAATAGGAAACGTATGAAATTGTGAAATTTATTGATAAGGCGTATGTATATTTAAAAAAACCAAATTTTTTATTATGAATCATAAAATTGCGAATATGGTAATAGAAGATAATGTGGACGACGGCTTGTATCATTTACCGGAATGTCTGTACTTGCTGCGAGCGTTATGTAAGGTCTGATTTTTCAGAAGTTGAAGAAATAGGGAAAAGAAGTTCACCAAACCAATAAGGAAGTGATAACATTAGAAAAGATTGAGTATGTTATAGTGGGGATTAAGGAGTTCACACAATAAGTAAAAAAATTAAGATCGGCACAAAGCTAATGAGCACAGAAAATATAACAAAAGACAGGCTGTACGCACTAGCCCTTTGGAAATACAAAAAAGAAAAATAGAAAGCAGATATCTACTTTCTATAGATGTGTCATTGAATTTTGATCGTTCCTTTCATATGGGTGAATGAATTTTATTTTGCCGCGATATTATTGTAGACTGCTCTTGTATTCCAATCTTGAACATGAACGACATTAGAATTTATTTTAGGATCATGCCAGCAAACCATGAATACATTTTTACTGACTTCAATAGCGGTATATTCCACTAGATCTTCGGTGCTTTTAAAAACGCCAGATGTTCCTTTAAATGACATTTTTCGGTTATCATAGAAATTAAGTTCAAAAACAGCTCCACCAAAGTTCACTTCCGCTGCTTTGCCAATAGAGAGATAAGGATAGTTTATATGCCGAGGAGTTTCACCGGTAAAAACTTTTGCTCCAAACTCAAGAGATTGTTGACTAGCAAGATCAGGATATTTTTTCTTCATATCAGAACTAATGCTGGTAGAGTCCTTATGTGAGATGGCAGTATTTTTGTAGTTAGTAAGATATTTTTTACAAAATCAAGCAATGTCGGAGATGTATCATTTTTAATATAGTGTCCGGTGATGATTTTTCCTGGTTTCAGTAATTGGCATATCTTCAATGTTCTTTATCCAAAAATAAATACCCTAAATGTTTGATGTATCAACTATCCAAAGATGTCCGCCGGTTGATACTGAGATGCCACCAAGTAAGGTTTTAAGGGAATGGATCTATAGATAACTATGCGTTGTATCATTTCCATTCTGTCGAATATCGATATCTTGGACATTAATAATCAATTTATGAGAGGTTACAGCATAAGGAATATATAATTCTTCTAGAGCATCAGTTCCCATTGTTTTTTTCACACGTTTCTCTTCGCATTTTTGGTAGCAGAGATTAGATACGCCGTTTGTGCAGTTGATATTATTTGTGCTTGAGGGAACGCTTTTTTAATTTTATGTAGTCCAAAATAATAACCAGGGTCACTATGTTAGATAAAAATATATTTTAGTTTTTTCGATTTTTTAACCATATCAACAAGGTGTTGAGCATACTTTTTTTGAAATTGCGCGTCGATAAGTATAGCATCATGGTTGCCACAAATTAGCGCGGATGTAACAGGAAAAATTTCTTCAACTCCAGGATTGAGAATTTTCAGGTTCAGTGTGGAGGCTGAAGCTATTGTAGACAGAGCCATTGAAGTGAGAAATGGTGCGTTGGCTAGTTTTTTCATTTGCAACTCTCTTTATTTAAGGCTGCTTGCTTTAGGGGATAAAGATTCCTATTAACTCTAGTCTGAAGCTAGTTTGTTTTTTTTAGTAAGCTGTTATTGCTGATCATTCGTGTGTATTATTTTATAGAATTGAATTTATACTTTAAAACGGTAAGTTGTTGAACAAAATTCACATGTGACTGAAATATAATTATTTTCAATCATTTTGTTACGTTCATCAAGGGGAAAGCTTTCCAGTATTTCTTTAATTTTTTCGCGTGAACAGGAACATTGATCAATAAGAGGAAGGGGATTAAAAACTCTGACACCCTGTTCATGGAAAAGACGGAACAATAGCTGTTTACTGCCAACTTGGGGATCGGTCAATTCCACACTTTCAATAGTTTTTGTCAGTGCTTTGGCTTCTTGCCATTGGTTTTCAAGTTGAGCGCGGGTTTTAGTTTCTTCTGGTTTTTTATTGGGTTGATATATTTTATGATGAGACGATACCTGAGGCAAGAGTTGGGTTAAAAGTCCTCCTGCTCGCCAGTTTTTTTGTGATTTACCCTTTTTATCGCGGTTGACCAATATAGCGACTGCCAGGCGGATATCGGTGGGAATTTGCTCTGATTGGTCAAAATAGGCACGGGAGGCTTCTTGTAAATTTGATTCATCTAATGCAACGATCCCCTGATAATGTTGCGTGTGGGCACCTTGGTGAATTGTGAAGGCTAAAGTGCCTTTTCCCAGAAGTGCCTCTGAAGATATTTGATCATTGGCTATTGCTCGTCTTAGCTTTTCTTCATCAAAACGAGCGTACCCTCGTAGATTGGATGGAGGAGAGAAGTCGCACACCAACATACTAACTGGTCCATTGGAATGGGTTTGTAAAATAAATTTTCCTTTAAGTTTTAGGGAGGTCCCAAGCAGGACGGTTAAGACTAAAGCTTCTGCGAGAAGGTAAGAGACCGGTTCAGGATATTGATGTCTTGTGAGAATAGAATTTAAAGTTTCCCCAAGTTGCACAGCACGTCCACGGATATCAAGTTCTTCAACTTGAAAAGGAATAACAGTATCATCTTCACTCATATCTTTGCCTTTTATATGACTTTTTTTGGCAGGCTATTGTGGAGAGAAAAATGCATCTTGTAAACACCAAGAAAGAATTGCTTTTTGAGCATGAAGACGGTTTTCAGCTTCATCGAAAACAACAGAATGCGGTCCATCGATTACGGAATCTACGACTTCTTCGCCACGATGAGCAGGCAGACAATGCATGAAGAGGGCATTGGGTTTAGCTAATTTCATTAAAGCTTCATTAACTTGATAAGGCTGGAAAATAGAATGACTACGGGTGCGAAATTCTTGCCCCATGGAAACCCATGTGTCGGTCATAATGCAATCGGCGTCTTTAGCAGCTTCTTGAGGGTTGTTTGTGAGCATAATATTGGCTCCGCACTCACGTGCCCAGTTAACGTACTTTTCTTGTGGTTCATTACCTTTTGGTGTGGCAATGCGTAAATGAAAATTAAAGAGAGCCGTTGCTTCGATCAAGGAATGGAGAACATTATTGCCATCTCCCATCCAAGCAAATATTTTGCCGGCGATTGGTCCACGATGTTCTTCGTAGGTTAGGATATCCGCTAGAATTTGGCAGGGATGGCTGTCATCTGTGAGGGCATTAATAACAGGGACTTGGGCATATTGTGCCAGTTCGAGCATCCGGTGATGTGCTGTTGTGCGTATTATGATAATATCCACAAAACGTGATAATACACGCGCTGTATCAGCGATAGTTTCGCTATAACCGAGCTGCATTTCTGAGCCTGTTAACATGATCGTGTTCCCACCAAGCTGACGCATACCGATATCAAATGAAACACGCGTTCGTGTGGACGGTTTTTCAAAAATCATCGCTAGTGTTTTACCAACAAAGGGTTTTGAATCTTTTCCTGCTTTGAGATTTTTTTTGAGGATTTTTGCGTAGTCGATAAGAGTGCGTGCTATATACGGGGTTAAAATAGATAAGTCAGTGAAGTGGTGAGAAGCATTTGTCATGGTATGATTACTTGCCTTTATTAGGTTCATTTACGAAAGATGAGCAATTGCTTTTTCAATACGATGTAAGCCTTCATATATTTCTTCTTCTGTTATAATAAGGGGAGGTAATAAACGCACAATATTATTACCAGAATTAACGCATAAAAGACGTTCATTTTCTAAGGCATTAACGACAACATGAGAAGGAATAACACACTGAATTCCCACCATAAGGCCTACGCCTTGAATTGCACAGATAATTTCAGGATAAGTGCTCAGAATGGTTGAAAGTCCCTTTTTTAGCTTATAACCCATGTGCTGAACATGGTCGAGAAAACCCGGTTCCAATATGATATCAAGAACACTGTTGCCTACAGCCATCCCAAGAAGATTTCCTCCAAAAGTTGATCCGTGGGTTCCCGGTGTCATACTTTTTGCAGCTTTATCTGTTGCAAGACAAGCTCCCAGCGGAAATCCGCCACCCAGTCCCTTTGCGAGGGTAAGAATATCAGGTGTGATATCACTCCATTCGTAAGCAAAAAGCTTCCCTGTTCGTCCAATGCCTGTTTGGACTTCATCTAAAATCAATAACAGATCATTATCATCGCATATTTTACGCAAAAATTTTAAATATTCATAAGAAACCGTTCGTATTCCTCCTTCTCCCTGAATGGGTTCAATAAGGATGGCAGCGGTATTTTTATTGACAGCCTTACGCAAAGCGTTTTCATCACAGAAAGGAATTTGAATAAATCCACCAGCTTTAGGACCAAAACCCTTAAGATATTTTTCTTCTCCGGTAGCAGCAAGCGTTGCCAGTGTGCGTCCATGAAATGCACCTTCAAAAGTAATAATTTCAACGCGTGTTGGATGGCCAGATGCATAATGAGCGTGACGAGCAGTTTTGAATGCGCATTCCAATGCTTCAGCACCCGAATTGCAAAAAAAGACCTTATCAGCAAAGCTGTTTGCACAAAGACGTGCAGCAAGAGCCTCTTGTTCGGGTGATTGAAAAAGATTGGAAACATGCCAAAGTTTTTCAGCTTGTATTTTGAGAGTATTAACCAGTTTTGGATGTGCATACCCTAATGCGTTAACAGCAATGCCAGACGTGAAATCAAGATAACGCTCTTCTTTATCGGAAATGAGCCATACACCATTGCCTTGTTTGAAATGCAAATTACGTCGAGCACAGCATTGGTAAAGTGGCTGTATCGTTCTAACGTCCATCATTATTTCCTTTATGTTCTCAATCCGCAATACAACAAATAAAACAATGCTGCAAACAAAACACATTGCATTTTTTATCTTTGAGCACAGTACAATCAGTATTTCATTGCGATCAATTACTGGCATTATAGATCATTGCACCGATTGGTAAAAAGCTAATGAAGGGTTTGCAAAGAACATCTACAGGAAAAAGCCTTAGGTAAAAACGATAGTTTGACCTATGATTGATTCGCAAGTTGGGGAAAACGTTCTAAATAGACTCCTAAAGAGGGAAAGGCACTTGTCATAGAGTTAGTGCATATTGTAATTTAACTTAGCAGGCAAGGTTGTGTTTCAGTTTGTGAATTCCATAGGTTGAGTGAAGTTTTTTTGTGCTCGGATAGAGATGAAAATTTTTCATTTGGCTCATTGAAAATATGATTGAAACATTTGAAGGGGTAAAGGAGTGCCTCTCAATGATGTGATCAGAATGGAGTGCCGATATGAGTTGGACATATGAACGCGTTGAACTTCTTAAGAAGCTTTGGAGTGAGGGGTTAAGTGCAAGTCAGATTGCTGCTCAGTTAGGTGGGGTTAGTAGGAATGCAGTAATTGGTAAAGTGCACCGATTAAAATTACCAGGGCGTGGCAAGACAGCACAAGGGGCGTCGCGTGCACAAAAGGTATCTGCTAGTCCATCGTCTTCGTCTCCATCTCCACGTGTGCGGCGCACACCATCGACGGTCTTGCCAACAAATGCTGCATCTTGCGATGTTGGAGTGACAGCTTTAAAGACGGAGTTTGTAGCGGAAGATGTAACAGAAATGGATGTGCCTATGACATCAAATGTAGTTGTGCCTATATCACGCCAGCTTAATCTTCTACAATTGAGTGAAAATACATGTAGATGGCCTGTAGGAGATCCTTTAGCATCAGATTTTCATTTTTGTGGTGCTGATTCTGGTGAAAATAGTCCTTACTGTGCTTTTCATGCTAAGATAGCATTTCAACCAATATCTGAAAGACGACGGATAAGAATATAAAATTTGCAGTGTAATTTCATATTGCTTTCTCTATCTTAGCCATTAACATATAATTCTGTTATAAGAGAGAAATTTGCGAAGGTGAGGTTTCTCATGAATATGAGGATCCTTTTCATCAAAGAGTTTATTTGCGTATTATTTTTTCGTATCATTGTGTGATGACGTGCTGCAAAGATGCAAATTGTTGTCCATTTTCATCATTTTTTTTACTTCAGTCTTACAATTTCCTAAAGTCTTTACAGCAGTATTTTAAAAACAGTAGATATTGGATAGATGTCTCATCTTTTTTTTGCCTTTTGTGCTCTGTAGTGGAATTGTGCCTCGCACGAAGAACAACACTATTTGTTAATTAACATATTTATCTAAAGGAAATCTCTTCTCTTGCCCCAAATCTTATCATGCGTGAGAATGGTACAATTCAAGAATGATAAAGGATAGAAACATTGCTATGCTTATGAAAATAGAGGCCAATACTATCATTATATTTCTCAATTTCCAATGTTGTATCCTCTCTTATATTCCCCTTTTCCTCAAACAATTTTTATCTATACATCGCTTCTTGTTGTGACGTGCAAATAAACATTTTTGAGGATTTATTTAAGGTAGGATGAAATAAAAAAATCTAATGATGTCCCTATTCAATAGAGGAAAATGATAAATTAACTTTATGAATCAATATGTTGAATTTTTTGTCATGATAGCTTTTTCAATTTTTGGCAGGATTTTTTTCTGATAAGTTTGCCATGTTAAGGGTCCAACATGTTTAGCAATAATAATGCTCTCTTTATTTAAAAGGAAGGTTTCTGGTGGTCCATACACCCCCCAGTTAATAGCTATATGACCTGAAACATCAAAACCGATAACTTTAAAAGGATTACCAAAAATGTTCAGAAAGCGTTGTGCGTTTTCTTTGCTATCCTTATAATTAATGCCAATAAGATCAAAACGTTGATCTTGTGCAATCTTCATAAGAAGGAGATGTTCCTCGCGACAGGATAAGCACCAAGATCCCCAAAAATTGACCAATGTTACGCGTCCTTTAAATTGTTCTGAATCAAGAAAATGGTTTTCATTATCAAGGAGAGGAAGACGTGTTTTAGGAACTGGTTTTTCAGCGAATGTATTTGCAAGAAGAGA
This sequence comes from Bartonella sp. B39, assembly GCF_053795145.1. NCBI lineage: Bacteria > Pseudomonadati > Pseudomonadota > Alphaproteobacteria > Hyphomicrobiales > Bartonellaceae > Bartonella > Bartonella sp. B39. The sequence continues at coordinate 1,978,091 of NZ_CP200036.1, forward strand.
AGTATCATTGGGATGTTTGTTACTCGTAAAGTAGAAAAAAAACATCATAAGAAGAAAAACACACACAAATGGACCAAAAAGACATAAAAGGAGGGGCAATGGTATGTTCTTTTTAGGTTTTTGAGGGGTAGTTTTCATTATATTTTTCTTTTCGAAACAGCTCTTTTTTGTTTAGCTGTTGGAGGATTTTTTTTTGGTATACAGCTTTGCAAAGGATATGCCCAATAAGACACAAGAGAGAGACTGCGGAAAGCATGTAGCTCAAAAAAACAATCTGCTCGCGGTGAAGGGTACCAAGGAACCAGTCAATTTGTTGAGAGAGATTTCCCAAAAGTCTGCCGTGAATGCTATTTAGGTCGAGCATGGTGAAGAGTCCTGATGTTGTGGACAACGGGCTTTTTTGATCTGAAGTATTTGAATATGACGACGATTGATTTCGTTTCGCATAGCCATCAAATAGAGCAAAATAAACATAAAGCTGAAGCAAAATATCATTGTTATGAGGGGCCATAACATAGCACGTTCGATTGTTGGGCCTCCTGAACGCAAAAGCGATGCTGATTGATGCAATGTATTCCACCAATTAACGGAAAATTTGATAATGGGGATATTCACAAATCCCACGAGTGTGAGAATTGCTGTAGCGTGTGCAGCTTTTTCTTGGTTATCAAAAGCGCGAGCAAGCATGACAATGGCAAGGTAAATAAAAAGTAGGATTAAAACTGATGTGAGCCGTGCGTCCCATACCCACCATGTTCCCCATGTCGGGCGTCCCCAAAGCGCACCTGTCATCAGAGCCAAAGCTGTAAAGATTGCTCCAATGGGCGCACCACATTTAAGTGCTACATCAGCAAGATGATTCCTCCAAATCAAACTTCCTAATGCAGCAGTACTTATGATGATATAACAAGATGTAGAGAGCCACGCGAAGGGTACATGAATATACATAATTTTGACGGTGATACCTTGCTGATAGTCATCAGGAGAATGCATAATCAGGACAAATCCTAAGACAAGAAGACATAATGTTATACCAGTTAGCCAAGGCAAAACAACACTGCTTATTTCCATAAAACGGGTTAAACTTGTTGGGAGTGACCTCATTTTATGTATGCGAGATGCTTTATTCATGAGATTTATAATAGGGAGAGTTTTGCTTTACGGCAATCATCTTTTACTATTCTGATAAAAGCTTGAGCGTTATAGCGGCAACAAAAGAGCTAAAAAGGCTTAAAAGAAGTGAAAAAGCAATAAGAAGAGTCAAGGAAGTGAGAAAAGAAACATTCGGATTTATTGGAGCTGTAGCAGCTGAAACACCGAAAATCATGATTGGAATAATCCATGGTAAGATGATGATAAAAATGAGAAGAGTGCTGTGCGACAATGACGTTGCAAGGGCTGCTCCTATAGCGCCGATGAAAATAATGGCTGGTGTTCCGCATAAGAGAGTGAGTATCGTTGTGAAAGTTATCGTAGCATTTAAATGAAGCATGAGTGCTAAAATAGGAGTAACAAAAATAAGAGGAAGCATCGTTCCTACCCAATGGGCAAGGCATTTGGTAAATACAATCAGTGTGAAGCTTTGTCTTTGTCCAGAAATGATGAACTGGTCGAGATTTCCATCATCACGATCGGTTTGAAAAAGTTTATTTAAGTTTAGAAGCCCTGCGAGAAGGGCTCCAATCCATAATATACCTGGACCTATTTGTGCGAGAACTTTAGGATTTGGCCCAATGGTGAAAGGAGTTATCATGATAACAGTGATGAAAAACAAAAGTCCTGTTAACGAAGAAGCTTGTGGTGCTAAGATTAATCTAATATCACGCCAGAACAGTGCTTTCATTCTTTTCACTCCTGGGAAGGTAAGAATTTTTCCAAAGCAATTTTATGGTTTTCCGGAATGCCTAGGGGATTATGAGTTGCAGCAATAATCATACCGCCTTGATTTAGATGGCACTGAAAAATATTGGTAAGGAGAGTTTGAGCATGGCTATCAGTCCCTAATATTGGTTCATCTAAAATCCAAATAGGACGATAGGAGAGCAAAAGGCGAGCAATGGCTACACGTCTTTTTTGTCCGGTTGATAGAACATTGAATGATAAGTGTTCAAGATCAGAAAGACCAATGTCAGCGAGGGCTTCATGCGGATAACGTAGATGTTGTCCGTAAAATGTTGACCAAAATTGCAGATTATCGATGACGGATAAAAAGGGTTTCATAGCATTTTGAGAGCCAAGATAATGACACGCAGTTGCTACCGGATATGTTTGTTCTTGGTCTTTAAGTATTATATTACCTTCTGCAGCTTCAAGAAGACCAACAATGATTCGCAGTAATGTAGATTTTCCGATTCCATTTGGACCTGTAATTGTCATAAGCTGCTGTGGAAACAAACAGAAGGAGAGACCCTGAAACAGAACTTCTTCGTTCCTGTGAGCTGCCAAATTTTTTCCCGATAACATCATGTGCTTACCTATTTTGCTTTTTCCTATAATCTTTATTGCATTATAAGATAAAAAAACACGTTTTTTATACAATTGTACCTAGAATAGTTCTAGAAATAGTTCTATAAGGAGTGCGTTACATCAAGATTTGGTGTAGAATGGTCTTTAGTGCCGATTTCCGAATTTGCTGATAAAAAGGTAGAGAAGGAAATGGAAGGCAGGGGTGGTTACGTCTGCACTCAAGCTGCGACCTTGACTCGTAGTTTGTGTTGTTTGTTCCGAGAAATTGTATGGTTTGTAGTATGAGGGTAGACAGTTGTGACTCAAATTGATAGCTTTAATTGTTGCAGAACTTTGAATGTTGGTGGTAGGCAATATAACTATTATAGTTTGATTGAAGCGGAAAAGAATGGACTTCAAGGTGTTTCTCGCTTACCGTTTTCAATGAAGGTGATTCTTGAAAATTTATTACGTTTTGAAGACGGGCGTTCGGTCAAAAAAGAAGATATTCTAAACGTTGCTAAGTGGTTAAATGATAAAGGCGCTGCTGGTGCGGAAATTGCCTATCGCCCCGCACGTGTTCTTATGCAAGATTTTACAGGCGTTCCTGCCGTTGTCGACCTTTCTGCGATGCGTGATGCTATGGTCAAACTTGGAGGAAACGCTGAAAAAATCAATCCTCTTATCCCTGTTGATCTCGTCATCGATCACTCCATTATCGTTGATTATTTTGGTAATCGTATGGCTTTTAACGACAATGTTGAGTGTGAATATGAACGCAACAGCGAACGTTATCGTTTCCTTAAGTGGGGACAGCAAGCTTTTCAAAATTTTCGCGTTGTTCCTCCAGGGACGGGAATTTGCCATCAGGTGAATCTAGAATATTTAGCACAATGTGTGTGGCTAAAGGATGAGAGAGGGTCGCAGACAGTTTATCCTGACACTTGTGTTGGAACTGATTCGCATACAACTATGGTGAATGGTTTAGGCGTTTTAGGTTGGGGTGTTGGTGGTATTGAAGCAGAGGCGGCAATGTTAGGCCAGCCTGTTTCTATGTTGTTGCCTGAAGTGATTGGTTTCCGTCTAACAGGTAGGCTTAAAGAGGGCGTAACTGCTACTGATTTAGTATTGACGGTTACGCAAATTTTACGCAAGAAGGGTGTTGTCGGTAAATTTGTTGAATTTTTTGGTCCAGGTTTGGAGCACATGACACTCGCTGATCGGGCAACGATTGCGAATATGGCACCAGAATATGGGGCAACCTGTGGTTTTTTTCCAATTGACAAAGAAACAGTGCGTTATCTTAATATGACGGGGCGTGATGAAAGTCGGATTGCTCTAGTGGAAGCTTATTCCAAAGCACAGGGGATGTGGCATGATGAGATGATCGTCAATCCCATTTTTAGTGATACAATTGAATTAGATATGGAAAGTGTTGTGCCTTCTATGGCCGGTCCTAAACGTCCTGAAGGGCGTATTGCATTAGAAAGTGTTGGACAGGGTTTTGAGGTAGCATTGTCTAGTGACTATAAGAAGACTGTTGGGCAAGATGACCGCTATAAGGTTGAAGGTAAGGAATACACACTTGGTCATGGTGATGTGGTGATTGCTGCAATTACTTCTTGTACGAATACATCAAATCCAAGTGTTCTTATTGCTGCAGGTCTTTTGGCGCGTAATGCTGTAGCGAAAGGTCTCAAGAGTAAACCGTGGGTTAAGACTTCTCTTGCACCTGGCTCGCAAGTTGTTGAGGCCTATCTTATCAATTCAGGTCTGCAAAAAGATTTAAATACACTAGGGTTTAACTTAGTCGGTTTTGGATGCACGACGTGTATAGGAAATTCTGGTCCTTTGTATCCAGCTATTTCAAAAACGATTAATGATAATGGTTTAATCACTGCTGCAGTTCTTTCAGGAAACCGTAATTTTGAAGGGCGTGTATCGCCTGATGTGCAAGCTAATTATTTAGCATCGCCACCGCTCGTTGTCGCACACGCTTTGGCTGGAACAGTGCGTAAAGATTTAACCAAAGAACCTCTTGGTGAAGGTTCAGATGGGCAACCGGTTTACTTGAGAGACATTTGGCCAACTTCTAAAGAGATACAGGGATTTATCGAGAAGAATATTACACGTAAGATTTTTGTTGAAAAATACGCGGATGTTTTTAAGGGAGATGAAAATTGGCAAAAAGTTCAAGCTCCCACGGGTGTTACTTATTCTTGGGATGAGCAATCAACGTATGTGCGCAATCCGCCTTATTTTGATAATATGCAGAAAATCCCTGAGATTCTATCAGATATTAAAGAAGCACGAATTTTAGGTTTGTTTGGTGATAAAATCACGACAGATCATATTTCTCCTGCTGGTTCTATTAAAGCTGATTCTCCTGCTGGAAAATATTTAACTGATCATGGGGTTAAAGTAGCTGATTTTAACCAGTACGGCACGCGTCGTGGGAATCATGAAGTTATGATGAGGGGGACTTTTGCCAATATTCGCATTCGTAACTTTATGTTAGGGGAGAATGGTCGTGAAGGAGGTTATACAGTTCATTATCCATCAGGAACAGAACAAACGATTTATGATGCAGCAATGGCGTATAAGCGGGAAGACGTTCCGCTTGTTGTTTTTTCTGGTATTGAATACGGCAACGGTTCATCTCGTGATTGGGCGGCTAAGGGTACCAATCTTCTTGGTGTAAAAGCGGTGATTGCTCAGTCTTTTGAGCGGATTCATCGCTCTAATCTCGTTGGTATGGGGATTGTACCCTTTGTTTTTGAAACGGGTGTAGGTTGGCAATCACTTGGTTTAAGAGGAGATGAAAAGGTAACGATTGAAGGAATTCATGACTTAAAACCCCGTCAGAAAATTGTGGCTACAATCACTTTTGCTGATGGAAAGATAAAAGCTGTTCCATTATTGTGCCGTATCGATACTGAAGATGAGCTGGATTATCTGCATCATGGCGGAATTTTGCAATATGTTTTGCGTAATCTGGCAGTTTAAATGCATTGTTCATTGAGGAATGATTTTAAATTATGAATGTAGGTTTCAAGGGATTTGGCTTTGTTTTTTGCATCTTTCCTTGAAAATTCGATTGACGTTAGCTTGAGGATTGCATTATAAGCTGTGCAGTTGTCAACAACTTTATAGTGTTGATTGGATTTGTTCGTGTTGGTAGAAGTATCGTTTATACTGATCCTGTCCAATGTATTGAAAGAGAGATATATTTATGGCGAATACACCTTCAGCTCAAAAGGCGGTGCGCAAAGTTGCGGCGCGCACCCAGGTTAATCGGGCTCGCCGTTCACGCGTTCGTACCTTCATACGTAAGTTTGATGATGCTTTGGCTGATGGCGATAGGGCATGTGCGGAAATAGCATTTAAGAATTTTGAACCTGAAATTATGCGTGCTGTTTCCAAAGGGGTTTTTCATAAAAATACTGCAGCACGAAAGGTATCGCGTTTAGCAAAACGTTTGAAGGCTCTTAACGTTTAAGCTTTTGCGATTTTGTTAAAAAAATTTTTTAGGGATCAAACCAGCGTCTTTATGGATGCTGGTTTTTTTATTTAGAAAATCCTACGCTTTTAAAGGAGGGGAATTTGCAGCGATTCTTTCCATGAAAAGGGAGAGAAAATTTGTATAATTTGTATGGTTATCCACAACCTTTGTGAATTTTTGCAGAGTATTTTTTGTCAAGCGTTTTTATTTTTTTTTTTTAATCTGAAAAGATTCTTTAATTATTGGTAAATTTAGAGAAAAAAAATGAATTGAATCAATTATTTTTCTCATTCCTTGTTTATATGAGTAGATTTATAGCGGTTTTTTAGAGACTTTAGATTTTTTTTGACCCCTTGCATTTTACCTCTGCTGTTTTGTATGGTTCTTATGGAAATTAAAAATGTACAGGGGTCACATTATCTCATAGTCCTATGTTACATTGAGTGTAAGGTTCTTTAGTTTAGTCTATTATGAGCTCTTATTTTAGATAGGTATTCCGACATTTTTTAATTTTCTTGATCGGTATGTTTACCATTTTAGAAGAATGGATCGTATCATGAGGGCAAGAAAATCTTATTGGTCATCTTTGTTTGTGGGGTTGTAATGAAACTATCCTAGGGGGGGATAAGTAGTCTTATTTGGGGTAGGGTGTTTTGCTTTTGCTAAGTTTGTTTTTAGCTGTTTGGCAGGACAAAATTTTATTTTTATCAGGATGAAAG